>CALSPC010000010.1 GCA_943788135.1 uncultured Paracoccaceae bacterium | reverse complement strand
TACGTGATTTTAATACGTGAAGTATCTTTTAACCGTTCAGTAAGGGTTTTGTAAACGCTCCCAGATCATCCACCCCATGGGCAGTCACATAATTTATAAACGCACTACCAATAATTGCCCCTTTGGCATATTGCGTGGCTTGACTAAAGGTCTCATGATCTGAAATTCCAAATCCAATAACCTGTGGATTGGTGAGCTTTAGGTCTGCAATACGCTTAAAATAATCGGTTTGTATGTTTCCAAAGCCACTCTGACTTCCAGTAGTGCTGGCACTACTCACCATATAAATAAAGCCATCCGAAATACGATCCATATACCGAATGCGTGCTTCGCTTGTTTGTGGTGTAATCAAAAAGACATTGAGCAAGCCATACCGTTCAAAAATGGCTTTGTATTCTTCGTGATAGACTTCAACGGGTAGGTCCGGAATGATCAATCCATCAATACCCACCTCTTGGCATTTTTTACAAAAAGCTTCCACGCCATATTGCAGCATTGGATTAAAATAGCCCATCAAAATCAAAGGAATAGACACTGTTTTTCGGATGTCTTTTAGTTGATCAAACAATACCGTTGAGGTCATGCCATTGTGTAAGGCTTGAGTAGAACTCGCTTGAATGGTGGGGCCATCTGCCAACGGATCACTAAATGGCAGCCCAATTTCAATCATATCAACACCGTTTTGCTCTAAGTTTTCAATTGTTGTTACCGTATCATTTAAATTAGGGTATCCTGCCGTAAAATAAATAGATAATAATTTTTTATCGTCTTGTAATTTTGCTTGTATTCTATTCACAATCTTAGAGTTTAAAATAATCAATATAGGTATTCAAATCTTTGTCGCCACGTCCCGACAAACTAATCACTACCACATCTTCAGGTTTGAATTTTTTATCTTCAAAAATAGCCAACGCATGAGAAGTTTCAATTGCCGGAATGATGCCTTCTAACTGAGACAATTCCAGTCCAGCGGTCATCGCCTCATCATCGGTCACCGAAATGAATTCTGCACGTTTGGTTTCATACAAATGCGCATGCATAGGACCAACGCCTGGATAATCTAAGCCTGCCGAAATGGAGTAAGGCTCTGTAATTTGTCCGTCCGTAGTTTGCATTAATAAGGTTTTACTGCCGTGAATCACCCCTTCTTTTCCGAGGACAGAAGTCGCTGCACTTTCGCCAGTATAAATCCCTTTTCCAGCAGCCTCAACGGCAATCAGTTTGACGTCAGGTTCATTCAAATAGTGGTAATAGGCGCCGGCGGCATTACTTCCACCACCCACACAAGCCACCACATAATCCGGGTTTTCACGGCCTTCAACGTTTTTTAATTGCCATTTCGTTTCTTCGGATACTACCGACTGAAAACGGGCAACCATATCCGGATAGGGATGTGGTCCTACAGCACTTCCAATTATATAATGGGTATCCACAGGATTATTGATCCAATCGCGAATGGCTTCATTTGTAGCATCTTTTAGAGTACGACTTCCAGACAATGCCGGACGAACCTCTGCACCAAGCATTTTCATACGTGCCACATTAGGCGCTTGACGTGAAATGTCAATTTCGCCCATATACACAATACACTCCAAGCCTGCTAAAGCACAAACAGTCGCTGTTGCCACTCCGTGTTGTCCTGCGCCAGTTTCCGCAATGATGCGCTTTTTTTTCAGTTTCTTAGCCATCAAAATTTGACCAATGGTGTTGTTGATTTTATGCGCACCAGTGTGACACAAATCTTCACGTTTCAAGTATATCTTGGTATTGTATTTTGCAGACAATCGTGTTGCGAAATACAATGGTGTTGGTCGGCCTACATAATCTTTCAAGAGTTGGTCGAACTCTTTTTTGAAATCAGGTTCCGCCATTACCTTCAAATAATTTTGACGTAATTCTTCGACATTGGGATACAACATTTCTGGAATAAATGCCCCTCCAAATTGGCCATAGTAGCCTTTTTCATTCACGTGATAACTCATAATAAATGTTTAAATTTTTCTAAATTATTTTTATTTTTCTTTGCGGGTGAATCTTCAAATTTACTATTCACATCCACCGCATGACAGTAGGTTGCTGCCTCACTTGTTTTAAACTCTTGTAACTGGTCTAAATTTTCTAATCCGATACCACCACTTAAAAAATAGGGTTTTGTTGAAGGATAGTATTCTAAAACAGACCAGTCAAAACAATACCCATTCCCGCCAGCCAATGGGCCTTTGGTATCAAAGAGGTAAAAGTCACAAACGGTTTCATAAGGGGCTAGAGTAAATCAAAATTAAACTCGTTTTTAATGGAGAATACTTTAATGATTTCTATATGAAGTGTTTGCAGTGATTTGCAAAATTCAGGCGTTTCTTCGCCATGCAATTGAACTGCTTGTAAATTGTGGGTATTGATTTTTTCGACAATAGTATCATAAGAAGCATTCACAAAAACGCCAACTTTTTTTATACTAGCCGGAAGAGTAGGTGTGGCTGCAGACACATGACGCGACGAACCTTCAAAAAAGATAAAGCCCATATAGTCAGGTTTGATCGCAGCGATCAACTGAATATTGTCATCATAGCGCATGCCACATACTTTTAGTTTCATCCGTTCAATTGTTTTATGAATGCTGATGCACTAGCACCAGGATTATCTGTTTTCATAAAATTCTCACCAATCAAAAACCCTTTATAACCAAAAGGTTGTAAACTTTGGATATCTTCCACAGTTCGAATCCCACTTTCTGAAATTTTCACAAAATCATCCGGAATAAGCGTACTGAGTGTTTTGCTCGTTTCTAGGCTGACTTCAAATGTTTTAAGGTTTCGGTTATTGACTCCAATCATATTGAGCGACGGCATCACAGATTTGTGCAGCTCGTCTTCGTTATGAATTTCCAATAAAACCTCCATATCCAAACTTTGTGCGAGTGTTGAAAATACTTGAATTTCTTCTCGAGTCAAAATTGCTGCGATAAGCAGAATGACATCGGCACCATACGCTTTTGCTTCCACAATTTGATAGGGATCAATAATAAATTCTTTTCGAAGTAAAGGCATTTCGCAACTGGCTCTAGCCGTCAATAAATCCTCTAAACTCCCCCCAAAATATTTCATATCTGTTAGCACCGACATTCCACAGGCACCTGCCGATTCATAGCCTTGCGCCACGTCTTGAACATTTAAATCCTGATTGATACAGTCTTTTGATGGGGAGCGGCGTTTGTGTTCTGTAATTAGACCAGAAGTGCTTTCCGTTAATCGCGTACTTAGGGATGGACAATGGCGTTCAAATAATACAGATTGTTCCAGTTGTTTTACTGGAATCAATTGTTTTCGAAGGGCAACTTCGAGACGTTTATCTGCTACAATACGATCTAAAATACTGCTCATTACAAGGCGATTAATTTTGTGAGACATTCATTTGCTTTTCCAGAAAAAAGAGCTTCTTTGGCCAATTCGTAGCCTTCAACATGAGTTATTTTTTTAGCCGTCGCAATGGCGAGGCCAGCATTGGTGCAAACCACATTGTTTTGTGCATCTGTGCCGTTTCCACTAATGATAGTTTTAAATATTTTTGAGGCCTCAGCGACCGTATTTCCGCCAAAAATAGCGTCTTGAGTGTTATTCTGTAAGCCTAAATCTTCAGCTGAAAACAACACTTCTGAATGATTGGATACAATTTTCACAGTATTGGTTAACGAGATTTCATCATAGCCGCCAAGGTCATGAACAATACTATAATTTTTATCGGAATCTTGATACAAGTAATTGTATAACCGCAGTAATTCTAAATTAAATACTCCTACCATTTGATTTTTTGGAAAGGCAGGATTTACCATAGGGCCCAACATATTAAAAAAGGTTTTGACTCCTAATTCGCGTCGAATTGGCGCAACGTTTTTCATAGCGGGATGAAATAATGGGGCATGTAACACACAAATCCCTGTCGTGGCTATGGCCCGTTCTAAAAAGTCAACATCATTAGAAAATTTCACACCCAAGGATTCTAAAACATTTGAAGATCCACAAGCAGAAGACACGCCATAATTGCCGTGTTTTGCTACAGGTACACCTGCAGCGGCAGTGACAAAAGAGGAAAGCGTAGAGATGTTAAAGGTGTCTTTGCCATCGCCACCAGTACCACATAAATCAATGGGATTGTAGGCTGCTAAATCCACAGGAATACAGAGTTCCAAAAGGGCATCCCTAAATCCTCTCAACTCTTCAAGAGTCACTGTTCGCATCATGAAAATAGTCAGAAATGCCGCAATTTGACTTTGGTTATAATCCCCTTTCGAGATGTTAATCAAAATCTGTTTGGCTTCGGCAGCTGAAATCGTTTCGTGATTAATGAGTCTGTTTAAAACGTCTTTCATGTGTTTATGAATTTATCCAGTTTTCTAATAATTGTTTTCCATTTGGTGTGAGTACAGATTCTGGGTGAAATTGAACGCCTTTCACATCATATTCCTTATGTCTTAGGGACATGATTTGTCCATTTTCATCGACTGAAGTAGCCTCTAAAACTTCTGGTAAATTCGGGTCAACCACCCACGAATGGTAGCGTCCAACCTCAATAGTTTTGTCCATGCCATTAAATAGAGCTTCATCGTCAATACAAATATTGACATCAGTGTGAACACCATGAAAGACTTCTTCCAGATTTATGAGTTGACCGCCAAAAACTTCAGCAATCGCTTGTTGACCGAGGCAAACACCTAGAATACTTTTGCTAGGAGCATAGCGTTTAATCACGGCTTTTAAAAGCCCCGCTTCATCAGGGATTCCAGGGCCTGGTGACAGTACTATTTTGTCGAAGTGCTGAACATCTTCAAGTTCAAATTTATCATTTCGAAGTACGGTTACATCGCACTCTAAATCTTCAAGGTAATGCACTAAGTTAAACGTAAAACTATCGTAGTTATCGATGACTAATATCTTCTTCATGGGCTTAAATGGTTTCGGCAAGTTTGATGGCTTTTGTTAAGGCGCCTAGTTTATTATACACTTCTTGAAGCTCGTTGTCTGAGCTTGATTTAGATACGATTCCAGCTCCCGCTTGCCAATGCAGTTGATAGTTTTTACTTAAAAATGTTCTAATCATAATGGCGTGGTTATAATTGCCATCAAAATCCATAAATCCAATAGCTCCACCATAAAAGGCACGGCTTGTTTTTTCGTACGTTTCAATAAGTTCCATGGCTTTATATTTTGGAGCACCACTAAGTGTTCCTGCTGGGAAAGTATCGGCTACAATTTGCATTGTTGGTGTGTTTTTTCGAACGATTCCAATGACCTTACTCACCAAATGAATAACGTGAGAAAAGAATTGGACTTCTCTATATTTTTTGACCACAACGTCTGTACAATGACGGCTTAGGTCGTTTCGTGCTAAATCAACGAGCATTACATGTTCGCTGTTTTCTTTCTTATCAGCAACTAATTTTTTAGCTAATTCGGCATCTTTTAAATCATCACCAGAACGTGCAAACGTTCCTGCAATGGGATGAATTTCTGCATTTTGATCTTGGACAACCAATTGGGCTTCAGGCGAACTTCCAAAGATTTTAAACTTTCCATAATCAAAATAAAAGAGATAAGGTGAAGGGTTGATACTTCTTAGAGCTCTGTAAACATTAAAATCGTCACCTTTAAAATCTTGTTGAAATTTTTTGGATAAGACCAATTGAAACACATCGCCACGACCACAGTGTTTTTTAGCCAACTCCACATGAGATTTAAATTCTTCATCGGACAAATTAGAACTTATTGCTCCTTTTGATTCGAAATCATAAGACGAAAAACTCTGCACTTTAATCAAATGGTCAATCGCATCGATATTACTTTCAGTATTGTAGCAATGTGCAAAAATATAAGCTTCATTTTTGAAATGATTTATAGCTATAATATTTTGGTATATCGCATAATACATTTCAGGAATATCTATTGAATTATCCTTTTTAGAAATCTGAATGTCTTCAAAATACTTGACAGCATCATAGGCTGTAAATCCAAACATTCCATTGTTTATAAACTTGAAACTGGTATCTTTCTGTGTGTCAAATTGTTTTGTAAACGCATCAATTTCTGATGTCACTTTATCAGCAGCAACGGTTGTAGATGTTGTAGTTTGATCTGGATAGGTTTTAGTAACCACATTGGCATCAACTTTTATTGATGCTATAGGATTGCAACAGATGTACGAAAAACTATTGTCATTTCCGTGATAGTCACTACTTTCTAGTAGAATACTATTTGGAAATTTATCTCTAATTTTAAGATACACACTTACTGGTGATATGGTATCAGCAAGTATTTTTTTGTAATGTGTTTTTAATGCAAATTTTTTCATAAAAAAAGGCTTGTCGTTATGACAAGCCTAGATATTTTGATTTAAACATATAAGAGAGTGTCACGAATTTTGTTTTCGAGAGTACCACCACCAAGTATTGTTTATCGTAAGGTTCATAATTAAGTATTAACATTTCAAATGTAGGAACGATTTTTCTGAATGCAAAATTAATTTAAAAGTTTTTTAAAATTTTAAAGAAACCGTTAAATCAAACTCATTATATATCGCTTTATCCTTTAATCCATCAAAAAAACTAGCAGATCCGTATTTGATACCATATTTTGTACGATCGACTTGAAATGTTGTTGAAGCTGTGTTTTCTGCAACGGCGAGCTCAAAAGTGATTTCATTTGTGATGTTTTTTATTGTAAGATCGCCTGTAACGCTGTAGGTTTCTCCATTTTTGGTCACTGATGTAAATATCAAAGAAGCTGTTTTATAGGTCTCGACACCAAAAAAATCGTCTGCTTTTAAATGCCCATCTAATTTGTTTTTGTATTCACCCTGCAGATCAGTTGTGTTGATCGTCGTCATGTCCATTACAAAATTACCACCTGTAAGTTGATTTGCATTAAATTCAAGTGTACCTTCTTGAAGCGTGATTGTACCTTCGTGTTGTCCAGTTACTTTATGACCAACCCACTGAATACTACTTTTTGTGATGTCCACAATTTTAGTTTCTGTGGTTGTAAATGCTACAGATATTATTAGTAATAAAACTGCAGCTGATTTTAAGATAATCGTTTTCATTTTTTTTATTATTAGGTATTAAATCCAAATGCAAATTAAATCAATTTTTAATTGCAGGGACAATTTACGGCTTGTAATTTTATGTTAAAACTTTAAAGATCGTTTGGTAGTTTTCTTAACTTTGTAGTATGAGATATGTCCTAATAATTCTATTTTTTTTGAACTTTTCATGTAAGCCTGAAAACAACAAGTCTATTGCTTTAGAAATCCATGATTTTTCAGGGATTGAGCCGTATTTAAATCTTGAGGGCGACAAAACTTATGTGGTGAATTTTTGGGCAACTTGGTGCGCGCCATGCGTCAAAGAACTTCCTCATTTTGAAGCGCTTCAAGAAAAATACAAAGAGGAAATAGAGGTTATTCTAGTCAGCTTAGATTTTCCGCATCAGTACGAAAGTAAACTAAAGCCATTTATTCAAAAGTATCAATTACAATCAAAAATTGTAGTGTTAGACGATCCGGATATGAACTCTTGGATTCCAAAAATTGATCCTCAATGGGATGGTGCCATTCCAATTACAGTTATATACAACGCCTCAAAACGTTTGTTTTATAACCAAACTTTTAGCTACAAAGAATTAGAAACAGAACTTCAAACATTTTTTTAAAACCCCTAAAACAAATTATTATGAAAACTATGCTTTCCTTGCTTGTACTACTTACCACTGTAGCATTTACTCCTATTATTTCCGATAACGGTTATGAAATTGGTGATATCGCCACCGATTTTAAACTCAAAAATATAGACGGAAACACGGTCTCTCTTTCAGATTACAAAGACGCTAAAGGCTTTATAGTGGTTTTCACTTGTAACACATGCCCGTATGCAGTGGCCTATGAAGATCGTATCGAAGCTCTAAACAAAAAGTATGCTAAAAAAGGCTATCCCGTTATCGCTATTATGCCTAATAATGTCCGTACAAAACCAGGGGATTCTATGGAGGCGATGCAACAACGTGCCAAAGAAAAAGGCTTTACATTTCCATATGTAATGGATGCCGATCAATCCATATATCCTCAATATGGCGCGACCAAAACACCTCATGTTTATGTTTTAGAATCGACGGCCAAAGGTCCAGTTGTTCAATACATTGGGGCAATTGATGATAATTATAAAGACGCCACTTTAGTGAAAACTAAATATGTCGAAAATGCTGTGGATGCCCTTTTATCAGGAACTCCTGTAAAGGTCACTAAAACAAAAGCAATTGGGTGTTCTATCAAAGTATAGAGCGCTACTTAAATATTAATTAATTTAACTTTTTTTAGATATTATGTCAGATTTAACACAACAGGAATGGGCTTCACAATTAGAGTCCGATTCAACATCAATAATTTTAGACGTGCGTACCGATGCAGAAGTCGAGGAAGGAATGATTCCAGAAGCCAAACATTTAGACATTCATCAAGGGCAGGGTTTTATTTCAGCACTTGAAAAACTGGATAAAACAAATACGTATTATGTTTACTGCAGATCAGGAGCACGAAGTGGTCAAGCTTGTTCAATTATGAAACAAATGGGTTTCGAGCATGCCTACAATCTTTTAGGAGGGTTCAATGAATGGAACGGCGCTACTATAATTCCAGAAGAGAAATGAAGTTTTTAAGCTCAATATTTTTTTTAGTTGGGTCCTTAGTACTTTTGAATTGTCAAACGAAAATTTCAAATTCATTGGAGTTGATTACTGTCGAAGAACTGCAAGAGATTTCTAATCAAGATGGAATACAATTAGTAGATGTTAGAACACCAGCAGAGTATAAAAATGGTCACATTCCTAATGCTCAAAACATTGATTTTTTAGATCCTAAATTTGAGATTAATATTCAGAGTTTAGACAGCTCAAAGCCCATAATCATATATTGCCAACGTGGCAGTCGAAGTGCTAAGTGTGCAACCAAGCTCATTGCTAGTGGCTTTGTCAAAGTCTATGATTTAGATGGAGGTTTTGCCCAATGGAAACAGCGCAGTTTAGAAACCAAAAACTAATTCGCTTAGCGCCATAAAGGCGTTGGATAAGCACCGTTTTTGGTGAGGTCTGCTAAGGTGCTAACAGCTTCTTTTTTATCGTCATAATAAGTAACTCCAAACCAAGTGCTTTGCGCATCAATGACTTCAACAGTAATGTGTCCGTTTTCCATCATTTCTTGGGTTACAAAGGGCAGGTAAATTTCACTTTTTTCGAGATTTTCTGGATGTTCCAAAAACGTGGCAAAATACGTTTCGATATATTTGAATATCGACGCATTACAAATCCAAAAATTCATAGAAACCGCTGTGTCCGGGGCAAGAATTACTCCAGAATCTTCATCGATGATTTGAGATCCTTGTTCTAGAAATTTTAGTGCGCTCTATGATTGAAGTCAACTTATGGTTTTCTACTTCGCAAACTCCTCTTGATACCGATCCAAATTTTGATAAAGTATTTTTAAGGTTGTAGGCTACTAATGCAAAAGCATTAGGGTTTGCATTATTTTCAATAAAACTAGCGGCCCCTTTAAATGCATTTTGCCCATAATAATCATCGGCATTTATGATCACAAAATTCCCTTTGATAACATTTCTGGCTGTCCAAACCGCATGAGCAGTGCCCCAGGGTTTTTCGCGTTGAGTGTCTAGCGTAATAGTTTCGGGAATGTCTTTAATATCTTGAACTAAAACATCCAATTTGACTGTGCTAGGAAGGCGTTCTGAAAGGTGTGATTCCAAAAACGATTTGTTAGCAGCTTTAGTAATAACGACAATGTGGTTAAAGTTATTTTTGAGAGCATCGTAAATGCTAAATTCCATCAAAAATTCCTCTGCAGGACCTAAATCATCAAATTGCTTTAGTTTTCCATAGCGGCTTCCACTTCCTGCGGCCATTAAAAGTAAGGTCATTTGTTCTTTTTTTGCAAACATATAACTTTATATTAAAAAAGTATCCTTATCGCTGCTTACATTTTTTAGATTACATTGAATATTAATTGTAAATTAGCATTAAATTAACCAATTATATTTTTATGAAAATTACTTCTACTACGAAGTTGTCAAGTGCAATACTTTATGCGTTTTTGTTGTTCTCATGTGTTTTATCTGCTCAGATACCTGACTATTATATTGATATTGATTTCACAAAACAAGGGGATGCACTTAAAAGTGAACTTTCGACATTAATCAGTGACACACACACCAATTTAATTCCCTATACTTCCAGTTCAACTGATACATGGGATGTTATTCATGAAAGTGATGCTGATGTAGATGTTCAAGGCAATGTGGTTTTAATTTATGGCTATAATGACTCTGATGGTGTTACTAAAAATGACCGTACTCGTCCAATTGCGGATCAGAGTAGCGGTTTTTGTATAGGGTATTGGAACAGAGAACATGTGTTTGCTAAGAATTTAGCAAATCCTAGTTTAGAAACAAGCTCAGCAGGACCAGGCACTGATGTTCACAATTTGAGAGCAGCAGATTGTCAGATGAATTCTACCCGAAATAATAATCTTTTCAAAGATGGTAGTGGGGACTCTTTTTTGGATGGGGATTTCTATCCAGGTGATGAATTTAAAGGCGATGTAGCCCGAATTATGATGTATATGTATTTGCGCTATCCCACCCAATGTGAGCCCACAAACATTGGAGTTGGTAGTACATCATATTCCGACAATTCAGATATGCCAAATATATTCTTAGAGTGGAATGAACAAGATCCCGTTTCAGAGTTTGAAATCAATAGAAATAATGTTATTGCATCTTACCAAAACAATCGAAATCCGTTTATTGACAATCCTTATTTGGCAACCCTAATTTGGAATGGGCCTGATGCTGAAGACAGATGGGGTGTGCTTTCTACTTCTTATTCGGAATATCAAGAGGTATTTATTCATCCAACGATTACCAATGATTTTATATATATTGAAGGGATGCAGTTGTCTTCAGATTCTGTTGAGGTTTTTAATCAGCTTGGACAAAAATTACATGTTACATTAGACGGCAATTCTATTGATGTTTCTCGGTTTTCAAAAGGGCTTTATTTAGTATCTGTAACCAAGGGAACGCAATCCAACCTCTTTAAGTTTTTGGTGAATTAAATTAGTTTGATATATGAAAAACTTACTTCTTATCCTGTCTTTTATCGGAAGTTCACAGGTGGTTGCTCAAAAGATATTTTCAGTACAATACCAAAACCAAGCGGATTTAAAAGTCTTTGTTGTAGACTATTCTAATCAAGCGGATTTACATGTTTACAGGGTAGATTACAGTAATCAAGCTCAAGACAATAAAGGACTTTGGTTTTTTTCAGACTATTCAAATCAGGCAGATGCAAAAGTCTTTTTTGTTGATTATGTCAACCAGGCCGATCTAAAAATTTTCTTTGTGGACTATCAAAATCAAGCAGGCTGGGTAAATAAAACTAAAATATATATGTTAGAATAATAGATGTTTGATGTTATCAAACAGCAGCTGTTCTAGCTATAATAACATTTTAGTATTGCCTTTCGATTACTTTTAGATAATCTGCTGGATCTATATCTTTAGCGATAATCGTTTTATTTTTATCTAAGAGATAAAATTCGGGTGTTTGTTCAACGTTATACAATGTTTGATAATCCACATCTTTTTGTGAATAATTTCCACTCACTTCCTTAGCTGGAGCGACATGATTCCATGAATTAAGTCCATGTGTTGAAATGAATTTCTCCCACGCCTCACCAACTTCAGAATTCATGTTTACAGCATAAATAGAAAGGTCAAAGGTTTTCCATTCTGTAGTATACAGCTGGTTTATCCTTGGGATTTCGGTCTGACAATGTCCGCAAGTTGGGTCCCAAAAAACAAGTACAATATAGTCGGCCTTTAGGTCATTAAGATAAAACGGTTTTCCGTCCATTGTGTTCATAAACAATTCTTTTGCTTTGGATCCTATTTGATTGTGCTCTAAACGCCGTGCTTTTGAGTTAAAAAATTCTTGTTGAGCTAAGGGAAGCCATGCATACGTTTTGGATTTAAAATACCTAGTATATAAATTTAAAAATATGCGATCGTGTCCCATTTTTTTAGGCGTGCCATAAAGGTCCATAAAACGCAAGCTCATGTATTTAAACATTTCGCTTTCAGGGGTGTTGGCTTCGTCTAATAGTACTGTGATTTCTTTTGTGATTGCGTCCACAGTATTAGGCACAAAAACATCAAAATAAGTTGAAATTTTTGATTCTAAAAACGGATTTCTAAGTAGGCGAGGGTCATTAAAATCAAGGCCATCAAAATAATGCGTTTTTAAATACGATATAGAGTCTTTTTTTGAATTCAATTTTTCACTTTTTGAAAGTGAAGAAAAATCATCTATTGGTTGTGTTAATTTGAAAAATAATGCTAAAGTATTAGAGTTTGAGGCTATATAGTTTTGTTTATATTCTATAATTTTAGCATTAACAGTTTCAATCTTTTTTTGAAGAATTTCTTTCTCGTTTTGCGCTTTGGTTGTTTCAAGATTTGATTGTAGTAATTGGAGTTGTGTTTGTTGTGAATTTAGAAACACATTAAAGTTTCTAAAATCGATATTTAATGGAGAGTTATAAATTATTGTTTTTGAGGGGGTCTCGGCATTCGGTTCGATTTTAAAATGTTGAGTCTCGTCCATTAAAAATTCAAACTCAATTTCTTTCATGTCATTCACAAGCATGTAAATTCCGCTTAAATACTTTTCTTTTTTCTTAAAAACAATTCGACCATCTATGTCGGCAGCCACAGTATCTAGAAGTGTTTGATATGTTCCAAAGTGACTAGCCAGGTAAAAAGACTTGTTTTTGTAAGCGTCTGATTGTAACTCTACAAGGCATCCTGGAGTTTTAGATGCCGATGTCGTACAGCTGGAGAGACTACATAGAATTAAAAATTTTAAAATAAATGAGATATTCATGAGGTGTTTTATTTAAAGCTAAATTAAGAACTTTTAAGAATCAAAACATGGTTTTGTCAAAATAATTGGCCTATATAATATAACAACTCATAAATATGGAGGATGGTTTGAAACGACAATTTTTTGGATTTTTTCCTATTTTTTTTGAAATATAATTCGTTTTTCAAAACCTTTTTTGATTATTATTCTTTCAAAACTCAAAAACTTATTAACAATTTATCTATATTTGTTTGTAAAACCAATTGACTAATCTTTACTTTTTTAAGATGAACAGAATAAATTTAATAAGATTCTTATTACTTACATCCTCTTTTTGTGTATTCCCTAATACTCATGAGGCTGTTAAAAATAACTCTACAATAAACCAATTTGAGACTACAGTTATATCTGTTGCTCCTGTAATATCAACACAGCCAGTGCCAACACTCGATGTGTGTCTTGGAGATGCAATAGCATTATCTGTAGTCGCATCACCTGGAACAGGAACTATTAGTTATCAATGGCAAAAAGATGGTGTTGATATCGGAGCTGAAACAGCGGCTGATTTGAATATATCAGTCTCAACGGCAACTGATGGTGGCGTGTACCAATGTATAGTTACGGATGATGATGGTTCTGTAACATCTTCTACATCAACAGTGACCGTCAATACTCTACCAACGATAGGTGTTACGGGGAACCTTAATATATGTGAAGGTCAAGAAACGATTTTAACCGCTAGTGGAGCTTTAAAATACAATTGGGATAGTAGTGGTTTTACAAATGTAGCGGCATTTGAGGCAGATCCTTCTGCAACTACAAACTATGTTGTAGTTGGAGAGGATTCAAACGGCTGTGTTGCGTCTGCTTCGGTTCAAGTAGAGGTGAGTCCATTACCAGCAGCATCAATAACGTCAAATGGATCTGTGTGTTCTGGGGCAGATGCTCAATTTATAATTACAGGAACTCCAAATGCAGTAGTAACCTATAAATTAAATTCAGGAGTTGATACAGACGTAACGTTGAATAATTCAGGGACTTTTAGTGTCACGATCCCAACGGCTTCATCAGATCAAACACTTAACTTAATTAAAGTTGCTAATTCAACTTGTGAAACAATTTTATCAGCCTCCGAGACTGTGTTAGTCAACCCTATTCCTGCACTACCCACAGTTTCTAGCCCAATAACGTATTGTCAAGATGATGTTGCAATAGCTCTTTCCGCAACAGGAACGGATTTAAAATGGTATTTAGCTTCAACGAGTGGAGCACCATTATCTCAAGCGCCCACTCCAGTAACTTCAAACCCTGGAGAATTTTTGTACTATGTGAGTCAAACAATAAACGGATGTGAAAGCCCAAGAGCTGAAGTTAAAGTTCAAGTTAATGTCATTCCTGTAATTTCAATTTCTGGAAGTGATACGATTTGTCTTGGAGAATCTACAACCCTTACTGCAGCAGGCGCTATTTCTTATGTTTGGAGCCCAGACGGTGAGACGACTTCATCAATAACAGTTTCTCCAACTTCTAATACAATATATTCAGTTACTGGAACCGATGCAGATGGTTGTTCCAGTTCTGAAACCCTAACAGTTATTGTAAACGCTGTTCCAACAGCTAGTTTAAGTGTTTCAGGTCCAATTTGTTCAGGAGAAGATGCTATATTTTCGATCACAGGATCCGCAAATGCAACAGTGGTATATTCAATAGATTCTGGTGCTGATCAATCCGTGGTATTAGATAGCAGCGGTTTGGCTAGCATTTCAGAAACTAATCAAGTCTCTGATGTTGAAATGCGTCTTATTTCGGTTAATAACGCGGAGTGTACAGTTGTATTGACAGATTCGGAAACCATTACTGTGAATCCCAACGCTACTGCTCCTGTAGTAACCAGCCCTATAGAGTATTGCTTATATGAAACGGCTACAGCGTTAACAGCAGCATTTAATACTGGAAATAGTTTAGTTTGGTATGATTTTGATGGAACACCGTTGTCCTCATCGCCTACTCCCCAAACTTCAAATGCAGAATCTCTCACTTATGAAGTGAGTCAAATGAATGCCTTCGGATGTGAAAGTCCACGTTCTCAAATTATAGTTATTGTAAAACCATTACCACTAGCACCTTCTGGACTTGCATCTGAAGTTAATTTGTGTTTAAATGAAGCTGCATCGCCTTTAGATACTTCAGGAATTTCGAATCCACGGTGGTATGATGCACCAACAGCAGGAAATTTTTTAGGAACTTCACTGACCCCAGTCACAACCTCTCTTGGGACTACTGATTTTTACGTGAGTCAGACTATTGATGGTTGCGAAGGTCCACGTACACAAGTTGATGTGATTGTAAATTCAGTTCCAAGTGCTCCAGCAGTACCATCTGCTTCTGTTTTTTATTGTAAAAATGATACAGCAACTCCTTTAACAGCGACTACTTCAACAAGTGGAACTTTAAATTGGTATTTAGTTGCAACTGGTGGTGTAGGATCCCTAACTCCTCCTACTATAGATACTAATGCAGTCGGAACAAACACCTATTATGTGAGTGAAACAAATAATTTAGGGTGTGAGAGTTTACGAACAGCAATTTCAGTAACTATTGATGATATTCCTTCGATACCAACTGTTGGAACGGTCACAAATCCGAGCTGTTCATCCCCTACTGGAAGTGTAGAATTATCTAATTTGCCGGCAGGAAACTGGACACTAACGAACATTACAGACGGGACAATTTATTCTAGCAATACATCTTCTTACATAGTAAGTGGTTTAATTCCTGGAACATATACATTTTCGGTTTCTAATGGTACTTGTGAGTCCCTAGAAACAAATTCGATCACTATCAATCCAGTTCCTGTTCAGTCTGCACCAGTTGTCGGAACACTTGTTCAACCATCGTGTACAACAGCTACAGGGTCTGTAACTTTAACGGATTTACCTTCAACAGGAAATTGGACCTTAACTAGAATCAGTGATAATGTTTCGCTAACAGACTCAGGTTCAAGTCGAACAATTCCTGGACTTCCTTCTGGAACCCATAATTATACAGTAACAAATTCTGAAGGCTGTACTTCTGTCGCGTCTCTAAACATAGTTATAGATGCCCAACCAACGCTACCAAATGCACCGATTGCGAATGCACAATCATTTTTAGAATCGGATTCAGCTACAATTTCAGATTTACAAATATCGAGCTCTGGATCTCCAGTTTGGTATAATCAAGCAGTATCCGGAACTCAATATGCAACTAATTTTCCTTTAGTTACTGGAGATTATTTTGCGGCTCAAATTGATGCGGCCAGCGGTTGTGAAAGTGAGAATAGAACTTCTGTATCGGTTACTGTTTTTCCGACATCGGTTGGAGGAAGTGTTTCTGGTACCACTACAGTTTGTAGTGGAACAAATTCTACAGTACTAACTTTATCTGGTCAAGCAGGAAGTATTATCAGATGGGAGTCTTCTCCAGTGGTTGATTTTTTATCAGGAGTTGTCAATATAACTAATGTAAACACTACCTATACAGTTGTAAATACCACTTCAAATTTATACTACAGAGCCGTATTGCAAAGTGGATCAGCGCCAGAAGAATTTTCAACGCCTGCATTTGTCGAGGTTACGCCAGTTAGTAATGGGGGTGTGCTTACAGCTACCATGTCAACAATTTGTGAAAATAATGATGGAGGAATACTCAACTTAGCTTCCGAAGTTGGTGTAATTACACAATGGCAAGAATCCATTGATAATGGCGCTAGCTGGTCAACTATTTCAAACACTACCAATAGTTATGCGGTTGCAGTTCTTACTCAGACCACTCTATTTAGAGCAGAAGTTCAAAACGGGAGTTGTCCACCAGCATTTTCAAATGAGGTAGAAGTTATTGTGAATCCTTTACCTTTTGTAACAGATATACCAAACCAACTCAAGTGTTTAGGTGATACAGAGACTTATGGGGAAGCTTTTACTGCAAACCATTCCTATGCTTGGTACACAAACTTAGGCGGGAGCCCAACGGTTCCTTTTAGTACACTCAATCAAATTACTTTAAATTTCGATCAAGTCAATACACAAATTTTCACTTATAGAATAACAAACGATACTACAGGCTGTTCTGTAGAAGATACTTTTGAAGTGGTCACCGATGCTTTGCCAGTCGCTCAAGTTATTCCAGATGCCTCAATTTGTGAATTTGACTCTATCAATGTTGGAGCACCATCGGTTCTAGGAAACACATACAGTTGGAGCAGTATTCCTGTTGGATTTACATCAACATCTTCAAACCCATTGGTAACACCAACAGTAACAACAACTTATGTTTTAACCGAAACTACACCAAACGGCTGTACTGAAACAAATCAGGTAGTTGTGACCATGCAGCCAGAACCTGTAATTTCCATTACTGATGGCCCTGCATTTGACATTTGTGAAACACCATCGATAGCCATTCAACTCCAATCAACTGTAACAAATTATGATACTTCAACTATTGTCTGGTCAAACGATGTTGGCTCTGGAGATTTTAATGATCCAAACATTTTAAACCCAACCTATAAACCAAGTGCTGCTGATATTTCAACAGGGTTTGCAACATTAAGACTCACAGTTACTGGATTAGGGCCTTGTGCACAAACCTATTCAGATACAATTACTATTAATATAGATGCTTTGCCTATTGCAGATGCAGGTCCGGATGTCATTACTTGTGGTACAGTCCCCTGTGTCTATAGATGCTAGTGGTACTTTGAATGCGGCGAATTTAGTATGGACTCTTCCCTCAGGAATTACAGGAACTTTAAATTTAGGAGATCCCTACAGGCCTATTTTCACACCAAGTTTAGCCGATTTAAGTTATGTTGGACCTATCACGTTTAAGCTTAGAAGCCTTTTCTGGAAATACATGTGTAAGTTCAACAGATACAGTTGACATTACCATCACTCCACCACCAATTGTAGATATTGCGCCTGTAGAGGCTACGATTTGTGACGGTTCTAATTATACATTTTCACCAGGCCAAGTATCGGTAACGGATGGAGTGCCAAGTACATATGCTTGGACTCGATCTGGAGATGGTACGTTTACGTCTTCAAGTTCTTTAACGACTACATATATCCCTGGGGCATCTGATATTTTAAATGGTACGGTTACCTTGACGCTTACGGCTTCAGGGAATAGTCCTTGTACGGCACCAATTTCAGATGATCTGATTTTAAATATTGTAAAAGCACCGATTGTTGATGCCGGTCCAGAAAGTTTAGCCTGTGAAGGTCCCATAACCATTGTTGGGGCATCGATTCAAAATGAGGGGTCTATATTATGGACTGTTGACCAGCAACTGGAAACGGATTTTTTATTGATCCTACGGTTTCAAATCCAATCTATGTTCCTGCTGCAAGCGATTTAAATTCTACAGTGACACTTATTGTAGATGTTACTCCTATGAATAGCTGTGGTCCAAATGTTACAGAGTTCAGTTCTATACACAATCAACGCAGCACCAACAGCTGTGGCAGCTGGCGATGCGACCATTTGTGAAAGTAATAATACCTATCAATTACTATCAACGGTATCAAATTCAAATTCAATTACTGTGGACCTCAACTGGGTCTGGTAGTTTTGATAATGTGAATGTTGAGGATCCTATTTATACATTAAGCCCAGGAGACAAAACATCGGGGTCGGTGAGTTTTACGGTCACAGCATCACAACCGGGGTGTGCAGCTGATTCTGATACAATGGTATTGACCATTCAAAAAAACCCAATCGCAATGCGGGGACGTCATTGCAAATTTGTGAAGGTGAGTCCGTTACAATTAGTTCAGCATCCGCACAGTTTTCAAACTCAACCAATTGGACTCAAAGTGGTGGTTTAGGAACTTTTATTAATACCTCGTCCTTATCTCCAACCTATAATTCTTCTATGGGTGAGTCTGGGATTGTTAATTTGACTTTAACTGCAGATGCGATAGCTCCCTGTACAGTACCTTCTACATCCCAAACAGAAATTATAATTACTGCGAAACCACAAGTTGATGCCGGTAATGATGCTCAAATATGTGAAGGCGACTCTTATCACCATTGACTCAGCGACCAATACAAATACTGCTGGATTAATATGGACTACCAATGGGAATGGTACATTTCAACCAGGTTCCGAATTAACATTAACACCAACCTATATTCCTGGTTCTTTTGATATAAATTTAGGGACAGTCACACTTACGCTTACAGGGACTAGAAAACTTCCCTTGTAATGCAGCTGCTGAAGATTCAATGGTTTTGACAATCAACAAGATACCAGAAATTACGTTTATTAATCCAAATGTAGATTTGTGTGTGGGTACGCCAAATTTCCCCATAACAAATGTCGTCATAGATCATTATGACACCTTATTATGGGAAACCTCTGGAACAGGAAATTTTGGTGGTTTAGAAACCACAGAAGCACCAACCTATTTCTCCAACGCCTGCAGATTATGAGCTCGGAATTGTGACACTTACATTAACAGCTTCAAGAAACCCATTGAATTGTAATTCTTCAACAGAAGATACAATTACTCTAAATTTTATTGAAAAACCAACGGTAGATGCGGGGCCTTCAATTGTAAGTTTATGTGAAGGTGCACTCGCTCCGTCTTCGTATGTTACCAATCAAGCGACCGCTATAGATTATTCAACGCTTACATGGTCGTCTCATGGAACAGGAACTTGGTCAACAGCAAATCCCAATAATTTATTAGAAACGTATACGCCTTCAGCTGCAGATTACGATACTGGTTTTGTTATTCTTACACTTGAAGCAAATTCAAATGCACCATTGTACAGATTTGGTAACAGATACGATTCGACTTGAGTTACAAAAACTTCCAGTCATCACCGTTCCGGCAACAACGTCCATTTGTATTGATCAAAATACCTTTGGTATTGGAGGTGTATCCATTGCTCCAGCGACAGCTTATGATACAAATTCCATTGTTTGGGAAACTACGGGTACCGGCGTTTTTTCAGCATCCGGAGATCCGTTGAACCCAATTTATAATCCTTCTGCTGCTGATTTAGCAGTAGGCACAGTTACTTTAACAATTACCGTTGACTCTGTTGCACCATGTGCAATTCAAGTCTCCGAAAGTTTCGACCTTGCATTTCAAGTTTTACCAGTAGCTGACGCTGGAGTCAATTTAACAGAATGTGATTTACCATTCCAAATTACCACTGCTAGTTTTGATACAACTACGGTAACTAATTTAGTTTGGACTAATGGAGCAGGGGATGGATCCTTTGATCTTGATAACATTATAAACCCAATTTATACCCCTGGAACAGGCGATTTAGCTAATGGATCGGTAACCTTAACACTTAGAGGTGTTGCACTAGATCCATGTACGGCCGATGAAGTCACTTCAATGGTTGTTTCTTTTGTCGATTCACCAACGGTTGTGGTGGTAACGCCTCAAGCTCCAATTTGTGAAGATGAAACAAATGTTGCAGTAGTAGGTACTACGATTAACGATGCGGATTCCTTTATTTGGACGTCAACAACAGGAACTGGAACCACTATTGCAAATCCAACGAATTTATCACCAACGGTCACACCAAGTGCTACAGATATTTTCAACGGCTACATAGATTTGACACTTACTGTGACTCCAAATGCACCTTGTGCTACTACTGTTGTGGAAGTTGTGCGAATCCCTGTTCAGGAAAAACCTGAATTATTTCCAGGCGTTTCTCAAAATATTTGTGAAGGTGCTAGTATCTCTATTTTAGATGCAACGGAATCTAATGTAACAAACATAACATGGTCTAATAATGGGGGCGATGGAACCTTTTCAGCCTCTATAAATACCATTGAAACAGAATATACACCTGGCCCTATCGAAATTGCCAATGGTTTGGTAGAATTAACAGTAACTGCAGATGCTATTTCTCCTTGTGTAGGAACGGTAACAGAAACAATTACACATACGATTACAAGAAATCCTGTGGTAACACTGACAACAAATGAAGACACAATTTGTGAATCACAAGCAAGTTATACCGTACCAACAGGATTAGTTTCCATTGACAATATGAGCTCTGTAGCTAATTTCTTATGGTCAACTTCAGGCTCAGAACCTGTGCTAGGGAACACTACTTTAACACCAACATATAATCCTTCAGCAGCCGATATTGCCGCTGGTTTTGTGAATTTGATCTTAACAGTAGATCCAATCGCACCATGTAGTACTCAAATTGTAGATATATTAAAATTAAATATTGATCCGCTAGCGACGATCAATTTTACAGATGATGGTTTTTTCTGTGAAGGGGTTGATAAACCATTAACAGCAACTTTTACCAACCATGATCCTAGTTCAATTAATTGGACAATTATTAGTGGAACGGGAACTTTATCAGCGGCTAATACTGCCAGTCCAACCTATGAGCCTGGAGTCGATAGTGACACTGTTGTGATACAAATTAGTGTGGACGGAATCACACCTTGCGATGAACCTACCACGGAACAATTTACTATGAATGTGATTAAAACTCCTGTAGTGTCTATGACGACTCTTACGGATGTAGTTTGTAGTTCAGAATTGACTTATGATTTAACAGGTAACTCCGTTGAAGATCCGACAAATATATTAAGTTGGACGCGCGTAACTCCAACAGGAACGGGGACGTTTTCAAACACAACTGATCTAAATCCTTCTTATACATTTAATGCAGCAGACAGAGCAAATGGCTTTGTGACCTTACGTTTAACCGCAACAAGCGCAGCGCCTTGTTCTTCTTCTGATTTTGAAGAAATTACAATCACAATAGATCAAGCGCCGACAGCAACAATTAGTTCTTTAGGAGCTGTTTGTGCAGGAGAACCTTATACTGCCACAGCCCTCAATCTGGATGGTAACACAGTCGCATGGACCGAAATTAATGGCAGTCATGGCGCCTTTGTAAATGCAGATTCAGATACCGCTACTTTTAATCAATTTCCTGGAAATGAGGATGATTTTGAGATTCAATTAACATCCACTACTACGGCGACTTGTGCACCCTATGTGCAAACGCTAACCGTTGTTGTACAACCAAAACCAACGATCGATGTTGGGAATTCAATTCAGGATGTATGTAGTACAGAACCATTTGTAATTTCTGGGGTAACAGCTACGGAATATGCGTCTATTTTATGGACCGTTGATGGAACAGGAAGTAGTGCAGGTTTTAGTAATCCAACCGAACTGAATCCTACATTTACACCATCAGCTTCACAGTTATTTGCGGGACAAGTGGTTTTAAAAGTGACGGCTCTTGCAAAAGCAGATTGTGGAACTGCCTTTGATGTATCAGATACAATTACATTAAACTTTAACCCAGAACAAACGGTTAGTTTTACAGCACCGACTTCAATTTGTGAAGGCGATACAATTGCATTAGTTGGATTAGCGCCAGATTCCTCGAGTATTTTATGGTCGACTAGTTCTACTGCTTCGACTTCTGGTTTTGCAGATCCTACCAATCTAAATACGGAATATACACCTTCTGCTTTAGATTTAAGCCTGGGTCGAGTAACGCTAACCATGACAGGATTTTCTAATACAAATTGTCCAGACGTTTCTTATGCATTGGAAGTGTTAATTGAAAACAATCCAACTGCAGATGCGGGAGGTCCCATATCCATTTGTGAAGGAACGGTTTCTTACCAAGTTAATGATGCCTTTGCATCAAATTACGATGCCTCAGTTTCTACAAATATTAATTGGTCTTTAACAGGTCCTGCAACACTACAAGCAGGAACTCAAAACGATTTAAATCCGGTAATTGTACCAACACCAGGCACTACAGGAGACATCATTTTGACACTAACCGTTAATGGCTATGATTCTTGTAATACAACAATTACGGATACCAAAACGATTAGTATTGTGCCTAGTCCGATTGTTGTGGTTCCAGCTTCAAGAACTATTTGTGAAGGTGAATCTTTAACCCTCACAAGTTCGGAGATTTCTGCGTCTAATTATGGTTCCGTAGAATGGACATCATCTAATGGATTAGGAACGTTTACGCCAACTAATGCTTTGGCTACGATTTATACACCAGCCGCTGGTCAGACAGGAATAGTAGATTTGATTTTAACAGCCTCTTCAACAGATGGCTCATGCTCAAGCGCGTCTAGTCCAGTTCAATTAGAAATTATAGCAGATCCTGTGGTTAATGCAGGTGTTAATGCTACTATATGTGTTACTGAAACTTATACTGTAGTTGGAGCAAGTGTTTTAAATGAATTCACATATACATGGAGTGTTACAGGTCCTGCTCAGATTGTTTCTGGCGAAAGCACCTTAACTCCTGTAATTGCATCAGATGCCGGAGCGACTGGCACCGCTGTAGTGACGTTAACAGCTGTAGGCACTGGAGTGTGCCCAGTTTCAATATCTGATAGCTTTAACCTAGAAATAAACGCAGCGCCTGTAGTTGATGCAGGAGTCGATGCTATTCTTTGTGAAGGAACTGCATCTTTTCAACTTGTAGGTTCGGTAGTCGATCCAGTTGCTTCTACAACGTATTCTTGGATAACTTCTAACGGTAGTGGAATTATTCAGTCTACAGCAGATCCATTACAACCAATTTACATTCCTGGTCCTACAGATTTTAATTCCGCAACAGGATTCAAAGAGATTCAATTTGACCTCACAGCAACGTCTACAAATGGCTGTGCTTCGTCAACTGATGCGATGGTCTTAACAATTTACGCGAATCCAATTGTGAGTGCAGGCCCAGATATTTTTGATATTTGTGAAAATACAGATGTAATCTTAAGTTCAGCAACTGCTAGTAATTACAGCAGTATCACATGGTCAACTTCAGGAAATGGTACTTTTGATTATTCGAGTAGTACAGTTAATCCGACATATCTTCTAGGTTCTAATGATACAAGCGCTGTGACTTTGACACTTTCAGCCATGCCTAATGCTGCTTGCTCTCAAGTGGCTATTTTAGATACCATGACCATTTTTATTAATCAAGAAACAGAACTCACTGCAACAACAAATGACATTACAATGTGTGGTGCTACATTTACATTGCCAGATTTGATTGACGTCAGCAACGTTACATCTATTGTTTGGACAAATGTTACAGGGGCATCTGGAACGCCTGGCGTTCTCACAAATGTGAATTCAGAAACTCCAAGTTTTACGCCTTCAGTCAATGAAATTGCAAATGGCTTTGTTTTATTGAAAGTGGAAACCGTTCCTGAAGCGGGTTGTTCAACTGTTCAATCTGAAACAATTACCGTTAATTTACAACCGCTTCTTGAAGTTGAAGCGGGTACTTCTTTACTGTTTTGTGATGGTGAAGATATCATCGTTTCAGGAAATGGCGCTACGACTTCAAATGCTTCAACGTTTACTTGGTCTCATGACGGAACAGGAAGTATTGAAGCCTCTACAATTAATACCTTAACGCCAAAATATAATCCTGGAATTAGTGAAACAGGGGTCATTACATTAACGCTAACCGCTACAAGTATTGCACCATGTACAGGAGATGTTTCTGATACTATGACCGTTACCATTCAGTCACAACCAACAGTGTCGGTTGCTGCTGACTTTACGATATGTGAAAGCTCAAACATCAATATTGTAAATACAATTGCTACAAATGCAGATACTATAATTTGGTCGAGTTCACAAAACAGTGACGGCTCGTCTTCAGGCGCTTATTTAGGTGGAGTATTCACGAACAATTCGATCTTGAACCCAAGTTATACACCTTCACAAGATGACATCGATTTAGGCTATGTGTATTTAACAATTAGAGTTTCTAATACAGCTTGTGCTACATTTGTTACAGATGTTATAAAAGTTACCATCGCTGATGGTGTCGGGGTCTTTGCAGGGGTTAACGCTACGATTTGCGAATCAGAATCTTATGCTCTATTAGACGCTACTTCAAGTGCAACGTCTGTTTCTTGGATAAGTTCTGAAAACAGTAATGGTACCTCTTCAGGTACTTATTTGCCGGGATCATTTACAGATCCAACGGCTGTAAATCCAGAATATATTCCAAGTATAGATGATATAAATAGAGGCTATGTGTACCTCACAATTACAGGCTCAGGAAACAGTAGTTGTGCTGTAGACAGTAGTTTTATGTTACTTAACATAATTAAGAATCCAACAGTTTCTGCAACTGACATAAGCATTTGTGTTAGCAATACAACAGGCATTGCGTTAAACGGATCGGGAACCGATTATGATACGCTTACATGGAGTGTTATTGATGGTCCTGGAAATGTAGACCCAACAACTGGGATTTTTAACTCAGGCTTAGGCACAGACATTCTTAGCAATGAAGTAACGAGGCTTCGTCTTGTAGCAACTCCATTAGGAGGGTGTACAGACAATGCCGTTAAAGAGATTACAGTTACTACACAAGCGCTTCCCTCAGTTGAAGCTGGTGATAATGGTGCCATATGTTACATTCCAGGAACTGCAATTGCTCCTTTTACAATTTTAGGAACTGCAGTTGATAATGCGAGTGCTACGAGTTGGACGACTTCGGGAACTTTGTCAGGGAATTTTAACTTAGGAAATCCTGTTGTTTATGAGTCTTTCAGTAACAGTTGTACTCCAGAAGTCTTAAAACTAACAGCAAACGGAGTAGGAGCTTGTAGTGCAGAAACAGTTTCAGATTCTGTAACGCTAACCATTAATTGTACAATTCCAAATTTAGGGGCTATAACAGGTTTAAATACGATTTGTCAAGGCAATTCGGGAGTTGTATATACCGTTCCGGTAAATTCAAACGTAATTACTTATGAATGGCAAGTGCCAACCGGTGCTACAATAGTTTCTGGACAAGGAACGAATTCAATTAGTGTTGATTATGGCATTAATGCGGTTTCAGGAAATGTTTCTGTAAATGGCGTTAATGGCTGTGGTAGTGGACCAAACTCTACCTTACCAATCACGATTAATGAATTGCCAACTACGGGGATCGTTTCTGGTGATCAAATAGTATGTGCTGGGTCGACTTATGATTATACGACTACTGTAATTCCGAATGCAGTGTCTTATTTGTGGACGCTTCCTAATGGCAGTACAATTTCTACTGCTACCAACACAATTTCTATTTCATTTACTGCCTCAGCAGTTTCAGGAAATTTATCTGTTCAAGGAAATAATTCTTGTGGGTTGGGAGCATCTTCTGCAGCTTTTGCGATCACGGTACAACCTAAACCTACGCTAACGAGTACATTGACTCCACCTTCAATTTGTAGTGATGATACTTTTAATTATGTACCAACATCAGCATTAGCAAGTACTACTTTTAGCTGGACAAGAGCGGTAGTTTCTGGCATTTCAAATACTGCTGGAGCTGGAACAGGAATCATTAGCGAAATCTTAATAAATACAAGTTCAGTTACTATTCCAGTGAATTATGATATTGTAATGACTTCTGCAGATGGTTGTGTAGATTCAGAAACAATTACTGTCGATGTTAATCCGAATCCAATTTTAACTTCATCAGATCCAGTAGCTGCGTTATGTTCAGCAGAAACGGTTAATCATTCCTTTACTTCTAATGTGCCTGGAAACATCAATTGGACCAGAGCTAATGTCGCAGGAATTATTGAAGCTGCTACGTCTGGAATAGACACAATAAGTGAAGTCTTAACTAATGCTACAAATGCACCTATAACAGTGACCTATTCGGTGTCACTACCTGCAAATTCTTCTGGATGTACTGGTAATCCAATCACATTTGATGTCATTGTAAACCCAGAACCAAACGTTATTCAACCAAGTGATGAAGATTTATGTGTTGGAGATTTCTTGAATGTGGATTTTGACACGACTAATATTGGAGGCGTTTCAGGGTATACATGGACCAATGATAATTCTTCAATAGGATTACCATTAACTGGTTCGGATGATATTCTAAATATCGCAATGACCAATACTTCAAATGTTAGTCAAGTAGCAACAATAGTAGTGACGCCAACGTTTGATAACGGAGGGATTTCTTGTTCTGGACCTTCAAAGACTTTTACAATTACAATTAATCCAGCAGCTCAAGTCAATCCAATTTCGTCGCAAGTAGTGTGTAATGGAGATAGTACGACTTCAATACTGTTTTCAACTTCAAATACTTCAGGTACCACAACTTACAGTTGGACGAACGACAATACGAGTATAGGCTTAGCTGCAGCAGGTTCTGCGGATAATATTGGGTCATTTCCGGTTACTAATACTTCTACGATCCCTCAAGTGGCAACGCTTGTTGTCACACCAACCTATACCTTCAATGGTAAGGATTGTACGGGATCCCCTGAAACATTTACAATAACAGTCAACCCGTCGGCTCAAATAGATCAACCGACATCTCTTAACATATGTGAAGGCGAAATAGTATCAGCTATTAATTTTACCACCTTAAATACGGTTGGGACAACAACTTATGATTGGACTAATGATAATGCTAATATTGGTTTAGCGCTTAATGGAGTCGATGGTATAAACTCATTTACAGCCTTAAATTCTACCGGCACTCCACAAGTTGCTACCATCACGGTGACACCAACCTTTACAAATGGTTTAGTTCCTTGTACTGGTAATCCTAAGTCCTTTACGATAACGGTCAACCCATCAGCACAAGTGAATCCGATTGGATCAACAACTGTATGTGCAGGTGATTTAATACCAAAAATCGAATTCACAAGCACAACAGTTGGAACGACAACGTATGCTTGGACAAATAATAATACGTCTATTGGCTCGATATCAGCTTCAGGAACGGGAGATATCTCTGCATTTTCAGCAACCAATACAAGTACGATTCCTCAGATTGCCACGATTACAGTAACACCTACATATACAGAAAATGGTTTCAGTTGCCCTGGTCCAACAGAAACGTTTACAATTACAGTAAATCCTGCAGCAGAGGTGAATCAACCTTCAAACGAGGTTTTCTGTGAATCAGATGTTGCAGTTATCAATTTTACTACTCCTAATACAGTAGGTACTACGAGCTATAGCTGGACAAATAGTAATTCTGCAATTGGTTTACTTAGTAGTACTGGTTCTGGATCTAGCATATCATTCACCACCACAAACCCTGGAACGACTCCTATAACCTCAACACTTACAGTAACACCAACATTTAGTTACGATGGTGTAGATTGTATTGGCTCAAATAAAGTATTTACAATTACGGTTAATCCAAATGCAGATATGATACCTCCTGCATCACAAATGCTTTGTAATGGAGATACCACAACCGTTGACTTTACGACCTCAAATAGTGTGGGTACCACCACATATGCATGGACTAATAATACTCCAAGTATTGGAATTCCTGCATCTGGAGTTGGATCGATTCCAGTATTCTCGGTTGTTAATACAGGAAATGCGCCTATAACAGCAAGTCTTTCGGTTACACCAACATTTACCAATGAGGGTGTAAGTTGTCCTGGGGCTACAGAAAACTTCACGATTACAGTTAACCCTTCTGCACAAGTTAATCAACCTGTTTCGGTAGTGGTTTGTAATGGAGATCCTGTGGCTAGTACTATCTTTAGTTCCTCAAATACAGTAGGTACAACTACGTATTCATGGACAAATGACAACATTTCAACCGGTCTTACTTTTACAAGTGGTACAGGAGATGTGCCGGCTTTTAATGCTACAAATACTGGAACAACTCCTATAGTGTCTACAATTACGGTGACTCCATCTTTTGACAATGCAGGAGAAATTTGTTCTGGACCTTCAAAAACATATACCATTACAGTTAATCCGGTGGCACAAGTGAATCCGCAAACAGCACCTCAGGTTGTTTGTAATGGGGATTCTACAGATCTAACGTTTACCTCGGCAAATACTGGAGGTCTTAACACTTACAGCTGGGCAAATTCTGATACAAGTATTGGATTAGCAGCTTCAGGAACGGGGAGTATTTCAACGTTTATAGCATCTAATACGACAGGAGCTCCAGTTGTAGCCACTATAAATGTAACTCCTACATTTACAAATGGTGGAACATCATGCACTGGACCATCTGAAACGTTTACCATTATCGTGAATCCTTCAGGTCAGGTAGATCAACCTAGTCCTATAGTTGTATGTAATGGCGAATCGACAACAGCAGTTAGCTTTACGACGACAAATAGTTCTGGAACGACCACCTTTTTATGGACAAATTCTAATCCAAGTATTGGATTAGCAGGATCAGGAACAGGAACAATACCTCCTTTTGTGGCTTCTAATAATTCGAACACCACGGCTGTAGGAATTATAACAGTGACTCCTTTTTATGAGAATGGTTCTGTAAGTTGTCAAGGGGATCCTAAAACATTTACAATTACAGTTAATCCTGAGCCTGAAATGGATCAACCTTTAGCACAAGTACTTTGTAATGGCGATTCTTTCTTCTATAATTTTAATTCTAATAATTTAGGCGGAACAACAACTTACACATGGACCAATAATAACTCAAGTATTGGGTTGGCCCCTAGTGGAGTAGGTAATATATCTTCGTTCACCGCAATTAATACGGGTTTAATTCCATCAGTAGCGACGATACTAGTCACACCAACTTTCACAAACGGAGCTGAGAGTTGTGAAGGTTCACCAATAAGTTTTTCAATTACGGTTAATCCTTCAGCTGATGTTGTTGCACCTGTAAATCAAACGGTTTGTAATTCTGGTTCTACCAATTCCGTGAATTTTACCTCAGCTAATAATTCAGGAGCTACAACTTACGAATGGACTAATACCAATACTAGTATTGGCTTGGGCGCTTCGGGGTCGGGTAATATTCCATCTTTTGTTGCTTTGAATTCTGGTAACATTCCAGTTGTTGCCTCCATTACGGTTATTCCAATTTATACAAATGCAGGAGTAAGCTGTTCTGGACCTTCAGAAACATTTACCATCACGGTTAATCCAACCGCAGAACTGAATACGCCAATTTCTCAGGTTCTTTGTAATGGTGAAAACACAAACTTAGTAAGCTTTTCATCAAATAATTTAGGTGGAACAACGACTTACAGCTGGGTTAATAACAATACTACTATTGGATTGGTTGCAAATGGCGCTAGTGATATTCCATCTTTTACAGCATTCAATACAGGATTTACTCCAGTTGTAGCTACAATTACAGTAACTCCAACGTACACAAACGGTTCGGTCTCATGTTCGGGACCTTCTGAAGTATTTACTATAACAGTAAATCCAAGTGCTCATGTAATTCAGCCATCAGATCAAACGGTTTGTACTGGTGAATTAACAACAGAAATTAATTTCACCTCTTTGAACACACTTGGTACGACCACTTATACTTGGTCTAATGATAATACAAGTACAGGTTTGGGTGCTAGTGGAACGGGCCCTATTTTAGCCTTTACGGCACTTAATACGGGGTCAGCTCCAAATGTGTCTACAATTACAGTCACACCGATATTTACAAAAGATGGGGTTGCTTGTATTGGCGCTCCTAAAGATTTCTTAATCACGGTAAATCCGGTCTTGGACTTAGTACCACCAGCAGATCAATCTGTCTGTAACGGAGCACCGACTTCGCCAATAACTTTTATGTCTAATAATACAGGAGGTACGGTTAATTACTCATGGATCAATGATAATACTTCTATAGGATTAGCACCGAGTGGATCAACAGATATTCCTTCATTTACAGCCGTAAATACGGGGTCAACGCCACAGACAGCAACAGTTACTGTGACAGGTACCTATACAAATGCTGGGCAAACTTGTGAATCCACAGAGACGTTTACAATTATTGTAAATCCTAGTCCAGTGGCCACAATTACGGGGCTAAATAGCTATTTGGTTTGTGAAAATGATGCAGAACCTTTCATTACTTTTGAAGGCTCAAACGGCGTTGCGCCTTATACATTTACGTATCAGGTAAATTCAGATCCAGTAAGTCAAGTCATTTCTAGCGGTACTTCAAATTCGGCAACAGTATCAATTTCAACCGCAAATTTTGGTTCCAATGTAATTACATTATTGAGCGTGTCGGACTCCTCATCGCCTAACGCTTGTTCGTCAACAACTATTATATTGCCAAATGAGGCTTTTGTTGATGTTCAAGAGCAAGGGACTATAATTCCACAAAACTCAAGTACAGTAAGTCAAGTTGTTTGTCAGGATACTGCACTCGATCCAATAGTGTATGCAATTGGTGGTTCAGCGACAAGTGCTTATGTAACAGGGCTGCCTTCAGGTTTGGTTTCAACTTTTGATCCTAGTCTTAATACATTAACCATAAGTGGGAATCCAACAAGCTCAGGAACTTTTAATTATGTAGTTAATACAGCTGGTTCAACGAATGGATGTAATTCATCTTACGGTGGCTCTATTGTTGTGAATTCAAATGATGAAATTACGGAGTTGACACCAACGACAATAAATCAAGAACTTTGTTCTTGTGATACGTTAGCACCAATTTCGTATAACTTAGGTGGCGGTGCCACCGGAGGAGATGTGCAATTCACACCTCAAATGCCTGCGGGGATTACTTGGTCAATTTCATCAAATATTTTAACAATTTCGGGTGCTTCTTGTGAAATAGGAACATTTAATTATACGGTGAATTCATTTGGAATTTGTAGTGCAGATACTTATGGCGGTACGATAGAAATAAAAGAGGTTTCTAATATTAGTTTAGTTTCTGGAGATCCTAATCCAATTGTTTGTGAGGGAACTGCATTTGCAACTCCAATTCAATATGCCATTTCACCAGCAACGTCAAACCTTGTGATGACACCAACCATTCCGGGGGTTACTTTTAATCCAACAACAGGAATTATTTCAGGGGTACCAACACAGAGTGGCGTTTACAACTATACAATTAGTTCTGACCAAGGCTGTAGTAATGTGTTATCTGGAGTTATAACTGTAGATCCAGACCAAGATATAGCGTTTATTTCGACAAACAGTACGCAGGCTACATGTCAGAATTCACCAATTGATCCTGTAGTGTTCTTAGTATCATCTGGAGTTAATGATGTTAATATTTCACCAGCATTACCTGTTGGCGTGAATTATACCGTAAATTCTGGAATAGTGACTATTTCGGGTACACCAACCAATGCTATGAGTGTGGCTCAAAATTATATCGTTACAACGATTGGTTCTTGTGGAATTGCAGCATCGCAATCCTTTACATTAGATGTCCGACAAGAGGCTACAATTACAGTGACTAGTGCAGCTTCAACGATCAATCAAGCGATATGTCAAAGTGGAAGTATCGAGCCAATTACCTTTACAATTGGTGGTGGAGCAACAGGAATCGAAACACTTAATTTACCAGATAATCTTGTCTTAGATTTTGATGCTGGTACAGGAATTTATACAGTTTCTGGAACGCCAGTCAACTTTGGAACTTTTAATTTTAATGTGGTCACAACAGGATGTGTAGCAACGCAATTATTCTCTATAACCAATATTAATTCAAATGTTTCTATTGAATTAACTTCTGCCGTAGGCACGGACGATCAGCAATTGTGTCAAACTAATTTCAATGCGCCAATTTCTCCAATAGTATACGCCTTAACAGGTGCTACTGGCGTCACTGTAACAGGGTTGCCAACAGGTGTCATTTCAAATTATGATACCGCTTCAGGAACATTAACAATTTCGGGAACTCCAATTGAGTCGGGTATATTTAATTATGCCATAACAACTTTACCGTGTTCGCGAATAAAAACTGGGGTTTTAACAGTTTCAACTCCGATTGCCATTTTTGATGAACAAGTCACTCAAATTACTTGTTTTGATGCAAATGATGGTGCGATTTCAATTGATATTCGAGGGGGTGCAAGTGTAGGAGGGTTGTATGCTATTACTTGGACAGGACCTAATGGATATCAACAAAATCAAGCGACGATTACAGGTCTTGAACCTGGAGTTTATACCGTTAGTGGAACGGATAGTCTTGGATGTGCAATTCCAACAAAATCATACGTTATTGATGCTATTCAACCTGTAGAAATTTCATTAGTTTCAACATCCAATGTGTCGTGTAATGGAAGTTTAGGCTGTGCTAATTTTGATTTTACTGGTGGTACAGGAATTTACACCAATTTCTTATTAGAGTTTTTAGATCCTTCGTCCCAAACATTAACTCCAATTCCAGTTGCGAATAATAATTACTTTAATATCTGTGATCTAAGAGCTGGATTATATTATCTAACTGTTGAAGATAGTAATTCATGCGAATCAACGCCATATCTATTCACAATATTTGATTACAGTTCACTTAATATTGAGTCGGTAGAATTAGATGATTCATTATGTGCTGATACTCCAGGAAATATTAGAATTAAGGTAGCAAGTTTAGACCCTAGTCTAACGTTCTATTATAACGATGTTTTAGTACCTCAGACCTATTTAGGAGATTCTACCTACGAATTGGCAATTGATAATCCAACAGACTCATCTGGGGTTCTTAAGGTGAAAAATGATCAAAACTGTTGGAATTCAATTGAGATTAGTACGCCAATAGAATCTCCTGGCTTTGAATATACATCACTAAATTTTGTTACCTATAATTCTATAGATGTTAATGAAAGTATAGAGTTTACAAATACGGTTGACCTTAATAATATTCCAGCCGAATACGATTATGTGGTTTGGGATTTTGGAGACAACTCTCCATTTAAGGTGTTCTTTAATCCAGAAGATTTAGTTCCTAATTCTGCTGGGGATAGTTTCAAAACAGTTTTCCATTCTTACACCATAGATGGTATTTATACAGTAACGTTTACCGTATTCAATAGATTGGGATGTTCACGAACTGTCTCTCAAGTTATAAGTGTAGGTCGTGGTGCAAACATTATGACACCGACCGCATTTTCTCCTAATGGTGATGGTATTAATGATGTGTTTAGAGCCTCATTAATTGGCTTTACCGAAGTCTCTATGTATGTGTATGACAGTTGGGGTAACGTAGTTTATGAAATTACCTCAGAAGTCTCTGCTCTAGATTCCAATTGGGGATGGGATGGATTGAAAAAAGGAAATGACGAACCTAAAAATGGAAATTATAAATACTACGTAATGGCAACAACTATTGATGGAAAAGTTGTTGAGAAAACCGGTCAATTTATACTTATAAAATAATACAGAATATGAAATTTAAATCTCTATATATTGGAGTTGTACTCCTTGCTGCTAATCTTGGATTTGCTCAAGACAACACCATAAAAAACCAAAATAAAATTATGGGTGCTCAAAACCCAAGTTTTTATGCCTTTGGTGACTCTTCCAAAGCTGGAGTACTCACTGGAGTCGAAGGGTTTAATGATTCCAGTAAAATCGAAACAAAATTTGCCTTTGTTAATCATTTTTTTAGTCAAAGCGACTTTTCATTGGCATTAGACGTTAAGACCATAGATGTTAATAGTCTTGGATATGCTGTCTCTAGCGCCAATTTACATTATATCTACAGAACGCAACTAAACTATAAATGGACCTTTAATCCTTCTGTATCCATCGGTTATGGTAACAGTACTTTAAATTATAATAATTTAATTTTTGAAGATCAAATCAATGTATTAACTGGAAGTGTCGCAGGAGTTACTATTGATCCTGTAAATATTGATGGTAAAATAAATTATTTTGATATAGCTGCAGGTTTTTCTGTTCATAATAGTGAGAATTTATTTTTTGGTCTTAATGCAAAACATTTAAACACACCAGATACGTCTTTTAATTCTACAGCCAAAAACAAGAGAGAATTATTGCTTTCTTTGCAAGCTGGATATGAACTGGATCTAAACCCTTATGATCAAGGAATTTTACCTTCATTTTCGTATTTGTTTTTGTACAACTCCTTTACCATGCAAGGCGTACAGTCTAGAATTGATCTTTTTCAAGAAGTGATTTTAGGGAATATTTCTATAGGACTTAATCAGCATGTTAATAATTACGAAGGGATTACAATTTCTCAATTTGGAACCTCATTAAGTCTTTTTGTCCAACAAATAGAGCTCGGTTTTAATTACTCAATTGACATGGGGTCTACAGGGCCTGTTGGTACGGACTTTAATAGTTTTGAACTGTATATTACATTTGATTTCAATCCTGACAACAAGAACAAAAGAGGCGATAACAGTCGTTTTTATGGCATGTAATAAAACAAGCCTGTAATCGTTTTTCTGTTTAAATTAATGTAGCGTAGATTTAAAATTCTATAACTTAACCACTCGAGTTGAACTCCAGTTTATAATTTTATGAGTATTCTTGTACTTTAACTCTACAAGGGCAAAATATTTAATTTATATAGTCATGGCTTTTCGTCCGACAGTATCAATTGTAATTCCTGTGTATAATGAAGAACACAACATTAACGCATTGATTGAATCCGTTGAAAAAACGCTTTCAGACCATAGCTATGAGCTTATTTTTGTAGATGATTTTTCAACCGATAACACACGTGAAGTCATTGAAAAACATTCAAATCCACACAAAATTCTTATTGCTTTTGAATGTAACAAAGGCCAAAGCTCTGCATTAGCTGCAGGGATAAAAAGTGCTCGAGGACATTATATTGCAACTATGGATGGCGATCTTCAAAATGATCCATCAGACCTACCAAAAATGTTAACTCTCATTCAAAATGAATGTTGGGATATGGTAATTGGCTATCGCCAAAATAGACAAGATTCAATTCTAAAAACATTACCGTCTAAAATTGCCAATTATATGATCATGAAAACCACTCAGCTATCCATTCGAGATTCGGGCTGTGGCTTGAAAATTATGACCTCTAAAACCGCAAAAGAGATTCCGCTTTATGACGAATTACATCGTTTTATGGCACTTAACGCCCATTTTAACGGGGCTAGGATCAAAGAAGTTCCGGTTATTCATCATCCGCGACTTAATGGGGTGTCAAAATATGGATTAGAACGTACCTTTAAGGTGTTGAAAGATTTTTGCATGATCATTTATACTCATAAACGTTCTTTGCCCAAAAGAGTGCATACTTAGATTTATTCCTTGGCGCTGTTTCAAAAAATAGTAGTAATTTTAGAGTCTGAATCAATTGGATGCAACCACCACTAAAAATAATTGAATGCCCACGAGATGCCATGCAAGGTCTCAAAGCATTTATTCCAACCCCTCAGAAAGTTCAGTACATTCAGTCCTTATTACGTGTAGGGTTCGATACCATTGATTTTGGGAGTTTTGTTTCTCCAAAAGCCATTCCCCAAATGGTGGATACGGCCGAGGTTTTGTCTCAATTAGATTTAAGTTCAACCCAAAGTAAATTATTAGCTATAGTAGCAAATAGTCGTGGTGCCTTAGCTGCCGCTGCTCATAAAGAGATTGATTTTTTAGGTTATCCGTTTTCAATTTCAGAAAACTTTCAGATGCGTAACACCCATAAGACAATTGCGCAATCTATTGAAACCTTAGCATCGATTTTAGATATTGCACAAGCACACAACAAACGCGTTGTGGTTTATATTTCTATGGCTTTTGGGAATCCTTACGGAGATCCTTGGAATGTAGATGTTGTTGCCAAATGGACAGAGCGCCTTAACGCTATGGGTGTAGAAATTTTATCGTTGAGTGATACCATAGGGAGTTCAACTCCAGAAAGTATTTCTTATTTATTTTCAAAATTAATCCCTGCGTATCCTCATATCGAATTTGGAGCGCACTTGCATACCAATCCATTATATTGGCATTCAAAAGTAGATGCCGCCTATAAAGCGGGGTGTTTTCGTTTTGATGGAGCAATTCAGGGGTTTGGTGGATGCCCCATGGCTAAGGACGAGCTAACGGGCAACATGCCCACAGAAAAATTACTATCCTACTTTACTGCTCAAAAAGCTAATACAGCGCTTAATGCTCTAAGTTTTGAAAGTGCTTATAATGAAGCCACAAAAATATTTTCAGTATATCACTAAATAAAAAGAGCCGTTAGGAAACTAACGGCTCTTTTGAATATTTTATAGTTGTTTTAGAACCTAAAGTCAATACCTCCATAGATTCCAAAGGGATGTCCTGGGCGTAGGCCAGCAGGAACTTTGGCTACGGCATAAGTTTTATCTAAAAGGTTTATCACTTTTGCAGATACACTGAATGTTTTTGTGACATGGTACTTTCCTGAAAAATCAATTATAAAATTGGATGTAATACCATTTGTAGAATTAACAGCATCTGCACTTGCCTCAGTTTTAAAGGCTCCATTTAGGCGACCATTCAAGTTAAGTTCAAACTTTGCATGCTCTAAAGCTATAGAAGTATTAAATTGATGCTTGGCAATATAAGGCAACTCGTCTCCGCGTTGTACTTCTCCCCATAAACCATCGTCACTACCAAAACTGTTTAAAAATTCGGTATCTGTAAAAGTATAGCCAAATGAGATAGGTAGTGCAAAAGTGTTGTTTGTTTCTAGTAAATCATAATTTAAAAGTAATTCAATACCTTTTACGCTAACTTCTCCAGCATTAAACTGATCTAATGACCCTGTACCGCCAGAAGCTGCTAAGTCACTTCCTAATAGGTTGCTATAATCGTTATAGAACCCAACAAGCTCTCCGCGCAACCCTTTGATGTTGAACCTTGAACCTAGTTCGTAATTTATACTTTCTTCAGATTCTTGTCCAACGGTATTTCCAGGAGGCGAGAACCCTTTATGTATGCCTCCAAATAGAGATGTTGAATTATTAAATTTATAGTTAAACCCAATACCAGGAATAAAAATAGCCACTTTATTTTCTCGACTAGAAAGATCAGTTCCACTTCTGTTGAAGTCATCTGATCCAAAATTATCTCTTGCTAAAACAATGTTTTCATAACGTAATCCAGGTGTTATAGTGATCGCGTTGAATTTTAATTTGTATAGCACAGACCCTGCAAATGCAGTAGCTTTACTGATGCGGTTAGCATCACTTCCAGGAGTTCCTGCAGAAGTTAAATTCATTTGGCCATTTGTAATACTGTATCCATCCTTCCATTGAAAACGATCCTCTTCATCGTAGTGGTAGCGCAAACCAATTTCAACATCATGAAACACAGACCCTTTATTCCAATGAAAATCCAATTTGGTTTGAATTCCTTTAGAGACATATGTTCTATTGTTGGCTTTTAGAACTAGGGCATTCGCCTCTGAATCAGAAGTCCCATTAATGATAGCCATATAGTTAGGGTAATCCTGGGGTTTATCTAGTACTTTAGAAATTTTCTGCTTGCTGCCATCAAAAACTACATCATTCAATTTGTACCAGTTTCGCGAAAAATCATTCTGATATGCATTAGTTGTAATTTGCAAGAATTTAGAAACGTCAATTTTATGAGTCACCATAAACTGTTGGTGCTCATTAGTCATTAGATCTTTTTGGGACGCTGCATAACGATTAAAAGGATTTGATTTAAAATCATCTGTAGTCAGACCAAGATATGTTTCATTAGAAGTCTCATCAGAATATTGAAATTTAAATTCAAGAGATTGTTTGTATTTGGCATCTTGATTGCTTCTAAGCTTTAACTTAGCCACCACATCATTTTTATCAAAACCTGTATTGTCTCCATTCGGTAAATTTTTAAAGCCATCCGAATTGTTGTTTAGATATTCAACGGCATAACCAATATTGGTTTTAGAATCTCCTATTTTCAAGTGTGTTTGACTAGTATTGAAACTTCCATAATTGGTTTGGATTCGCCCTTCAAATTGATCTGGAATTTGAGTGCTTACTAAATTTAGAGCACCGCCGGTTGTGAAAGGACCATACTGTATTTGGCTACTTCCTTTTAGAATTTCAACTGCTTGCATTCTAGCAACGGATGGAAAATAATAAGCTGCCGGTGCACTGTAAGGCGCAGGAGCTATAAGAACCCCATCTTCCATGATGGATATTTTTGCACTTCGCTCTGGAGAGGTCCCACGAAGACTTATATTTGGACGTAATCCAAAACCGTCTTCTTCATAGATATTCACACCCGGTACAGAGCGCAAAACTCTGTTAATATCTGAATGTGAAAATTTTTCTAATTCTTTAGGAGAAAGATAGAAAGACGATCCTGTTCTGTTCTTGGCTTCATATTTACTTCCGAAAATGACCTGTGAGTTAATAAAAACAGGGTCTAGTTGTTGTATGGAATCAACAGAAGTTGGTTCTTGTTGGGCGTTTATAACCCCTATAGCTGTTAAGGCGAGTAGTGTAAGTGTTTTTTTCATTTTATTTAGACTGATTAAAAATAAGCTTTGATTTCAGTTGCAAATCTACAAATGAATTTTAGTTTCACAAAGTTTATTTAGAATAAATAAAAATAAAAAAATTAAACAATTGGTTTACAGTCGTTTTAAATTTAATAAAAAATGAATTTTTCTGATGTATTAAGAATTTTATTGTGATAATTCACCTAATATCTATAACTAAACGTATTCTTTTTTTAAATAAAATAACATTGTGCCTTTTTCAATTAAAAAAATCTTAAATTTGCATGCAATTATAAGCTATTTGCTATGAATGCACATCTATCCAAAATTGTCGGCGAAGGTCTTGCTTACGACGACGTCCTTTTAATTCCAGCCTATTCTGAAATATTACCACGTGATGTCAGTATAAAAACAAAATTCACCAAAAATATAACGCTGAATGTTCCCATTATTTCAGCTGCAATGGATACAGTAACCGAAAGTAAAATGGCAATAGCCATGGCTCGAGAAGGTGGCATTGGCGTGTTACATAAAAACATGACCATTGAGGAACAAGCAATTAAGGTTAGAAAAGTTAAACGTGCAGAAAGTGGTATGATAATCGACCCAGTGACTTTGCCTTTAAATGCAACTGTTAGAGATGCACAAATGAGTATGAAGGAGCACCGAATTGGCGGTATACCTATTATAGATAAAGACGGTTTCTTAAAAGGAATTGTTACCAATAGAGACTTAAGATTCGAAAAGGAAAGTAATCGTCCTATTACAGAGATTATGACTACTGAAAATTTAGTCACTACTTCCGAAGGTACTTCTCTGCAGCAAGCTGAGGTTATTCTTCAAAAGAAAAAAATCGAAAAATTACCTGTTGTTGATGATAATTTTAAATTAGTAGGTCTTATCACATTTAGAGATATTACAAAATTAACGCAAAAACCAATTTCTAATAAAGATCATTTTGGACGCCTTAGAGTTGCTGCTGCCATTGGCGTAACACATGATGCTGTTGAACGCACCTCTGCTTTGGTGAAATCTGGCGTGGATGCTGTAATTATAGATACGGCTCATGGACACACCAAAGGAGTTGTTGATGTTTTAAAGTCTATTAAATCCATATTTCCTGACCTTGATGTTGTGGTTGGAAACATTGCAACGGCAGAGGCCGCAAAATATTTAGTTGAAGCTGGTGCAGATGCAGTTAAAGTTGGAATTGGTCCAGGCTCTATTTGTACAACTCGTGTTGTAGCTGGGGTAGGGTTTCCACAATTTTCAGCTGTCCTAGAAGTTGCTGCAGCACTAAAAGGATCAGGTATCCCTGTAATTGCCGATGGAGGTATACGATATACAGGTGATATTCCGAAAGCGATTGCTGCAGGAGCTGATTCAGTTATGTTAGGCTCGTTATTAGCAGGAACTAAAGAATCTCCTGGTGAAACGATCATATACGAAGGTCGAAAATTCAAGTCTTACAGAGGAATGGGTTCTGTAGAAGCTATGAAAGAAGGAAGTAAAGATCGCTATTTTCAAGATGTTGAAGATGATATTAAAAAACTTGTCCCCGAAGGAATCGTCGGGCGTGTGCCTTATAAAGGTGACTTATATGAAAGTATTCATCAATTTATAGGAGGACTTCGTGCTGGAATGGGGTATTGTGGAGCTAAGGACGTACAAACGCTTAAAGATACCGGACGTTTTGTAAAGATCACCTCATCTGGGATAAGTGAAAGTCATCCTCATAATGTGATGATTACCAAAGAAGCGCCTAATTATTCTAGATAATAATTTTAGTTTTTTACCTTAAGCATCAACTTAAAATACATTTGTATTTTCCCCTATAATTAGTACTTTTGTTTTTCATAAAAATTACAACATGCGTAAAAAGTTCCTAATTCTAAGTGTTTCCTGCTTTTCATTCCTATTATCATCTGCTCAAATTTCTAAAAATGAAATATTACTAACAATTGCAGATGAAGCCATTTCAGCTAATGAATTTTTAAGAGTTTACAATAAAAACTTAAACTTAGTCCAAGACGATTCACAAAAAGATGTCGATTCCTATTTAGAATTGTTTGTGAATTATAAATTAAAATTAGCTGAAGCCAAAGCATTACGGTATGATAAAGATCCAGTTTACTTAAAAGAATTTAAGTCTTACAAAGAGCAATTGATTAAATCCTATTTGACCGACAAAAAAGTAACAGAAAGTCTAGTTCGTGAAGCTTATGAACGTACTAAAAATGAAGTAAAAGCACAGCATATTTTAGTACTATTGGATGAGGTTGAAACCGATACCTTAGAAGCATATTCAAAAATTAAAGCCTACAGAGAACGCTTTATTAACGAAGATTTTGAGGCTCTTAGAAAAGAACTTCATGATGGGAAATCTACTTTCGTAGAAAATCTTGGCTATTTTTCTGCATTTAAAATGGTTTATGATTTTGAATCGGCTGCTTATTCTACAGCTGTTAACCAAGTGTCCGAGCCCTTTAGAACTAGGTTTGGATTTCATGTTGTAAAAGTTTTAGAAAAACGTAAGTCTAGAGGAGAAGTGAGTGTTGCGCACATTATGATTTCAAACACTCAAAAAGATAGTACTCTAGTTGCTGAAGACCGCATTCGAGGAATTGCATCGACTACTTCTTCAAGGCGATGACTTTGAAGCACTTGCAACACAATTTTCAGATGATAAAAGCAGCGCCTCGCGAGGCGGTAAGCTTAAGCCTTTTAAATCGGGTCAGATAAACTCAGAAATTTTTGAAAACACTGCTTTTGAACTTAGTGCGTCAAACCCAATATCTCAACCAATCCAAACACGGTATGGATGGCATATTCTAAAATTTATTGATAAAACACCTGTAGCGTCTTTTGAGAAATTACAGCCTAATTTAGAAAACCAAGTAGGTAAAGATTCGCGATCACAAATTGTCAAAGCAAAAATGCTAGAGCAATTATTAGCAGAGTATCAAATTTCAAATCAAAAGCCTAACTTCATACAATTGGGTTCTAATCTAACTTTTGATTCCACTAAAAGTACTTGGAAGCTTTCGGCAAACGCTGATGCCAACCAGTCGGTTCTTATTGTAAAGGATCAAATTTATGTATTACAAGATTTTTTAGACTATTTAAATACAAACCAAAGACTTGTCAATAGTAAATGGGCTAAAACTCAGCTTATAAAAAAACAATATGCGTCTTTTTTAGAACAGTCTGTTTTTCAGTACAAAAAAGATAACCTAGAAAAAGAAAATGAAGAATTTGCTCATGTTATTAATGAATATAGAGAAGGCTTGTTGTTGTTTGAATTGATGCAAGATAAAATATGGGAAGGCGCCAAAAATGATTCAGTCGGTTTGCAAGAATTTTATAATGCAAACAAACAAAATTATGTATGGCCTAAAAGAGTTGAGGGGTCTGTAGCGCGGTCCACGAACGCTAAACATATCAAAAAAGTACGCAAGCATTGGAGTAGAAATAAATCGAATGCAGCCATTGCTGAAGCACTCAATACAAATAACGAGCAAAATGTGATATTCACAAATGGTGAATTTGAAATCGGACATTCCGCTTTGCCCAATACTTTTGAAGCAGTCAAAGGAGTGTCAAAAGTAATCCAAGAAAATTCAAATTATTATGTACTAAATATTTCAGCAATTAAACCAGAATCTGTCAAATCCTTTGAAGAAGCAAAAGGACAAGTCATTGCCGATTATCAAGTTGTTTTAGAATCGGAATGGTTAGATGAGTTACGAGTCAAGTTCGATGTTGTTGTGCATGAAGATGTGCTTAAAAAAGTAAACGAACTAATCTCTAACTAAATTGAAATACTTCTATACACTATTTGGAATTTTATTATTGACTATTCAGTCCTGTAATTTACGTTCCGATACCCAAGAACAAGTGCCCTTGGCGCGAGTTAACGATGCTTTTTTGTACGAGTCAGATATAGACTTTAGTTTTGTTGAAGGTCAATCTGAAATGGATAGTATTATTTATGTTCAAAACATTATAAATAATTGGGCAACTACACAACTCCTTATCGATGGTGCTGTTTTAAATTTAAAAAAAGACACTCAAACAGAGTTTGAGCAACTCATTCAGCAATACAAAAGCGACCTTTACACCTCTGCATATGTTGAAGCTTTGGTAAATAATAACCTAGATACGTTAATTTCAGACCAGGAATTAGATGATGTTTACAACAATAACACACAACTTTTCGTTTTAAAAGAAGATCTTCTAAAAATGCGATATGTGAATGTAAACTCTAAATTATCTAATTTAGATGAGGTAAAAAAACGGTTCAAACGTTTCAATGCTGAAGATAAATTTGTGTTAGATTCTATTGCTATTCAATTTAATTCGTTCTATTTGAAAGATTCCATCTGGATAAAATCGGAACAAGTGATTTCTAAAATTAAACCCTTACAATTGGGTTTTAATAAAGTACTGTTAAAAAAACCTAATTTTATACAGCTCAAAGATTCTTTAGGGTTATATTTGATGCAGGTTAATGAAGTTTTAAAACGTGGTAGTCAAGCTCCAAAACAATATGTATTACCAACATTAAAACAAATAGTCATTAATAAACGAAAGCTAAAACTCATCAAGCAACTAAAAAGTGATATAGTTAATGATGCCATTAAAAATAAAAATTTTGAAATTTACAATTAAGTCTTACGTATTAGGGTTATGTTTTTTGACCACCCTTTCGTCATTTTCACAAGAAATTATTGGAGAGGCTGAAGTAGAGGCGCCCAAAGCCACCGCAATCGATACCGTTCAACGCGTAAAATTAGATGGTGTCGCAGCAGTTATAGGCGATTTTGTAATCTTAGACTCTGATATTGATAAACAATTTACACAATTAGAAGCAAGTGGTGTTTCAACAGAAGATATTACCCGTTGTCAGCTTTTTGGGAAGTTATTAGAAGATAAACTTTATATTCATCATGCGATTCAAGACAGTTTGGAAGTTAACGATGCAGAAGTTAAATCTTATGTAGATCAACAACTCGAAGGCTTTGCAGAGCAGATTGGCTCTATGGACAAACTGATTGCCTACTATAAAAAATCTTCGGAAAAAGAACTCAGAGACGAAATGTTTGAGTTGAATAAAAATGGCAAAATGGCATCCTTGATGCAACAGTCCATAATAGATGAGATAGAAGTCACTCCAGACGAAGTTCGTCAGTTTTTCAACAAAATTCCAGAGGACGAACGTCCATTGTTTGGGACCGAATTGCGAATCGCTCAAATTGTGGTTATTCCACAGACAACTAAAGTTGAGACAGACAAAGTTATTAAACGTTTAAATGAATTTCGTGCGGATGTTTTAGATAATGGCGCTAGTTTTACAACTAAAGCCGTACTTTATACCGAAGATCCAGGGTCTAAACGAACCGGAGGAAAATATACTCTTAATAGAAAACGCCCTGTGATGGCAAAAGAATTTAGAGAGGTAGCTTTTTCATTACAAGAAGGTGAAGTTTCTAAACCGTTCAAAACGGATTTTGGATATCATATCATTCAATTAGAAAAAATTAGAGGACAAGAGTACGATGTTAGACATATTCTATTAAGACCAAAAATAACCAATGCTGCAATTGAAGCTGCTAAGGAAAAACTAGAAAAGGTAAGACAAAGTATCGTTGATGGCGAAATCACTTTCGCTGATGCAGCAAGAGAGGCAAGTGACGAAAAAGAAACTAAGTTTGACGGTGGTCAACTGAGAAATCCAGAAACTCAAGATTATAGTTTTGAACTCACTAAAATGGATCCTGAGTTTTATGCTCAAATCCAAAACTTAAAAGATAATGAAGTTAGTCCAGTCCTTAAAGATGAGGACCGCATTAATCCAATAAAGTTTAAAATAGTCACGGTAACAGAACGTGTCGATGAACATGAGGCTACTTTTGCACAGGATTATTTGAAAATCAAAGCCCTAGCACTTCAAGAAAAACAATTAAGTGCAATAGAAAAATGGCAAGAAGAAAAAATCATGGATACTTACATTAAAATTAATGGTGAGTTACGGACATGTGATTTTAATAGTAATTGGTTTAAAATAAATTAATTACACCATGTCAGATGTTGCGTCTTTAAAACAACTCCTTCAAAAGTACCAGGCTTTAAAACAAGAGATTTCTAAAGTTATTGTTGGTCAGGATGCTGTCATTGAGCAAATTTTAATTTCGATATTTTCCGGAGGTCATTCCCTTTTAGTAGGCGTTCCAGGATTGGCAAAAACCTTAATGGTTAATACAATTTCTAAAGCACTTGGATTGGATTTTAAACGCATACAGTTTACACCTGATTTGATGCCTAGTGATATTTTAGGGAGTGAAATATTAGATCATGATCGCCAATTTAAATTTATAAAAGGTCCAATTTTCTCAAATATCATCTTGGCAGATGAAATCAATCGAACACCACCAAAAACACAAGCAGCGCTTTTAGAAGCCATGCAAGAACGTTCAGTTACCATTGCAGGTCAGCATTATAAGTTAGAGTCACCATATTTTGTATTAGCAACTCAAAACCCAATTGAGCAAGAAGGTACCTATCCACTTCCAGAAGCGCAATTGGACCGTTTCATGTTCTCTATCAACCTGACTTATCCCACTTTTGAGGAAGAAGTACAGGTAGTAAAGTTGACAACAGTTAATGCAAAATCGGAGGTAAACGTAGTATTTTCAGCTCTTGAAATTTTAGAACTTCAAACTCTCATTCGAAAAATTCCTGTTGCTGACAATGTCATTGAGTATGCGGTTAATATGGTTGGAAAAACCCGTCCAGATTCTGCGACTCCTCTTCCATTAATCTCTCAGTATGTAGATTGGGGTGCAGGTCCAAGAGCTTCTCAAAACCTAATTTTAGCTGCTAAAACCTATGCGGTTATCAATGGAAAGCTTTCTCCAGACATCGAAGATGTGCAAGCTGTAGCCGTAAGTATTCTTCGTCATAGAATTATTAAGAATTATAAGGCAGAAGCGGACGGAATTTCTGTGGAGTCCATTATTGAAAGTTTATTCTAACTTACATTTTATAATTTTTATTTTAATTTTATCACCAATAAAATGCTAATAATTTAATAGAATAAACATAATTCTAATTTTAATTAAATTATAACTCTACCCAATTCTTATTCACTATTTAATTGAATATAATTTTATTTAATTCGTATTTTTACGAACGATTATTACGAAATAAAATTATTTAAATTATGGCTTTCGATATAAATATTATTAAAGAAGTGTACCGACAAATGCCGGGACGCATTGAAAAAGCACGTCAACTCGTTGGACGACCTCTTACACTTTCAGAAAAAATTCTTTATAGTCACCTTTGGGATGATAATGCTGCAAAAGCATATGAACGCGGAAAAGATTATGTAGATTTTGCACCAGATAGAATTGCGTGTCAAGATGCAACAGCACAAATGGCGTTATTACAGTTTATGCAAGCTGGAAAAAAACAAGTAGCAGTCCCAACAACAGTGCATTGTGACCACTTAATTCAGGCTAAAGTTGGCGCTTCTAAAGATTTACAATTTGCTTTAAATAACAGTAATGAAGTTTTTAATTTTTTAGAGTCAGTATCCAATAAATATGGTATCGGATTTTGGAAGCCTGGAGCTGGAATTATTCACCAAGTGGTTTTAGAAAACTATGCGTTTCCAGGAGGTATGATGATTGGAACAGATTCACATACCGTTAATGCAGGTGGATTAGGAATGATTGCTATTGGAGTTGGTGGTGCAGATGCTGTTGATGTGATGGCAGGTATGGCTTGGGAACTTAAATTCCCAAAACTGATTGGTGTTAAATTAACTGGAAACCTTTCTGGATGGACAGCGCCAAAAGATGTGATTCTTAAAGTCGCTGGTATCCTAACCGCTAAAGGAGGAACCGGTGCGATTGTTGAATATTTTGGTCCTGGTGCGACATCTATGTCTTGTACCGGAAAAGGAACAATTTGTAACATGGGTGCCGAAATTGGCGCCACAACTTCTACATTTGGCTATGATGAATCAATGGAGCGTTACTTGCGTGCTACTGATCGAAATGATGTTGCAGATGCCGCAAATCAAGTTAAAGATTCTTTAACAGCTGATCCGGAAGTATATGCATCTCCTGAAGATTATTTTGATGAATTAATAGAGATTGATTTATCTACATTAATGCCACATATCAATGGTCCTTTTACACCAGATTTAGCGACGGAAGTAGGAACCATGACAGCTAAAGCCAAAACAAACGATTGGCCATTAAAAGTAGAGTGGGGCTTGATAGGGTCTTGTACCAATTCATCTTATGAAGATTTATCCCGTGCTGCTTCTATAGCACAACAAGCACTCGATAAAGGATTAGTGACAAAAGCAGAATTTGGAATTAATCCAGGATCAGAACAAGTCCGTTTCACAGCAGAACGTGATGGAATTTTGGAAGTCTTTGAAAATTTAGACGCCAAAATATTCACTAATGCTTGTGGTCCATGTATCGGGCAATGGGCACGTTACGAAGATCCTAAAAATGCACCTAAAAATAGTATAGTACATTCTTTTAATAGAAATTTTGCCAAGCGTGCTGATGGTAATCCAAATACTCATGCTTTTGTTGCATCTCCAGAAATGGTTGCTGCAATAGCAATTTCAGGGCGTTTAGATTTTAACCCTTTAACAGATGCACTAATTAATAAAGATGGTGAAAAAGTTATGTTGGATGAACCAACAGGTTATGAATTGCCTGAAGAAGGATTTTCAGTCGAAGATGCGGGGTATTTAGCACCAGAAGAAGATGGCAGTCATGTAGAAGTTAATGTGGCTTCTGATTCTGAGCGCCTAGAACTTTTAACTCCTTTTGAGCCCATTGGTAATACAATTAACGGCGCTAAATTATTAATCAAAGCGCATGGAAAATGTACAACTGACCATATTTCTATGGCGGGACCTTGGTTGCGTTTTAGAGGCCATTTAGATAATATCTCAAACAATTGTTTGATTGGTGCTGTAAATGCGTTTAATATGAAAACCAATTTTGTTAAAAATCAATTTACAGGAGAATATGATGCAGTGCCAACGACGCAACGTGACTATAAGTCTAAAGGCGTTCATACAATTGTAGTAGGCGATCATAATTATGGAGAAGGCTCTTCTAGAGAACACGCGGCGATGGAGCCTCGTCATCTTGGAGTTGCAGCGGTGATTGTAAAATCATTTGCACGTATTCATGAAACTAACCTTAAAAAACAAGGTATGTTAGGGTTGACGTTTGCAACTGAATCAGATTACGATTTAATTCAAGAGGATGATACATTTAATTTTGTGGACTTAAATGCATTTGCACCAGGAAAACCGTTAACTATTGAAGCTATTCATGCGGATGGTTCTAAGGATATAATCATTGCCAACCATACTTATAACGATTCACAAATAGAATGGTATAATGAAGGTTCCGCATTGAACTTGATCAAAAAACAAAACGCCTAGAGTAGATTTACGCACCTTGGTGTCTAGATCATCTAATGATTTTAGAGCATAACTAAATTGAGACTTATTTCTTATATTCAATGTAAGAAGGGTCTCTTTTTTTTTTTTTTTGGTATTGAGAATTCCTGATTTAATCAGCATACTGAATAGACACCCAGAGCTGTTCTTTGTTTTTGTCAAACAATACATAAGAGTTAGATTTATGTCCAGTTCTTGATTTATAGTAAAGCGCATCCACTGAAAGGGAGTCTGTATTGAAATTTATGAAGTCAATTCCTGTGTGTTTTGTATCTAAACTTGTTAGTTGATTGACTTCGATGTAATAATCGCCATCAAAATGAGTTGGATCAAACTTAAAATAAGCCTTTTTTGTATTAATCGTTTCTAAATATTCACAGTCTGAATTAAGGATTGAAGGAATATCAATTTTTGCATTGAGTTCTATATTGTCAATGTTAGCCCATTCGCACGTTCGTTGATTGGCTATGGACATTACAAGTGTTCGGAGCCCTATAATTAGCATAAGCGCCATAAGTAATAACCCAACAATTCCAAGGATAATATACTTGTATTTAGTATTCATTTGTTTTATGATATTTCTTCATAAAAAGCTCCGTCAGAAACAAATTACAAAGAATCAAAGTATAGGCATAAATACTGTCCTCAACAGGAATCGTTCCCATGCGGATGCCTAAGTTTTCGGCATTGTTATACCAAACTACTTGGTCGTCAATAAAGCTACCTGTTAAGATGCCATTGACTATAAAAAAGGGGATCAGCATCACCAAAAACGTCAAGAGAAAATGCTGCAGAAGTTTGGGGTTGTATCTATACACGAGGTATGTGAGTGGTATAGCTAGACTAAAATTTATAACCGTGTACCATTTGTCATAATTCACAGCAGCAAGCACAAATAACAAAGTCATAAGACCGGAACTGATCCATTTTGTACTGGTTTTGTTCAGCTTTAAATTCGGAAAATAGAGCAGGAGCGCATAATGCGTAAACACACAAGCAAAAGGAATACAGATAAAAAACAACCATTCCTCTAGGGGAAGGCTCAGAAATTTGATTCCCAAAAAATAAGTGTCATTAAAACCCCAGATGTCATGCAGTGTAAAAATGACATCCCATGGGATAAAAATTGCCATCGTTAAAAGGATTGAAACAAAAATCCATAAAAATCGCTTATGAAGTTGCAGTCTTGGGTGAAAACTATAGAGAAAAGGGACAGAAATAGACCCTAAGTTTAACAAAAGATAGAGCGCATTCATGCGTTAGCGTTTAAAGTATTTGAACGGGACAAATAACATTCCAAAACATTCGCCATCGCTTTTGCCGAGGTGTTTGTGATGAATTTTGTGGGCACGTCGCAGCCCTTTTGCATACCAATTATTGGCGTTACGAAAAAGCTTAAATCGTTGATGGATGAAAATATCATGAACAATAAAGTACGTAGCACCATAGGCCATAATTCCTAAACCTATGGGAAGTCCAGCCCAAAACCCTTCGTAACTCCAGAAATAAAAACAAGTCATACTGACAACTGCATAGAATATAAAAAAGGCATCATTACGTTCAAACCAGCTTTTGTGGTCTTTGTGATGGTGATCTCTGTGAAGGTTCCATAAAAACCCATGCATTACATACTTATGTGTAAACCAAGCCATAAATTCCATGGTTGTAAAAGTGGCTAAAAAAACGAGGATCCAAAAAAATGTATTCATAATATGGGTTATAATAGATTGAGTTGGTATTTTACATAGCTACGAGTTAGTAGCTCTACTTTTTTATAGTCAGGCACTCGAATTCGGGTACTTTTAATTTCGAGAGCAGGGGTTGTTTTTAATTTTTTTAGAAGCTGATTATAGTAGCGATATGCCATAAAAACACCAAATTTAGCTTCTAAAGGCAGTTGTTTTATGCCTTTTAAACCTTCTGAAAAATCATTCTCAATATCGTCAATAATAGCTTGTTTTGAGCGTTCATCTAAGTTGTCTAGATCTGTATTTGGGAAATAGGTTCTATTTAACTGATCATGATCTGCTTTTAAATCTCTCAAGAAATTTACTTTTTGAAATGCCGATCCTAAAGCCATTGCTGTTTGCTTGAGCGTATTGTATTGTTGGGTGTCTCCATTGACAAATACTTTTAGACACATTAGTCCAACCACATCCGCAGAACCGTAAATGTAGTTTTTATATTCCTCTTCTGTGTGATATACTGTTTTGTGTAAATCTTGACGCATTGAGCTCATAAAAGCATCGACCATATCTTTTTCAAGACCATAGGTATGATACGTTTCTTGAAATGAATTTAGAATAGGGTTGAGACTGATTTTATTTTGAAGAGCCGCTTCTAAGTCTGCTTCAAACTGTACAAATAAAGCTTCTTTATCATAGTCATGAAATGAATCTACAATTTCATCCGCTAAGCGTACAAATCCGTAAATATTATAAATATCCTGACGAATTGTACTGGAAAGCATTTTCGTAGCCATTGAAAATGAGGTACTATAAGTTTGTGTGATAATTCGACTACAGTCTTTTGATACGGTATCAAATATGGACTTCATAAACTTAAATTTTAAATTTTTTAACTAAGTTGCTTAACATTTGTCCAGCAGCTTTTGAATAAGTTCTGAGGTCAGTTTTCCGGAGATTAGAGAAGGGGGCACTCCTGGTCCAGGGACGGTTAATTGTCCTGTAAAATATAAATTTTCAACTTTATTACTCTTCAATTTCGGCCTTAAAAAAGCCGTTTGCATTAAAGTCATGGCCATTCCATAAGCGTTACCTTTATATGAGTTGTATTCCGATTTAAAATCTTCAACACAAAAAGATTCATTAAATATAATATTATTTTGAATTGATTGCTTTGTTTTTGCTTCAAATCTTTCAATTATTTTTTTTAAGTACTGATCTCTAAGTTCTGGAGTGTCTTCAATATTTGGAGCAATTGGCATCAAAATAAACAAGGCTTCATGTCCCTCAGGCGCCATGGAAGGATCAGTTTTAGAGGGCACGTTAGCATAAAATAAAGGATGACTTGGCCATTGGGGCTCGTCATATATTTCTTCTGCATGTTTTTCAAAGTCCGCATCAAAAAACAAATTGTGATGTTCTGTATTTTTGAGTTTCTTATCTAATCCAATATAAAATAATAAAGAAGATGGCGCAAATACTTTTTTATCCCAATAGGCCTCTGAATGCTGTCTGTGCTTTTCGTCTAATAATGTCTCAGAATGGTGATAATCTGCACCACTCAAAACAATGTCAGATTCTACGAATACGTCTTTGGTTACCAGTCCAGTTGCCTTACCATTATCTACTACAATTTTGTCAACAGGGTGGTTGGTATGAATTTCAACGCCTAATTCGATTGCTAAAGCTTCCATTGCTTTTATGATTTCATACATGCCACCTCTTGGGTGCCAGGTACCTAACCCGAAGTCAGCATAATTCATAAAGCTAAAGAACGATGGTGTTTTGTTGGGTTTAGCGCCTAAAAATAGAGATGGAAATTCTAGTGTTGAAATTAACTTTGGATTACTAAAATTTTTCCGAACTTCGTGACTAATAGTTTTGAAAAACTGATCTAAACGCTTCACAGTGTCTTTGGTTACTAATTCTAAAGGGGATATTCCTGGAGCATTGTACAAAATTTTATTTACGGCTATGCCGTAATTGTTTTGTGCTTTTTTTATAAATTTATTAAGTTTAATCCCGCTTCCTTTTTCGATACGTTCGAATTCTGCACAAATTTTTTCCATTGAATCTCCAATGGTAATAATGTCATCATCAAAAAATATTTTATAGGCAGGGTCTAGTTTGTCTATATGGTAGTAGTCCGCAGTTTTTTTGTCAAAATCGGCAAAAAACCGATCAAATACATCAGGCATCCAATACCAAGAGGGGCCAATATCAAAAGTGAAACCGTCTTTTTTTAATTGGCGTGCACGTCCGCCTACTGTACTGTTCTTTTCATAGATAGACACCCTGTGTCCCGCTTGTGCTAAATAGCAGGCTGCAGACAAGGATGAAAACCCAGAGCCAATAATCTGTATTGTTTTTTTCATAATGCTCATAAAAATAAGCAAAAGACGATACAGTAAGCATATGTCTAATGTTTTTTTACAAATCTTTAACTAAACTCTCTATTGAGCTAAAAATATCAATTTGTTTTGGGAGTTTTTTTGGATTATAGTCTTTTAAACGCGTGCCTAGTACCCGAAGTGTATTAGAGGTGTTTTCAAGCACTTCATTATAAATAGTTTTCAAATAACTATCAAGTTTTTCAACATCAGGTTTCACAGTAAAAAATGAAATGTAAGTAACGTCATCATATAACGTATTGAGGGTGTTCAGGTTACTTATTGGAATACTTTCACCCAGATAAATTGTATGATATCCTCGACTCAGCAGTTCATAGTTTATGAATAACAATCCGAGATCATGAATTTCATTGATAGGTAAAAACAAGACAAAGGTTTTAGTATCTGGTCTAGGGTTTCGGCTTTGCAACCTTTCAATATGAATTAAAACTTTTTGTCGAACGTGTACCGTAAAAAAACGTTCATGAGAGGGTTCAATTGTCAACGTTTGCCATAAAACACCCACTTGTTGTATTAAGGGGATAAAAAACTCGTAGAAAACTTCTCTAAAGCTTTTTTCTTCTAACAGCTGATTGTAGGTAGTGTAAAACAATTCCTGATCAAAATTCAGCATAGAAAGTTTAAAGGCATTAACTGCATGATTTTTAGGGTCTCCTTCAAATGAAATTTGATTTACTTTTTTTGCAATTTCAAATTCATTAAGCGTCGCAATTTTTGAAATTTTTAAACCATTTGAGTTCAAAAAACTAATATTGAGAAGTTTCTGAAGGTTTATTAGATTATAACTTCTAATGTTGGTCTCCGAGCGTTCAGGTTCAAGAAGTTTGTAGCGTTTTTCCCATATACGAATTGTATGGGCTTTGATTCCGGAAAGATTTTCCAAGTCTTTAATGCTAAAGACATTTTTGATTGTGTTCATGATTTAATAAGATTTGGGTAAACTAAATTAACCATAATAATATTAAAATCAAAGTATTGAAAAAAAAAGATGAAAGTGCGCACGAGAAGACTCGAACTTCCACGGGAATAATTCCCACTAGCCCCTCAAGCTAGCGCGTCTACCAATTCCGCCACGTGCGCATTTTGAATGTTAAAGGTAAAAAAAAAGTTAAGAATAAACTTAACTTTTTTTAGTGACCTGGCTGGGGCTCGAACCCAGGACCCTCTCCTTAAAAGGGAGATGCTCTACCAACTGAGCTACCAGGTCATTTATTTCCCTCATTGCGGCTGCAAATATAAAGGGTTTAATTAATTAAACAATGCTTTTTTAAATTATTTTTCGTTTTTTTGTTCTCGTTATTTTAAGAGAGTGTATAATCAAATTTATAATACCGTATGATCATTGTTTTGTTAGGCTATATGGGATCTGGTAAGTCCACTGTTGGACAGTTACTTGCACAAAATAGTAATACTGATTTTTTAGATTTAGACGAATACATTGAACAAAATCAGCAAGCCACAATAGCAGAAATTTTTAAGTCTAAAGGCGAAATAGTTTTTAGAAAACTAGAGTCTGAAGCGGTCAAAGACCTAATCAACCAGTCCGATAATTTAGTTTTAGCTTTGGGCGGGGGAACGCCGTGTTATGGGGATACGATGGCCTTTTTGGTTGAGCATCCAAATGTGATAACGGTGACTCTAAATAGTTCAATAAAAAACCTTTCTGAACGTTTAATAAAAGAAAAAGCAAAGCGCCCCCTGATTGCTAGTATCAAGGATGAAGATATTCCTGAATTTATTGCTAAACATTTGTTTGAGCGGTCTTTTTTCTATAATCAAGCCGAAATTAGTATACAAACGGACTCCCTTAGTGTAGCTGAAATTGTTACAACTATTATTTCAAAAATTACTCCAAAATAACCCTTGTGTTTTTGCCTGAAAACACCACACTAATGTGTTCATTTATTGATGTTGATAAAGAAATGCCTTTAAAATCCGCTTTCACAGGATATTTTTTATGATTCCGATTCACAAGAACTGCAGTTTTAAATTGTTTTAGAGGCACATCTAAAAAATGTTTTACGCCATATATTAAGGTTGTCCCAGAATTTAAAACGTCATCTACTAACACTAGCGATTTGCTGGTATATTCGTTCTCTTTAAGTGTTGTTGTAATAGGACTAGTTGGATTATTTTTATCAATGATGACTTTACATAATAGGGGATCAATATCACAAATTTTTTGCATGGCGCTTCTTAACTTTTTTGCAAATACATAACCGTTTGATTCTATGCCTGCAAGAATAATTTCTTGTTCTTCAACATTAGCTTCATAAATTTGATACGCAATGCGTTTTATTTTATGATTTATTTGGTCGTGATTCAAAATGCAATTCTCAATTAACTCCATAGTATTTGTTTGTTCAAATATAAAAAAACTGTTTTTTATTCTCTCATGATCGTATTTAAACTTTTTGAATTGCAGCGAACATTATTCCGCGCTTTCACCATTATCTAAATAACCATCAATTTCTCTGCGGTCTTTTTTAGTGGGACGCCCTTCACCTTTTTGACGATAATAATCTTTAGAATATTTTAAAAGCTCTTGTGCTTCAAATTCGGATTTAGGGGTGGTATCCATCCTATAAATATCCACAAGTTTAGCGCCAACTCTACTAGGAGGTATATCCAAAACTGTCAATTGGTAGTTTATCTGATTAATTCGAACCACTAATTTATCCGTAGGGAATAGTTCTCTGCTAGGCTTTGCAATCACGTCATTTACTCTGACATGTCCTTTTTTACAAGCCGTAGAGGCGCTATTTCGAGTTTTGAAATAACGAACGCACCATAAATATTTATCGATTCTCATAAAATGTTTAAAACAACGTTAATGTATTATACAAAAATACTATAATATTGTATCTTGCACCACTAATTACAGAGGAATGAATGTTTCATTCCTAAAATTCGACAATCAAGAGAATGCTTAACGACTATAAAATGAGGTCTATCACAACTAATAAAAATAAATACATGAACAATATATTTAAGCTGCTTTTCATTTCTACAGTGTTTATCAATATAATGGCTTGTAACGAAGATGAGGAAGAGACTGTCACAGTTATTCCTGAAAATGACCGTACTGAGCAACAAGTCGAGGATGCCGCTGCTCTTGAAAATTACCTGAACACACATTATTATAATGCTGCGGAAGTTAATGCCATGGAAAATCCAACTATTGATGACCTTGAGATTACTGAACTTCTAGAAGGCGAAACAATACCTTCTGATGCAACCCTTTTAATATCAGCTGTTGAGACCAAATCAACGACCTATTCAGAGGTCGAATACGAGTATTATATTTTAAATATCAAACAAGGAGAAGGGGCTGTTTCGCCTATGTTTTCTGATAAAGTACGTGTTAATTATTCTGGATTTCTTATGGATGGAACTGAATTTGATCGCTCTTCTACACCTGTTGTATTCGACTTGGTGTATGTAGTAGCAGGTTGGAGTCGCGCCATACCACATTTTAATGTGGCTAGTTCTTTTGCTTCGAATTCAGATGGTACAGTTTCTTTTGACGGTTATGGAATGGGCGTTATGTTTTTACCCTCAGGTTTAGGCTATTATTCCACCTCTCAAACAAGCATACCTTCCTATTCAAATTTAATATTTAAGTTTGAATTAATGCAATCAGAAACAAATGATCATGATTCTGATGGAATTCCTTCATATTTAGAAGATGTTAACTTGGATAATGATTTATTTAACGACGATAAAGATGCTAATACATTTCCAAATTTTATAGACCAAGATGATGATGGTGATGGTACAATAACGGCAGATGAAATAAAAACCGAGTCCTACAGTGAACCCTCTAGAGCTGCGCTTCAAACTCAATTAGATGCACTAGAGTTGACTAGTAACCAATTTTTATCTCCTATAAAACAAAATACAGATGGTTCTTACAGTGCTAATCGTGTTACTTTAGTGGATACCAACGGCAATGATGTACCTAATTATTTAGATGCTACAGAATCTGATCCAATAGAATAGGTAAAACGTTCAAATACATATAAGAAAAAGACTCGCATTTGCGAGTCTTTTTTCATGTTATTATTGGTATTTGACCTTACTTTCTCTTAATTACTTTAAGGGCTTTTGCTACAATACTGTCGCTATTAAGGCCATATTTTTCCATCAGTTGTGCAGGAGTTCCCGATTCACCAAAGGTATCATCCGTTGCCACAAATTCTTGAGGCGTTGGATGGTGAAGTGCTAAGGTTCTTGCTACGCTTTCACCTAAGCCACCAAGATGGTTGTGTTCTTCTGCAGTGACAATACAACCGGTCTTTTTGACAGACGCTAGTATTGCTTTATCATCTAAAGGTTTGATCGTATGGATATTAATGACATCTGCGGAAATGCCTTGTTCATACAATACTTTTGCAGCTTCTAGTGCTTCCCAAACGAGATGTCCAGTTGCAACGATTGTTACGTCTGACCCCTCTTGAAGTTGAATCGCTTTTCCAATTTCAAACACTTGATCTGCTGGTGTAAAAATAGGTACAGCTGGTCTTCCAAATCGTAAATATACGGGACCTTCATAGTCTGCTATGGCAATAGTTGCTGCTTTGGTTTGGTTGTAGTCACAAGTATTGATAACCACCATGCCAGGAAGCATTTTCATTAATCCAATATCTTCTAAAATTTGGTGTGTAGCACCATCTTCGCCAAGGGTAAGACCTGCATGTGAGGCACAAATTTTTACATTCTTATCAGAATAGGCAATTGATTGTCTAATTTGGTCATAAACACGACCAGTCGAAAAGTTAGCAAAAGTTCCTGTAAAAGGGATCTTACCACCAATGGTTAAACCAGCAGCAATAGACATCATATTGGCTTCAGCAATACCAATTTGGAAAAAACGTTCTGGATTTTCTTCAATAAATTGATTCATTTTGAGAGATCCAATAAGATCTGCACAAAGTGCGACTACATTTGGGTTGGTTCTTCCGAGTTCTGTAAGGCCAGCTCCAAAACCACTTCTCGTATCTTTTTTTTCTGTATATGTATAAGTTTTCATCGTATTGTTGGTTTTGAATTTAATAATCGCCTAAAGTTTCTGGATTTTGGTTTAATGCATTTTCTAATTGGTCATCATTAGGCGCTTTGCCGTGCCATGCATGCGTATGCATCATGAAATCGACACCATTACCCATCATAGTTTTTAAAAGAACACATACAGGTTTTCCTTTTCCTGTTGCAGATTTAGCCCTCGCCATACCGTCTAATATAGCATCAAGATCGTTACCGTTTTCGATTTCAATAACAGTCCAATCAAATGCTTCAAACTTGCCTTTGATACTTCCCATTGCTAATACATCGTCTGTTGTACCATCAATTTGTTTTCCATTTAAATCAATAGTGGCAATAATATTATCTACATTTTTTGCAGAAGCATACATGATAGCTTCCCAATTTTGTCCTTCTTGAAGTTCGCCATCGCCATGAAGACTATATATGAGATGCGAATCATTATTTAATTTTTTTGCTTGGGCAGCACCTAAAGCAACTGAAAGTCCTTGACCTAAAGATCCAGAGGCAATTCGAACTCCAGGAAGTCCTTCGTGTGTGGTCGGGTGTCCCTGCAATCTAGAGTTTAACAATCTGAATGTATTTAACTCTTCAACTGGAAAATATCCTGAGTGCGCTAATACACTATAAAATACGGGCGAAATATGTCCGTTCGATAGAAAAAATAAATCTTCGTTATGGCCATCCATATCAAAGCCTTCTTTGCGATCCATGATTGTTGTGTAAAGTGCCACAAGAAATTCTGTGCAGCCTAATGAACCACCGGGGTGACCGGAATTCACTTTGTGAACCATTCGTAAAATATCCCTACGAACTTGAGTTGTTAAATCCTGTAAATTAGTGTTAGACATTGCCTAATGTTTTAGATGTTAAAAAAAATGATTTTCAAAGATAATTTTAATTTTAAAGAGATGAAGTATTTAACCTTGTATTTTTTACAATTTAACTAACAATTTATAATAATGCATATCAAGTGTTTATAAGTGTAATTTCTTTGCTATTTTTACACTTATTTTTGAATTATTTTTAATGCAACAATTTTTTAGAGTACAAGAATATAAAGTATTGATTTATAGGCTTTTATTAGTTTATTTAATGTATGCTTTTAGTCGTTTTTTATTTTTTATTTATAATTATTCCTTTTTAGAAATTGACTCAGTAGTTGAATATCTGAAACTAAGTTATCATGGTCTTGCATTTGATACTGCAGCTATTTTTTATCTAAATAGCTTATTTGTGTTACTTTCAATGCTTCCTTTCGTAATAAATACGCATAAGATTTACCAGAAAATCATTTTTTACGTGTACTTCACTACAAATTTGATAGGGATGTCTTTTAATTTTGTGGATTTAATCTATTATAAATTTAATTATAATAGAACAACTATCTCTGAATGGGATGTGGTTAAAAACGAAGATAATCGTTTTGAAATGTTTGCCCGTTTTGCAGTAAGTTATTGGCATGTTTTTTTGTTATTTATTCTAACCACAGTTGTGTGGATAGTTCTTTACAAAAAGGTGAAAATTAGTACAAAACCCTACTCAAAAGGGGTGTTGTCATATGTGCTAACTTCTGTAGCATGTTTTCTGCTTATGATCACATTAATGGTAGGCGGCATCCGAGGCGATTTTAGAAAAAGTACGCGTCCCATCAATTTGGTAGATGCTAACAGACATACGTCCAAAATTCAACATGCCGATTTTATATTAAATACACCTTTTACAATTATTAGAACTTTCAATAAAAAAACATTTAAAAAAGTTTCTTATGATCTCAAAAAACCCGAAGTAGATCGTTTAGTTCAACCTCTAAAAGCGTATCCAAATACCGTAAAAAACAAACCCAATATAGTTGTCTTTATTACAGAAAGCTATGGTAGAGAATATATTGGAGCTTTTAATGACCCCACTCAAATTAAAGACTATGTTAGCTATACACCTTTTTTAGATTCTCTTGCCACCAAGAGTTTGATCTTTAACAAAGCCTATGCAAACGGAAGAAAATCAATACATGGAATGTCTTCGGTTTTGGCGGGAATTCCATCTTTTAAAGATGCTTTTACCTCCTCTCCATATGCTAATCAGGACATTGAGTCTGTGGTTTCAATTTTAAATTCTGAAGGCTATGACACCTCTTTTTTTCATGGGGCACCGAATGGTTCAATGGGGTTTCTAGGGTTTTCAAATATTCTAGGGTTTGATAATTATTATGGAAAAACAGAATTTAATAACGATGCCTTGTTTGATGGTGTTTGGGGAATTTGGGATGATCCCTTTTTTCAGTTTATGAAAACCACTTTAGATACCAAAACAACCCCGTTTTTTTCTACTATTTTTACAGTCACTTCTCATGAACCCTACATTATTCCTAAGGAATATGAAGGCGTATTCCCTAAAGGTGATGTGCCAATGCATCAGTGTGTGGGCTATACAGATTTTGCGTTTAAACAATTTTTTGAAGCAGCTAAAAAAGAGCCTTGGTTTCAGAATACTATTTTTATTATTACTGCTGATCACTCCAATCAAATAAGGTATAGTGAATATCGAAAGCTAATGAATCGCTTGGCTGTACCTATTATGATTTATAGCCCAAATGGTGAATTTACAGGTGTTAAATCTGAGTTAGCGCAGCAAATAGACATCTATCCTACCATCATTGACATGGTCGGTTACAACAAACCGTTTAGAAGTTGGGGGCGAAGCCTGGTTTCAGAAAAACCCTCTAAAATGGATCCTTTTGTAGTTAGTTTTATTGGACAAAATTACATGTATTCTGAGGGCAATATAATTTGTATATTTGACGGCGTAAAAGCTGTAGGTTTTTATGACGATCAATGATTTAGGATTAGAAACAAATTTAATTTCCAATCGAACAGCTGAAATGGATGCTGTTGAACTTAAGTGTAAAGCATTTTTAAAAGATTATTTTGAAAGAATTGTTGATAGAAATTTATAATTAAAATTTAATAGTGATGAGAAAAAAAATTCTACTTCTTCTTTTAGGTCTGATTCTGCTAGGCGTTTCAAAATATGTTTACGATGTTCACTTCAATTATAATTTTAAAGAAATTTCAGAAAACAAAGTCTATAAATCTGGAGTAATTCCACCCAATAAAATTGCGGGCTATATTAAAGATCATAGCATCAATAGTGTGATTGATCTCCGTTTTCCACATACCAAAGACAAAGTTAATAACCCAGAAATTCCAGAAGAGCTCACCGCTGAAAAAGAAGCTGTAGAAAAGCTTGAGGGAGTAAGCTATTTTAACTTAGGAACCGATCAAGTGCCAACACAAGACACCGTAGATGAATTTTTGCAAATCATGGACGACCCAGATAATTACCCCGTATTAATACACTGCTATCATGGCGTGGGACGTGCACAGATGTTTTCAGCAATTTATCGAATAGAGTATGAGGGTTGGAGTAACCAAGAAGCTCGAGAACAAACACGTTTACTATTAAAAGGGAGCTCCTTTGATGAGGGTAAGCCCAAGGGAGACTATCTGATCAACTACAAACCACGCGCCACTAAATAATTGCAACAAAAATTTTGTACAAGGGTAAATAGCGTTGTTCTTTATATCCTTAAAAATTGTACCATTAACCATGTAATTTAAGAATTTGAAATTCGATTTATTAAAAAAAGACACCGAAACTAAAGCACGAGCAGCTACAATAACAACAGATCATGGTGTTATTGAAACTCCAATTTTTATGCCCGTAGGGACTGTAGGTACTGTAAAAGGTGTACACCAACGTGAACTCAAAAATGATATCAATCCTGATGTGATTTTAGCAAATACCTATCACTTATTTCTACGACCACAAGTTGAGGTGTTAGAAAAAGCCGGAGGACTTCATAAATTTATGAATTGGGATCGGAATATTTTAACGGATTCGGGAGGTTATCAAGTGTATTCACTTTCTGCAAATCGCAAAATCAAAGAAGAAGGAGTTAAATTTAAAAGTCATATTGATGGGAGTATGCATACATTTACCCCTGAAAATGTAATGGAAATTCAGCGCAGTATCGGAGCAGATATTATCATGGCTTTTGATGAATGTACGCCTTATCCTTGCGATTATAACTATGCAAAACGATCGATGCATATGACACACCGTTGGTTAGAGCGTTGTATCAATCATCTTGACAAAACGCCCCTAAAATATGATTTTGATCAAGCCTTTTTTCCGATAGTTCAAGGTAGTACCTATAAAGACTTAAGACGACAGTCGGCAGAATATATTGCAAATTCAGGAGCCGTCGGAAATGCCATAGGCGGTTTATCTGTTGGTGAACCTGCTGATGAAATGTATGCGATGACCGATGTTGTGTGTGAAATTTTGCCAGAAGATAAACCCCGCTACTTAATGGGTGTAGGCACACCAATTAATATTCTTGAAAATATTGCCTTAGGCGTTGATATGTTTGATTGTGTGATGCCAACCCGAAATGCCAGAAATGGCATGTTATTTACGGCTCATGGCTCCATAAACATTAAGAACCTAAAGTGGAAAGACGATTTTTCGCCTATTGATCCTATGGGAATTACATTTGTAGATACCGAATATTCTAAAGCTTATTTAAAACATTTATTTACAGTTAACGAATTATTAGGAAAACAAATCGCCACAATTCATAACTTAGGGTTTTACTTGTGGCTAACACGAGAAGCTAGAAAACATATTTTAGCTGGCGATTTTGGCACATGGAAAGCTATGATGGTAAAGCAAATGGATAATCGCTTATAAGCCTATGAAAATATTAGATTGGTATATATTAAAACGGTATTTGTTTACATTTTTTATGATGTTATTGCTGTTCATTCCGATTGGAATTACCGCAAATCTTGCCGAAAAAATTGATCGAATTTTAGAAAATGAAGTTCCTTTTGAGGAGGTAGCGTCTTATTATTTTGATTTCACGATTTATTTTGCCACACTACTATTCCCGCTATTTCTATTTCTTTCTGTAATTTGGTTTACGTCCAAACTGGCAAATAATACAGAAATTGTAGCCTTTTTAAGTTCAGGTGTATCTTTTGCACGGTTTCTAAGACCTTATCTAATTGGCGCTACGATTGTGGCGACTTTAGCCTTGATGTTAGGCATGTATTGGGCACCTATGGCAAGTAAAGGTTTTAATGAGTTTACATATAAATATTTAAAAAATACCAAAGTCACAGAAACACAGCACATTTACCGTCAAATAAATGATAACGATTATATTTATGTTAGCAATTTTGATCTCAAAAGAAAACGTGGAAATAATTTCACGCTTGAACATTTTGAGGGCAACAAGTTAGCTTATAAAATTCATGCTTCTGCGATACGCTTTATAGAAAAAGACAGTACGTATCAATTGACAAATTATAATCTTAGAATCATTGGGGAAAACGATGATCAATTGGAGTTTAGTCGTAAAAAAGACACCATATTTGGTTTTGATTTACAAGATTTAACGCCTCCAAAGTATGTTGCTGAAACATTAACCTATAACGAGTTGATGACTTTTATCGCTAGAGAAGAACTTCGAGGTTCCTCTAATATTAACCGCTACAGAGTTGTGCAGTATAGAAAATGGAGTCTTCCTGTTTCAGTATTTATACTCACAATTATAGCCGTAGCCGTTTCATCCATAAAACGTCGTGGTGGTATGGGTGTCAACTTAGCTTTTGGAGTGGTTATTGCCATGATTTATGTGTTTTTTGATAAAGTATTCGGCGTTATGGCCGAACAATCTGATTTCTCCCCACTTTTGGCTGTTTGGTTTCCTAATATTGTTTTTGGCGGCTTAGCAATTTACTTATTGTACAATGCAAAACGTTAAACTTATAAACTATTTGCACCTACATTTGTTGGTGCTAATCGCTGGGTTTACAGCTATTCTAGGGGAATTAATTTCACTAGAAGCCACACCCTTAGTTTGGTATAGAATGACCATTGCTGGATTGCTAATGTTTATATTTATTAAACTCAAAAAAATATCCCTTAAAGTCCCGCTAAGAGCGATTGCCAGATTTTCGATTGCCGGAATCATTATTGCCTTGCATTGGATTACTTTTTTTGCTGCCATCAAAGTAGCAAACATCTCAATTGCCTTAGCAATGTTTTCTACAGGTGCATTTTTTGCGTCCTTTATAGAGCCGTTATTTTATAAACGTAAAATTATTGGTTATGAAATCATATTTGGATGTATTGTTATAATTGGAATAGTCTTAATAACTCAAGCAGAGTTAAAATATATTTTAGGGATTGCACTTGGAATCACTTCAGCCTTATTTTCAACACTATTTGCAGTGCTAAACGGGAAATTTGTAGAACACTATAAACCGAGCGTCATTTCATTCTATGAATTTGTAAGCGGTGTTATTTTCATCTCTATTTTTATTGCCTTTACGGGGAACGGATTTGATAAAACCTACTTTCAACTCTCAAATTCTGATTGGCTATACGTATTTATTCTAGCGTCCATATGTACAGCCTATGCTTTTATAGCTTCTGTTCACGTGATGAAACACATTACCCCATACACCTTAGTTCTCACTTATAATATAGAACCTATATACGGTATTTTATTAGCACTACTATTATTTCCAGAGACGGAAACCATGCAACCTATGTTTTATATCGGGGCAGCTCTTATAATTTCAACAGTACTTCTTAATGCCGTGTTTAAAAACATCAATAAACTCAAAATCTAACCCTTGAAATCTATTAAAGTTTTATATTTGCCAACTAACTAACTAACATTAATCTTGAATTTCTATGGAATATCTAGAGTTTGAGTTACCTATTAAGGAACTAGAAGATCAATTACAAAAGTGTCAAATTATTGGAAAAGAAAGTGATGTTGATGTTTCTGAAACTTGTGTTCAGATTCAAAACAAACTTGAAATTGCCAAAAAAGAAATTTATAAAAACTTAACACCATGGCAACGAGTACAGTTGTCAAGACATCCGGACCGTCCCTATACTTTAGACTATATCAATGCTATATGTGGCGATTCTTTTTTAGAACTTCACGGCGATCGTAATTTTAAAGATGACAAAGCGATGATTGGTGGATTAGGGAAAATTGGAGATCAAAGCTTTATGTTTATAGGTCAACAAAAAGGCTATAATACCAAAACAAGACAATATCGAAACTTTGGTATGGCTAATCCAGAAGGTTATCGAAAAGCATTGCGTTTGATGAAGTCAGCTGAAAAATTTGGGATTCCAGTCGTTTCTCTTATTGATACTCCTGGTGCTTATCCTGGGCTTGAAGCTGAAGAACGTGGTCAAGGCGAGGCTATCGCACGAAATATTCTTGAAATGACACGCTTGAAAGTACCAATTATCACCATTATTATTGGCGAAGGTGCATCTGGAGGTGCTCTTGGAATAGGGGTTGGAGACAAAGTTTTGATGTTAGAAAATACTTGGTATTCTGTGATTTCCCCTGAATCATGTTCTTCTATTTTATGGAGAAGTTGGGAATATAAAGAACAAGCTGCAGAAGCTTTAAAACTTACAGCTAAAGATATGAAGCGTATGAAATTGGTTGATGAAATTGTGAAAGAACCACTTGGTGGTGCACACAAAGATCGCGAACAAACCTTTAGGTCGGTTTCCAATACTATAGTGAAATCGTACAATGAATTTAAAAACTTATCACCAAAAGAATTAGTAGATCAACGCATGGAAAAGTACGCTCAAATGGGTGTTTTCAATGATTAACAAACAGCGCTCTTCTAGAAAAAATAAAAGTCAAGTAGTTTACTTGACTTTTTTAATGCTTATCAACAATATTTTTGACTTATAAACAGTTCAATTGTGGAGTACACGTTACTGTTTAAAGGCACTTATCCTTATTTTTTAAGTACTTTCGTAATGATTAACCAAGTAATTTAACTCCTCGTATTACGAAGCAGAATGATGACCAACACATGAAACAACCAGAACCAGTAAAAGTATACAAAACCGATAAAAGCACACTAATTAGCTTAGAGAAAGGAAAAATTCCGCCTCAAGCAATTGATTTAGAAGAAGTGGTGCTAGGCGCAATGATGATTGACAAAAAAGGAGTCGATGAAGTGATTGATATCCTAAGTACGGATGCGTTTTATAAAGATGCTCACCGATATATATTTGAAGCAATACTTCAATTATTTGAAAACAGTGAGCCTGTAGATTTATTAACAGTTTCAACTCAACTCCGAAAAAATTCTAAACTTGATTTAATTGGAGGTGATTTTTATCTTATCTCATTAACCCAAAAAGTATCTTCATCGGCACATATTGAGTTTCATGCACGTATCATTTTACAGAAATTTATCCAGCGTAGTTTAATCAAGATTTCAAATGAAATTATCGAGGAAGCCTTTGACGAAACAAAAGATGTGTTTGATCTATTGGATAAGGCTGAGTCAAGATTATATGAAGTGACTCAAGGCAATATTAAAAAATCTACGGAGACCGCTCAAGATTTAGTGTTTCAAGCCAAGAAAAAAATTGAAGAAATATCAAACAAAGAAGGACTCTCCGGAGTACCATCGGGCTTTGATAAATTAGATAAGCTCACTTCTGGTTGGCAAGAAAGTGATTTGATTATAATTGCTGCACGTCCAGGTATGGGTAAAACCGCCTTGACATTGTCAATGGCACGTAATATTGCTGTAACACAAAGTATTCCTGTAGCTTTCTTTTCGTTAGAAATGTCATCCGTTCAACTAATAACCCGTTTAATTTCTTCTGAAACAGGACTAAATTCAGAAAAACTAAGAACTGGACGTCTCGAAAAACACGAATGGGAACAGCTAAATGTGAAAGTTAAAGCGCTTGAAAAAGCACCATTATATATCGATGATACACCGTCATTATCCATTTTTGATTTAAGAGCAAAGGCTCGCCGCCTGGCGTCCCAAAATGGCATAAAACTTATAGTGGTTGATTATTTGCAGCTCATGACCGCAGGAGGCTCTCAAAAAGGGGGAAATCGTGAGCAAGAAATTTCTATGATTTCTCGAAACCTTAAAGCTCTTGCTAAAGAACTAAGTATCCCTGTCATTGCATTATCGCAATTATCACGAGCCGTGGAAACTCGTGGAGGAAGCAAGCGTCCATTACTATCCGATTTGAGAGAATCTGGAGCCATCGAGCAAGATGCTGATATTGTATCTTTTATTTACCGTCCAGAATATTACAAAATTGATGAGTGGGATGACGAACAACATACACCTTCAGAAGGTCAAGCAGAATTTATTATTGCAAAGCACCGTAATGGTGGACTCGAAAATATCCGTCTAAAATTCATTGGTCACCTAGGAAAGTTTGACAATCTTGATGATTTTGATTCCCCATTTGATACTGAATTTCACTCAAAAATGAATGCGGCAGCCAATGACGATACTTTTAAACAGGACAATTTTAGAGTCGATCCAAGTGATGCGTTTGGAGATTCTGATGATGATACCCCTTATTAGAAAAGTTTGACTCATTTTTTTAAGTATATTTAAGCAATGAAAACAGTTATACTCAGTCTTTTTTTAGCGCTTAGCATGCTAACACATGCCTCATACATCCTTATTCCTATGGATGCAGATAGTCAAAAAAATCATTTGAAAGCCTATGGAATTGCCTATTGGACTTTAAATACACAAGAAAATATCAAATGGCTTCTTAATTATAGAGGTGGCTCTTTTTTGTTACCCTATAGTGATGCTATCGAAAAAGAATGCCGTATTCGAGGTGTTTCGTATGAACTCATTAGTGAAGCTGAAGCCTCTACTGTTCTTAAAGAAATTAGCAGTCCAAATAAAAATATGGATGCTGTGATTCTTGAAAAAGCACCCAAAATTGCTGTCTATTCCCCTAGTGGTAAACAGCCATGGGACGATGCCGTAACCATGGTTTTAACCTATGCTGAAATTCCTTACGAAACTATTTATGACACTGAAGTTTTGAGTGATGCTTTATTGCTATATGATTGGTTACACCTTCATCACGAAGATTTTACAGGGCAATATGGTAAGTTTTACAGTGCCTACAGAAATGCAGCTTGGTATATAGAGCAGCAACAAAAGGCTGAAGCGCTGGCTATGAGTTTAGGATATAATAAAGTTTCTGAACAAAAATTAGCAGTGGCTCAAAAAATAAGAGAATATGTTTTAGGTGGTGGTTTTATGTTTGCCATGTGTAGCGCAACCGATAGTTTTGATATTGCTTTAGCTGCACAGTCTCTTGATATTTGTGAAGCTATGTTTGATGGTGATGGGAGTACTCCTAACTACCAATCCCAGTTAGACTATTCTAAAACCTTTGCATTTCAAGATTTTATTGTAGAACGCAACCCAAAAATATATGAGTTCTCAAGTATTGATATGACTCAAAAACGCAAAATAGCAAAAGAATTAGATTATTTTACACTAACAGAATATTCTGCAAAATGGGACCCAATTCCCACAATGTTGAATCAAAACCATACAGCACTTGTAAAAGGATTTATGGGGCAAACTACAGCCTATGCCAGAGCTCAAGTAAAATCTAATGTGCTCGTTATGGGTGAAAATAAATCTAATGGCGAGGCCCGATACATTCACGGCATCAAAGGCCAAGGATTTTTTACATTTTATGGCGGTCATGACCCTGAAGATTATACCCATAGAGTAGGAGACCCTAAAACAGAATTAGATTTACATCCTACATCTCCTGGATACCGATTAATTTTAAATAACGTGTTGTTTCCTGCAGCCCGTAAGAAAAAACAAAAAACCTAATTTCTACTAATTATACTAACGCCCTTAATAATCTAACCTCAAAATCAAAACCTATGCTCCGTTTTCTTTTTCTATCTCTTATCGTATTTCAATTATCATCATGTGCACAATTACAACAGGTTGTTGAACAGCTTCCTCAAGGGCAACAAGCCCCTACTATCAATATAGCAGCGGGACTACGTGAAGCACTAACATTAGGCATCGATAAACAAGTGAGTAAGCTCACTCAAAAAGACGGCTTTTTTAAAAATGAACGCGTAAAAATAGTACTGCCTGAAGCATTAACAAAAGTAGATAAAGCACTCAGAACTATTGGATTGAGTGATTTAGCAGATGAAGGTCTAAAAGTTCTTAATCGTGCTGCTGAAGACGCTGTTAAAGAAGCAACTCCAGTATTTATTTCGGCGGTAAAAGATATAAAATTTGAGGACGCTAAGACCATTTTGTTAGGAAACAACACAGCTGCAACCGAATACTTGACCACTAAAACCGAAGAAGTGTTATATCAAAAATTTAATCCTATAATCCAACACTCCTTTACAAGCGTTGGTGCTGATAAAATCTGGAATACTTTAATCCAAAAATATAATAAAATCCCCTTTACTGAATCTGTAAATACAGATCTTACAGATTATGTGACCAAAGAAGCGCTCAAAGGGGTGTATGAAATGATCGCTATTGAGGAGGTACAAATACGAACGCAGCTTTCATCTCGTACAACAACGTTACTTCAGCAAGTCTTTAAACTTCAAGATTAAAATTTAGAACCTTTTTAAAAGGATTCATCATTTATTAGTATATTGGAACTCAAAAAAAGTCTAGAATACTGTCAAAGTTCTAATTTAGTTTTTCTTATATGATTTCAGATTCTTTTATGCACAGAAAAGATCTTGCTCAACTTATCTTAAATCGATTAACTCTCGATAAAGCACGTATTAAAACCCAGTATGAATCCTCTAGGCATCAAATTGGATATTTTTTTATTGATGATCTATTGCCACCAGAACTAACAACCTATATTAACAGTCAGTTTCCGTCTAAAGATGAAATGGTTCTTAAGAAAAGCATTAAAGAAAACAAACATATTGCCGTACAGATGAATCAATATGCGCCCATTTTGGAAGAGTTGATTTATGCATTCCAAGACGAACGTATAGTAAAATTGATTAAAAATATTTGCTCTATTGAAGACCTTCATCCCGATGCGGATTTATATGCAGGAGGACTATCATCTATGGAACAACACCAATTCTTGAATCCACATTTAGACAATTCTCATGATAAAGAAAGAAATAACTGGCGTGTTCTCAATTTATTGTTTTATGTCACTCCAAATTGGAATGACTCTAATGGAGGGCATTTAGAAATCTGGCCAAAAGGACTTAAACATCCTCAGACCACTTTGTATTCAAGATTTAATAGGCTGGTTGTTATGGCTACACACGATAAATCATGGCATTCTGTAAGCCCTGTTTTGGTTGATGCTTCGAGAAATTGTGTGTCCAATTATTATTTCTCTAACACTTCACTTTCAACTACCGATAAATTTCATGTGACTACCTTTAGAGGAAGACCCCACCAGAAAATTAGAAATCAAGTTCTTAAATTTGATGCTTTTATTAGGATGAGTTTAAGAAGAGTATTTAAAAAGGGCGTCGTTAAAAACCCACATGTTTATAACAAAAACAAAGATTAATGTCTTTAAATTAAAAAAGCCTCGCATTGCGAGGCTTTTTATAAGCGAATATGATACAATAGGCTATTTGCCTTACTTTACTTTATCGACAATAGCTTTGAAAGCTTCTGGGTTATTCATTGCTAAATCAGCTAAAACCTTACGGTTTAGTTCGATGTTATTAGTTTTGAGTTTCCCAATAAATTGTGAATAGGATAATCCATGAGCTCTGGCTCCTGCATTGATACGCATGATCCATAAAGCACGGAATGTTCTTTTCTTATTTCTACGGTCTCTGTAAGCATAAAGCATGGCTTTATCAACTGCATTTTTTGCAATTGTCCATACGTTTTTACGTCTTCCAAAGTACCCTTTAGCTTGTTTTAATACTTTTTTTCTGCGGGCTCTTTTGGCCACTGAATTTACTGATCTTGGCATTTCTTAAATGTTTTTTGTAGTAGGCGATCCAATTTTATTGAATGCTTTTATGGCCTAACTCCATGGTTTATAAAATTAATTTTTAACCTAAACAACGTTTACTTTAAACGTAATTGTTGCTTAATGTTTGCTTCGTCATTCGCATGTACCAATGTACTGTGCGTCAGAGCAAGCTTACGTTTTTTAGACTTCTTCGTTAGAATGTGGCTTTTGAACGCATGCTTTCTTTTGATTTTTCCAGTACCCGTTACTTTAAAACGTTTCTTGGCACTAGACTTGGTTTTCATTTTAGGCATTTTCTCCTTTTATTTAGTTGCTTCGCTTATTTTACTTTTTTTGGGGAGATAAACATAATCATTCGTTTACCTTCCAGTTTTGGCATTTGTTCTACCTTTCCTAAGTCTTCTAAATCTTGCGCTAAACGCAATAATAAAATTTGACCTTGTTCTTGATAAATTATCGAACGCCCTTTGAAAAATACAAAGGCTTTCAATTTAGCCCCTTCCTTTAGAAACTTTTCAGCGTGTTTTTTCTTAAAAGCATAATCATGATCATCGGTTTGAGGTCCAAAACGAATCTCTTTAATCACTACTTTTGTAGCTTTAGATTTAATAGCTTTGTCACGCTTCTTTTGTTCATAAAGAAACTTTTTGTAATCCATAACTTTACATACTGGTGGGACAGCATTTGGTGATATCTCCACTAAATCCACCTCTTGCTCTCGAGCAATTGCTAAGGCTTCTGATAGGCTGTATACACCAACTTCAACATTGTCACCAACTAGTCTTAACTCCTGTGCGGTGATTTTTCTGTTGATCTTGTGCTGATCTTCTTTAATAATTCTTAGAGGACCTCTGTCTCTTCTTCTACGTATTGCTATGGCTTTATATTTTAGTTAAACTTAAAATTCTTTTAATGTTTTTTTAATTTCTTCTTCTATAATAGATGAAAATGATGCCACACTAATTGTGCCTAAATCATCACCTCCATGTTTTCTAACACTCAGTGTCTCGTCGATTTCTTCCTGTTCTCCAACGATAATCATATATGGGACTTTTTGAATCTCTGCATCCCGGATTTTCTTACCCATTGTTTCGTTTCTATTATCCACGAGGGCGCGAATTTCGTTATTTTCTAGCGAATTTAAAACTTTTCGAGCGTATTTTTCATATTTCTCGCTAATTGTCAGTATAATTACCTGCTCTGGCATTAACCAAAGTGGAAAATTACCGCCTGTATGTTCTAACAAAATAGCCACAAATCGTTCCATACTTCCAAAAGGAGCACGGTGAATCATGACAGGTCTATGTAGTTCATTATCAGCGCCTTTATAGGTAAGGTCAAAGCGTTCGGGTAAGTTGTAATCTACCTGAATTGTACCCAATTGCCATTGTCGGCCAAGGGCATCTTTGACCATAAAATCTAATTTAGGGCCATAAAAGGCAGCTTCACCTGTTTCTACACTATAATCCAATCCTTTAGCTTCTGCAGCATCAATAATTGCTTGTTCTGCCTTGTCCCAAACGTCTGACGCCCCAATATACTTCTCTAAATTTTCGGGATCACGAACCGATACTTGGGTTGAGAAATTTTCAAACCCTAAAGAGCCAAAAACATAAAGAACTAAATCGATCACGTTTTGAAACTCCTCATGTAATTGATCTGGCATACAGAATATATGCGCATCATCTTGTGTAAACCCACGAACTCGTGTCAGTCCATGTAATTCACCACTTTGTTCATATCGATATACCGTGCCAAATTCGGCGTATCGTTTTGGTAATTCTTTATAACTAAACGGTTTGGCGTTATAAATCTCACAATGGTGCGGACAATTCATAGGTTTCAATAAAAACTCTTCGCCCTCTTTTGGAGTTTGGATACTTTGAAAGCTATCTGCACCATATTTTTCGTAATGACCTGATGTAACATACAACTCCTTTTGACCAATATGAGGTGTAATCACCATCTCATAACCTGCTTTTTCTTGTGCTTTTTTCAAGAAATCCTCTAAGCGAGAACGCAATGCAGCTCCTTTTGGTAGCCATAACGGCAACCCTTGCCCCACTTTTTTTGAAAATGTGAAAAGCTCCAACTGTTTCCCTAGTTTTCTGTGATCTCTTTTCTTTGCTTCTTCTAAAAGCACTAAGTATGCTGTGAGTTCTTTTTGTTTTGGAAATGAAATTCCATAAACTCGTGTTAGTTGTGTATTGTTTTCATCTCCTCTCCAGTAGGCACCAGCAACACTTAAAATCTTAACCGCTTTAACAATTCCTGTATTTGGAATGTGACCCCCACGACATAAATCTGTGAAAGATGAATGGTCACAGAATGTAATTTCACCATCCGTAAGGTTCTCAATTAATTCGACCTTATATTCATTGTTTTCATTTTTATATTTTAAAAGCGCATCGGCTTTTGAAACTGATTTGATAGAAAATTCATGTTTTCCACGTGCAATTTCAATCATTTTATCCTCAATGCGTTTAAAATCTTTATCTGAAATAACTTGATCACCTAAATCGACATCATAATAAAATCCATTATCAATAGCAGGACCAATAGAGAGTTTCACTCCAGGGTATAACTCCTCTAAAGCTTGTGCAAGTATATGAGCAGATGAATGCCAAAAAGCTTTTTTCCCTGCCTCATCTTTCCATGTATATAAGGTTAGATCACCATCGGTAGTTAAAAGGGTAGAGGTTTCAACAGTAGTATCGTTGAACTTCGCCGAAATAACATTTCGAGCAAACCCTTCACTAATGTCTTTAGCGACATCTAATACTGTAAGACTTTCTTTAAAAGACCTTATACTTCCATCTGGTAATGTAATGTTAATCATAATTCATTATATAATAAGAGGCAAATATAAGTGTATATAAGGAGTCTAACAATAACTATTTATATAATTTGAAAAATAACATTTCATCTCCGTATAATTTTATTTTTAACCTAACTTATTGTCGTT
>CALSPC010000009.1 GCA_943788135.1 uncultured Paracoccaceae bacterium | reverse complement strand
AAAGAAGTATTTGGATTTGCAATTTTATTGATTATAGCTATAAGATCAGCTAAGTCTGTAAGATTTCTATTTCTTAAAAAACTTACAAATGCATTAATTTTTTCATGTTCCTCATTAAGAATCATCCTCACAATAATTTCAAAAATGAGACGCTTGGTAGGTCAATACTATGCGCTGAACTTGAAGACATAAGGGTGAGGCGTCTTACCACAGACAAAATTTCTTCTCATAGAAAACTCGGATGGGGCATTAATAATATCTTTTTGAAGGTCAATGTATCTCTTGTTGTACTCAATGATAATTTGCTTAACTCCACTATTTTGAGAGCTAGGAAAATAACTTTTTATTGCAGATACAATCCGCTTATCACTGAATTCATAAATATTATCTTCTTCAGATAAATCAATAATTAAGCCCTTAGCTTCAGCTTCTTCTAAAAAACCAAGTATTTCGAGCAACTCATAGCCCCAAACTTGAGATAAAATATCAGCATTAAATTTACTGCCAATAATAGCAGCACTCTCCAACATTCTAGCCCACTTCACATCAAACTCTCCAAGAATAGAGTGATAATAAGAATCTATTTCTTTTGTGTTTGGCAGCTCAATAGATTCTATAGAGTCTGTAAGAACATAACCGTCAGGAGTAAACTTTAGCACTTTGTTTTGTATCCATTGCTCAACAATTTTCAAAACATAGAGCGGGGTAATCTTTCAGGTTAGAGTCTGTATCAAGTTTAAGGAACTATTTAACTTGTAGTTGATATCAGCAAGCGAATCACTCTTGTATCTTAAACTGTGAGTTTTGATTGCTGACATGGTTAATAAAATCTTTTACGTTAAAGCTTTCCTCAACTAAGCAAATCCGTAATTACTGCCTTCAGTGGTCAAGACTATTGTTTAAGGCATCCTCTAAATCATCTTTGAGCGCTTGTAGACTAACTCCCTCTTAAATTGTTTACCTCATCGTTTCTAATAGTTAAGAACGATGCACATATTCTTTCTAATAAAGTCACTTCTGTTTAACAGTTTTGATGAAATGCTTTAAAAAGGCATAACTCTCTGGATCAATCCAGTGAAGATCCTCCATAACAAAAACTGTCTTGTTTTTGCTTAATTCAAGTTTTTCGGCAATCTCAACGCCTATTTCTGTCATTGTGCGACTTTCGTCTCTTTTAAAATCACTGATCAAATCTGAGGAGCCTCCTGCAATGTCTGCTAAGGGCTTTAACTGCCTCCCCACTAATGGACTCCATTTGTAGTAGACCTATCTACAAACTCCTCAACCTCTAAGAAGGTCTTTAAAGGCCTCAAGAAAAGGCTCAAAGGAGACCGAATTCTCATCCTGAATCTCATCACAATCACCGTAGTACCATTTCCAGTCATTTTCGAAAAATGACTCCCTTAGCCTCATTTAAACTTCTTGTTTTCCCCATGCCCATAGGAGCAGCAACTAACATTACGTTTAAATTATCATCAGACAAATCACTTTGTATTGGGTCATATAAAGCTGATACTGGATCTACAACATCATTTAATAAAGAGAAGGTTATCTAACAACGTGTATTTCCATCAGGAGATTTTAATTTTTTACTATTAAGCACTATCAATGTACTTACCAATTAACCAGTGAATGAGATTGAAATAGGAGCAATAAAAATTAAAATGCCTACAAAAGTGTCAACAGAAATATCCTTGAGCGCATAAGTAGTTAAAAATAATCAAGAGCAACTACTACCCGCAATGACACCAAATAAGCGCCTGAGTTTTTAAATTTGAATGTTTGGTTTTACTCGTAAACTGAAAGTATGATCTTGCAATCAAGTCACCCAAAACAAAAGTTAGAATTACCAAAATAAAATGTGCAGCTCTAGGATAGTACTCAAATTGAATGATATAAAAAACAAAAAGAGGAATATAAGTAGCGTACAAAGATGCGTTGGCAAAAGTTCGATAGCCTCTGAGGTTATGGAAACCATCTATCTGTAATCTGTTAACTAAAAATAGATTAATAAACGTAGGCACTAATACTCATAGCCAAAGTAAGAGCGACAACCCAGAGCATCGCTGCAGATTCTAAATAATGATCTGTGGCATCTGGAGCTAAATATGAAACAGAGAATATCATCAATGCAGATAAAAATATAGGGGAGATAAAGCAGATGGTAACGAATTTAATTTTTCTTGAGGAGTTGATAGAACAAGTCTTTGAAGGAAAATAGCTTTCTGGTTCTAATGTATTTGGTATGATTTTCTCATCAATCACCGCAATTAGCGCTAATCAACAAAATAGATTCCAAGATGAGTAAAATAATATTAAAACCAATAAATCCCTTTTTATCATAGCAAAAGCCCTTGGTAAAAACAGACGACGTAAAGCCTTCTTTTTTTGAGTATGTGTTAAATTTACTTTGAACCAACCATATTTTTTCATCAATAACATCTACATTACTAACATCAAATATTCCAAGGTTGTCTAATTTTAATTCTGTAGATATTAAATCTAAATCAGCTTTATCTAAGTTTCCATTGGTAAGATTTGTGGCTCGAGTAACTCCAAGCATGCGCTCTAAATCTTCTTTGGTAAGTACAATGTGATCTGTACCTGCCATTATTGTTTGCTTTACAATTTCAAACATTTCATCGTCACAGTCTCCTCTTGTGATGATTGACGATATATTAACATTTGCCAATGGTGTATTCCCAATTTTCTTAAATTTAGTGGCAAATAAATCATTTAAGGCGTCATCATATGCGTATTCTATAGCATCATCTGCAAAACCCATGTACGAAGGAAAGCCGTTAAAATATGGAAACAATTGAACCTTATAGTTCATGTTAAATTCACACGTAGCTATTGTTAAATCTATTTTTTCCTTAAATGCAATTGCCCAATCATCATCAATACCAGTAGTTAGGATTGAATCACAATAGGTTTTTGCTAGATTTAAAAAATATTGATTGCTGTTTGTTTTTCTTCCAATATAATCTAGAGTTAGCACATGCTTTTTATATTTCTCAAAACTAGCAGTTAGGGAATCGTTTTGGGCGCTTTCTTGACCCACAAAAGAATTTGAAAAAAGTAAAAATAGTATTGCAATAAAATAATTAAAGCATTGAGGAAGTGTTTTTTTCATAAATTAAATATTGTACGCTATTAAAATGTGGTGCTAAAATGTTTGTAATAATTTTTGTAATTAACTAATCATACTGTGAAGAACCTTGCCTTCTGTAAATTTATCAGATTCGAGAAAATATTCTTTAGCTTTACTCATACCGGCCATAGAAAATCCAGAGGATTCAAAAACATGTAATGTGCTGGCATCTATTTGTAAAAAGTACACAGATCTACTAAAACTTGAATCTTTGAGCGTTATCGTTTTATCTAAATCTAGTGTGGGTATCCTTCTCGGCTTTTCTGGCAAACGTTTGTTAGGCCTAAATCTCCATGTAAATAAGCCCAATTGTGTTAAATCGTTTATCTGATTTAACTTAAATTGAACTAACCATTGTTTCATTACTGGAGAGATAAAATCAGGTAAGTCAACATTTAAATCCAGCATATGTAAAATATTAATATTTATAAAAAAAAATTGAACAAGTATTAATGGGGTAATATACTTTTTTAAATACCTAAAATAAGTAATAAATATTATATATTTGGCTCATATTTGGCTCATATAAAATAATTTATTTTGATTGAAAACCTAAAGAAAGAAATCGCTAAGAAAATAAAAAGGGAAATAAAAAATAGAGGAGACTGCGTATTCTTGTCAAATGCAATTTTTGAAATTTTAGATATAGAAATAAGCTATAATACCCTGAGACGATTTTACAATCTTTTGCCGTCAACAAAAACAAGTATAAAAACATTTAACACTCTGGCTCAATTTATAGGTTATAAAAATTACATCGATTTTACACAAAATTATAAGTACAAAGAAAAAATTAATATCACTGAAATTATTTATAAATCTGTTGCAAAGAACAATCCTGAAGACATAGTTAATCTTGTAAAGAAAACCAAAAAAAGTTCTGAAGACTTTACAAGTCTAATTATAATTTTAATACGTGAATTATGGCATAACGGAAATTATAAATTAATAGATAGAATATTCAATTTAAAGGCCCTTAATTTTAATTCGTTTTCTTATGATGAAGTGCTTAAAATTGGTAATTCTATAGGTTTATTAATTCGAAAAAAAGATAAACTTCACCCACTACTTCTCAATAACATAAATTTTTTGGATTGTGTATTTCTAATTTTTGTAGACTACTCGAGTTTGAATAAATATTATGGGGATACTTTAGAAATCATTAAAAAAAATAATGTTAGATATGATATTACTCTATTTTCAAAAGCGGTACTTGAATTTAGAAATTTTATTAATAATACAAAAATCAAAGATTTTGATATTGACAAACCCCACAAAAAACAATTGCATTCTATTTTAATTGGACGATTATTGAGCTTAAAACTTCTTAGTGCAGATCCAGATAAAGCTACAGAAATAATAAATACTCACCATAAATCTCTTCCATTAAAAGTTGATTTAATTAGCCATTATTATGAGGTATTTACAACTACAATTCTATTAAAAAACATTGAAATCATGTCTTTTTTAATAGATAAAGTTGAATCAAAAATTGATTTTCACTATCAAAATAGTCAATTAAATTCTTTTTATTTAATGTGTTTATTTTACTACAGATTAGCCGGAGATTTAGAAAATGAAACTAAATTTTTTAAAGCTTTTAAACTAAATGATTGCCGGCATAGCTATGAAGAATTTATAAGCCTTTTATATCTCATATACGATTATGATAGCACTACTACAAAAACTAAAAAGATAACTTTAAGAACTCGTTATAAATCGTTGAGTAAGAAACTTAACTATTCATTTTTCTCAGAAGATTTTTTACTTACATATTTCGATTAAACCCGCCCCAAAATAGTTCGATTTCACTCCTCTTGGCTCCACAAATTATTTCCAGAAATAATAATTTATTCTTGGGAATAAATTTTAGTTTTTGACAACCTTACCTATTGCAATAATCTTCCCTTGATTATCCTCCAATTTAATCATGTATACATTATTTGGTAAGTTAGAAAGGTCTAATTGGTTGCTTGTGGATTTTAGCAATTCACGTCCATAAAGATCATAGAGTCTCACTTTATTAAACTCACCCCCAATGAATATATTTGATGATGTCGGATTCGGATATAGAGTTATATTTTTATCATTTTTAAAAATTTCAGTGGAAAGTGTAGTACCCACATAACTAATAGAATTTCCTTCAATAGTGTAATATGCAACATATGGCACCTCCCCTAAGTTTCCATTAGGATCTGTGATTTCAAGCTTTATTTCAACATACCCTTCGCCCAGGCTTGATAAATCCAATTGAGATATATTGAACTCTGTGGTGGAAATCTCACCTGTGTAGTATAGTGGTCCATTCATATTTAATGGTCTAAAAACGGATCTATTAGAGGTATTTGAATTATCAGCACTTACGTTTTGTACAGTAACAGAATATGAACCACCTACATCTGCACTTTCAACAACTACATCTATCAAAAAGTCATCCAGGCTAGAGGTGCCTTCATTTTCCAAATTTGACCGTGAGTAGTACGACTTAGGCCTTACTGTGTCTTTGGTGTACTCAACACTTTTAGTAGCAACAAGTTTATCTTCACTGTCAGTAACTTGTACGGTAAGCTTTATAACACCATCCAACACACCACTGGTATCGATGTTATCAACTTGAATACTATCTGCAGCAAAAACACCTTCTCCACGAACAACATTCCCCCCCATTAGACTGTATATTGTGTAGACATAATTAAGCCCCTCGCATGGGGAACAGCTCATAGTAGCAGATATGCTTGAAAGATTATCCAAATTCACTACTTTATCGGTGATTTCTGCCTCAAGAGGAGATGTTAATTCTATGTCTGATGGTATAATATCAAATCGAACGTATTCTACAAAGGAATATTGTTCTCTATTGCCGGCTCTGTCTTCAACAGTAGCAGAAGCCATCCCCCATTGGCCTGGAGGTGAGCCCTTGGGCAGTAATAAATCAAAATTATATAATCGCCATTCGTTATCATTTTGAGGGTTAGCATCATGGTGATTTAGGTCTGGATTATTCATAGTAGAGTTCCCTGTTTGATAACCATGAATACCTCCTAAAGGATCTCTTAAAGTAAAAGAGACTTTATAAACCCCTGATTCATGACCTCCAAAGTCAGAAAAATCTCTAGCTAAAATATCTATCTCAACACGAGTTTCTCCATCTGGTGCCGTAGGGTTTGTAGGCTCGGCTGTAATTGAGATGTTATTGATATCAATTTCTGGTTTCTTATAATCGGGATAAAGTGTTTCTACAAAAATACTATCCCTTGTATGCTTAAAAATTTTATGCTTGTCATTTTCTGAAATATGAAAATCTGTGGTATCTACTACGTGATATACAGTGCCTTTATTTCCAGCAATATCAGTGGCAAATGAATAAGTAGTTGAGTACCATCCTGACTGGTAATACTCATGAATCGGCAGATATAGCTCAAAATGTTTGTCAGAATCAAAATCATTATCATATCCCCTTTCGGAATCAACGACAGCACCATTCATTTGAATGTCTCTATTATAAACTTCTGAATGATTATTATTAGGTACATTCATTCTTGCATATGATCTTGAAATAGGAATTTTATCGTAATGGGAAAAGTTCAGCTTGATAGCACGCATTTCAACACCATTTTCATCTAAATTACTTCCAAATGAACCTACACTGAACTTTTCAGTGACCAACTCCATATTATAATCATCATTGTATTTTGGTGGGGTTATGTCCTCAAGCGGATTTTCAATATAAAGTTTCATGCCAACAGTTGATCTATTTTCATAACGCATATTTCCAACAGGATCGGTTACTTTAAAAAACGATAGGTTCCAATATCCACTTTTCTCAAATTTATTAAATGTGGTTGTGCCCACAAGTACCGAGTCTGATTGTTGCCCATTTTCTGGAGACAATCCAATATCGTGTAGAGTGCCAGATCCCGAAGTGAAACGAATATATGCTCCAGACGCACCATCTAACTCAGGATCACTTGAGTTCAATGTTGCCCTAATAGTTACTAATTTATCTTCCTCAGAACCACCAACTACATCAACCTCAACTTTAGTCACTTTCCCAGGATATGTATAATCTGGATAAAGATTATAAACTGTAAACGTCAAATCCTCACGGATTTGTGCAATATAACGCGTACCATGCATAACTCTATCCCTAATAAATTCAAATTTTTGCATTGAAACAGACATTAATGCATCTGGATTTGTTAAGTAAAAAGCAATGGATTCTGCCATATCTTCATTAGGGCTTTTCAAATGAGCGTATGCTGAAACTGACTCTGTAGTGTTTGTTGTTGACCATCCAGATGCAGACGTTGGATCCTCATACCATCCTCCAATTTCAATCCAATCATTTTTTAGGTTATCATCAAATGTATAAGCCCATAAAAAATGCGCCTTTTCATGTAAAATCAACCTTCTTGTGTCATGAATATCAGAAGAAATAAATGCCTTTGACATAAACTCGATAACATTTAAACCCGTCCATGCAATCGCAGCAGCAGATGGGTATTGTGGATTATCTTGTCCATTAATCCGTCTGACCATAAATTTAAGCCCATCTTGTTTGTGAAAACCATCCGGAAGCTCTTCTAACATAGACAAAATCTCCAACTTTTCAGTGTTAAAGAAAGCTTGGAAGTTAGATGAGTCCTCACCCATTAATTCTTCTGTTTGCTGAGTGCTTGACAGAAATTCTATTCCAAATTTTTCCCTTGCAATCCAAGCCAGGGCATTATCGTCCTGAGCAAAATCCGTCACAAACTTGACAATGGCATGATATAATCTTTTTGAAAAGAACTTCCCCTTGATTCCGTCTAATTTTCCAATCATTGGCTCCGAATAAACAAAAGCATTTTGACTAAATGTAGCATGCTTAACACCATCCACCAGTTCAATAGAAAGATCATCATCTTGCTCAAGATCTGTTAAGTAAAAAACCCCTCTTACACCTTCCCCTTCAGAGTAATTATTGTCATCATGCTCTCCGTATGCACGGTAAGGAAGAGACTCAAACATTTGATACATACGATAACTATCCTCGCTTGACCAAGTTTCTTTATCATTAGACAAAATAACCCCATATTCTGTCCTTAGCTTTATCGCTGAGTAGTCATCAGGAACAGTCAAAGTGTCATTCAAAATCACAATATTGGGCGGTTCATTTACATAACGTTGTGTCGCATGCCCAGCAGCACTTCCGTCATCCTCCCAAGTGTATGAAAAATCTCCACCTACCAACTCTGTTAAACCAAATGTAATTGAAACATCATTAGGAATACTTACTATTTGTGGTGATGGGTATGTGTATCCAGTAGCATCCAATTTAATTGCCCATTCACCATCGCTTAGGGAGAAAACAGCTTCTGTTGGAGTGGTACTGCCATGAATCCATTTTTTGAAAAGTGATTCAGAAGATTTTTGTGCAATAACCCTGACAGAATCACCTTCCTTAATGTTGTTAACGGTGACGGTAAAATCGTTTTGTGCATTAGCTAAAGGAAAAACAAAACAAATAAGGTACAATGAAGTAATAATTTTTTTCATAATACAAATTTAGGGAATTTTTTAGAACTAAAAAAGAGCCGCAAATCCTCCCCAAAATAGTTCGATTTTAGGCCTTTTGGCTCCACTTTTTATTCCCAAAAATAATTTTTTATTCTTGGGAATAATTTTTTGTGAAAATAACTAAATCATCACTAAAATAGTTCGACTTTACTCCCTTTGGCTCCACTAAACAGGACAAACTCATATTTTTTGAGATTTGTCCCTTTTTATTTTCATCTAATTCCTTGTCTATATGTAAGATATACCTCAGCACATCATTGATTCGGTTCTGTCGCACCTGCTAAAATTAAGCATCAAGTTTTAAACTAATTTAATTTTTCAAGAAGCTAATGATATAAATGATTTGTAGGTTGAACTTCCAATGGTATTAATACTTTAATTTTATTAAAAAGGACAAGAACATACCACCAAAGAAAAACTCCAATGAAATCGATTGAAGGGGCGTTTAAAATGTGCAAAAAAAAACAATGAAAAGTCAAGCTATTAATATTAAAAATCACAATCCACCGTTTGCTCAACAAAACTAATAAGCCACTTGTTGATAATGTGCTAAATTTTCAATGTAACTAATGATAAAATTTCATTAGTTTAATAGACTTTAATAATTCTAATATTCACAATAATTAGAAATGGTTATTTTTAATGAAAAAAGGGGGTGAAAATGTATTAAAAACTTAAAAATTATCTCCAAGAATAATTTTTAAAAATTCAATTCTTTTTTTGATAATATTTTTCATTGTTTTTAATTGAACTACCAATGGTATTAATACTTTAATTTTATAAAAAATCATTAAAAATAACAAGAACATACCACCAAAGGAAAAACCCAATGAAATCCATTGAGGAGCAGTTTTTAAATAAGCCAAAAAACAATGAAAAAGCATTGTGCATTTACTTTGCAATGTATCCGTTATAATAAGTTGTTTTTTAAGGTGTTTTAAAAACCTAGGTCTCTATTGGTTTTTTTAGAGCAAAAAATCAAAACCCACCCTAAGTGCTTTCAACATCGCTTTATTTAAAAAAATAAAAATTATTTTATAAAATAACCAACAGCACTATTTTTCGGTATAATCAAATACATGCTTACTATTACTAAAATTATTTTAGAAAATAACAAAAAAAAGATTTCAGTTCTATCCGCTGAACCTTTTGTGATCTGAAGGGTAAAATCAAGGATTTGGATTCAGCAGAAAATGCGTGCGGATATTCTAAACTCTTTTTTGGAATAAGAAAGTTTACTTAGCGTCTTGTAACTTTAAAATGTGTTACTGGTTACTTTAATTTAAATATGCATTAGCGTGGCATAATTATTTTACATATAACTCTTTTTGTTTTTTAATTAAATTTTAAGTATATTTGTTTCTTAAAAATCAAGATGACAGATATAGAAATTATAAGCTTAGGAGATATTGTATATAACCAACAAGATATTAGTCCAACTCAGTTAGGTATTACCTCTAGGAAAATAAATTATTGGTTAGACCACAATTTAGTGCCTTTTGTAGAAAAACATCAAAATGTTAAGAATACAGAAACAATTTCTAAAGAGGCAGCCACAAAAACCAAATGGATACGACTTAATTTATCACAGGCTGTATGGGTTTGTATTATCGATACGTTATCCTCTTTTGGAGTATCAGCAGACAAAATAGCCATTCTAGGAAAGTCAATATGGGATAAACCAAGAGTTGATAAATATGCTGATAAAGTATTTAAAGAGCATATTAAAGAGAATAAACTGCAACTATCACAGGATGTTATTCAATCTTTAAACGATTATCTTAAGGATGAACGCATAATGGAACATAACTTTAGAACTCTTATCAATCCATTTACAGACATGTTAAAATCGGCTATTTTAAGAGAGTCTATGCCACATACGTTAATATATATTCCAGACACTAATGATTTTGAATTTCTCTATGGAGATGCAAACCTAAGCCTAAAACTTAGTAGTGTTTATATGCAACATCCTATGGTATCTATTCCAATGATACCCATAATTGCTAAAGTATTAGCGGTAGATTTTGGAAATAAGAAAAAGGAACTTTCTTACCTCTCAGAAATTGAAAAACAAATTAGAGATATTGTCGTTTTTAAAAAACCAAAAATAGTTGAGATTGCTTTTGAAAATGAAAACATAAAACCTATTGTAGTAACAGAACAACATAAAACTAGAGAGCAATTGGCTAGATATATTTTAGAGCATAAAATAGCAAAGGGTGCAAAACTTCTTATTGAGATTAGAGCACAAGGCAACTATAAATTAACGTTAATAAAAAACTAATGAGAAAAGAAGTAGCACAAATTCGGTCCCTGAAAATCCAGCCTGAGTTAATCTTAACTCGATATGGACCAAATGAGTCAAACTATTTTAGAGGATGATAAATTAACAGAACAAAAAAGAAAAGTTGTAAAAGAAAAACTATCCCTTATTTACACTAAGGATGAAAATATTGATGAGCTTTTGATTTCATTAGAAGCTTACTGCATTATTATATTAAACACACTTAAATAAGAAATGAATACGCTTGAAAAGCTTAAAGAGTTTGCTCCTAAGAAAAATCAGCTCAGACAAAGTAATAATGCTATCATCTACACCCGCGTATCCACTAAAGAGCAAGCCGATACAAACACATCTCTAGAAACACAAAAAAAATATTGTGAGAATTATGCCAAATCTAACGGCTACAAAGTAGCTGGTTACTTTGGTGGGACTTATGAGTCTGCAAAAAGTGATGAGCGCAAGGAATTTAAGCGGATGCTCAAATACGTCAGGCAAAGTGGCACAGTGGGATATATCATTGTATACTCCTATGATAGATTCTCTAGGACAGGAAGTAGTGCAGCACAGATTTCTCAAGAGTTAAACGACCAAGGGATTCAGGTCAAAGCAGTAACCCAAGAAGTGGATACCACCTCAGTAGCTGGTAAGTTTCAACAGAACCTTTTTTATATGTTTAGTCAGTTTGACAATGAGCTTCGAAAAGACAAAACAATTACGGCGATGACCGACCTTCTTAGAAAAGGCTATTGGTTATGGAACCCACCTGTTGGATACATCAATAAAAAGAAATACCACAAAGCGGTAGATTGGGATATTATCCCCTCCGAAGATGGAAAGCTAATTAAGAAAGCATTTGCATGGAAATTAAAAGGAATCTATTCTAATATTGATATAATCGATAAGCTTCAAAACTTAGGAATGAAAATAGATGAGCGTAGAATAAGTGAGTTGTTTAAAAATCCTTTTTATTGTGGTATACTTGTGAGCAAGATGATTCCAGGTGAAATAATTGAAGGAAAGCATAAGCCACTTGTATCTAAAGAAGACTTTTTAAAGATTAACTCTATCAATACCCATCATCCAACACACCACAAAGCAGAAAATGATAACCTACCCCTAAAGCAGTTTATCTACTGTGAAAGCTGTAAACTACCGCTAACAGGATATCTTGTCAAGAAAAAAGGGCTTTACTATTACAAGTGTAGAACTAAAGGGTGCTCGTGCAACAAATCCGCTAAAACACTTCATAGTACTTTTACAGAGGATTTGAGAACGTATCAAGTTGAACCAAAATATAAAGACATCATAAAAGAGGTGATGACATATACCTATGATAATATCACCAAAGATTTAAGGACCCAAAAGAAGTTCATTAAAAAAAATATTACAGAGCTAAATACTAAAATAGAATCCATTGAAGAGCGATACGCACTTGGGGAATTAGATAACGCTATCTACAAAAAGTTTAAAGACAAATATGAAACTCAAAAAGAAGAATTACAGTCAAAAATTGAAAATCCAATCATTAAATAGTTCGAACCTTGAATTGGCTATTGATAAAGCGCTTAGTTTATCGGCTTCTCTTGAGAAGATTTGGACTGAAGGGAATTTAAAACAACGACAAAAACTGCAAAATTTAGTGTTTCCATCCGGATTGGGTTACGACAAGTCAAACGACCGAGTTCGAACCCCAAAAGTGAATGCGATTTTTGGCTCAATTCCCATTTTAACGAAGGAAATATCAAACATAAAAAATGGAGAACCGATTCCTGTGAATCAATTCTCCGATTTAGTGACCTCGGCAGGATTCAAACCTGCAACCTCTTGAGCCGTAATCAAGTGCACTATTCAGTTATGCTACGAGGCCATTTTGAGGGTGCAAATATAAGGTAATAATCTTTTTATCAAAAGAATATTACAGCTATTTCAAAAAACTTACATTTGTAAACACACACTAATAAAGCAAAAGATGAAAATTGAACAGATTTATACAAGTTGTTTGGCGCAAGGCGCTTACTATATCGAGTCCAAAGGCGAGGTTGCTATTATCGATCCACTGAGAGAAACACAACAGTATGTCGATAAAGCCACTGCTAACAATGCAAATATAAAGTACATTTTTGAGACGCATATTCATGCTGATTTTGTCTCGGGGCATGTGGACTTGGCAAAAAAAACAGGGGCAACAATTGTTTTTGGACCCAATGCAAAAACCACTTTTGATAGCTACAATGCTTCCGATAACGAAGAATTCAAAATTGGAGATATCACCATAAAAGTACTTCATACACCTGGGCATACGCTAGAATCTGTAACCTATTTACTGATTGACGAAAATGGACAACACCATGCAGTATTTACTGGAGACACACTGTTTCTAGGAGATGTTGGACGTCCAGATTTAGCAATAAAATCGGATCTTACTGAAAAGGATTTAGCAGGTCTATTATATGAATCGTTACGAACAAAAATCATGACTTTAGGAGATGACGTGATTGTATATCCTGCACACGGCGCTGGCTCGGCTTGTGGAAAAAATTTAAGTAAAGAAACCGTTGGCACTATTGGAGATCAAAAAAAATCCAATTATGCTTTGCGTGAAACCATGACCAAAGAGGAGTTTGTAATTGAAGTTTTGGATGGTATCAGTCCACCACCTCAGTATTTTGAAAAAAATGCAAAATTAAATCAAAGAGGATACTCTGCTTTAGATCAGGTTTTATCAAAAGGGGACACTCCTCTATCCGTGGAGACATTTGAACAGCTCGCGAAATCCGAAGGAGCGCTAATTTTAGATGTGCGTACACAACAAGATTTTGTGAAAAGCCATATACCCGGGGCTATTTTTATTGGACTAAATGGCGGTTTTGCACCATGGGTTGGCGCCCTAATCACCGACATCAATCAACCCCTACTTTTAGTTACTCCAAAGGGAAAATCAGAAGAAGCAGTAACGCGTTTAGCACGAGTTGGCTATGATAATACCCTTGGCTATTTAGAAGGCGGAATGGACGCTTGGATTACTTCAAAAAAAGAAATCGATCATCTAACATCTATTTCTGCAGAAGAATTTTCTCAAAAAACAAAAGCCGATAAACTCCATATTTTGGATGTTCGAAAAGATGGCGAACACAACTCGATGCACTTAAAAATAGACGGTTTACAACATTTTGCATTGGACTATATTAATCAACAAATGAATCAAATTGACTCCCACAAAACCTATCATATCCATTGTGCCGGCGGCTACCGTTCTGTCATTGCAGCATCAATTTTAAAAGCAAGAGGCTTTCATAAAATTATTGATATTGCTGGTGGGTTTGCAGCCCTTAAAAAAACTGATTTACCACTATCTGAATTTGTATGTCCATCCACACTTTAAACTCTTAAACCATGATAACAACACTTGAAATTCAAAATCTAAAATGTGGCGGCTGTGCCCATACAATTATAACTAAACTCAATGCTTTAGATCACATTCACAATGTGAGTGTAAACACTGAAAGTAATACTGTGTCATTTGAATATAGCCAGGCTAACGATTTGGAAACAGCAGTTGAACTCCTGTCTAAACTTGGATATCCAGTAGATGGAAATTCCAATTCAATTGGCAAAAAAGCAAAATCATTTGCGAGTTGCGCAGTAGGACGTTTGGCAAAATCCTAAACGATTTCAGCGCTTAAACCTGCTTTTAGAAGTTGACTACATTGGGGTTCTAATTCTTCGTAAACTCCTGTTTTTACGGTGCACTTTCCTTTATAATGGACTAATAACGAACATTGTTCGGCTTGCTCATAAGAGTGATGACAAACATGAACTAAAGTTTCAATAACGTGATCGAAAGTGTTAACATCATCATTGAAGAGTACAATTTCGTTTAAGTGACCTTCCTCTATTGAGGTCTCAAACTGTTCTTTAATTTTCTCTTTTGTGCTCATAATGACTTAACGAATTTTAGGGCAACCCAATTGTTTCGTTTTAATTTAGTTTTGAGTTTAAGGTTTAGTGTTTCGCAAGTAGATACAATCAACTCGCAATCACTATCATAAAAACCACTTAAAAATAGGAAACCTTCTTTATTTAAACAAGTACTATATGTACTTAAATCATGGAGTAATATATTACGATTAATATTTGCTATGATAATATCATACTGTTTATCGACAAGCAAAGACGCGTCTCCTTCTAAAACATTGATATGGCGACACTCGTTTCTAGAAACGTTTTCAATACTATTCAAATAACACCAATTATCAATATCGATAGCGTCTAAAGATGTTGCACCTTTTTTTTCGGCCAAAATAGCCAGCACTCCAGTTCCACAGCCCATATCTAAAACAGATTTATTGGTAAAATCTGTCGCTAAAATATGCTGAATCATCATATGCGTGGTCTCATGATGTCCCGTTCCAAAACTCATTTTTGGCTCTATAACAATATCATATTTAACATTGAAAGGCTCATGAAAAGGGGCACGAATAGCACAGTACTCATCAACCACAATAGGGTTGAAGTTTTTCTCCCATTCTGCATTCCAATTGGTCTGCGCTATGGCTTCAAACTCATGTGTAATTGTAAACTCCTCAGATTTTAAAATCTGAATTGAGTCTAAAATTGCATCAAAATGATCCGTTTCTTGAATATAGGCAATAACCCCGTCAGAAGTTTCCACAAAGCTTTCGAAACCAGAAAAGCCAAGTTCCGCAATTAGAATTTCGGTACCTGGCTGAACGGGTTCAACTTTAAATGTATAGCCTATATAAATAGAATCTGCCAAATTTAAAATGCATTTATAATAGCTGTAAATTGCTCAACATCCAATGCTGCGCCGCCAATTAGGCCACCATCAACGTCTGCTTTTGAGAAAATCTCTTTGGCGTTTGCTGGTTTTACACTCCCTCCATACAAAATAGAAACCTCATCAGCTAAATCGGCTGAGTATTGATTTGCAATAGTTTTGCGTATAAAGGCATGCATATCTTGTGCTTGTTGTGGCGATGCGGTTTCTCCTGTTCCAATAGCCCACACCGGCTCGTAAGCTAGTACAATATGTTTCCATGCAGAAGCTGGCAAATGAAATAAAGCGTTTTTAATTTGTGCTTCTACAATAGCTTCTTCATTTCCAGATTTGCGATCTTCCAATTCTTCTCCAAAACAAAAGATTGCACACATATCATGTGCTAATGCAGTATCCACTTTTTTGGCCAATAATGCATCGGTTTCATTAAAATAGGCACGACGCTCACTGTGTCCTAAAATAACCGTTTTTACGCCAACACTTTTAAGCATTCCAGCACTAATCTCACCTGTATAAGCGCCATTTTCTGCAAAATGCATATTTTGAGCCGCTACAATAACTTGACTTCCTTTGACTGAATTTGAAGAGGCCAAAAGGCTGGTGAAAGGTGGCGCAATAATAACTTGCGTTGGGGTATGTTTCAATTCTTTTAGCAATTTAGAAACGAATAATTCTGAATCCACATAGTCGTTATTCATTTTCCAATTTCCTGCTACAATTTGTTTTCTCATTTTAAATTATTTAATAGTGTTTTATCTGATGTTTTAATAGCTTTAAAAACTTTAATCTGTCCCTGTTGATCTATAATCATATACCGCGGAATCCAATCCAAATCTAAAAATGTACCCATGGCGCCTTTCCAACCCGATTGCATAAAATAATGATCACCTTTAATTTGTAATCTATCAATCCCTTTTTTCCAAGCGTTCTGTGATTTGTCTAAAGACAAAAACACAAAGTCAACTTCGGGGTATTTCGCTTGAAGTACCTTGACACTTGGTAAACCCTCAAGACAATCCTTACACCAAGAGGCCCAGACATCTATAAATAGAGTCTTGCCTTTATGGTTTTCTAAGATCGTTTTAAACTCAACTGACTCCCCGCTTAATGCCACAAATTGATCGTTTAAGGCGGCTTCAGAAAACTGTGTTTCTACCCGATTTTGACAACTTAAAACCGTGGTAATGAAGAGTGCTACTAAAAGAAGTTTTTTCATTTTGGTACTAAAGTTAAGTGTTAAGCATAATTTTTGGATCTAAATAAGTGTATATGATATCTACAATTATATTAATCAGCACAAAAGTAAGGGCAATTATTAAAACAGCCCCCATAATTACGGGTAAATCTAAAGTGTTTAATGCATTTACGATTTCTTTACCTAATCCATTCCATGCAAAAATATATTCTACAAAAACTGCACCTGCTAATAAGGAAGCAAACCACCCCGATATTGCAGTGACCACAGGATTCAACGCATTTTTCATTGCATGCTTTGATATAACCTGAAATTCACTTAAACCTTTGGCTCTTGCGGTTCGAATATAGTCCTGATTAAATACTTCCAATAATGAGTTTCGCATCAGTTGGGTGACTACAGCCAACGGGCGAATCCCAAGAACTAAAGCGGGTAATATTAGATTTTTTAGTTGTAATTGATAGACGTCTCCAAAATCATCTAGCTCATATAGACTCCCTGTCATTTCTAATCCAGTGTAGTGGTGCAATACAAATCCAAAGATCCAAGCAGCGAGAATAGCACTAAAAAAAGAAGGTAAACTCATGCCAAAGGTACTGATAACTAAAATAGATTTATCGACCCAGTGGTCTTTATATAATGCTGAAATTACTCCCAAGAATAAGCCTAGCGCTAAGGCAACACAAATGGATGCTACGGCTAAAATAATGGTATTTGGCAGCGTTTCTTTTAGAATTTCACTGACTTTTTTACCTTGTTTCGTGAAGGAGGTTCTAAGATAAGGATACTTTAAAACTACTGTTGTATTTAGAGTTTTAAAAAGCGGTTGATAGTTATACTGATGGGATTCTAAAAAGGTGTAATCTTCGCTGTGGTTTGAATGCAACGAGACTGGCGAAAGATCATTTAAATAGTATAAATACTGTGTCCATACGGGTTGATCGAATCCATATTTTTGCTTGACTATGGCGAGTTGGGCCTGATCTTCATTTTGGCCAAGCATCATTTGTGCAGGATCTCCAGGCAAAACATTAAATAAAAAAAATATAGTAGTCATGACACCCAAAAGCGTCCAAAACGACTGCTGTATTTTTTGTAGTATATATCTTCCCAAAAGCGTTTAAAGATCTAGTTTTTCGATATCATTCCAATGGACTTTTTGTTGAACCGTGCCCCGATTTAATTGCAAAACACCGGGATTAGAACGCACCACTGTTTTGAGGGCTTTTTCATCACAAAGGTAAAACTCAAAATCTAGCCCATAGGTGGCATTAATTTCGGCAATTGTATCTTCCCCTGAAGCGCTCAATCCAATAACGGTATAGCCTTCAGTTTGTGCTTGAACTGAAAGTGTTTTAAGTTTCTGTAAACCTGACATTTCTGCTGTATCCAAATTATAAGAAACAATCATGAGGAGTTTTTCTTCGTTAAGAAAAAAATCGGTTAGATCTTCATCTGCTGATTCTATCGAAAAATCCAAAATAGAAGGGGTAAATCCTTCGTCAATAACTTTGGTTTCTACACTTACATAGTCCCCTTGAACAGTTGGATATGAGCCATTGGTTATAATTTTTTTCTCTTCACCATCGACATTAAAAACCCAAGTAAACTCTTGAATAGCTTTGGGTGCATCAACAGGAGTGCTCATGTTTTCTATAAGGTTATCTCCTATTTTGTAAGCTCTAAAATCAATATACGGTAAATGCATCAACACATGATATCCAAACCCTAGACTGGCGATAAAACTAAGCAGCGCAAGCAGTGTTGTTGGCAAGGGTTTAAATATGGGGGTTACAAAGGATTTTCCATAAAACAAAATCAATACAAAGACCAATAAAACAACATCTTTAGTAAAGCTTTCCCAAGGAGTTAATTTGAGTGCGTCTCCAAAACATCCGCAGTCTTTCACTTTATCAAAATAAGCAGAATAAAAGGTTAAGAATGTAAAAAACACAATCATGAGCAACAAGCTCCATATCGTAAATTTAGGCTTATATCCAATCAATAAAAACACGCCAAGAACGACTTCAAAAACAACTACAAAAACAGATAGCACTAAGGCATAAGGTTCTAAAAAAGGAAGATTTAAAACATCAGCACTAAAATATTCTTGAAGTTTATAAGAAAACCCTAAAGGGTCATTCAATTTTATAAAACCAGATATTATAAATAGGATGCCTACAAAAATTCGAGAAATAGGAACAATAATTTTCATTTTAAGAAGCGTTTAAGTGAATTAAAGCAAAGATGGCATAGTTAATCATATCTTGATAATTGGCGTCAATACCTTCACTTACAAGCGTATGCCCCGCATTGTCTTCGATTTGTTTCACGCGCAATAATTTTTGTAAAATCAAATCCGTTAACGAGCTCACTCGCATATCGCGCCAAGCTTCCCCATAATCATGATTTTTATCCATCATTAACTGCTTGGTCACAGCAATTTTATCTGAATATAACGCTACAGCATCTTCAAAAGACAAATCGGGTTGTTCTACTACGCCTTTTTCTATTTGAATGAGTGCCATCACACAATAATTAATAATCCCTACAAACTCAGTGGCAGCACCTTCATCTACTTTTTGAACCGCATTTTGTTGAAGTCCTCTAATCCGCTGAGCTTTGATGAAAATTTGATCTGTTAAAGAGGGTAACCTAAGAATCCGCCAGGCGCATCCATAGTCTTTCATTTTTTTACTGAACAAGTCTTGACAGACTTGCACAACGGCATCGTATTCTTTTGAAGTATTTTGCATGAAATAAATCGAATTTTCCGTAAATTTCGCTTAAAATATTCAAAACATCAAAATTTATGGTTTAAAGTTTTAAATCTTGATGAAAACCAGCAACGCTAACGTTTTATGACTCTTAATTGTAACGGCCAACTCATTGCCCTTGATACCCCAAAAGTAATGGGGATTTTAAATATAACCCCCGACTCTTTTTATGACGGTGGACGATTTAAAGACGAAAAAAGCATACTGACACAGGTTGAAAAATTATTAAAAGAAGGCGCCTCATTTATTGATATTGGTGCCTACAGTTCTCGTCCCGGAGCTGATTTTGTTAGTGAAGATGAAGAACTGAAACGACTCATCCCTGTTGTAACTTTAGTTCGCAACAGCTTTCCCGAGTGTCTTATTTCAATTGATAGTTTCAGGAGTAATGTTATTAGAACAGCTATTGAGGCAGGCGCAGCGCTGGTTAATGATATTTCTGGTGGACAATTGGACCCTTTAATGTTTGAAACTGTTGGAGCACTCCAAGTGCCTTACGTTATGATGCATATGCGAGGTACACCACAAAACATGCAGCAAATGACGGACTATGCTGATGTATCTAAAGCCGTATTCACTTATTTCTCAGAGCGGATTCAACTGGCAAAAAAACACCATATAAAAGACATCATCTTAGATTTAGGGTTTGGATTCTCTAAAACTAAAGACCAAAATTTTGAGCTTTTAGCACTGTTAGACTATTTTACTCATTTACACCTTCCAATTTTAGCAGGCGTTTCAAGAAAATCTATGATTTATAAAACCTTAAACACCACCGCCAATAAGGCGCTTAATGGCACAACAGCATTGCATATGGTGGCACTCCAAAAGGGCGCAAAAATCCTTAGAGTTCACGATGTGAAAGAAGCGATGGAATGTATTAAACTTAACGAGGCACTTCAAAAATAGCATTCGTTATATATTTATTATATTTATTAAAAAATTAAAGCAAGTGGACATATTTAAAGACTTATTAAACTTCAACGTACTCGATATCATAGATATTATTTTGGTCGCTTTTTTATTGTACTATGTTTATAAATTGATCAAAGGTACCGTCGCTATTAATATTTTCTTTGGTATTGTTATTTTCTACTTATTTTATTTATTGGTTGATGTCTTGCAAATGCGCATGTTGAGCAATATTTTAGGCGGCTTTATGAGTGTAGGGATTATCGCATTAATTGTCGTGTTTCAACCTGAAATTCGAAAATTTCTATTGATGATAGGCTCCACAAACTTGAGTAAAAGCGGGTCTTTTATGAAGCGTTTAAACTTTGTTAAATCACAGGGTACAAATACTACAGATGCCGAGATTATAGTCAAAGCCTGCACTAAAATGGGCAGCAGTAAAACAGGCGCACTTATTGTGATTGAACGTAATAATAATTTAGATTTCCTAGTGGAAACTGGGGATAACATGAAAATCGCGGTAACTCAACCTATATTAGAAAGTATTTTTTTTAAGAATAGTCCACTGCATGATGGTGCTATTATAATTTCGAACAATGTGATTAAAGCAACACGAGTGATCCTTCCAGTCAACAATGAAAAAAATATCCCCTCACGCTTTGGATTAAGACACCGCGCTGCCGTTGGAATTACAGAAAAAACAGATGCCGTGGCCCTTGTTGTTAGTGAAGAAACCGGACAGGTTTCTTATGTCAATAGTGGAACGTTTGTAATGTATTCTGATACGCAGGATTTGATTGAGAAAATCAAATCAGACCTCAATTGATATTAGCTGTTTTTAGTCATAAACTGAGCATCATACAAATTCCTGTACGGTCCATTTTTAGTTTTCAATAAGTCTTTATGCGTGCCTTTTTCTACAATTTCTCCAGCTTCTAACACAATAATCATATCTGCGTTTTGGATAGTTGCTAATCGGTGTGCAATAACAATTGACGTTCTTCCTTGAGTGATTTTTTGAGTCGCCTTTTGAATGAGTTGTTCAGCATAAGAATCTATTGATGCCGTGGCCTCATCCAAAATTAGAATTTTTGGATTGACAACATAAGCTCTTAAAAACGAAATTAATTGACGTTGCCCTGACGATAACATGACTCCTCTTTCTTTGACATTATAATTGTAGCCGTTTGGCAAACTCATTATAAAATCATGAATGCCGATATCTTTAGCTGCGGCTTCAACTTGATCCTGTGTTATTGCTGGATTTTTGAGAGTAATATTATTAAGGATTGTATCTGCAAATAAAAATACGTCTTGAAGTACAACGGCTATGTTTTGTCTTAAATTTTTAACCGTAATTGATTTTATGTCTTTAGAATCAATTGTTATGTTTCCAAAATTGATATCATATAGACGGTTCAATAAATTTATAATTGTAGATTTCCCTGCCCCTGTAGACCCTACAATTGCAATGGTTTCGCCAGCATTGACCTTAAAAGACACACCTTTTAAAACGGGTTCGTTATCTACGTAAGAGAATTTAACGTTTTTAAACTCAATGTTGCCTTTGATATTTTCAAGAATGCCATCGCCATGATCTTCAATATTAGACGTTGTATCGAGTACTTTAAATACACGATCTGCAGCAACCATCCCCATTTGGAGTGTATTGAATTTATTAGCGATTTGATTCAACGGTCTAAACATCATGGGTACCATCATTATAAAGGCGGTTAAATCACCAATTGATGCCGTTTGCTCTAGGATTGTATTCAACCCTCCCAACCAGATGACAGCACCTAGAGTAACTGATGACAATAAATCTGCGATAGGAAAAAACACAGAGTTATACCATACGGTTTTAATCCACCCCTTTTTGTGACGCTCATTTATTGCTCTAAAATTTTCGGATTCGATGGACTCTCTAGCAAAGATTTGAACAATTTTCATACCCGTAATCCGCTCCTGCACAAAAGAATTCAGATTAGAGACTTCGGTACGTACATCTTCAAATGCTTTTTTCATGTACTTCTGAAATATTTTAGTCGCAATCAAAACAATTGGAAGTGTAAAAAACACGATCAGACTCAAGCGCCAGTTCATATAAAACATCACACCTCCCACAACACTCATTTTTAAAATATCACTAAAAATCATAAAAAGACCTTCTCCAAAAATATCGGCGATACGCTCCATATCTGTCACGGAACGAGTGATTAAGACCCCTACAGAAGAGTTGTCAAAGTATTTCATTTTGAACGCAAGGATATGATTAAAAAGCTTTATTCGTATGTCTCTGACCACAGACTGCCCTAACCAGCTGGCATAATATATAAACAATAAGTTACAGGTGACTTCTAAAATTAAAAGCACCAGCATCGCAAGGATATAGTTTAAAAACCCAGGTTCAAACTTTTGTTCGATATTTTGATCTATAGCTAATTGTAAAACTCTAGGACGGAGTGCACCAAAAATTGCCAGTCCTAAAACGGTGGTTAACGCCAATACAAAAAACCCACTGTACGGTTTGATATATTTAAGCAACCTTTTGAAAAGCTGCCCGTCAAAAACTTTACTTTTAGGCTTCTTTTTGGACATATATTGATTTTGGATATTCTATATTAATTAGATACAGACCATGAGCTGGGGCCGATGTCCCTGCATTAGATCTGCTTTTTGAAGTAATAATTTGCGAAATTCTTCAAGTGTTCTTTTTTTAGCACCTACTTCAATCATGGTTCCTACAATGGCTCGCACCATATTTCTTAAAAAACGATCAGCTTTAATTTTAAAATTTAGCGAGTTCGCATCTAATTTCCAATGTGCCTCCATTATGGTGCAGTTATAGGTTTTGACATCGGTTTTCACTTTAGAAAAACATTGAAAATCGGTATACTCAAACAACATCTTAGCGGCTTGATTCATCAAATCAACATCCAACGGAAGCGTATAAGTATGTGCGTTTAGAAAATTAAATGCATCCTTAGTTCTGGATATTTGTAAATATACGTTCGACTCAAAGCATCAAAACGGGCATGAATTTCAGGGAGTACTTCCTTTATGGAGTTGATGTGGATGTCTTTTGGAAGCAATACGTTGAGCTTATAAACAATATCATTTACGTCTAATTTTGTATCGAGATCAAAATGAGCCACCATTTGTTTGGCATGAACTCCTGTATCGGTACGTCCTGCGCCCATACAATCCAAGGGCGTTCTCAACACTGTACTAAGCGCATGATTAAGCTCCGCTTGTACCGTAGTTACATCGGGTTGAATTTGCCAGCCATGATAGGCACGACCATTATAAGATAAATCAATAAAATATCTCAAGCTAATTTGATACTTTTGTAGTTAGAACCACAAAGATAAATAGACTTTAGCATTAATAGCTTTCACATTAACATTTTCTAATGACAAAAATTTTATTACTCTCGGATACACATAGCTATATGGGAGAAGAAATTCTAAAACACGTCAAACAAGCCGACGAAGTTTGGCATGCAGGGGATATTGGAGATCTAAAAGTTACGGATGCCATTAAAAAGCTAAAACCGCTGCGTGCAGTATATGGGAATATCGACAATGCGGAGGCACGGTTAGAATTTCCTGAGCATTTGAAGTTTAGATGTGAAGGCGTGAAGGTTTGGATTACACATATTGGGGGCTATCCAGGACGGTATGCGCCAGCCGTAAGAGACATGATAAAAATACACACACCAGATTTATTTATTTGTGGGCATTCCCATATATTAAAGGTGATGAATGACAAAAAACTCAACTTGCTCCACATGAACCCTGGTGCGGCAGGAACATATGGCATCCAAAAGGTAAGAACCTTGTTGCGATTTGAAATTTCGGGTGAAAAAATTCAAAACCTTGAAGTCATAGAATTTAAAAAAAAAGCATAAAAAAAACCCTGAGAAATCTCAGGGTTTTTGCGCACTAATAGTACTAAAACTCTATGTTTATCTCAACCGATCTACTGATTTTACAAGCGCTTCATCCTTTTTAATGGCCTTATTGGCTAACACCAATAATACGATAGACAAAATAGGAAGCAGCAACCCAATACCTTTCTCAGAATTCGCAGTTTCTCCAGATACAGTTAGCAATCGATATACAAATAATCCTAGTAAAATTAAGTTTAGTATGATATTAAAACGCCCCAACACAAATTGAGTCTGACGTGATTTAAATAAAAAAATAGAAATCAACGCTAACAACGCTGATGCCAAAAACAAGACATAATATTCTATAGACTCAAACGCAAACTCATCGGTACTGCCTCCCCACAAGGATAAATAGTGCGGTAAAACACCTGCGCAAACCGAAGTAATTAATAAATAAACTGTTTGAATTCTTTGAAGCATTCTTGTTATCTTAAGGAGCAAAAATAATAGTTTCTTTTTTATTACATCTATAAAAAGTTTAAAAATAAAGTTGTATAATTGCATATCTAATAGCGATAACATACTTAAATCGCTCTATCCAATTTGTACTAAAAATTACTTCTTCATAAAATTATTCCAACACTTAGACCCTTAATTTTTTAAGGGATTTGAAAAAATAACTATCATAGATAATGTTTGAAATTTCACAATTAAAAGAAAAGAAACTTGTTGAATTACAAGAAATTGCCGAAAAACTCAAGGTTCCAAAATTCAAAAGTTTAAAAAAAATTGATCTTGTATATCAAATACTAGATCTACAAGCTGCCAACCCAACGATTGTTACACCAAAAGCAACTCCCGTAGCAGCGGCTAAACCACCAAGACCAAGAAGAGAACGGATTTCTAAACCTAAAGAAGCAAATCCTAAACCCTTGGCTCAAAATGCTGACAGTCCAGCAAGTACGGAAGCTAAACCCGCATCAAAAGTAGATTCAAAAAAAGAAACGGGTTCGGAGAACAACTCAACAACAACTAGTGCTGAAATCAAAACCGAAACGAAGTCGGAGACTAACGCAGAATCGAAACCAGCGGCTAAGAATAAACAAAAGCCTCAAAAACAGAAAAATCATAACCCAAATCAAAACCCAAATTCGAAGCAGAATCCGAATCAAAATCCGAATCAAAATCCAAATTATAAACATCCAAATCAAAAACAAGGCAATAACGGTAACAAAGACACACGAAACCGCTATAAAGAACCTGATTTTGAATTTGATGCCATTATTGAAAGTGAAGGTGTATTGGACGTGATGCAAGATGGCTATGGCTTCCTTAGATCTTCGGATTACAATTACCTTTCATCTCCAGATGATATTTATGTGTCTCAATCTCAAATTCGTTTATTTGGATTGAAAAATGGAGATACCGTTTTAGGACATGTACGCCCTCCAAAAGAAGGTGAAAAATATTTTCCTCTTATTAGAGTGAGTAAAATCAACGGTTTGGACCCTAAAGCGGTTAGAGATCGTGTAGCGTTTGAACATTTAACGCCTCTTTTTCCGAAAGAAAAATTTAATATCGCTGAAAAACAAAGTACAATTTCTACTCGAATTATGGACTTGTTTTCCCCTATTGGAAAAGGCCAACGTGGTATGATTGTTTCCCAACCAAAAACAGGTAAAACAATGCTTCTTAAGGATGTTGCTAACGGAATTGCAGCCAACCACCCAGAAGTATATCAAATGATTTTATTGATTGATGAACGTCCTGAAGAAGTTACTGATATGCAACGTAATGTACGTGGTGAGGTGATTGCTTCTACGTTTGATAAAGAAGCCCATGAGCATGTAAAAATTGCGAATATTGTTTTAGAAAAAGCAAAACGTCTTGTAGAGTGTGGCTATGATGTAGTGATTCTTTTAGATTCGATCACCCGTTTGGCTCGTGCCTACAATACTGTTCAGCCAGCATCTGGAAAGATTTTGAGTGGTGGTGTAGATGCCAATGCGCTTCACAAACCAAAACGTTTTTTCGGAGCCGCTCGAAATATAGAAAATGGAGGCTCACTAACAATTATTGCAACGGCATTAACTGAAACAGGCTCTAAAATGGACGAAGTTATCTTTGAAGAATTTAAAGGTACTGGAAACATGGAACTTCAATTGGATCGCAAAATATCGAACCGTCGTATCTTCCCTGCTATTGATCTTACTTCTTCAAGTACCCGTAGAGATGATTTATTATTAGACGAAAAAACCATCCAACGCATGTGGGTGATGCGAAAATATCTTGCAGATATGAACCCTGTGGAGGCGATGGAATTTATCAACGATCGTTTTAAACAAACGCGTAATAACGAGGAATTTTTAATCTCGATGAATGGATAATTAACACTTTATTTTAAATTCATAAAAAAAAGCCTGTCGTTATCGAGAGGCTTTTTTTTATGAATTATCTTACAAAAAAACCTGTAAAGCAAACTTTACAGGTTTTTAAATTTTATACTATTACTAATGCCAACCTATATAGGATGCCAAAGTATGTGTGTTATAGTGCTGCAACAAATTTAGACAGACCAGACTTAAGGTTAGCCGCTTTGTTGTTATGAATGATATTGTTTTTAGCTAACTTATCAATCATTGAAGACACTGTAGAAAACGATTTCTGCGCTTCTTTCTTATCAGTAGTTTCACGTAATTTCTTTATCGCATTACGAGTGGTCTTGTGCTGATACTTGTTAAGTACACGCTTAGACTCGTTACTTCTAATTCTTTTTAAAGCTGACTTATGATTTGCCATAATTCTTAATTTTATTATTATTAAATAATTGTAGCCCGTAGGGGAATCGAACCCCTCTTACCAGGATGAAAACCTGGCGTCCTAGCCGATAGACGAACGGGCCATTTTTTTTTAACCAAAAAACAAAATCTTAATGAATCTGTTTTTATTTCAAATAGCATGCATTATTTCTAATGCGGTTGCAAAAATACAACTATTTTTAAATGTTACAACTTCTCATTAACTTTTTTTGAAAAAAGTTAAATTTAATAGGCTTTTGCAAATAATACCCGTTGCTTGGAAGGCTTTCCAGAAAACACACAAACACCATCTTCCATCTCAGAATCAATTGGAATACAGCGAATTGTTGCTTTTGTGAGGTCTTTAATTTTATCTTCTGTTTCAATGCTTCCGTCCCAATGTGCCGAAATAAAGCCTGTTTTTTCTTCTAAGACGGCTTTAAATTCATCAAATGTTTCCACTTTTGTAATATGATCTGCTCTAAAATCTAATGCATTCTGAAAAAGACCATTTTGAATTTCTGAAATTAAAGCCTTAACAGTAGTTGTCAAACCTTCTAAAGCCACCACTTGCTTTGTTAGTGTATCACGACGTGCCAATTCTACAGTTCCACTTTCCAAATCTTTTGGCCCAATCGCTATTCTCAAAGGCACGCCTTGCAATTCGTGTTGTGCAAATTTTGCTCCAGGGCGTTGTGTTGTTCTATGGTCATATTTTACAGAAATATTTTCAGCTCTAAGAGATTTCATAAGCGTCTCCGCTTGTGCTGTAATTTCAGCAAGCTGCTCATCATTCCTGTATATTGGAACAATTACCACCTGGTATGGCGCTAAGTTTGGAGGTAACACCAAACCTTTATCGTCGCTATGTGTCATAATTAATGCCCCCATCAAACGCGTAGAAACACCCCAAGATGTAGCCCAAACATAATCTTGTTTACCGTCGCTATTCGCAAATTTAACATCAAAAGCTTTAGCAAAATTTTGACCCAAAAAGTGAGATGTTCCGGCTTGTAAGGCTTTCCCATCCTGCATTAGAGCTTCTATACAATAGGTTTCTTCAGCTCCTGCAAAGCGTTCACTTTCTGTTTTGACACCCTGAATAACAGGGATAGCCATAAATTTTTCTGCAAAATTGGCGTATATACTATTCATGAGTTTAGCTTCTGTTACTGCCTCTGCTTTTGTTGCATGAGCTGTGTGACCTTCTTGCCATAAAAACTCAGCAGTTCTTAAAAACAAACGGGTACGCATTTCCCAACGTACTACATTTGCCCATTGGTTTATTAAAAGCGGTAAATCTCTGTAAGACTGCACCCACCCTTTAAAGGTATTCCAAATAATAGCTTCACTCGTTGGTCTAACGACTAATTCTTCTTCGAGTTTGGCTTTAGGATCGACACGTAATTTCCCTAGATTATCAGGGTCATTTTGCAAACGGTAATGGGTTACTACTGCACATTCTTTGGCAAAACCTTCCGCATTTTTTTCTTCGGCTTCAAAAAGACTTTTAGGAACAAACAATGGGAAATACGCATTCTGATGACCTGTTTCTTTAAACATGCGATCTAATTCTGCCTGCATTTTTTCCCAAATTGCATAGCCGTATGGCTTGATAACCATACAACCTCTAACCGCCGAATTTTCAGCTAAATCAGCTTTAACTACAAGTTCATTGTACCATTTTGAATAATCTTCAGATCTTGACGTAAGGTTTTTACTCATATTTTCGTAATTTGGCACAACTATTGTTAGTAATGCTTATAGATGATTAGTTTGACAAAACTAAGTATTTTTGAGACGTTCAACAATTTAATTTAAACACTTATGAAATTTATTACTTTCTTAAAGACACAATTGGGGCAAGTTTTTGTCGTTGGAATTATATTAAGTTTTACTTCATGTGGCTCATTCCAATATTCTGGAATCTATGAGGATGGTATTTATAGTGATTCTAGCCCTGTAAATCTGCCCGTTGAACAATCCAAAAAAACTGCTGCCAACTCAGATAATACGTCAGCTGGATCAAATTATTATTCCACTTATTTTAAAGAAAAATCACTTCAGCTTGCTGATGATAATACTGTTTTTACAGATATTGACTCCTATCAAGGGGCTTATGAGGATGATCCTGAAAACGGAACTAATTATGCAGGTTGGGGCGAAAATAACAGTAATGATGTCGTTATAAATATTTACGATAACAATCCTTATTACGGAAATGTATGGGGCTTGGGATATCGCAATAATTGGGGATGGAATTTAGGCTGGAATAATTGGGGGTATAACTTATGGCAACCCTATCTGTATGATCCATGGTACAGTCCGTTTTGCAATTACGGATACAACAACTTTGGTTACAATCCCTATCCTTACAGCTATATTTATGGCTACAATAACTACAGGTATAATAATTACCGAGGACGTTCCGTTGCTTATGTCAACGGACGACGAGGTATAACCTCTAGAAATTCAAGTCTTAGCAGCCGAAGTGTTCTAAGCACTACTAATCGAAACACGTCCGTATCTCGTGCGCGGACTCGCTCTGCAACAAGAAACACTAACGAATCGCGTTCAACTACCAGGACAACAACTAGAAGCAGATCGACGGTTTCAAATCCTAAAACAAGATCAACAACTAGAAGCAGTTCTACACCACGACCAACAACAACACGGTCTTCCACTAGAGTGCCCCGACCAAACACGACGACTCGAACAACACGGACATCGACTCGTTCTAGTTCACCTACACGAACACGATCTAGATCAACTACAAGCAGCTCCAGAAGCAGTAGCCGCAGTAGTAGTTCTAGAAGAAGAGATTAGAGCTTTTATTTCGGATAAAACAAACCTATTAAAAACAGTGTCGGGCAGAGACATGAGCATAAGATGATGAACCTGATCGCGAGAAACCAATAAACACAAGTCCATGAAAAAATTAATTTTAATTCTAGTAGGGGTTGTCTCTATGGCAAATTCTTACAGCCAAAATCTAACAGATGCTTTACGCTATTCAACAGGCGAAACACAAGGCACTGCACGTTTTAAATCTATGAGTGGTGCCTTTGGCGCACTTGGAGGAGACCTGTCGGCTGTGAGTATTAACCCTGCAGGATCAGCTATTTTTAATTCAAGCCATGGGGCTTTGAGCATTTCGAATCTTAGCACTTCAAATGCTGCAGCCTATGGATCCACTACTCAGAACTCAAAAATCAACGCTTTTGATATGAACCAAATTGGGGCGGCCTTTGTTTTTAAAAACAGAGCTCCAGAAGCCTCTTGGAATAAATTTGTGATTAGTGTTTTTTATGAGCAGCTTGACAATTATAATAATCAAATTTTTGCCGCAGGCAGCACTCAAAAGACTATCGGAGATTATTTTACAGGAATCGCAAACGGCTTAAGACTGGATGAAATTTCGGCTCTTCCTGGAGAAAGTGTTTCCCAAGCTTATAACGCAATAGGAGCTTCTTATGGCTACGATTTTCAACAAGCGTATTTAGGTTATGAAAGTTACATTTTACAACCTGCAGATGATATTGATGACAACACCGCTTACACCTCCAATATAGCTGCAGGCGATTTTTATCAAGAATACAGTTATGCTTCTACAGGATATAATGGTAAATTTTCGGTGAATCTTGGCCTACAATACAATCAAAATATCTCATTTGGAATTAACCTAAATTCTCATTTTGTTAATTATGAACGTAGCACCTACCTCTATGAAGAAAACACCAATGTGGGGTCTACGATAAATCAAGTGGATTTTGAAAACACTTTACTAACAATGGGAGAAGGGTTTTCTTTACAGCTAGGAAGTATTATTAAAGTGAATGATAAAATACGACTCGGCATTTCCTATGACAGCCCAACTTGGTTGACTTTAAGAGAAGAAACCACACAGTACATCGCCACGCTTGAAGATGCCACTGGCCTTGAAGCAAAGGTTGATCCGAGAGTCATCAATGTGTTTCCTCAATACAAGCTTCAGACCCCTGCAAAGGTTATGGGAAGTGCTGCCTTTATTCTTGGAAAAAAAGGACTTCTAAGTGTTGATTTTTCTAGAAAGGACTATAGCAGTACCAAATTAAAGTCCAGTGAAAACGTTGATTTTTCAATACAAAATTCGCTTATCAGCAATACATTAAAAGCGGCGAATTCACTACGAATCGGTGGTGAATTGAGACATAAGAATTTTAGTTATCGTGGCGGATATAAAATAGAGCAAAGCCCCTATAAAGATTCATCTGTTTACGGAGATCTCAAAGGATTTTCTCTTGGACTGGGCTACAACCTAGGAAACGCTCGATTAGATTTGGCCTATGAAAATTCTAAACGTGATTCTAGTCATGGATTATATAATGCACAAAATCTAAACGCTGCAAAATTAAACACTACAATTTCTAATATCTCATTGACCTTAAATCTAAGATTATAGTAAACCTAAAGAAGAAAAAAAAGCCTGTACTAGAGTTACAGGCTTTTTTGTGAATACACTTTTCCTAAAAAAAATTATTAACCAAAAAATAAAAGTATCAAACAGTGAATTTAAGTATCTTTGTACTCATAAAACATTGAAAACTATATTTCGAATATTAGCATGGGACTGAAAAATAATACTGAAAAATATGACACTATTGGAGATAATCATATAGGAACCTCTTCTGACACTCCAATGCGATTGGATGCCTTTAAATTAAGTGCCGATGAAAAAATAGAGGTCATCAAAGACGACGTTAGACATATCATGGAAACTTTAGGGTTAGACTTGGATGACGACAGTTTAAGAGGGACACCAAATCGAGTTGCTAAAATGTTTGTTAATGAAATTTTTGGGGGCTTAGATCCTACAAAAAAACCAAAAGCATCTACTTTTGAAAACAAGTATCAATACGGAGAAATGCTTGTTGAAAAAAACATCACGGTTTATTCTACTTGTGAACACCACTTCCTTCCAATTGTAGGAAGAGCACATGTGGCATACATTTCAAACGGAACAGTCGTAGGACTTTCAAAGATGAATCGTATTGTTGATTATTTTTCTAAACGACCACAAGTTCAAGAACGACTTACTATTCAAATCGTTAAAGAACTTCAAGACGTTTTAAACACAAAAGATGTGGCTTGTGTCATTGATGCCAAACACTTATGCGTTAATTCTCGAGGTATAAGAGACATCGAAAGCAGCACCGTTACAAGTGAATTTGGCGGAAAATTTAAAGACAAAGAAACTAAAAGAGAATTTTTGGACTACATTCAACTAGAGACCAAATTTTAATCCTCTAAGCATGGGCAAACACACTACAAACACACTATATATCTATAATTCTCTTTCTGGAAAAAAAGAAGTTTTCAAGCCTATAAACGAAGGCGCTATTGGGATGTATGTTTGCGGCCCAACTGTATATAGTAATGTCCACCTAGGAAATGTCCGAACATTCATGTCATTTGATATGATTTTTAGATACTTTAAGCATTTAGAGTATAAAGTACGTTATGTTCGAAATATTACAGATGCTGGTCATCTAGAAAATGACGCCGACCAAGGAGAAGATCGCATTGCCAAAAAAGCACGGATAGAACAAATTGAACCTATGGAAGTGGTGCAACGCTACACCGTAGATTTTCATACAATCCTGAATACATTTAATTTTTTACCGCCAAGCATTGAGCCTACAGCAACAGGTCACATTGTAGAACAAATAGAAATCATCAAATCAATTTTAGACAACGGCCTAGCATATGAAGCAAACGGCTCTATTTATTTTGATGTTTTAAAATATAATGAATCTCATAATTATGGGATCTTGAGTGGGCGAAAACTAGAAGATCTCATCCATAATACTAGAGTTTTAGACGGTCAAACCGATAAAAAAAATCCACAAGATTTTGCGCTTTGGAAAAAAGCTGAACCGGAGCACATCATGCGATGGCCTTCGCCATGGAGCGATGGTTTTCCTGGCTGGCACCTAGAATGTACTGCAATGAGTACCAAATATTTAGGAGAGCATTTTGATATCCATGGCGGTGGTATGGATTTGAAATTTCCACACCATGAATGTGAAATTGCTCAAGCTAAAGCCTGGCACAGTCACACTCCTGTCAATTATTGGATGCATGCTAATATGCTGACGCTTAACGGGCAAAAAATGGCAAAATCTACAGGGAATAATATTTTACCGGCAGAAATTTTAAGTGGCAATACTCCACTATTGACCAAAGGTTTTTCTGCTTCAGTTGTACGGTTTTTTATGATGCAAGCCCATTACCGAAGTATCCTAGACTTTAGTAACGAGGCCTTATTAGCCTCCGAAAAAGGGTTCTTGAAACTGATGGAAGCGGTGACTACACTGGACAAAATTGATACGACTTCAGAGTCTAACGGCTTTGATGTTTCAGCTTGGAAATCCAATTGCTATACCGCAATGAATGACGACTTTAACACCCCCATTCTAATTGCAGAATTATTTAGCGCAGTAAAATACATCAATCAAATTAAGGACGGAAAAGCGCAAATTAATGCTGCTGACTTCAACGTTTTATCTGAAGTTATGCACGCCTTTGTTTTTGATATTTTAGGATTGAAAAATGACAATGCAAACAACCAGGATCAAAAACTAGGAGACACGGTTGAATTACTAATTCGCATGCGAAATGAAGCGCGGTTAGAAAAAGATTTTGCGCTTTCTGACAAAATAAGAGATGAACTACTGGCGATCGGAATTCAATTGAAAGACGGCAAAGATGGTACTACATTCGCAATAGATTAAGCTGTATGAAGACTATTTTGATTGCACCTTTTTTGTTTTTAATCAAGCTGTATCAAAATTTCATCTCTCCCTTAACACCCTCAAGTTGCCGATTCCAACCAACATGTTCCCACTACACAAAAGAAGCTTTGCTAACACATGGTATATTCAAAGGGGGCTACCTCAGTATTAAGCGTATTTTACGCTGTCATCCTTGGGGCGGTTCTGGACATGACCCTGTTCCAAAGCATTAATGCTATTATTTATTAAAAAATCGACTCCTTTAATTTGATGTCAATTTTATATATTTACAAACTAAACAAATAACTATGTATTTGCTACAAATCGTATGGGATCCTGCTTCTGATGGCATTACCCTTTTTGGGAATTTTAAAATTCACTATTATAGCCTTATGTGGATGGCCGCATTCATTACCGGCTGGTATCTTATGAAAAAGATTTACAAAAACGAAGGCCAATCTGAAGAGAAATTAGATGGGCTTTTTATGTATTCTGTTTTAGGAATTATGATTGGAGCAAGGTTGGGGCATGTTATTTTCTATCAACCTGAATTATTCAAAGACGACTTTTTCAGCATCTTCCTCCCCTTCCGATTTAGTGGTGGATTTGAATTCACCGGATTTCGAGGACTAGCTAGTCATGGTGCTGCAATTGGAATGATCTTATCCATGTGGTTATACAATAAAAAAGTATTAAAAAAATCAGTACTCTGGATTCTGGATCGCGTTGTGGTTGCCTCTGCCTTAGGCGCTGTTTTTATTCGAATTGGTAATTTCTTTAATTCTGAAATGATCGGAAAAGCTGCGGAAGCAGATTTTCCATTTGCTATTATATTTAAACAATTAGACACTATTCCTAGGCATCCAGGGCAATTATATGAAGCCTTTGGGTATATCTTTGTGTTTTTGACTTTATTCTTTTTGTATTGGAAAACCAAAAAAAGTACCCAAACAGGATATCTTTTCGGCTTGTTTTTAGTGCTCCTAATGTCGGTAAGAGTCGTTGTCGAGCAATTCAAAATTGCTCAAATTGACAGTCGTGAGGATTGGATTTTAGGCTTAAACACGGGACAAGTTTTGAGCATTCCTTTTGTGTTGTGTGGTCTTTATTTCATGTTTATATATAAGCCTAAAGAGGCATAAACGAATATATTTTGCTGTGTTATTTTAACGCTATAGGGCTTGAAATTTAACCTCAATAAACGTCCATACTTTTTTTCAAATTACAGGATAACTAAATTCATAAATAGAACACTAAAAAAGCCGCTCAATGAGCGGCTTTTATTATATCATAAAGGAGAAGTTATTAAGCTCCTTTTTCATCTAAACGTTTGAGTGTATCATGCATAACTGGTGTCGCTATAAATAATGAAGAGTACGTTCCTACAAGCACCCCAACTATAAGTGCAAACAACAATCCTCTTAAAGAATCTGCTCCAAATGTAAACATTGCTATTAACACGACTAAAGTAGTTAAAGAAGTGTTTAAGGTACGACTCAGTGTACTACTTAATGCGCTATTGATAACTTTATCAAATTTCCAACTTGAGTGCTCACTTAAATACTCTCTAATTCTATCAAATACAACAACGGTATCATTTAATGAGTATCCAATCACCGTTAAGATCGCTGCAATAAAGGCCTGATCAATTTCCATACTGAAAGGTAGAAATTGCCAAGAAATAGAGAAAATTCCAAGGACAATTAAAACATCATGAAATACTGCTGCTACGGCTCCTAATGAAAATTGCCATTTTTTGAATCGTATTAAGATGTATAAAAACACGACAATCAATGAGCCTAAAATTGCCCACACAGAAGATTTCTTAATATCATCTGCGATAGTTGGACTTACTTTTCCAGCATACATTTTACCGACATTATTTTCGGCATCAACAAATTGCTTATAAGTGGTCGCATCCGGTAAAAAGGGCACTAAAGCTTCATATAATTTTTGCTGAACTTCTTGATCTACCTCCGCAGAATTTTCATTCACTTTATATTTAGTAGAAATTTTCAATTGGTTCGCACTACCAATTGTTTTCACCTCAGCACTGTTAAACACATCATTCAATGCTGTTTTGACGTCTTCAGTGTTCATGTCTTGAGCAAAACGAACGGTATATGTTCGGCCTCCAACAAAATCAATTCCTTGATCTAACCCTGTAGTGAATAGCGACCCAAGTCCTGCAATAATAATTGTTCCAGAAATTAAATACGCAATTTTACGTTTTTTAAGGAATTCAATATTAATCGAACGAAATAAACCTTTGGTCATTCCTGTTGAGAACCCTAATTTTCCACCTCGGTTTAAATGCCAGTCGATCAATAATCTTGAGATAAAAATCGCTGTGAATAAAGAGGTTAAAATACCGATTAAAAGAGTTGTGGCAAATCCTTTAATTGGACCCGACCCAAATACATATAGTATTAAAGCTGTTAATCCTGTAGTAATATTGGCATCTAAAATTGAAGATAAGGCGTTGCTAAATCCATCTTTAACAGATTCTTTTTGACCTTTACCTTTATATAGCTCTTCACGAATACGCTCATAAATCAGTACGTTAGCATCTACGGCAATACCGATGGTTAATACAATACCTGCAATTCCAGGTAATGTTAATACGGCTCCTAAACCGGAAAGGATTCCGAAGATTAAAAGGATATTTAACAACAGAGCAATGTTTGAGTAAATCCCTGCATTGCCATAATAAAACAACATCCATAACAATACCAATGCTAATGCAATTAAGAAAGATTTCATTCCACTATCGATTGCTTCTTGACCTAATGAAGGCCCTACTTCTTCGGCTTGTACGATATCTGCAGAAGCAGGAAGTTTACCGGCGCGAAGTACGTTTGCTAAATCGACGGCTTCGTTCAATGTGAACGATCCAGAAATTTCAGAATTTCCTCCAGAAATTGGCCCTGTAGTTACTCCTGGCGCTGAATACACAATTTCATCTAAAACAATTGCAATTTGACCGGCAGTATTAAATGCATTGCCCGTCATATCTTCCCATATCTTAGCACCCTTAAGGTTCATTTGCATGGATACACTTGGGTTTCCATTTTGCTGGTAGGCTTGACGTGCATCTGTAATCACGGCTCCACTAAGTGGGGGTTCATTATCTCTATTTCCTTTTAAAGCATACAATTCAACCAACTCTAGATTCTGAGCGTTTTCGCCAGTTGTGGTTTGAACTTTAGGAATACCCCATACAAATTTTGCATAACGCTGCTCTGGCGATAAGAGTGCACGAACTTGAGGATTGTTTAGATACGCTATAACTTGCTGTTTGTCTTTTTGTTCAAAAGAAGCGATCACTGGTCCGCCATTGTATCCTGGCGCACGAATTAAATCTATTAGTGGATTTACTTCTGCAGTAACACCTGTTTCAGCGTCTGTATCTCCGATAATATCTGAAATAGCGTCAGCCGATGGTTCTGAAGATTCCGTATCAGCATTTGTTGAAGTTGTTTCAACTAGCTCTTTTAAGACTTCATTAGCTTGAAAAATAAACGTTCCAAACTCTTCACCCTTAAAAGCATCCCAAAATTCTAATTGTGCTGTACTTTGTAATAATCCTTTTACACGTTCAATATCTTTAGCTCCTGGTAATTCTACAAGAATACGTCCAGAGTTTCCAATTCTTTGAATATTTGGTTGAGTAACTCCAAATTTATCGATACGTTTACGAAGGACTTCAAAAGCAGAAACTATAGATTCATCAATTTTAACAGACAATACTGGCTTTACCTCATCATCGGTCATATCAAAAGTAATGTCTTCGCTTAAAGTACGATTCGCAAATATATCTGGAGATGCCAATTTGGTGTCTCCTTTGATGGCATCAAAGGCTACAAAAAAGTCTTCCAAATAAGTGTTCTGACTGTCTTTTTGAAGTTCTTCAGCATCACTTAATGCTTTTCTAAATATAGGATCTTTGCTTTCATTTGCTAACCCAACAAGAATATCTTTTACAGAAATTTGAAGAATAACGCTAATACCGCCTTTAAGATCCAAACCAAGATTCATGGCTTTCTCCTTAACTTCATCAAAATTGTACTGTGCTATGCCTATGTTATAAACATCTTCGTTTTTCAACGAGTCTAAATAGGTGCTTTGTTCTAGCACGCGTTTAGCGTCATAATCAGGTTCTGTATCTGCTATTTTTTCAATAGCAAACTGCTTAGCATTTTCTTCTATTTGATTGGCTTTAAAGCTAAATGATAATTGGTAAATACTTACCAAACCAAATAGCAGCGCAAATAATTTTACGAGTCCTTTATTTTGCATTATGAGTGAATTTAATCTGCATTAATTTTTTATAAACGAGCAAATATATGATTTACGATGTGATTTGACAATAGATTCTTTTGTTTTCAATAAAAAGAGCATATTAAAGGCACTTTTATGGTAAGAACCACAAATCACCACATCAAAATAATTATACGTCTAATAATGAATTTGTCTTTTTTACGCCTTCGGCACTGGTATGTAAATGTGCTTTTTCGCTGTCGCTGAGTTTAATTTCAACAATTTTTTCAACACCATTAGCGCCTAAGATTACTGGAACTCCGATACACAAATCAGATAAACCATACTCGCCGTTCAACAAAACTGAACATGGAAATATTTTTTTCTGATCACACGCAATGGCTTGAACCAATCCACTTACAGCAGCACCTGGAGCATACCAAGCAGACGTTCCTAAAAGTTTGGTTAGTGTTGCCCCACCAACTTTAGTGTCTTCTTTAACTTGCTCTAAGCGTTCGCTTGAAATAAATTCGGAAACTTTAATACTATTACGGGTTGCATGCGAGGTTAAAGGTACCATTCCTACATCACTATGACCACCGATTACCATACCGTCCACGTCACTTATTGGCGCGCCTAAGGCTTCTGCTAATCTGTATTTGAAACGCGCTGAATCTAAAGCACCTCCCATTCCAATAATTCTATGTTTTGGAAGCCCCGTTGCTTTATGCGCTAAATACGTCATTGTATCCATTGGATTACTTACAATAATAAGGACTGTATTTGGCGAATGAGCGACCAAACTTGTAGAGACCGTTTTTACAATTCCAGCATTGATTCCGATAAGCTCTTCACGTGTCATCCCTGGTTTTCTTGGAATTCCTGAAGTAATGACGCAGATATCGCTATTCGCGGTTTTACTGTAATCATTTGTAGACCCTGTTATTTTGGTGTCAAAACCATTAAGAGATGCACATTGCATCAAATCCATAGCTTTGCCTTCGGCATAGCCTTCTTTAATGTCTAATAAAACGACTTCGGAAGCAAAGTTTTTAATGGCAATATATTCTGCACAACTTGCTCCAACTGCGCCAGCACCAACTACTGTTATTTTCATTTTAATTTATTTATATTGTATTTATTATCTGAAACTAAGTGCGACACCAACAGATGCCGTATTGTATTCTTGCAAGGTATAATCCGCAAAGATCTTTAAAAATGCAAGATTTAAACGTGCACCTATGGTTGCTCTAGGACCTGAGGAGTTAAATTTTAAACCTATAGGATCTGTAACGGTTTCTGTAACCGTCTTCTTGACCCTGACCGCCAGAAGACTCAACCTGATATTCGAGCACATAATCCCCTTTAATATCAAAAGTAGTTGTTCCGCCATTAAAACCGAGTCCACCATAAAAGGTCATTATTTTAAAATCCAAAGAACCCAAAGCTTGTAAGGTCCACGTTCTTAATTTGAATTCTGCAAGTCCATTTGTTACCATCACTGCACTTGTTGCTGTTGAATTCTCAATGTCATAATTAACATTTGCCGAGGTATAAGCTCCAAAAAGCGATACTGAAAAAGGAAGTTTTCCAATGAGTCCTAGGTATTGGGTTAAATCATGCTGTAATCCAACTCCAATTAAATTAGCGTTTACGTCAGAACCAAATTCTGTTTTGGGTACGTATCTTAACTTAACTGTGGTTTTGAAAGGTAATCCTAATCCAACCTGCACAAAAGGGGAAGGAACAGCATTAACAGGTAGGTCTTTTGCTACACCGCCAGGAAAATTAAATGTAACGGCTTTCGTTTTACCATCCTGATAAGGGATATTTGCTGTAAGAGCTGTCTCGGTATCATCTTTACTTAAAACTGTGGGGAGTTGGGTTCTACCACCAGGAACTGAAACAAAATTATACTGATCAGAAATAAAATCAAACATCTGGTCTTTATCAGGTGTAAAAGCAGCATTTACACCAAATGTAATGTCGAAACCTAATTTTTTATGAGATTTCGCTGTCGAATACCAGCCATTATTCATACCAGTCATTATCCCTTTTGCTACTGGATTTAGGTAATTTTGAAGCAATAGGTTGGCGTCTTCACCTGCAAGCAACACACTTTCAAGGTCTTGAGCAGATGTTAAATTTACTCCGAAAAGGAGTGTACTAAAAATGATTATTTTTTTCATAAGATTAAAAATTTGGGTTAGTTGTTAAGCGTCAATATTTGCATAAATTGCATTTTTCTCAATAAATTCTCGTCGTGGTGGTACATCATCTCCCATCAGCATTGAAAAAATACGATCGGATTCTGTTCCATTTTCAATATGTATTTGGCGTAAGGTTCTAAACTCCGGATTCATTGTTGTATCCCAAAGTTGTATCGCATTCATTTCACCAAGTCCTTTATAGCGTTGGATTTTTGCACCATCTCCATATTGCTCCATTAATGCCAAGCGCTCATCATCATTCCAAGCATAAGCCTTTTTAGCACCTTTTTTAACTAAAAATAATGGCGGTGTGGCGATATAGATATGCCCATTTTCTATTAACGCTTTCATATATCTGAAGAAGAAGGTCAAAATAAGGGTTTCAATGTGGCTACCATCAATATCGGCATCACACATAATCACAATTTTATGGTATCTTAATTTTGAGAGGTTTAAAGCTCTAGGGTCTTCTTCTGTTCCTATAGTTACTCCTAAAGCCGTAAATATATTTTTGATCTCTTCATTTTCAAAAACCTTGTGAGTCATTGCTTTTTCTACGTTCAAAATTTTACCTCTTAAAGGTAAAATCGCTTGAAAAGCTCTATCACGACCCATTTTTGCTGTTCCGCCTGCCGAATCTCCCTCAACAAGATAAATTTCACATTTTTCAGGATCTTGCTCAGAACAATCACTTAATTTTCCAGGCAACCCTCCAATACTCATCACGGTTTTTCGCTGTACCATATCACGAGCCTTTTGAGCTGCATGACGGGCTTGGGCCGCAAGAATCACTTTTTGAACAATTATTTTGGCATCATCTGGGTTTTCTTCCAAATAATCGGTTAACATTTCAGACACAGCTTGGCTTACCGATGCCGATACTTCTCTGTTTCCTAATTTCGTTTTCGTTTGCCCCTCAAATTGTGGCTCTTGTACTTTTACAGAAACAATAGCGGTTAAACCTTCTCGGAAATCATCACCAGCAACATCAAACTTAAGCTTTTCTAACATGCCTGATTCATCAGCATACTTTTTTAAAGTATGTGTCAAGCCACGACGAAATCCAGATAAATGAGTTCCACCCTCATGGGTATTGATATTGTTAACGTACGAATGTAAATTCTCGGCATAAGAAGTATTATAAATCATCGCAACTTCTACAGGAACGCCATTTTTTTCTCCTTCAAAAGCAATCACTTTTTTCATTATAGGATCACGATTGCTATCTAAATACCCTATAAATTCAGAAAGCCCCTCCGTAGAATGAAACGTCTCTCCAAGAAACTCTCCTTTGTCGTCTTTTTCGCGTTGATCGACAAGTACTATGGTAATTCCTTTATTCAAAAACGCAAGCTCTCGTAATCGATTTGCTAAGGTTTCATACACATAAATTAACGTTTGTGTAAATATTTGTGGATCTGGCTTAAAAGTCACTGTGGTTCCTCTTCTATCCGTTTCCCCTATTTGTTTTACAGGATACATCGCTTTTCCGCGTTCGTATTCTTGCTCATATATTTTGCCGTCACGGTATACTGTAGCTTTTAAATGTTCTGAAAGTGCATTCACACAACTGACACCAACGCCGTGTAGTCCACCAGAAACTTTATAAGAATCTTTATCAAACTTACCACCAGCACCAATTTTTGTCATTACGACCTCTAATGCGGATACGCCTTCTTTTTTGTGAAGACCTACAGGGATCCCACGACCGTTATCTTCGGTTGTAATAGAATTGTCTTCGTTGATAATCACTTTAATTTGATCACAATGCCCCGCTAGAGCCTCATCGATTGAGTTATCAATAACCTCATACACCAAATGGTGCAGCCCTCTCAAGCCTACATCTCCAATATACATTGATGGACGCATGCGCACGTGTTCCATGCCCTCTAAGGCCTGAATACTATCTGCTGAATAACTACTATTGTTAATTTCTTCGCTCATTATATTGATTGTATTATTTAGTTTAATGCACACATAGCACAGGCCATGCATAGCCTAACAAATATAATTAATCTCTAACTTAATTTAATGCGTTTTAAAGGAATTTACATGAAATTATTAACAATTCACTGTTTTCTCAAAAGCGGCTTAAATCAACTAAAAACGCCCTTAAATCAAATTTAAGGGCGCTGCACTATTTAGAAATATTAAAAATCTTTACAAGGTGCTTCAGACGGCTTTATTTAAGTGTTCGAAACTTTAGTCATAAGCCTTATCATGCACTTTAGCAATCGCTCTTCCAGAAGGTTCGTTCATATTTTTGAACGCTTCATCCCAATCTAAAGCAATTTGCGTACTACATGCCACACTTGCCTCTTGAGGCACACTCAGGGCTGCAGCATCGCTTGGAAAATGGGCTTCAAAAATAGAACGGTAATAGAATTCTTCTTTGTTTTGTGGGGTTTGAATTGGGAATCTAAATTTAGCATTTGCCAATTGTTCATCTGAAACCTCTTTTTCAACAACGTCTTTGAGCGTATCAATCCAACTGTAACCAACGCCATCAGAAAATTGTTCTTTTTGACGCCACGCGACACTTTCTGGCAACATATCTTCAAATGCTTTTCGAATAATCCATTTTTCCATACGCTCACCATTGATCATTTTATCTTTCGGATTTAAACGCATCGCCACATCTATAAACTCTTTATCTAAAAATGGCACTCGCCCTTCAATTCCCCAAGCCATCAAGCTTTTATTCGCTCTCAGACAATCGTACATATGTAATTTATCTAATTTACGCACTGTTTCATCGTGAAACTCTTCGGCATTTGGCGCTTTGTGAAAGTATAAATACCCGCCAAAAATCTCATCGGCTCCCTCGCCTGAAAGTACCATTTTAATCCCCATAGATTTAATAACACGCGCCATTAAATACATTGGTGTGGACGAGCGAATGGTGGTAATATCATAGGTCTCAATATTGTAAATCACATCTTTTATAGCGTCTAATCCTTCTTGAATTGTAAATTTTATTTCATGGTGAATGGTTCCAATATAATCCGCAACCTTTTGGGCAGCAGCTAAATCTGGAGAACCCTCTAATCCCACTGAAAACGAATGTAATTGTGGGTACCAAGCTTCAGAAGTGTCATCAGATTCTACACGTTTCTGTGCATATTTTTTAGCAATAGCAGAGGTCACTGAAGAATCTAACCCTCCCGAAAGTAAAACGCCGTAAGGCACGTCACTCATCAATTGTCTGTGCACCGCATCTTCTAACGCTTTTTTTACTTCGGCAATACTGGTTTCATTTTCTTTTACAGCATCGTATGCGGTCCACTCTCTGTTGTACCATTTTACAAACTTGCCATCTGTACTTGACATATAATGTCCTGGAGGAAATAATTCAATTTTAGTGCAAACACCCTCAAGCGCTTTTAGTTCTGAAGCCACATAAAAAGTGCCATTTTGATCCCAACCAATATATAAAGGAATAATCCCCATATGATCTCTGGCGATAAAATAGCTGTCTTTTTCTACATCATACAATGCAAAACCAAAGATTCCATTAAGGTCATCGATAAAATCAACCCCTTTTTCTTTATATAAAGCTAGTATAATCTCACAATCAGATGCCGTTTGAAAATTATAGGTGCCCTTAAATTGTTTACGTAATTCTCTGTGGTTATAGATTTCGCCGTTAGCAGCCAAAACTAGTTTTTTATCTTCACTAAACAACGGCTGTTGTCCCGATGCAGGATCTACAATCGCTAAACGCTCATGCGCCATCACCGTTTTTTCATCACTATAAATTCCGCTCCAATCCGGACCACGGTGTCTTATTTTTTTGGACATTTCAAGAACTTGAGGCCTTAAAATTTCTGATTTTTGCTTTAAATCAAATGCACATACAATTCCACACATAATAAATTCTATAAATAATTAGAGTGCAAATATGCAGCTATAGTTACATATTGTAAATATGAAACGCGGTAATAGTTATAGTTTTAAACTAAATTATAGATAATAACGTTTAATTGAAACTAAACAAGGACCAAGTGATTAAAAAAGTGCGATACTTTAAGTTATTGGATTGTAACCCTAAGGAATATTCAAATACTTGTGTGTTTGAAGCGAAACTTTCCATTTGGGGTGCTTCATCACATAATCCACAATAAAAGGCGTGACTTTTTCGCGTTTACTCCACTCGGGTTGGAGGTACAAAATACAGTTAGAATTGACTTTTGCGGCTTGTTCCTCAGCATATTTCAAATCATCAAGGTTATAAACGATCACTTTGAGTTCGTTTGCTTTTTGATAAACTTCATCTAAAGGTCCTTTTAATTTTTTAGGGGATAAACAAATCCAATCCCAATCGCCAGTTAGCTTGTATGCCCCAGACGTTTCGATATGGGTCTTGCATCCCTTTTGATTTTAAAGCCTTTGTCAGTGGATTCATGTCCCACATCAACGGTTCACCACCAGTAACCACAATAGTTTGACTGTCCTTCACCGCAGTGTCCGCTATAGTGTCTATAGCTGTTGGGGGGTGCAAATCGGCATTCCAGCTTTCTTTAACATCACACCAATGACAGCCCACATCACAGCCTCCTATTCTTACAAAATAGGCAGCGGTTCCTTTATGGTAACCTTCCCCTTGAATGGTATAGAAGGCTTCCATTAGCGGCAGCATTTTACCCGAATTAACGAGTGCTTTGATTTCAGTTTTTAACATAATGCGCAAAAATAGTTTACAGTTTTTGGTTTAAGTCATAAAACTTCATTTATTTTTACTCAAAATTAAACTATTAGCACTGCATAACACAAAATCAACCATGAGAAACTCTTTATTTATTGGCTTACTTTTTGGACTTTTAGTCGCCTGTGAAACAAAAACAGACCCTTTTGCTATTACCAAAAATAGTGTAGGATTCTTAACCGATTCCACCAAAGTGAATGCCTTAAAAGTGGTGTTTGTAAACGACTCTATCAGCAAATATATTGGTGGTGATGAATTTACAGGCAGCACCAACACCATTAGTATTTATGAAAAAGGCACAGGCAAACTCCTTCTAGAATTGGATCCGAATTACACCTTAGACAGCTTGTCAACCATTCGAACCGTTCGAATTATGGATGAACGTTTCAAAAACAAAGACGGCCTAAACAAGTTGAGCACTTTTGGAGACCTTAACAAATACACCATTTCTGGCATTCAGAACACTCTGAGAAGTTTAATCATTTCGGTCGATGAAATCAATGCGTATTTTACACTTAATAAGTCCGAGCTTCCCGAAGAAATGCGCTATAATATGAATCAAAAAATTGAGGCCATTTCAATTCCTGAAACTGCAAAAATAAAGGACTTTTACTTACAATGGTATTAAGATATGGGAGGGTATAAGATTCAAAAAACACCGTTTGTAGTTCCAACAACGGACGGCAAACGTATCGAAGAGCATTTTGGAAAAGCAACTGATGGCAATGCCGCTATAAGTATTGCCCACATGGTAGCTCCTCCAGGCTGGAGCGAACCATTTCAAACACCAGAATTTGATGAATTTACCTATATCATAAAAGGTAAAAAACAGTTTAATATTGAGGGAGATATCGTAATCCTAGAACAAGGGCAGTCCATAAAAATTGAAAACAATACTCGAGTACAATATTCAAACCCTTTTGATGCGCCGTGTGAGTACCTTGCGATTTGCACCCCTGCATTTTCAATGGAAAACGTAAACAGAGAAGAATAGACACTAATACATGAAATCACTGATCCCAAAACTTATAGGCGCTATCATCAATTTAATTGGGATTTTTAGCTCAGCCTATGCTGCAAAACTTGCTTTACAACTGTTTTCGAAACCACGGGCAGGGCAACTCACACCAAACGGAAAATTATTTTTAGACACAGCGACAAAAAGGACCTTATATTATAAGGACTTGCCAATTCAAACCTACCAATGGAACGGCTCAAAAGAGACTGTGTTATTAGCTCATGGCTGGGAAAGTAACAGCAGCCGATGGCGGTTTGAAATTGAAAAACTTCAATCGGAAGGCTACACCATAATTGCTTTAGACGGGCCTGCACACGGCGGCTCTGGAAGCGATACGTTTAATGCAATCCTCTATTCAGAATTCATTAATGTGGTGAGTCAAAAATTCAAACCTACATTATTTCTAGGCCATTCGGTTGGGGCAATGGCAGTTGTCATTTTTCTTCAAAAACAGACCTACAGAAATGCTAAAAAAATTGTACTCTTGGGCGCACCCTCGGCTTTCACAGGTATTATGGAACGTTACAGTAGCTTGATGGGATATAGTAAAACCATAGACCGCGGCATCGATAGACATGTTCAACAGAAATTTGGACAGCCTTGTAGTTACTTTTCTACGGCGAATTTTGTAAGCACTATTGATTCCGAAGGCTTGATTATACACGATAAAAAAGACCCTATCATCCCCTACCAAGATGCTCTCGATATTGATGTACAATTCAAAAACGCAGAACTTATTTCGACGGAAGGCCTTGGCCATTCTCTCAAAGGAGAGTTTGTTTCAGGTGAAATAATTAAATTTTTGAGCCACTAAACTTTTGTAAATTTGTCACATGGAACCAACCTCAACAAGACTGAATAAATATTTAAGTGAAGCCGGGTATTGCTCGCGTCGGGCTGCCGACAAACTCATTGACGAAGGTCGCGTAACTCTAAACGGCGTTGTGCCAGAAATGGGGACAAAAGTTTTGGCCGGTGATGAGGTTAAAGTGGATGGAAAAACCATTCACAATAATGCTAAAAAAAGAACCTATATCGCATTCAATAAACCTGTAGGAATTGTTTGTACGACCGATACAACTGTTGAAAAAGATAATATTATTGATTTCATCAATTATCCAAGTCGTATTTTTCCAATAGGTCGGTTAGACAAAGACAGTGAAGGTTTAATTTTATTGACTGACGACGGCGATATCGTGAACAAAATTCTTCGGGCGAGCAACAACCACGAAAAAGAATACATCGTGAGTGTTGACAAACCGATTTCTCAAACATTCATCCAGCGCATGTCTGCAGGCATTCCATTAGAAGAACTCGGTAAAACCACCAAGTCTTGTCATGTAGAAAAACTAAGCACCTACGAATTTAAAATTATCCTCACACAAGGATTGAACCGTCAAATTCGGCGCATGTGTGAATATCTTAATTATGAAGTTCAAGCGTTGAAACGCACACGGATCATGAATATTCATTTGGAATGTAAAGTCGGCACATATCGTGATTTAACGGAAACTGAACTCAACACGCTTAACGAAACCTTGAAAGACTCTAAAAAAGCACTCTAATGGCTACACAATCTCCTTTTCATTTGGCTATTCCTGTATGGAATCTAGACCGTTGTCGTATTTTTTATAGAGATATTTTGGGTTGTGAAGAAGGCCGTCATAGTGACCATTGGGTCGATTTTAATTTTTTCGGCCATCAGTTGGTGATTCATTACAAACCAAAAGAAGAAAACACTAGTATTCATGCCAATCCAGTGGACGGGAAACAGGTTCCTGTTCCTCATTTTGGCGTCATTCTTCCATGGGAAGAGTTTGAGGTTTTTTCAGAACATTTAAAATCAAAAAACATAGATTTCATCATTGAACCTTACGTACGATTTAAAGGTCAGGTTGGCGAACAAGCGACCCTATTTTTTTATGATCCTGCAGGAAATGCTTTAGAGTTTAAAGCCTTTAGAGATACGGCTCAAATTTTTGCTAAATAGAATTTGCTTCGTGACGTTCGCGAGCAAGAAGCGTATTTTTGAGTAACATCGCGATGGTCATTGGCCCTACTCCACCAGGCACAGGTGTGATATAACTAGCTTTTTCGGCAACACTTTCAAAATGGACATCTCCAGCAATACGATAGCCCCTTTTCTTAGTTTCGTCAGGAACTCTTGTGATGCCCACATCAATAATAACAGCGCCTGGCTTCACCATTTCAGCGGTAAGAAATTCTGGAATTCCTAAGGCTGCAACAACAATATCAGCGTCTAAAGTCAGTTCTGCCAAATTAGTCGTACGGCTATGAGCGATAGTTACTGTTGCATCTCCAGCAGGTCGTTTCTGACTCATTAAAATACTCATCGGACGACCAACAATATGACTTCTTCCAATTACTACAACGTGTTTTCCAGAAGTTGGAACTTTATAACGCTCTAGAAGCTCCATAATTCCATAAGGCGTTGCGGGTAAAAACGTTGGTAAATCCAAAGTCATACGCCCTACATTCATGGGATGAAAACCATCTACATCTTTATCAGGATGCACAGCCATTAAAATATGTTGTTCATCAATATGCTTAGGCAATGGCAGTTGTACAATAAAGCCATCGATTTCAGGGTTGGTATTTAAAGCATGAATCTCTGCTAACAATTGATCTTCTGTTGTTTCGACAGGCAAATCGATCAACGTAGAGTTAAATCCTACAAGTTCACAGGCTTTGACTTTTGCTCCGACATAGGTCATACTTGCCCCATTGGTACCCACAAGAACGGCTGCCAAATGTGGCGTACGCTTTCCTTGAGCTTTTAGTTTAGTAACTGCTGCAGCGATCTCAACTTTAATAGCTGCACTGGTTTGTTTTCCGTCTAGTAGTATCATTGTTAACTGGTCATTAAGTTTAGCTATCGTGGCATATTTTTCATCATCTGCATCATTTTTTTGCCGCCACCACCTTGCATCATTTTCATCATTTTACTCATTTGATTAAACTGCTTCATCAATTGATTCACTTGCTGAATAGAGGTTCCCGATCCTGCGCCTATTCGTTTTTTACGACTGGCGTTTAAGAGTGCTGGCTTGGAGCGTTCTTCGGGCGTCATCGAATGAATTATAGCTTCGATATGCTTAAAGGCGTCATCGTCAACATCAACATCTTTCATCATTTTTCCAACCCCAGGGATCATTCCCATAAGGTCTTTCATATTACCCATTTTTTTAACCTGTTGAATCTGGGATAAAAAGTCATCAAATCCAAATTGGTTTTTGGCAATTTTCTTTTGAATTTTTCGAGCTTCTTGTTCATCAAACTGCTCTTGAGCGCGTTCAACTAAGGAAACGACATCTCCCATACCCAAAATTCGTTCGGCCATACGTGCTGGATAGAACACATCAATAGCTTCCATTTTTTCGCCTGTACCAATAAATTTAATTGGCTTATTAACGACTGATTTTATGGAAATTGCAGCTCCACCACGTGTATCTCCGTCTAATTTGGTAAGAATAACTCCATCAAAATTAAGAATATCATTGAAGGCTTTTGCGGTATTTACAGCATCTTGACCCGTCATTGCATCCACGACAAACAGCGTTTCTTGTGGCTGTACTGCTTTATGAATATTGGCAATTTCGGTCATCATAGCGTCATCAACTGCCAAACGACCAGCAGTATCAATAATAACTATATTACAGCCTTTGGATTTGGCTTCGGCAATACCTGCTTTAGCAATCGCTACAGGGTCATTATTTTCGCGATCACTATAAACCTCAGCACCAATTTGCTCTCCAACAATATGCAACTGATCGATAGCTGCAGGACGGTACACATCACAAGCAACTAATAATGGTTTTTTGGATTTTTTTGTTTTTAAGTAATTGGCGAGTTTTCCAGAAAAAGTCGTTTTACCAGAACCTTGTAAGCCAGACATTAAAATCACACTTGGCGTTGCAGCCACATTAATTCCCTCAACATCACCTCCCATTAAGGCCGTCAATTCATCTTTTACAATTTTGACCATCAATTGACCTGGCTGAAGTGTGGTCAGTACGTTTTGACCTAGTGCTTTTTCCTTAACACGATTGGTAAACTCTTTTGCAATTTTATAGTTGACATCGGCATCCAACAAGGCACGTCGCACTTCTTTGAGTGTTTCGGCAACGTTGATTTCTGAAATACGCCCATGACCTTTGAGGACATGGAGGGCTTTATCTAATTTTTCACTTAAAGAATTGAACATAAAATACGATTTTTATCGAGGTACAAAAGTAAAGAAATATTTTAGTTTAAAACCGTTAATAAGCTGTTAAACCCATCAATTATTTAAAAAACCGTTTCTTTCGAATTAGGGCGTAGAGCTAGAGATTTGTAACAACTTTCCATTATAGAATTGCTGACTGTTTTTGGCAAATTCAAAAATATAAGCAGCCATTTGTGTCGCGGTTGTTGGTGCTTCATAACCTGGAAAGGCCTCAGCTAGCATTTCGGTTTGTACTGCACCTAAAGCCAAAACATTAAAGGATGGTCCTGTTTCTTTATATTCTTCTGCAAGCAGTTCAGTCAGTGTAATCACCGCCCCTTTACTGGAACTGTAGGCCGACAATCCAGGGAATTTTACCGATCCTTGTACTCCACCCATTGAGCTTATGGTCACAACATGGCCTTTTGCAGGCATGAACGGAATGATACGTCTAGTGAGTTCGGCCACTCCAAAAACATTAGTGCTATAAACTTGTTGAAAATCTTCAAAAGTAGTGTCAGTAAAGGGTTTATTTAAAAGGGTTCCGGCATTATTAATCAAAATGTCAACATGGGTCCATTCTTTTTTCACAAAGGCTTCTACGCGATCGTAATCTTCAGATTTACTCAAGTCAAAAGAAAGCGCGGTAATGTTATCAAAATTTAAGTTTGAAACAGGGTTCGCATTTCTGGAGAGTGCCAAAACATGATAGCCCGCATTGGCAAAAAGATGAACGAGTTCAAATCCAATACCACGGCTTGTCCCGGTAATTATAACGGTTTTAGTTGGTTGCATACATTTGTATTTCTTTGGAATCGGTATTGCATATTTGCACAATTCCAGGTATTAATTTATTAATTGTGGACGCCATAAAAACGAAATCTAATTGGTCAATTTCATCATCCACATGATGATAAAAATCAAAATTAGTTAAATCGCAAGAAGAAATGGTATGACTGGGCACTTTAAATTCTTTATAAAACGAATAATTATCAGAACGCTTAAAAAGGTTGTACTTTTTGGCAACATCTGAAATACCAACCATGGAAGAGTTAGTATAGGAATTTAATTTATCTCCTAAATTAGATAATTCATATCCTGTTATAAAAATCTCATAATCACGATTTGTAAAAGGAACACCAATCATTTCAAAATTGAGCATGGTATATAGATCAATGTTTTGTGATTTTAGTTTTTTGGATAACGCTTTTGAGCCTAACAAGCCTTTTTCTTCTCCAGAAAACAAGGCTACAACAATAGAGCGTTTATTGGTGCCTAATCGTGCTAAACACTCGGCAATAGCTAATACGCTAGCAGTACCAGAAGCGTTATCATTGGCGCCATTGGCTATGGAATCATTTTGAACTTTATCCCCCATTCCTATATGGTCGTAATGTGCACCTAACAACACGACTTCATTTTTTAATTCAGGGTCAGTTCCCTCAATAAATCCAACGACATTAATGCCTTTAAACCCTTTAGATTCGAAGGAGTCAAAATAGGTTTCAAAGTAGGGTTGTATGCCAGCTTTTATAAATTTTGATTTGATAAATTGTGCAGCTACCAATTCTCCTTCAGTGGTAGTTTCGCGACCTTTAAGAATATCGGAACTTAGGAAATCTACACTAGAGCGGATGTCTTGAGGTTGTACTTTTTCAAAGTATTGCGCGCAAGCTGTTTGAATAAAAAGACTTGCTAAAAGTAGGATTTTGAATTTCATAGAATGAGGTTTATATTAATTTAATAGCTAAGATAGTAAAGTGCGTTCACAACACTGATTAGTAGCTTCTTTTTGTGTTAAATTTTAAAGTAGAAAGCCCATAAAAAAGAGACATTAAAATAATTATAAATAATTCAAACCATAACAAATAATACGGCCAAACGCCGATGATTAACGGATTATTGGCTTGTGGTGGCTCCGCTAAATACATATAATTTGAACCTAAATAAAAATTCAATGGCATGATGATGACTAACAATATATTCAGAATACCAAAAGACCTAAGAACTGAATATTTGGAAGGTCTTATGTTTAAATTTTGAAGCATATATAAGGGCAATAAAAAAATGAGCACATGTCTAACATAGTATTCTAAGTAGGCAAAATTACTGCCATCAAAACCGTTCATTTGTGGAGTGAGTACGGACATGATACCTCCAATAACTCCAGTGTAAAATACAAAATCAAACAGGGCTTGTTTGCGTTTTAAAAAAGGCAAAAAAGAACAAATCAGTCCTGAGATTCCACACAAATGAAGAGGTAAATCTGTAACCATATTCCAGTTCCCGTTCAGAACCGTACGCAAAGGCGTGACCACAGAAGTGAAAAATAAAATTACCCCCATAAAATATGTCACTTTCACGTTCTGTTGTTTAGATAAAAAACGACCTAATCCTAAAACAAAAATAATAACAATTAAAACAGCACAATTATTAATGATCCATTCATCGGACATGAATTTGATTACATAGTTGGGAAATGTTTGATTAGTAAAAAGTATCAAGGTTATAAAAATTGGTTAATTATAAATTAAAAAATAAAGATACATAATTAAAAGATATTAGTATTTTTACTGTTCTTTACAGAAGGGGTCATTAACTCAGTTGGTTCAGAGTGTTACCTTGACAGGGTAGAAGTCACTGGTTCGAATCCAGTATGACCCACATAAACAACCACTCTTTGGAGTGGTTACTTGTTTAAATTAGCTCTAAAACGCGTTCCAAAGCCATCCCTCGTGAGCCTTTTATCAAAATACTCGTATTTGAAATTTTTGATTGTTCTAAGTGCAGTTGAAGTTCATCAAAAGTTTTAAAAAACTGAAGCTTTGGATGGTCTGTTTTGTGTTCAAAAAAATGAGAGCCGACAAAGTAAAATACACAATCTTTAGTCGCAATTGCTCGATTTACAACTGCTAAATGTTCTTTAGCGCTAGTCGAACCTAACTCAAACATATCCCCTAAAATAGCGAGTTTTTGAGACTTTTGAATGCCTTTAAAATTTTCCAACGCCACTTCCATACTGCTCGGATTGGCGTTATAGGCATCTAATAAAATTTCGTTAGAGTTTTGCGTAATGATTTGGGAGCGATTATTTACTGGCACATAGGCTTCTATTCCTTTTTTGAGCTGCAATGGTGTTAACTTATAATAAGTTCCAATAGCCAAAGCTGCTGCACAATTATGAACGTTATAGATCCCAACAAGGTTGGTATTTAGTGTTGTATTTTTAAGCGCTAAACTTAAAAAAGGTTGGGTTGCTTTTAGCTTCACATTTACAGCTGTCTCTAGAGTTTCAGAAAATGTATATGTATGAGTATAGGCCCCCACTTGTGCGATTTGTTTGGGGTCTTCAGAATTTAAAATAATCAAACCAGAATTTGCTTTTAGGTAGTCATAGAGTTCGCTTTTGGCCTTTACTACGCCTTCCTCCGAACCAAATCCTTCTAAATGGGCTTTCCCAAAATTGGTAATATACCCGATATTTGGCTGGGCTATTTCACAAAGCAGGGCTATTTCTTTGGCATGGTTGGCTCCCATTTCTACAATACCAATTTGGGTAGCTGTTGTCATACTGAGAAGCGTTAATGGTACGCCAATATGATTATTCAAATTGCCAACAGTGGCTGCAGTATTGAAATATGGTTTTAGGACGGCATAAATCAGCTCTTTAGTTGTGGTTTTTCCATTACTGCCTGTCAAAGCAATTATTGGAAGCCCAAGATACGTTCTATGAAAATTTGCGAGTGCTTGCAAGGTTTCTAAAACGTTATCCACCACAATAAAGCGAGCATCGCTAGGATTTTGAACCTCATCAATCACGGCATAGTTTGCGCCATTTTCGAGCGCTTTATGTGCAAATGTATTTCCATTAAAATTTGCGCCTTTGAGCGCAAAAAACATGCTGCCTTTGGTGATCTTTCGCGTGTCGGTAGAGACGCTTGAGCACTTCAAAAATAGCTGATGAATTTGGTTTAATTTCATATTCTAAAAATAACAAAAAAGTCCTAACAATTAAAACTGTTAGGACTTAATAGTATATGAAGTGAAAATAATTTAATTTTTCCGTTTCTTAGTTGAAAGCGATTTAGACCCTACTCTAGACATCGCACATCTAAAACCGATATAGTTTGTTGCCATGTCTTGAGGGTAATACCGTCTTTGTGCTGGATCAAGCCAATATTCTCTATCTTTCCAAGATCCTCCTTTATAGACTCTTACTTCGTCATTAATTAATGAGGTTTTGGTATTTGATCTGTCATAGCTTTTAGAATCTGATGAAGCTTTATGAAGTGGAGAATTATACATCTTACGTGTTGTATCTTTTTTCTCAGAATCACCTTCTTCAAAATCTTGAAAAAATCGTGAAGATCTTTCATCACCATCACGGAAGTTTATATTGTTACTTCTACTAAAGTTTGTACGTAAATAGGTCTCATTCTCATCTACGGGCACTTGACTAATTTGACCTGGAAGCCCACGCGCCACAACCTTACCATTTGACAAGGTCTCAAATTCGATATCATCAGTACCGATGACTTTAAACGTTCCATCTTCGCCTATAGAATTTTTGGTATAAACGTTTCCTCTGTAGTATCCAAAGTCATTAAACTCATCATCTACAATAGGTCTGTAAACATCAGCCACCCATTCAGCAACATTACCAGCCATATCATAGATGCCAAAATTATTAGGTTCATAAGACATCACTTCATTTGTGATATCGGCGCCATCATCAGACCATCCTGAAATGCCGCCATAATCGCCTTTACCTTGTTTAAAGTTAGCGAGTTGATCGCCTTTAACTTTACGATTTCCAGATCGCGTATATTGTCCGTCCCAAGGGTATTTTTTTCGACCTCTATACACATTATAACTTCTTAGTTCTGTGAGTCCCAATGCCGCATATTCCCATTCTGCTTCTGTCGGAAGACGATATTTCAATACAATAGCACCTGTTTCGCGGGTGGCATAACTAACAATAGAATCGTTACGTCTTTTTCCCTTTCCACCAAGATGAAGTCCTAAACTATCTTTGTAGGTTTCTTTAGGTGCATTTATATAGGTATCAATATTGAAATTACTAGTTGATGTGACTAATTCTCCTGGAATGTGAGAGTTTTTTTCAAGGTACCCTGCTTCTTGTAAGCCAATTTCCGCAACTCTGTTAGACCTCCAGTTTGCAAACTCAACAGCTTGAACCCAACTAACGCCTACGACAGGATAATTTCTGTAAGCAGGATGACGAAGATAGTTTTCGACCATCATTTCACTGTACCCTAAACGGTTTCTCCATACCAGAGTATCAGGAACTGCACCGTTATATATCGCTTTAAAAGCAGGATTATCTGGTGGATAAACGCGCTTGATATAATCTAAATATTCCAAATACATCAGGTTAGTAACTTCTGTTTCATCCATGTAAAAGGATTGAACGTGTTGTTGATTTGGAGAGTTATTCCAATCATGCATGACATCGTCTTGAACTTTACCCCTAGTAAAAGTCCCGCCTTCAACAAACACTAAACCCGGAGCTGTTTCTTGTTCTTTAAAACTTGTATTGTATTGGAAACCTCCATTTTTGTCGTTAATTTGCCAACCTGTTGCTCTTGAAGTGTTTCCGGAATTTGATGACTTATTACACCCCAGTAAGGATGTAAGCAATACCACTACGAATAGTGACCTTAGTGTTATGATATTTTTCATATTCAACATATAATTGGTAAAATGCAATTGAATTTAGTCTCGCAATATAGTAATTATAGACTGTAATGCAATGAAAAAACAATGCGATTTAGCTTATTTTTTTGATCTATTTTTATTTGATTACTTTGTTTAAAAACGTTAAAAATTATATTTTATTATTGTAATTTTGAATTTAAGTTTAGTTTTTAATGGAACTCGTTTAGTTTTTTTAAAACAACGTGTAAATTAATCGTTTTTCATTCAATAATGAGGTTTTCTGGCTGCGCAGCAGTATTGCGAAAATTTGAAAACATAAAAAATGGATGAAAAATGGTAATTTTTATCTGATTAAAAAAGTTTAATACGTTCATAATAATGATCGAGTCATTGCGTTTCCCTAGTATGAAAAGTTGGATACCTTATCTATTTTTGATTAGTTTTTATGTTGTTGAGTCCCAAACCCAAAGTTTTGACATCAATTGGGAGGCATCAGTTCGTTTAAGCACTGCAAGCGGCACTATTGAACTGCCCGCTTTTAACCCCGAAAACTACAAGTATTCAGACACTAATGGGCTTACTTTTTCAGCAGAATGGAATACATCTGGACAACTTGACGAAAGTTCTGCAGAATTAAAATCCATTGAAAGTATTGAAGTATCAAAAGCCGACCTAAAACAGCTTCCGTTATCTACAATTCCAAATACACCACGTTTAAAAATTGCAAATGCAGTATATAGAAATGACTCTAAAGGCTATGTTGAAATTAGCCCTGTCTTTTACGATGATGGAGTGCTTAAAAAAATCACCCGATTTACACTATCATTTCGATCAAACGCACAAAATAGAAGAAACACGAGTTCTACTGCCCTTTCTAGTTCTAAATTAAAATCAGGCGACTGGTACCGATTTGCTGTTGACACCACAGGGGTTCACATTCTGAACAAAAGTTTCCTAAATAGCTTGGGTATTAATACCAACAACTTGAATCCGAGGACTATTAAGATTTATGGACATGGAGGCGCCTCACTTCCGTTACTGAACTCAAACACTGTTTCTAACGACTTGATTGAAAACACTATTCAAGTCGTTGGCGAAGACGATGGTGTTTTTAATGACAATGACTATATTTTGATGTATGCCATCGGTCCAAAAAAATTTAATCCCGAAAACAATTCTCACATCAACCCCTACAGTGATCAAAGCTATTACTATGTAAATATTAGTTCTGGAAATGGCGCCAGAATGTCTTCAGCTGTAGAACCTCTTGGAGCTGCAACTCTTACATTTGATAGTTTTCACAACTATAAATTTATAGAATCTGACACCTACAATTTAGTTAAAATGGGGCGCCGCTGGTTTGGGCATCGCTTTGATGTCGAGAACGTAAGAACGTTTAGTTTCAATTTTCCAAATTTAATTAGCAGCAGCCCTGTAGCCTTAAAGGTCTATACTGCTGCAATATCCGAGTCTAGCACCAGTATGCAACTCAAATTAAATAGTGCACTTATTAGAGATATTTCGTTTCCCCCAATTGGCGACAACACTTTAGCAAGAAGCCGTTCCTTTGACGGGTCTGTCCCCGTTTCTTCGGAGGCAGTAAATGTAGAGCTGGCTTACAACAATAACGGTAATCCATCCGCAATGGCATATTTGGATTATATTTCTATTGAGGCTGAATGTGCCTTAACGAGTCTCGGAACTCAGTTTGAATTCAAACACCGAGAAACCGCTACACAATCTGGTATAGGCGAATTTGTAATTTCTAATGCGACCACAATATCACAAGTTTGGGATGTAAGCAATCCTTATCAAATTCAGTTTTACACTAATGAAAATGCCGAGGCGCAATTTAGTTTCAAAACTAACTTAGGACGCATAAAAACCTACCAAGCTGTGGGTCCTGATTTTTATACCCCTAGAAAAACAGCCACAACAAACATCCCAAACCAAGACATCAAAGGCACTGTATTTTTGGATGCACAAGGGAATTTTAAAGACATCGATTATTTGATTATAACGCCTAGTTTTTTACGAAACCAAGCAGAACGTCTAGCGCAAATTAATCGTACAGAAAATAATTTAAATGTAAAAGTCTACACTTTAGAAGCGCTTTATCAAGAGTTTAGCTCTGGCATGCAAGATATTTCGGGAATTCGGAATTTTGTAAAATACGTATATGACAATGCCAGTACACCCTCAAAAAGATTAAAATACTTATGCCTATTTGGGGATGCCTCTTTTGACTATAAAAACCGCGTACGCAATAACACTAATATTGTTCCTCCGTGGTATTCCGTAGAAAGTTTTAGCTTAGTAAGCTCTTTTGTATCCGATGATTTTTTTGGCATGATGGACGCCAATGAAGGCACCATGGCTAATTCTGACAAACTTGATATTGCGGTGGGCAGAATTTTGGTTGAAAACACTCAACGCGCCAAAGAAATGGTAGACAAAATAGAGTCTTACTACCTGCCTGAAGCTTTTGGAAATTGGCGAAATAATTTTATGTTCGTCTCGGATGATATAGATAAATTAAGTGACCGGATTATACAGGAAACAACAGAAGCAATCGCTGAAGACGTAAAAGCAGAAAAGCCTTTTTTAAATGTTCAAAAAATCCACTCAGATTCCTATGTTCAAGAAACAACTTCGGGAGGAGACCGCTACAGTTTAGTTAATAAAGCAATTTTTGATGCCCTTGAAGTCGGTGCTATCGTGGTAAACTATTTTGGACATGGAGGTGAAAACGGCATCGCATTGGAACGTATTTTTGACATCATTAATGTGCAAGAACTCAACAACCCTACAAAACTGAACTGTTTTGTGACCGTTACTTGTGAATATACAAAATTTGACAACCCACTGCGAGAAACAGCTGGAGAGTTTTTGTTTTGGAACAAAAATGGAGGTGCTATTAATTTAATTACGACTACCCGAAGAATTTATGTCAATGTTGGTATAAATTTTAATAAAACCTTAAGTCAATATTTATTATCCTACGGAAGCGATCAAACTATAAGTATCGCAGAGGCACTAAGACGCACTAAAAACGATCCCATGATTGCCAATCAGTCGCAGCGCCGATTAGTATTCAGCATTGGCGATCCGGCCCTAAAACTTCCTATAGCCGATCCCGACATTCAAGTTACAAAAATTAACAACGAAGCTGTTGCGATATCCTCACCTGTTCTTAAAGCTTTAAGCCCTGCTAAAATTGAAGGTCATGTCACAGATGGTCAAGGGTCGATTTTAAATACTTACAATGGCATCTTAACGGCTACTATTTATGACAAAAATATTCAACGAACTACTCTTGGAAATGATGGCACTCGAGATTCAAACAACGACTTAATTTTAATGGATTTTGAGGTGCTTGGAGAAGTAATCTACAGAGGACAAGCTAGTGTTACCAATGGCGAATTTGCATTTGAATTTATTGTTCCAAGAGACATCACAGTTGCTGAAGGAAATGGGAAAATAAGCCTCTACGCTAAGGCAAATACCACGTCTGAAGACAACAGAGGATATAGTTATGACATTAAAATTGGAGGTGTAAATCTCGATGCCCCAGAAGACAACACTGGCCCTACCATAAATTTATTTATGAATGATGAAAATTTTATTTCTGGAGGGATAACAAATGAAAACCCAACACTTTTGGCAAACTTATACGACGAAAATGGAATTAACACTGCTAGCGGGATTGGCCACGACATCACTGCCATATTAGACGGCGATGAAACCAGTGTTTTTAGATTAAACGATTACTACACCGCAGCTGTGGACGATTACCAACGTGGAACATTAAGCTATCCATTTAGAGACCTTAGTCCAGGACTGCACACAATGACGGTAAAAGCATGGGACGTTTACAACAACTCTTCAACACAAGACATTCAGTTTATTGTCTTTGATAAAGATGAAAGTTTAGAGCTTTCAAATGTGCTTAACTATCCGAATCCCTTTATTAATTACACTGAGTTTTGGTTCAGCCACAATAGTTCAGAAGTATTGGACGTTTCAATTCAAATATTTACTGTTTCTGGAAAATTGATAAAAACAATTAATGGCCAAACCAATACTGGCTTTAATGCAACAAGTTCAGTTTCTCGCGACATAACTTGGGATGGTACCGATGATTTTGGCAATAAAATTGGCAAAGGCGTTTATGTCTACACCCTAAAAGTACGCTCAAATAGTACAGGACTGCAAGCAGAAAAAATTGAAAAACTTGTAATCCTATAATATTAATTTATATTTGTTAAATCATAACACCTAAACCACAATGAATTCATTTAAAAAAATTAACTGCCAATTTTCTTTGGGCGTTGTATGTATTGCAACTCTATTTTTAACTACAGTCAACGCTCAAACCACTACAATCATACCAAAACAAGACTCAAGAGTGATTACCACTGGAGTTCCTTTTATTTTGATCGCTTCTGATGCACGTGCAGCTGCATTAGGCGATATGGGCGTAGCTACTTCAGTGGACACCTATTCGCAACAATGGAACCCATCTAAGTATGCCTTTTCTGAAGCAAAGTCAGGCTTCGGAATTAGCTATACGCCCTATTTAAGTAAATTGGTGAATGATATTTTTTTAGGCAATGTAACTTATTTCAATAGACTCAACGACCGAAGTGCATTTGCTGTGAGCCTTAAATATTTCTCTTTGGGTGAAATTGAATTAAGAGCAGATGAATTTTCGCAAGCCCTTATTGAAAAGCCTAACGAACTCACTCTAGATGCCTCATATTCCTTACGACTTTCGGATCAGTTTTCAATGGCAGTGGCAATGCGCTACTTACGTTCTGATTTAAGAATTCAAGCATTAGATGTTAATGCCAAAGCAGCTGGTTCTTTTGGCGTGGACATAGCCGGGTATTATCAAAGTGAAGAGGAAGCTTACAACGACTTCAATGGCCGTTGGAGAGGAGGGTTTGCCATTCAAAATTTAGGTCCAAAAATTAAATATGATGACGGTGGAAACGAAAATTTCTTACCTACAAACCTAAGATTAGGAGGTGGATTTGATTTTATTTTTGACCAGTACAACAAAGTAAGTGTAACTGCCGAAGTTACTAAATTATTAGTGCCTACACCTCCAATTCTTGGAGATGAATTTAATTATACGGATGAAAATGACAACGGCGTTTATGACGAAGGTGACACTTTGGGTGCCCTAGTAACAAGCAATGTAATCATAGAAGGCCAAGACCCAAATGTAGAGTTTTTACCTGGAGTTTTTCAATCCTTTGGCGATGCGCCAGGCGGGTTTAGCGAAGAACTTGATGAGTTTACTTGGGCCTTAGGCGCAGAATACTTATACCAAGACTCCTTTGCGTTAAGACTCGGATATTTTAATGAAAATGAATTCAAAGGGGCTCGGAAATTTTTCGCTATGGGTGCTGGCTTTAAATACAGTACGGTCAACATAGATTTGTCCTACTTGTTTTCAGCATCTAAAGTACAAAGTCCTTTAGAAAATACTTTACGATTCTCCTTATCTTTCAATTTGGGTGACGGTGAATACACTGAATACTAAGTAATTGCTTTAATTTTTTAAAAAAAACTATTGCATACAGCAATAGTTTTTTTGTCTATACATATTAACCAATAATAACGAACCTATGAAAAGAATAAAAATTGAAACTAGTTTTGAGGTGTATGACAGTATTAAAGAATTAGCAACTCCCATTCAAAATTTGATTCTAAAAGCGACAGAAGCACGAAAAAAAGCCTACGCTCCATATTCTAAATTTTTGGTTGGCGCAGCCTTGGAACTTGAAAACGGACAACTTATAGCTGGAAATAACCAAGAAAACGCCTCCTACCCCTCTGGATTATGTGCCGAGCGTACTGCTATATATTACGCTGGAGCAGAATTTCCTAATCAGAAAATAATTCGCATGGCCATCGTTGCTGGATCAACTACAAACCCAACCCCTAAACCCATTCCTCCATGTGGTGCTTGTAGGCAGGCATTATCAGAGTATGAAGTCAAACAAAACATGCCAATGGAATTGTATTTCATGGGGACTAGTGGTCAAATTGCGTACTCAAATTCAGTTGAAAATATCCTTCCATGGATCTTTGACAAAACAGTACTATAATATTTTTTAAAAAATTAACTCTTACTCTTTTTAGGTTATCATTCAAAGTATTACTTTTGTGTTTACATTAAAAACAATTACTGTAAACGCATGCAGAAGATAACTAAAGAAGTCTACCTCGATTGGTACGAAAATATGATGCTCTGGCGAAAGTTTGAAGACAAGCTTGCAGCCGTTTATATCCAACAAAAAGTAAGAGGATTTCTCCACTTATACAATGGTCAAGAAGCCGTCCTTGCAGGCGCTTTACATGCCATGGATTTATCCAAAGACAAAATGATTACAGCTTATAGAAATCACGTACAACCCATTGGGATGGGCGTTGATCCACGCAGAGTAATGGCAGAACTTTTTGGAAAAGCTACAGGAACATCTCAAGGATTGGGAGGATCAATGCATATTTTTTCTAAAGAAAAAGGCTTTTATGGTGGTCATGGAATCGTTGGGGGTCAAATTCCTTTAGGTGCTGGAATGGCGTTTGGAGACAAATACAATGAAACTGGTGCCGTAACACTCTGTTATTTTGGTGATGGTGCTGCCCGTCAAGGATCGTTACACGAAACCTTTAACATGGCGATGAACTGGAAACTACCTGTAGTCTTTGTTTGTGAAAACAACGGTTACGCTATGGGAACATCTGTAGACAGAACCGCAAACCACTCTGATATTTGGAAATTAGGGTTAGGCTATGAAATGCCTTGTGGTCCTGTAGATGGAATGAATCCGATCAAAGTTGCTGAAGCGTTTGACGAAGCCATCCAACGTGCTCGACGCGGAGATGGTCCAACATTTTTAGAAATGAAAACCTATCGATACAGAGGTCATTCTATGAGTGATGCACAACACTACAGAACCAAAGACGAAGTCAAAGAATACAAGAAAATTGATCCAATTACTCAAGTTTTGGATGTTATTCTTCGAGAAGAATATGCTACAGAAGATGATATTAAAGTCATCGACAAGCGTGTGAAAGACCTTGTTGCTGAATGTGAGAAATTCGCTGATGAATCGCCATATCCAGAAAAAAGTGTCATGTACGATGTCGTATACGAACAAGAAGATTATCCATTTTTACAACATAAATTATAAGTTATGGCAATCATAGTTAATATGCCCAGACTAAGCGACACCATGGAAGAAGGAACTGTGGCAAGCTGGTTGAAAAAAGTAGGAGACAAAGTTGAAGAAGGTGATATCCTTGCCGAAATCGAAACCGACAAAGCAACCATGGAATTTGAATCCTTTAATGAAGGAACCTTACTCCATATTGGCGTTCAAGAAGGTGAAACTACAATGGTAGATGCACTTCTTGCTATTATTGGAGATGAAGGTGAAGACATTTCTGAGCTTTTGGCCAATCCAACTGCAGCCGAAGAACCCACTGCAGTCGAGGACACAACTGAAGTGGCTGTGGAAGCCGAAGCCGCAACAGAAACTAGTTCAATTGATATTCCTGAAGGCGTTGTCGTTGTAACCATGCCACGCTTAAGCGATACCATGGAAGAGGGAACAGTCGCGAGCTGGTTAAAAAAAGTAGGAGATGCAGTCGAAGAAGGCGACATTTTAGCTGAAATCGAAACGGATAAAGCAACTATGGAATTTGAATCCTTTAATGAAGGTACCTTATTATATATTGGGCTACAAGAAGGTGAATCTGCAAATGTAGATGATCTTTTAGCCATTATTGGCCCTGCAGGAACAGATGTTTCAGCGGTTGCTGCTAACTTTTCGGCTGGAGCACCAGCCGCTGCAGAACCAGCACAAGAAGCAACAAAACCTACCAATCCAGTAGTTAAAGAAACACCAAAAGCAGACGCTGCCCCTGTAGCGACACCGGTCGCTGTAGCGCCAGTATCTAATGCAACAGGACGTTTACATATTTCGCCATTGGCACGTAAAATGGCTGATGACAAAGGCATTCCTTTAAACCAATTGGTTGGAAGTGGCGAAAACGGACGTATCATCAAACGCGATGTTGAAAACTTCACGCCTGCAGCAGTAAGTTCTGCCGCAAGTACAGCTAAGTTTGTACCCACTGGCCAAGAAGATTTTGAGGAAATCAAGAATTCGCAAATGCGTAAAACCATTGCAAAACGATTAGGCGAATCTAAATTTACTGCACCTCATTATTATTTGAATGTGGAATTCGACATGGATAACGCCATGGCTTTTAGAGCACAATACAATACCGTTCCAGATACCAAAATATCATTTAATGACATCATTGTCAAAGCGTGTGCGTTGGCCTTACGCCAACATCCACAAGTAAATTCCCAATGGTTTGCAGATCGCATGAAACTCAATAATCATGTACATGTTGGTGTAGCGGTAGCTGTGGAAGATGGTTTAGTTGTTCCTGTTGTGCGTTTTGCCAATGAACAAAGCTTGCCACAAATTGGTGCTGCTGTTAGAGATTTTGCTGGCCGTGCTCGAAATAAAAAACTAACCCCTCAAGAAATGGACGGTAGTACATTTACGGTATCTAACTTAGGGATGTTTGGAATAGAGAGTTTTACTTCCATTATCAACCAACCTAACTCAGCAATTTTATCGGTGGGGGCAATTGTTCAAAAACCAGTAGTTAAAAATGGACAGGTTGTGGTTGGAAACACCATCAAACTCACTCTTGCTTGCGATCACCGAACGGTAGATGGCGCAACTGGCGCGCAGTTTTTACAAACTCTTAAAGGGTATATAGAAAACCCAGTGACAATGCTTGTTTAACAAAATTGTCCAAATAAAAATAAAAAAACCACTCAATTGAGTGGTTTTTTTATGTGATGAAACGAAGCTCATTTACATATTTATAGAATTTTGTACATTTATTGAATCATTAATCAATTTATTATAATCATGGATTCACTAAAAAGAATTTCGAATTTCAGAAATTTATTAATACTCCTAACTTTCTTTTGCTTCGTACGTTGTAGTGAAGAACCAACCGGAGGAACAAATAATTCTAACACACCTCCTCAATCTGTCACATTATTAGAAAGCTTTGGAAATCTTACCAATAGTGATTTTATGGGACGTGTAGTCGATCTACAAAAAAACCCTGTGAGTGGAGCTACCGTTCAAATTGGAAACAGTACAATCGACACCGATATGAACGGTGTTTTTATCATAAGAGATGCACAGGTCTATGAAAAGTTTGCTTTTATTAAAGTAGAAAAAGCAGGATTCCTACATGGTTCAAGATCTGTAGTACCAACTGCAGGGATCAATCAAGTTCAAATAATGTTATTACCGCAAACTGTGACTCAAACGGTGAGTTCTGGAACTGCTAGAACGGTGAGTTTAAGCAATGGAGCTGCTGTTGACCTCTCTGGAGCATATAGTAATGCTGATGGTAGCGACTACACGGGTGATGTACAGGTAACTCTGCATTTATTAAACCCTACCGATGAAGATATGCAACAACAAATGCCAGGAATGCTATTGGCAGAAAATTTACAAAATGAGGCAAGAATGCTCGAAACTTTAGGAATGGTAGCTGTAGAACTACGCAGCGAAACTGGAGAAAAATTAAACCTCTCTGAAGGAACCACTGCAACCATAACCGTCCCATTAGATCCTGAAACTTTAGTAGGAGCGCCTAATGAAATCCCACTTTGGTATTTTGACGAAGAAAAAGGCTATTGGATTGAAGAGGGCAGTGCCACACTTCAGGGCACAAATTATGTTGGAACGGTCAGTCATTTCTCCTTTTGGAATTGTGATATTCCAGCAGAATATGTCAATATATGCATGAACATAACAGACTCTAACAACACTCCATTGAGTAATATTAAGGTTGCTATTGAAAGTGAGTTCAACGGAACTCGATACGGAATTACAAATGACTCTGGAGAAGTTTGTGGTATTATCCCAGCAAACCAAACTTTGAATCTACAATACTTCTTGTATAACATTTGCAATAATATAGAAATCCCTAATTCTTCTGAAACTGTAGGCCCATTTAGTGAGAACACCACACTTAACATCGTACTTGATGCCCCAGAAGTTGAAGACTATTTAGAAACCATTACGGGAGTTTTCAATACATGTGATGGAGATGCAGTCGTGAATGGATATGTTGAAGGTATAATTGAGGATGGTCTTGGGTTTTACAGCTTGGTCACAGATGGCACATATGAAATCAATGTACTTAGTTGTAATGAAAATGCTTCCATTAGTGTCACGGGTTATGATTACGATACCCTTCAAACCACCTCTGAAATTAACTATACATTGACTAGTCCAGTAACAGATCTAGGGACCTTATCAGCTTGTAATAGTGTAGAAGAATTTATTCAATTTAGTATTGATGATGGGGAAGTTGAACAAATAGTTTTTAACTTAAACTGTAATACATATCAGAGTGATTTCGCTGGTTTATATATACTAAATATTGGAGGCAGTAATCAAAATACATGCGTCTATCTTTCTGGAGTATTAAATGATAATTACGTAAATTTTGAAGGCGCTTATGAATATGAAAATATATGGAGCAATAATACACCCACAGTTGGTATGGCGTTTGTAGAATGTCAAGACATCAGTTATGAAAATAACCAAATTATTTTTAATCTGACTGCATATGGCAACGCTGTCGGAGAATATATAGATATAAATTTTGGAGGTGATTACGAAGATTACCAAGGAGTTGCACACACCATTTCAGGTGTGATTCATGTGAAGCGAGATAATTAATTCTGTTTTTTAATAAACAAAAAAAATCCACTCAAATGAGTGGATTTTTATGTTCTGTGGGCGCGAAGGGATTCGAACCCCTGACCCCCTGGGTGTAAACCAGGTGCTCTGAACCAACTGAGCTACGCGCCCTATTTCTAGGACTGCAAATATAGTCTAGTTTTTCAATTCACAAAAGGTTTTTTATAAAAAGTTAAATTATTTCCGCCACTACAAAAGTACTGCCACCAATATAGATCATATCCTCTTTAGAAGCGTTTTGTTTGGCAGCCTTTAAAGCGTCTTTAACAGAGGTGTGAAGACTTCCTTCAAAACCATGTTCAGTGAAAATTTGTGCAAGTTGAGACGCTTCTAGCCCCCTAGGAACATTGGGGCTGCAAAAATAATACTGCGCCTGCTTTGGAAACAGTTCTAAAAGAGACAAGACATCTTTATCATTCACCATACCTAACACCACATGCAAGCGTTGAAATTTTTCGGACTGTAATTGCTTAAATACCAGAGCGGAGCCCTTCCCTATTGTGTGCGGTATCGCAAATGATTGTTGGAAAACTGCCCAAAACCTCCCAACGACCACGAAGCCCTGTGTTTTCGATTACTTTTAAAAGACCGTGTTGCACTGCTTCTGTAGGGATTGTAAACGCAGCAGAATTCAAAACTTCAATGGCTTGAAGTACTGTGCGTACATTGTGCCTTTGATAGTCGCCTTTTAAACTTGTGGGATAACGAACTTCAACCAACTGATCTGCAAAATAAATTGGTGCTTGAACTTTAGCGGCTTTGGTTCTAAAAATGGCTTCTGTATCTAATTGGGTTTCACCAATCACAATGGGGGTATTTGATTTTATAATCCCTGCCTTTTCCCCAGCAATGGCTTCTAGAGTCGTGCCTAAGAATTGGGTATGATCCAACCCAATATTGGTAATGACCGATACTTCAGGGTTTAGGATGTTGGTCGAATCTAAGCGACCACCAAGGCCGACCTCAACCACAGCAATATCGACTTGTTCTTGTGCAAAATAAGCGAATGCCATTCCCACCGACATTTCAAAAAAAGACAATGCATTGGTTTCAAAAAACGTTTTATGAGATGACACAAAATCCACCACAAAATCTTTACTAATCAGTTCTCCATTGATACGGATACGTTCGCGATAGTCCTTTAAATGCGGTGATGTATATAGACCCACTTTATAGCCCGCTTCTTGCAAAATAGACGCCAACATATGCGCCGTAGAACCTTTGCCGTTGGTACCGCCAACATGAATGGATTTAAATTTGTGTTCTGGATGATTAAGCTGCTTGGCGAGTTTAAGCGTTTGGCCTAAATCGGCTTTGTAAGCAGATTTTCCAACATTCTGATAGCGTGGTAATTGAGAAAAAAGCCATTGTGTGGTTTCGGAATACTTCATTTATTGACGAACGCTAAAATCAACAATCACAAAACCAATTTGTTTGGCAGGGGCTTTGGAATCTGCGGGCCACTTATGGGTAAGCGCTGTTTTTTGTGCCGCCTCATACAAACAAATATCTCCAGTAGTACCACGTTTTCCAGGGATAGCTTTGACCACATTCCCGTTTTGATTCACATGAATTTCCACGACCACAGTACCTTCTTCATCACAATCGGGAATAACTTTCGATTTGGACGGACGACCACGTCCGTTCAGTCCATAGCCTACACCTCCATTTCCACTTCCGGGAGATCCAAAATAACTTGGCGCATAAGGATCGCCATTAAGCTGACCTTTATCGCCTGGAGACTCATCGTCACCTTCAGAACCAGTATCGGTACCGTCCTCGGCGCCTATACCTCCCATGAGGGCGTCTAAATCTTGTTTCTTTTTAGCTTTTATATCGGCTTCTTTCTTGAGCCGTTCAGCCTTTGCTTTAGCTTCAGCATCCGCTTTGGCTTTTGCCGCTGCTAATACTTTAGCAACTGCCTCGTCTTCTGCCTTCTTTTTTGCCTCGGCATCTGCTTTACGTTTGGCAGTATCGACTGCTGCTTTTTTTATGGCAATCGTTTCTAAATCTTCGGCAGTTAGCACCTCTTCAGAGCTTGCAACTGGTGTAGACTGTACTGGAGCTGCTGCTTTTTCGGGTACTTTAACAGCCTCTGAAACGGGTGTGGATTCAGAAGCTAAGGGGTTTTTGGCCTGCACCACTCCGCTCCCCGTATCTGAGGTTCCAAAATTAACCGCAACGCCATATTCTAAGGGTGGATCCATATAACCAGGACCGACCACAAACAACACTAAAAGCAATAACAGCATGATGACGGTAGTCAATCGTGCCGACTGTTTTTGAGGTTTGGTTTCAAAGTAGCCCATCTTAATTCGGATTTACAGCGAGAATGATTTTAAATTTATTACGGTTGGCAATATCCATGACTTTAACGACATAGTCTACAGGAACAGATTTTTCAGCTCTCAACACAAGAGTTGGTGCAGTTTCTTTTTGAAGCAATTGCAGTAATTCCGCCTCCAAGTTTTGAACCTCTACTTTACTTTGATCGATATAAAACGATAAATCTTTTTGAATACTGACGGCTACAGATTTTTTATTCTCTGTTTTTCCACTCGCTTTTGGGAGTAAAATATCAATCGCATTGGTAGTAACTAATGTAGATGCGATCATGAAAAAAATCAACAATAAGAATACAATATCCGTCATAGACGACATATTAAATTCTGGAGTGATTTTATTTCGACCTCTTATATTCATGTTAGATAGGTTCGTTGAGAAGGTCTAAAAACTCTACCGAATTGGCTTCCATTTGATAGACGACTTTATTCGTGCGTCCAACTAAATGGTTAAAGGCTATGTAGGCGACAATCCCTACGACCAAGCCAGCAACAGTGGTGGTCATAGCCGTATATAGCCCATCGGCCAAAAGTTTAATATCGATTTGACCTCCCGAATTGGCAATTTCAAAAATGGATAAAATCATTCCAATAACAGTTCCTAAAAACCCAATCATGGGTGCTGCCCCCGAAATGGTAGCGAGGATGCTTACATTTTTCTCTAAACTATAAACTTCTAGTTTTCCTGCATTTTCTATAGCTGAACTAATATCGGCAAGTGGACGTCCAATCCGAGAAATTCCCTTGTCAATCAATCGCGATACGGGTGAATCTACTTGTGCACAAACAGCTTTGGCAGCGTCAATTTTTCCATTAACAACATGATTTTTTATTTGGTTCATAAAATTCGGATCAACTTTAGAAGCAGCTTTTATAGTGAACAAACGCTCAAAATAGATATATAAAGCGACCACCAGTAGTACGGTTAACAAGGCAATAATTAGCTGTCCTGCTACTCCCCCACTTTTGATAAGTTCGATAATGGATAGTGTTTTTTCTACAGCTTCTGCATCCAATTGGATGGCGGTTTCGTCTTGAATACTAGTCGTGCTCATAAGTGTTTAAGTATTGCTTTTAATTATAAACGTAAAAAAATACAATAACGTATCTTTAAAAAAGTGTTCTTGTAAAGAAAAATGAGATTGCTCCCGCTAAAAAACCAAGTAAGGCTAACCAAGATATTTTTTTCAAGTACCAGAAAAAATTAATTTTCTCCATCCCCATTGCCACAACTCCGGCAGCTGACCCAATGATTAGCATGCTACCACCTGTCCCTGCAGAATAGGCTATAAAATGCCAAAGCTGGTGATCCATTGGTTCCGAAAACATTCCTAGAGAGGCGGCTACCAAAGGAACATTATCAATAACTGCAGATCCTACTCCTAACAATAAAACTACTAAATCTGAAACTTGAGTGCCTGGAATTTCGGTTCCCAGTGATGGAGTCGCAACTTTAAGCCAGTCCGCAAATCCAAATAAAACCCCTAAAGATTCCAAAGCAGCTACCGCCATTAGAATCCCTAAAAAGAATAAAATACTTGGTAATTCTATTTTTGATAAGGAATGATGAACTGGGCTATGGTGTACCTGGCCTTCATCATTTTCTTTATCCAATTTGCTTAAACTAAATTTCGATGCGCTAAAAATCTCTGCAAATATAGCAACGATACCTAGCGACAGCATCATCCCAACATAAGGTGGTAAATGTGTGGCCATTTTAAAAATAGGCACAAAAATGATGGCTGCTAATCCAAGATAAAGCATGGTACCACTAAATCGGCCAGCGGGTTCCGCTGTGCTTGTGTCCATTTCTAATTCTCCTTTAAAAACTGCTAATTTTGAAGCAATAAAGGTTGGCACAATCATACATACCAGTGACGGTAATAACAAATATGCAAATAAATAACCTGTTGTTACTTTATTGGCTATCCATAACATGGTTGTCGTGACATCTCCAATTGGAGAGAACGCACCACCAGCATTGGCAGCAATTACGATAAGCCCGGCAAACCAAAGACGCATTTTACGGTCACGGATTATTTTTTGTAAGAGTGAAATTAGAACAATCGTTGCCGTTAAATTATCGATAATAGCAGATAGTATAAATGCCAAAATCGCGAAAATCCACAATAAACTGGTTTTCTTTTTGGTTTTGATAAAGTTTTTTATGGTCGAAAAGCCATTGAAATAAGCAATGATTTCCACAATCGTCATGGCGCCAATTAGGAACACAAGAATTTCTGCAGTTTTTCCTAAGTGATGTAGCAACGTTTCTTCAACAATATGCATTTTATCGACATGAGCTAAAGTATCAAAATTACTAAGAAGCGTATGCTTTGCTGAATCAAACCAAGTGTCAAAATCGTCAATACCAAAAGAAATCAATGCCCAACTGATGGCCATCATAACCAGGGCTGGAATCAATTTATCGATTTTTAAACTGTGTTCTAAAGTAATCGCTAAGTAGCCAGCGATAAAGACACTAATAATAATTGCTTCCATAAATTTTCTATGTTTTGGGGATTATTAACCACTAAATTTGAAGGAACAAATATAAAAAACTAAACACGCTTTCTATGTTTTTCGGGGAAATAAATAGAGCCACTGCTATGATTTCGGGAGGCTCCTGTGACGGATTGAAGACAATTAGATTCATTCCTTAGTTTGAGCACACCCAAAAAGCCAAAAATTAAGGCTTCTTTATACTCAATAAGTGTGGAATTGGTGGGTGGTATCTCTTGTCCATAGAGCGCTGAAATTCGTTGCATCAAAAACGAATTAAACACACCACCGCCAGTAATCAATCCGTTTTGTAAATGATGAGAGTTTAAAACCGTTGAAATTTGAATAGCACAGTGTTCGACTACAGTTCTTAAAATTTGTTTTACATCGAGATCAAAGGCCTCTATTGTACTAAAAACTTCATTTTGCACCCACTCCAGTCCTAAGGATTTTGGTGGGGGCAGGTTGTAAAACTCCAAGGCATTTAAGGCTTCTAGTAAGGGCTTAGAAACCGTTCCTTTTAAGGCAATTTGTCCTTCAGCATCATAGGCCACACCCAAGGTTTGCACATAGTGGTTTAAAACAATATTCACGGGGCAGACGTCAAAAGCGATCCGCTGATTTTTCAGCTCAAAAGAAATGTTGGCAAAGCCCCCTAAATTTAAGCAAAAATCATGCTCCGAAAAGAGAAGCGCATCGCCAATAGGAACCAAAGGCGCTCCTTGTCCTCCTAGTGCTACATCTTGAGTTCGGAAATCACACACCACGGTTTGGTTGATATAAGTTGCTAAAACTGGTAAATTGCCTATTTGAAGTGTTTTCCCTAAGTGAGGCTCATGAAAAACAGTATGTCCATGACTACACACTGCGTCAATGGATATTGTGCTATGGCTATCAATAAACGGCTGAATAATACCGGCTAATAGGCTGGTGTAATCTGCGTTTAAAACTTCTAAATCTTGAGGCGATAGATCCAATGCTGCTCCTAAACGCTGTTGCCAGTTTTTAGAATATGGAACTGTTTTGGCTGACAAGATTTGAAACTGCCAAGAGTGCTGCAACTCAAAACGAGCGAGGCACAAATCGATACCGTCAAGAGAGGTCCCTGACATGACGCCTAGAACAGTGTAGTGTGACTTATTTTTAGAGTTTGACTTGGTCATCGTTATTTTTACATCTATTTACTATGCACGCATAGTAAATTTTTTATATATTTGGAACACAAAATATAATGTTATGAATTTCTCCTTTTCTGAAGAACATCTAATGGTTCGCGATGCAGCTCGTGATTTTGCACAAACCGAATTGCTTCCAGGCGTTATTAAACGTGATGAACTCCAAGAATTTCCTGACAATTTAGTAAAAAAAATGGGAGCGCTTGGTTTTATGGGAATTATGGTTGATCCCCAATATGGTGGTAGTGGTATGGATACCATTTCGTATGTATTGATTATGGAAGAGCTTTCTAAAATAGATGCGTCAGCTGCTGTGATTGTATCGGTCAATAATTCATTGGTTTGTTATGGTATTGAAGCTTATGGCACAGCGGCACAAAAAGAAAAATATTTACCCAAATTAGCAGCTGGCGAACACATCGGTGCTTTTTGTTTGAGCGAACCTGAAGCGGGTAGCGATGCTACATCCCAACAAACGACGGCTTTAGACAAAGGAGATCATTATGAAATTAATGGTACTAAAAACTGGATTACTAATGGCGGACGCGCCGATGTATATGTTGTAATTGCACAAACAGACCGTCGTAAAGGCTCAAAAGGGATCAATGCTTTTATAATTGAAAAAGGTATGGCTGGTTTTGAAATTGGCCCCAAAGAAGACAAGCTCGGTATTCGCGGAAGCGACACCCATACTCTGCAGTTTAATGCTGTTAAAGTCCCTAAAGAAAACCGTATCGGTGCTGATGGATTTGGATTTAAATTTGCAATGAAAACACTTTCTGGTGGACGTATTGGTATTGCGGCTCAAGCCTTAGGCATTGCTTCTGGCGCTTATGAATTAGCGTTGGCGTACTCCAAACAACGTAAGGCGTTTGGTACCGAAATTTGTAACCACCAAGCGATCGCATTTAAACTGGCTGATATGGCAACGGACATTGAAGCGGCACGACATATGGTAATGAAAGCCGCTTGGGATAAAGATCAAGGGGTTTCGTATGACACGTCTAGCGCTATGGCAAAGTTATTTGCCTCAAGAATTGCGATGGAACATACCGTCGAAGCAGTACAGATTCACGGTGGAAACGGTTTCGTGAAAGACTATCACGTGGAACGTTTGATGCGCGATGCTAAAATTACCCAGATTTACGAAGGGACTTCCGAAATACAAAAAATAGTGATTTCTCGTGCAATGCTTAAACGATGATTTAAAAAATTAGCTTAAATTTAAAATCATTCTCATTTTTTGTTATATTTTTATAATGAATTAAAATCCCAAACGTTTTTCTTCACTACCAATTTAATTTTAAGTCTGTTCACGTTTTAACCTTAACCCAATACAACCAAAATCGTTACATAACGCATTAAAATTGATTGCTATTGAACCTCTTTTTTCGTAAATTGAAAAAACATTTACTAGGAGTCGAAGTTCATTTCAAAGAGACACTTAAAACCAAATGCTTGAATAAATGAGTAAAAAAATAATGTGGGGAATTATTGGTTTAGGAAAAATAGCAAACAAATTTGCAGCCGATTTACAGTACTCAGAAACAGCACAATTGTATGGGGTTGCTTCACAAGATTTGAATAAAGCTAAAAAATTCAGTACAAAATACAATGCTCAAAAGTACTATGGTTCCTATCAAGCCTTAGCCAATGCTCCTGAAATAGATATTATCTACGTGGCAACCCCACACGTATTTCATTTCGAAAATACCATGATGTGTCTAAAACAAAACAAGGCTGTTTTATGTGAAAAACCAATGGGAATGAACGCTAAAGAAGTTAGGCTTATGATCGAAGAAGCAAGCACTCGAAATTTATTTTTAATGGAAGGCCTTTGGACGCGATTTATCCCTGCAACCGAAAAGTTAATTGAACTCCTAGCACAGAACGTTATTGGCCAGGTTACATCTCTACAGGCCGATTTTGGTTTCAAAGGCGATTCAAACCCAGAAAACAGAATTTTTAACAAAAACCTTGGGGGCGGTTCATTATTAGATATTGGTATTTATCCTATTTACCTCAGTCTCTTAGTCCTTGGAATCCCTACAGACATCACAGCGACGGCACAACTAACAGAAACAGGTGTGGATCGTTTTTGTGCTATGGAATTTCACTATAACAATGGTGCAAAAGCAGATCTGGAATCGACCATTGTGGCAGATACACCAACCGAAGCATTCCTCCATGGAACGACTGGCACTCTAAAACTTCACCGTCAATTTCATCATACTGAGAAAATTACACACACCCATAATGACGAAGTCACTATTTTAGACATCAAGTACAAAGGCAATGGATATATACACGAAATAGAAGAAGTAAATAGTTGTTTTTTAAATCGCGATATTGAGAGCTCAAAACTACCTTTACAGATGAGTCTCGATTTGAGTGTAGTAATGGACACGATTAAAAACAAAATTGGTTTGAAGTATGACTCCCAAAGAACACCTTTTCTAAACAAATAAACACATGTACAATCTTCCCTATTACAAAGAACAAGATGAAACCGTTATTAATGAATTTCTAGCAGCAAATCCGTTTGCTTTTCTAACAGGCTGCGGTTCCGAAAACACGCCAGTAGCGACACAACTGCCTCTGTTTGTTGAAGAAATAGAGGGGCGTAAAGTACTCCGTGGTCATCTCATGAAAAATACGGACCATCACAAAGCTTTTTTGCACTCTAAAAATGTACTTGCCGTTTTTGCAGGTAAACATACCTATGTGAGTGGTTCTTGGTACAGCAATCCCCATTCAGCGTCTACATGGAATTATATGAGTGTCCATGTTAAGGGAGAAATCACGTTTTTAGGAGCCGATGATCTCGAGACCATTCTAAGACATACTAGTCTGCATTTCGAAGGTCAAAACGAGCAGTCTCCAACAGCTTTTGACAATTTACCTTCTGCGTTTAAATCACAGGCGATGCCATTAATTACAGCCTTTGAAATTGAAATCACGGCTATTGAAACTGTTTTTAAATTAAGTCAAAACAGAGACGCTGAAAGCTACAAAAACATCATTAGAGAGCTTAAAAAACAAGATAGCGATGCTAGAGTGATTGCCAGCGAAATGGAAAAAAGAGTTAAGAAATTATTCCCTAAATAACACTTGTGGATATTCCATATAGCACTTCCTGCGTGGAAATTGCTTATATTAGGCTTACTCAAAAGGGGTTAGCATCCAAAAACAATCTTTATGCAATTCAAAGACAACAGCGTTCTCATCACTGGTGGAGCTTCTGGTATTGGAAAAATCATGGCACGTTTGCTATTGGAGCACGGGGCAAAAGTCATTATTTGGGATATTGATGAATCGAAAACAACAGCCGTGATTTCTGAGTTGTCTGCTCTTGGAGTTATTGTGGGCTATACCGTCGATATTTCGAGTAAAAAACAAATAAAAGACACGGCAAAAAAAGTAAAACAAACGTTTGGCGGGATTGATATTCTTATCAATAATGCCGGTATAATTATTGGCGATTATTTTCATCAGCACAATACATCAAACATCCTCAAAACGATGGATGTTAATGCAATAGCGCCAATGGTCATTACGTCCGAGTTTTTGCAAGAGATGTTAGCTAAGAACTCTGGACACATCTGTAATATTGCTTCTTCAGGAGGACTGATTTCTAATCCAAAAATGGCGGTCTATGCCGCAAGTAAATGGGCCTTAATCGGATGGTCTGACAGCCTACGTCTTGAGATGAAACAGTTGAAAAAAAACATAATTGTCACGACTATTCTGCCCTATTATATTAGCACTGGAATGTTTGAGGGGGTGCGATCGAAAATTCCAATTCTAAATCCTGAAACTACAGCCCTTAAAATCATTAAAGCCATTGAAAAAAATAAAAAAATGGTAACTATACCTGGCTATACATATCGATTCACACGATTTGCACAAGCCATCTTACCTTTTAATATGTTTGATTGGTTTGCAGGAAGTGTGTTGGGAATTTATTCGACTATGGAACATTTTACAGGGCGTAAAAAGTGATGTAACTCCAACTTAGTATAAAAACCAAAACGCTCACGGTTCATAAAAAAACGTATTTTGATAAGAGGTGTAATTTGTGCGGACTTGTTACGTCTAAAAAAAATAAACACATGAAACAAATCATCACTATAGCATTACTAGTAATTGGCTATTCAATTAGTGCACAATCCATAGATTATAATCTAAGTAAAAAAGGATATGTAGCTGAAGGCTATGATGTCGTGGCTTATTTTAGTCAAAGTGCTAAAAAAGGGTCTAAAAAATATTATACTGAGCATGATGGTGTACAGTATCTGTTTTCATCTCAAGAAAACTTGGATACTTTCAATGAAACCCCTGAAAAGTTTGTACCTAAATACGGCGGTTATTGCGCATATGCCATTGGAGCAAAAGGCATAAAAGTGGATGTTGATCCAAAAACTTTTGAAATAAGAGACGGAGAGCTTTACCTATTTTATAATTCATGGGGGAATAATACGCTCGAAACTTGGTTAAATGGCCCTACTGAAGACTTAAAAGCTAAGGCCGACAAGAATTGGGAAAAATTAAAATAGATTTCGTTTTAAAGCACGCTATCTTGTATCCGTAAACCCCTTCGAGCAAGGCGTTATTTATGAACTTAATTTACTATCTAATACTAGGGTTTTTGACTGCTATTCTTGGCGCTCTACCTTTAGGAACCACTAATGTGGCTGTTATTAATACAACTCTAAAAGAAACTATTCAAAGTGCTTTAAAAATTGTCTATCCTGCCGCAATTGCTGAAGTGATTTTGGTGTTAATTGCGCTCTATGCAAATGCAACTCTGTTGGCTTTTATTGACCACAATATTTGGGTGCAATATTCAATTGTAGTGATTTTACTTGTGCTTGGCGCCTATTTATTTTTTAAGAAAAATAAGGACATGCATCACACAAAAAGAAAACTGAAAATTCCTAAACCACTTCTTGGATTCATCTTAGGCATGGTCAATCCAGCTGTTTTAATGTATTGGTTAGTTGCAATTACGTTCCTAAATAAAAAAATAATGCATTTAGATTTATATATAAATGATACACTATTACTACTGTTTTTGATTGGGGTCTTTTTTGGAAAAGTAGTCACCTTATATGGTTTTGGTAAATTCAGTCATCAACTCTCACTGAAAACACACCACATCAGTACAAAAGTAAATCAAATCATTGGTGTTTTGTTAGCGATTGTTTCCATAGTACAATTTATTAAAATAGTGTATGTTTGATAATCCCTCCACAAAATAAAAGAATTGTCTGCAACCCCAATTACTATTAAAAATCGTTCATCAAAAAATTCTATTATAAATCACTTTATAACAGGGTTTAAAATAGAACGGATTAACGTATCTTGCCCTCCTGTTTGAAGATAGAACTTATGGGACATACTACATTATTTAATTATATCAAAGATGTGCTTGAAAACCAACCAAAAAATTGGTTGAAATTAACTACACATCGCTTGGATATTTACGATGAAAGTTCTGCTAAACGTCAATTCCTAAACCAATTTGAAACGTTATTTAATAACAATAATTCAGACCTCTCTGCGCTAAACAACCTCCCTACAGCTTATGACTACATTCGATTAGGACATCCCTTATCGTGTGTGTTAGAATGGACTGTTGCTAAAATACAACAGCTAAACCCAGACAACGTTATCAGTTTTTCTTCTGAGACTGCTCCTATTATGGCCATTCTTAGAACAAACGTATTAAATCATAAAAACACTCAAATTCTATATACCGATGAATTGCCTAGTTTTTTTGATACTGAACTATTAAAATCGGTTTACGGCTATCGTTTTGAGTTAAAAAAAATAGAGAATCTGTCAAGCATTCCAACGTTTGAGGGAAGCACCATTTTCATAGCTCAACAGGCCGAAATTGGAACTATTGATCTTGATGCAAAAATTGACTTTCTAGTCAATTTTCAAGCTCATTTGGGGAGTATTTTGTTAGTGAACGGCGCACATAATAATGCCTATATTTCAGAAATTCAACACGTCAGAAGACGAGAAACCATTGCAATGACACCTGCCAACTGTCTTAGGCTATTGAAAACTATTACATCGCTAACACCTTCAGAAAAAAACAGTAATCTCGAGGCACACAAAGCAACAGTCTTGGATGCTATAGCGACCATAACAAACTCATCGACAAAAGCAGTTGTTGGTTCGAGTGGGTTGTCTATCCAATATGCAATTATGATGGGGCTTATTCATGATGCGCAAGATAACCACAAAGGGAAAGCTATCAAATTTATTGTGCCACCCAATTGTTACGGGGGCACAAACGATCAAGCTCGACGTGTGGCGGCTTGTAGTGATAATGTATCCATAGTAGATCTACCTGTTGATGGCGGCAATGATATGGTACAAAGTATTGACCGAATTTTAACTCAAATTGCTGCTGAGGACGCTATTCCTTATATTATTGCTGAAATCCCTACAAATCCGCGTGTCGAAGTTCCAGATTTAGTACAATTACAGGCCGTTTTAAGCAAAGTTCGAAAAACTTCCACTGGAGCAACTGCAATCGATCCTGTTTTTATTTTAGATCAAACTTTTTGTCCAAATGTGCACTTTTTAGGGGATGGAGCTATTCTTTCTTCGGTACGAACTATTTCGTATGTGAGTGGATCAAAATTCCCAAGTGGCGGTCGTTGTACTGCAGGCTACTGTATCGGAAACACAAAAACAGATGCGTTGATGGATAAAGTTGAGTTGCATCTTGAACTGTCTCGAAATGCAGCAACACCTCTTCAAATTGAAGTTTTAGCTACTCAAATGCCTTCGATGAACCAACGCATACATCAAGCGTATCAAAACACTCGAGCATTTGTGAACTATATACAAGAAACCTTACCTGAAGCGAAAATTAATTTTGTTTCAGAAAATTTAGCGCATCAAGGATTCACACCTTCTGTATTTTCTCTAGACCTTCCTACCAAAGGAAAAGCGGCTGAAGAAAAAGAAGCCTTCAAGAGAGCTTTAAATCTTAAGTTAATTCGTTTAATGATTACAGAGATTCCTAAAGAGAGCACGTTTTGTGTAAGTTATGGACAGCTCAATGGGTGTTATTGGACTATTCCTGCCACTTCCACTCAAGGGACTACTAAGGAAGGCGACAAAGATTATATTGTACGTGTATCCATGTCTCCTAATTTGGATCTTGAACTACATAAAAAAGTCTTTTTAAAATTTGTCAAAGAAATTTAAGACTTTCAACTTCGTACTTTTTTTGAATATGGTATAACGCTTTAGTTTTATATTCAATTTGCTGATAATGCGGTAAAAACAAGTATTGATAACCCATTAGAAATAATTACGTAAATTAGTGTTTCATAAATCCACCATTTCGAATATGAAACTAAACTTATTGTCTTGTGATGCGCAACGCCCAGATCGAAGATCAATTGCTAAATGTATTGTCGAAATCTCATCTCATATCCAAGGATCACTAGCAAATGAACTTACCGACATCCTTTTAGAAGGAGATGCTGTTGATATTGAGATCAATGATAAAAATTCTGGTTCTGCTTTAAGAGCATTACGGAAACTAAGTATCGACTACGAAATTATAGACTAAATTCTATGTCATGTTTCTAAATACGTGCATCTATAAAAGCTATAGCTGTTACCTCAATTGCTATAATTACATTCGCTCTTAACGCCTATAGATCGATGAATTTGACTCTGGCTTGTTATTTGCAGATTAAGTTCTGAAGCAGTCCCTTTATTAAATACCCTAACCTACTTATTATACTTATGATTTTAATTATTCTTTTTTATCCGCCTGTTTTCTGGCCTACACAAATGGTGCAAATGACAACTTTAAAGGCGTTGCGACATTGTTTGGAAGTGGAACCACCAATTACAAAAGAGCCATAACTTGGGCCACTACTACTACCTTTGCAGGATCAATAGCAGCAATTTTTTTAGCCAACACACTTGTGAAAAATTTTTCTGGCAAAGGGTTAGTTCCTGATGTTTTAATTCAATCGCCTGCGTTTGCAATTTCAATAGCTATTGGCGCAGCCTTGACTGTGTTTTTAGCCACAAAAATAGGAATGCCTATATCTAAACCCATAGCTTGGTAGGGGCTTTATTTGGCAGTGGATTGGTCGCCGTTGGGTCTGCGTTTAATTTTTCAAAATTAGGGAGTACGTTTTTAATGCCTTTAATTGTCAGTCCACTTATGGCTGCCGTTGTTAGTTTAGTGGTCTATATTATTTTTAGAAAAATCAGAACAGTCATAGGGCTCACCAAACAAAGCTATATTTATGTAGGCACAGAGAGAATTCCAGTTGTAAAGACAATAAATACAAATGAGTTTGTAGCGATTCAATCCGGAACTGTAAAAACAATCACAATTCTTGACAAAAAAGAGTACATCGAAACGTATAATGGAAAATTCTTGGGAATACATTTTCAAAAGATACTGGATATTTCACATTATATAAGCGCTGGTATAGTCAGTTTTGCGAGAGGGCTAAATGATACTCCAAAAATTGTTGGGTTGCTTATCGTTATTAACGCCTTAGATATTAAATGGGGAATGAGTGCCGTTGCCATTGCTATGGCTGTTGGCGGTTTGTTAAACGCAAAAAAAGTAGGGAAAATAATCAGCAAAAAAATCACCCCTATGAATAGTGGTCAAGGGTTTACAGCAAACTTAGTCACAGGACTTTTAGTAACAACAGCAAGTATTCATGGGTTGCCAGTCTCAACAACACATGTTTCAGTAGGCTCTATATTTGGAATCGGAACACTAACTAAAAAGGCTGATTTGAAAGTTGTGCGGAATATCTTATTATCTTGGTTTTTAACCTTACCAATTGCAGCTATTTTTAGCGCACTTATTTATTGGTTACTTTTGTTTATATAAGCTAAAAAAATAATTTTGAAACGAATCCTACTTAAAACCATTTTACAATTTACAGTAATTGTTTTATTAGTAGTCATTTGTATTGGAATCACATCTCAAAGAGAAGCGCCTTCAGAAAAACAAAAGGGTGCACATGTTTTTGGGCACCTTGATTCGATAAATCTAAAACCCTTTGTAAAAAATAATTACAACTGGATCACGTTAGTTCCATTTAGTGGACAAAATGATGTGGACAGTCCTACCCTAGTGTATCATCGAAGAAATCGTTTGGAAAGTGTTCGTAGAGATTCGGTTTGGAGAGCTCAAATAGCGGTTGCGCATGCAATGGGATTTAAGGTGTTCCTTAAACCTCATATTTGGATCCACTCTCCAAAAGAAGGTAAATGGCGTTCTGATATTTATCCTAGCAGTGAAGCCCATTGGGAAAGTTGGAAAAAAGAGTACCGTGATTTCATACTACTCTACGCTAAAATTGCTGAAGAAAGCGGAGTAGAATTGTTTTGTATTGGCACAGAGTTATCGCGACTATCGGTAGAGAAACCTGAGTTTTGGACAGCGCTCATAAAAGAGGTGAGAAACATATATTCTGGAAAACTCACTTATGCTGCGAACTGGATGAACGAGTTTGAACAAATACAGTTTTGGGATGATCTGGATTATATAGGCATTCAGGCTTATTTTCCACTAACAAAACATACACGCCCTAGTGTAGAACAAATTTCTGAAGGATGGAAAAAATACCTACCATCAATGGAACTTATACATGAAAAATTTTATAAAAAAATTCTATTTACCGAAATGGGGTATAAAAGCACAGCCGATAGTGCTATAAAACCCTGGCAATGGATAGAAAATTACGCAGATCACAAAGACCTTGTTTCCTATGAAACCCAAGCCAATTGTTATAAAGCTTTTTTTAAGGAGGTTTGGAATAAAGAGTGGTTTGAAGGCGTACACATTTGGCAATTACGAAGTGATTATGTAGCTGCTACTCCTAGATCAGATTTGGATTTTACCCCTCAAGGAAAACCAGCAGAAGTTGTGATTGCTAAAGTGTTTGAATAAATTTATCATATAAAGACAAAAAAAATCCCTAACATTGTTGTTAGGGATTTTCAAAAAAGGCGGTGACCTACTCTTCCACAAGTGTAGTACCATCGGCGCTAATGGGCTTAACTGCTCTGTTCGGGATGGAAAGAGGTGAGCCCCATTGCAATAACCACCTTAGGGTTATTTGTAACTTGTCTACTATTTGTAGAGTTGTTACAGTATTCAGCCCACTTGGACTGAACAATATCTTAACATATTGAAAATAAATACATGAGGGTTTGTAAATCGTGAGTAAACGGAATATAAAAAAACGTCCGTGCAATAAGCCTATGGATTATTAGTACTACTCGGCTATGACATTACTGCCTTTACACCTGTAGCCTATCAACGTGGTAATCTCCCACGATCCTTTAAAGAAATCTCATCTTGTGGTGGGTTTCGCGCTTATATGCTTTCAGCGCTTATCCCTTCCCAACGTAGCTACCCAGCAATGCTCCTGGCGGAACAACTGGTACACCAGAGGTTAGTCCATTCCGGTCCTCTCGTACTAGGAACAGATCCACTCAAATTTCTAACGCCCACTGTAGATAGAGACCGAACTGTCTCACGACGTTCTGAACCCAGCTCGCGTGCCACTTTAATGGGCGAACAGCCCAACCCTTGGGACCTTCTCCAGCCCCAGGATGTGACGAGCCGACATCGAGGTGCCAAACCCCCCCGTCGATGTGAGCTCTTGGGGGAGATCAGCCTGTTATCCCCGGCGTACCTTTTATCCTTTGAGCGATGGCCCTTCCATACGGAACCACCGGATCACTATGCTCTACTTTCGTACCTGATCGACCTGTATGTCTCTCAGTCAAGCGCCCTTATGCCATTGCACTCTACGCACGGTTACCAAGCGTGCTGAGGGCACCTTTAGAAGCCTCCGTTACTCTTTTGGAGGCGACCACCCCAGTCAAACTACCCACCAAGCACTGTCTCCCGAATAATCGGGATTAGACTCTAGATAAGCAAAGGGTGGTATTTCAACAATGACTCCACAACGCCTAGCGACGCCGCTTCAAAGTCTCCCACCTATCCTACACATTACTTATCCAAAACCAATACTAAGCTATAGTAAAGGTGCACGGGGTCTTTTCGTCCCACAGCGGGTAATCGGCATCTTCACCGATACTACAATTTCACCGAGCTCATGGCTGAGACAGTGTCCAGATCGTTGCACCATTCGTGCAGGTCGGAACTTACCCGACAAGGAATTTCGCTACCTTAGGACCGTTATAGTTACGGCCGCCGTTTACTGGGGCTTCATTTCAGAGCGTCGCCGAAGCTAACCCCTCCACTTAACCTTCCAGCACCGGGCAGGTGTCAGGCCCTATACATCATCTTTCGATTTAGCAGAGCCCTGTGTTTTTGATAAACAGTCGCCTGGACCTATTCACTGCGGCCCATCCGAAGATGGGCGACCCTTCTCCCGAAGTTACGGGTCGATTTTGCCTAGTTCCTTAGCCATGAATCTCTCGAGCACCTTAGAATTCTCATCCCAACTACCTGTGTCGGTTTAGGGTACGGGCTGCTTCACTTGCTTTTCTTGGAAGTCGATTTGCTAGATTATCACCGCAGCCGAAGCTTTAGTGTACTATCACCGTGTTACCACTGGCTTCAACGCACAATTCCGTCTGTGCGCACTAACTTTTCGCCTCCGTCACGTTTAGTGTGAGCAGGTACAGGAATATTAACCTGTTGTCCATCCACTACCCCTCTCGGGTTCGCGTTAGGTCCCGACTAACCCTCAGCTGATTAGCATAGCTGAGGAAACCTTAGTCTTTCGGTGTGCGGGTTTCTCGCCCGCATTATCGTTACTTATGCCTACATTTTCTTTTGTAGCTTCTCCAGCAAAGCTCGCGCTTCACCTTCGACGACACTACAATGCTCCCCTACCACTCCCGTCCCGAGGACGGAGTCCATAGCTTCGGTAGTATGTTTATGCCCGATTATTATCCATGCCGGATCGCTCGACTAGTGAGCTGTTACGCACTCTTTAAATGAATGGCTGCTTCCAAGCCAACATCCTAGCTGTCTATGCAATCCAACCGCGTTTTTTCAACTTAACATACATTTTGGGACCTTAGCTGATGGTCTGGGTTCTTTCCCTCTCGGACATGGACCTTAGCACCCATGCCCTCACTGCATTACATCATTTTATAGCATTCGGAGTTTGTCAGGAATTGGTAGGCGGTGAAGCCCCCGCATCCAATCAGTAGCTCTACCTCTATAAAACTAATAATACGCTGCACCTAAATGCATTTCGGGGAGTACGAGCTATTTCCGAGTTTGATTGGCCTTTCACCCCTACCCACAGGTCATCCCAAGACTTTTCAACGTCAACGGGTTCGGTCCTCCACTATATGTTACTACAGCTTCAACCTGCCCATGGGTAGATCACACGGTTTCGCGTCTACCGCCACTAACTAATGCGCCCTATTCAGACTCGCTTTCGCTACGGATCCGCACCTGAAGTGCTTAACCTTGCTAGAAACGGTAACTCGTAGGCTCATTATGCAAAAGGCACGCCGTCACCCCAAAGGGCTCCGACCGCTTGTAAGCGTATGGTTTCAGGATCTATTTCACTCCGTTATTCACGGTTCTTTTCACCTTTCCCTCACGGTACTAGTTCACTATCGGTCTCTCAGGAGTATTTAGCCTTACCGGATGGTCCCGGCAAATTCATACAGGATTACACGTGTCCCGCACTACTCAGGATACCACTATGATTTATGTGCTTTACTTATACGGGACTATCACCCTCTTTGGTTCTGATTTCCAACAGATTCTAATTCATTACACAATCAACAGCGTGGTCCTACAACCCCAATCTTGCCGTAACAAGACTGGTTTGGGCTAATCCGCGTTCGCTCGCCGCTACTTACGGAATCACTTTTGTTTTCTTCTCCTCCGGGTACTTAGATGTTTCAGTTCTCCGGGTTCGCTCCTCTTACGAGGTACTATGTCTTCAACATAGTGGGTTGCCCCATTCGGATATTTGCGGATCAATTTGTATGTGCCAATCCCCGCAACTTTTCGCAGCTTATCACGTCCTTCTTCGCCTCTGAGAGCCTAGGCATTCCCCATACGCCCTTATTTAGCTTATTGCACTTTTGTCTTTTTAATGAGTTTACTCTTAATTATTGCTAGCTCGCAACAATTTTTAATTTACTTTTTCTATTAAATATATATAAATATATACTTAATTTTCATGTATCTTTTTCAATATGTCAATGATCGTATGGATTATCGCTACTAATAACTCGTATCAATAACAATGTCCTAGTGGAGAATATCGGAGTCGAACCGATGACCTCCTGCGTGCAAGGCAGGCGCTCTAGCCAGCTGAGCTAATCCCCCATGTCTTTCAGTTATGAGTTATTAGTCTTGAGTTTTGAGTAAAAACCCGCAACAAACTCAACTTCTAGATTTTCCATTTTTATAAAAAAAATTAGTAGTCTCAGGCAGACTCGAACTGCCGACCTCTACATTATCAGTGTAGCGCTCTAACCAGCTGAGCTATGAGACTCTACTTTTTCTTTGGTATCTTTTTAATTAACAGCTATGAGAATAAACTATTGCTTTCCTTCACAATTTACCTTTAATCGTCTTTCTCTAGAAAGGAGGTGTTCCAGCCGCACCTTCCGGTACGGCTACCTTGTTACGACTTAGCCCTAGTTATCGACTTTACCCTAGGCCGCTCCTTGCGGTGACGGACTTCAGGCACTTCCAACTTCCATGGCTTGACGGGCGGTGTGTACAAGGCCCGGGAACGTATTCACCGGATCATGGCTGATATCCGATTACTAGCGATTCCAGCTTCACGGAGTCGAGTTGCAGACTCCGATCCGAACTGTGATAGGGTTTATAGATTCGCTCCTACTCGCGTAGTGGCTGCTCTCTGTCCCTACCATTGTAGCACGTGTGTAGCCCAGGACGTAAGGGCCGTGATGATTTGACGTCATCCCCACCTTCCTCACAGTTTGCACTGGCAGTCTTGTTAGAGTTCCCGACTTGAATCGCTGGCAACTAACAACAGGGGTTGCGCTCGTTATAGGACTTAACCTGACACCTCACGGCACGAGCTGACGACAACCATGCAGCACCTTGTAAGTGGTCCGAAGAAATAGATATCTCTATCTAATGCAACTTACATTTAAGCCCTGGTAAGGTTCCTCGCGTATCATCGAATTAAACCACATGCTCCACCGCTTGTGCGGGCCCCCGTCAATTCCTTTGAGTTTCATTCTTGCGAACGTACTCCCCAGGTGGGTTACTTATCACTTTCGCTTAGCCACTCAGACCGAAGTCCAAACAGCTAGTAACCATCGTTTACGGCGTGGACTACCAGGGTATCTAATCCTGTTCGCTACCCACGCTTTCGTCCATCAGTGTCAGTTGATTATTAGTAATCTGCCTTCGCAATTGGTATTCTATGTAATATCTATGCATTTCACCGCTACACTACATATTCTAACTACTTCATAATAACTCAAGATAACCAGTATCAAAGGCAATTTTACAGTTAAGCTGCAAGATTTCACCTCTGACTTAATTATCAACCTACGGACCCTTTAAACCCAATGATTCCGGATAACGCTTGGATCCTCCGTATTACCGCGGCTGCTGGCACGGAGTTAGCCGATCCTTATTCTTACAGTACCGTCAAGCCTCTACACGTAGAGGTGTTTCTTCCTGTATAAAAGTAGTTTACAACCCATAGGGCAGTCATCCTACACGCGGCATGGCTGGATCAGAGTTGCCTCCATTGTCCAATATTCCTCACTGCTGCCTCCCGTAGGAGTCTGGTCCGTGTCTCAGTACCAGTGTGGGGGATCCCCCTCTCAGGGCCCCTATCTATCGTAGTCTTGGTGTGCCGTTACCACACCAACAAACTAATAGAACGCATACTCATCTTATACCGTAACCTTTACTCCTAAAACGATGCCACTCTAAGAGACTATGGGGGATTAATCTTCATTTCTAAAGGCTATACCCCAGTATAAGGTAGATTGTATACGCGTTACGCACCCGTGCGCCGGTCGTCATCAGAAAGCAAGCTTCCTATGTTACCCCTCGACTTGCATGTGTTAAGCCTGCCGCTAGCGTTCATCCTGAGCCAGGATCAAACTCTTCATCGTTAATTTTTAAGATTCTTATAAAGAACCTAGTACTATTAACAACTAAAGGAAATTTAATGTGTGGTACTCAAAATAATTTATTCTCTGTATCTAATCAATCGTTTCCAATTAATTATTTACGCTGTCAATCAATATGTTTAATGAACTTCTTTTTTTACTAACTTAAATCACTTAAGACCTAAGCGGCTGCAAATATAAAACCCTTATTTGTATCTCGCAATGCTTTTTTGAAAAAAAATAAATTTATTTTCAATCTAATTAAACACTACTTTCTACTATAAGAACTTCTCTAATTAACTTCCGTTTTTTAGCGGCTGCAAACATACAACCTTTTTTATCTTTTTTACACTACTGATTTAACCTTTTTTTTAATTTATTTTTTTGGTAACTTTTAAATGCTGAATTACAAGCGGTTATAAAGTGTGTTTACAAGAAAAAATTCCACACAATCCCGAAGCGCACTATAAAATCTCGGTAAGGATAGTTAGGAGCAGAGTAGAAATTGTAGCCCGTGAAGGACGAATTGAGGTGTTCTGCTTTCAAAAAGATACGCGTTTGGCGAATTTTGGCGTTGATAAAAAAATCAATTCGTGGAAAATCGCCAAGCTCGCTAGTGTTTTGTACATAGAATTCTGCAAGTAATGGATCGTAGCGGTTAATGTAATATTTAGAAAAATAGCTAAACGTTACTCCTGTTTGTAAAAATAATGCCTTTTTGAAAAACTCATTTGTATAGTATAATGAGTGTCGGGTGACAATTTCAGGGACATTATAGACCGCATCGCCATCCATTACATTTTGATATAATATGGTGTTATTTAACGCAACGTTTCGATACCTAACTTCATTTGACAATTTTGCTCTTATATATTGAACTGTTGCATCAAATTGGTTTGGTTTAACAGCGTCATTAATATCCTTAGCAAAATATAAATAGTTATCTAATGTATTATAATCGAGTTGAAGGGTTCCGAATTTTTTTGAATTAAAGCTAAGTGCTAGTTGCTTTGTTTGTTGATTTCTAAAGTTGTTCTGCCAATTGTAAGTCAAATAATCACTTTGAAATAACTGGAAATTAAAATCGGGCGCTTTTGAATTTGAGTTGACACTAGCATTTATGCCTAGGTCGTCACTAAAGGCATAGGCTGCCTCAGCTGTTAGAAAATTCCCCTTCAAATCTCCTGTTAGGTTTAAGCCTACATTTCCGCTGATATCAAGAGCTCCAATAGATTTTTGGTAGCTACCACCAAATGAGGTCACGGTCCCTAAAAGACGGTTGGTAATGGTTTGATTATTTAGAGTTACTAAGGAGTTATATCCATAATTATAGTCATTATATCCTGCTTTAATTTTAAAAGCTCCTAAAATTCTATTGGAGTACTGTACATTAAATTCAGCATAAAACGATTCTAGGGTTACTTTATCAGAGATGTTAGAAGTAATAAAGGTATCTCCAAAAAAGGGAACACTCGCATCTTGAGTGAAATGATAATATTTATCTTCAAACGAAACAATGTTGCCCACTGCAATTTTGTTTGAACTTAATGAATCTTGCTCGACTATTACATAGGAGTGATCCAAATGAAACCGCTTGCCTTTTAAAGTACTTTCGGCATTTTCGAAAAGAGGATCAAAAATACTGCGATCTAAAAATTCTTCTTCTCCAGACTCAAAGTTAATGAGGTCTTCGTCTGATATCCCCCCATTTTCTTCATTAAAAACATTTTGCATTACAATATGCGTACGAGCTAAGTAGCGTTTGTTTTTGGTGCTATAATTTGAAGTGAATCTAAAATTTCCAGTGCTCGTCAATATGTGTCCATACTTTCCCAAAGAACGTAACCCTTTGTAAGCGATAGAGAAATTAAATTGTTTAGACGTATTGAGCGTGAAAAACGCATCCAAGACCTGTCCTTGTTCAAAACCAGTCTTATACATGAGTTCGGTTAGTGGTGTTGGCACATGATAATACTGAATATCATCCAATTCCATATAATTAAAGTGTTTGGCTTGAGCGCCGAAAGATGGTAAAAGAGCGTTGGATTTAAAATTTTCTGACAGCGTGTTATAGGTCTGCCCCATGTTACTAAAAGGCAAAAGATCAAAATTATCTTTTCTTAGATAATTGAATTTGTACTCCTTATATATAGACAGTGTTGTATCGAGCTGAATCGTATCATTTTCACGCGTAATAATTTTATAGTCTTTAATGTTTGCTTTATCATTTTTCACCACATTTTTAGAAGGACGGCTAGGGATAGAATCAAGGCCTCCAGGGTTAGGCTCAAGAGCCTTGGATAGTCCTTTTGAGAGTCTAGGGCTCAACTTTTCTTGAGAGAAAGCAGTGTTGCCATAAAGCAAACAGAAAAAAATTAGAACGAGTTTATACATATAGTAAGAGTCTAACAGCAAATTATTGTTGGCACAAAAATAGCAAATATCTAATCTATTTTGTTTTTTTACCGCAGAAAGACTGATTTTTACAATCAATTTAACTTTAAGAGGCAATTTATGTTGGATTTAAAGGTTTCAAATTTTGAATTTGAATGCGGTACAGATGAAGCTGGACGTGGGTGCTTGGCAGGTCCAGTCACTGCAGCTGCGGTAATTTTACCTCTAGATTTTTCAAACTCAATTCTAAATGATTCCAAACAGCTATCGCACACAAAGCGCAATCTACTAAAACCTATTATTGAAGCGGAAGCCGTTTCTTATGGGGTTGCTCATGTATTTCCAAAAGAAATTGATGAGATCAATATTCTTAATGCTTCTATTTTAGCAATGCATCACTCCATTTCGAAATTAGAAAACGTAGATTTTATTAGCGTTGATGGCAATAGATTCAAACCTTTCAAAACAATACCGCATCAGACGGTGATAAAAGGAGATGGCAAATATCAAAATATTGCAGCGGCTTCAGTTTTAGCAAAAACCTACAGAGATGCGTATATGGATAAAATTCATGAAGAGTTTCCGATGTATAATTGGAAACAAAACAAAGGCTACCCCACTAAAGAGCATCGCGCGGCCATACATAAATATGGCACCACAAAATACCACCGCCTTTCTTTCAGACTTTTACCAGAATAACTTGCTTTTGAATTATAAATCTTATCTTTGTTTAGAGTTCAATTAAGAACAACAACCAATGCATAAAATTTTTTATTTTTTAGGGATTATTTTAATGATTTTCAGTTGTGATTATACTCAAAAATCAGAACGCTCTATTGAGGATTTAGTGCCTAAAAATGCTTCCATCGTGCTTTCAATAAATTCACTAGATGGGTTTCTGAGTGCCACTACCAACAATGCATTATTCACAAAAACAGGCGTTTTTAACTCTCTAAAAACAGCTCTAAAACCACTTGATAGCATCAAAAGTTTAAGTCCGCTTTTAGTATCTATAACTAAAGAAGGGACTTCAAAAGTGTTTACGTTTATCACGCATAAAAGAAATCTTAACGCAAAGGATACACTTTTGATTCCACACCTTACAATTGATAGTATTTTGGTGGCTTCAACATCAAAAGCAATTCTTGAACCCCTAAAAACACAATTATCTTCTGACTATTCAAACGTATCTAAACTTCATCAAAATTCCAACACCTTTTCTGTTTACTGCAAGACGTTTCCTGCACTGAAATCTGTTCAGGAATTGAATTTGGAGAGTGTATATTTTGGATTTGACGTTACGCCAGAAAGTATAATCATCAATGGCACCCTTCTCAATCAGAAATTACAATCCAAATGGCTCACACTTTTTGAGGGTTTAGAACCTCAAACCCAGAGTTTACAGGGGATTATTCCAGCGCAAAGCACTCGTGTTAAAACCTTCACTTATACTGATTTTGAGCAACTTAATCGAAATATTGACTCCACAGGCTATAGTTCAAAAATAACTCCACTGGCAAAAGCATTTTTTAGTACTACAAAAGAAATTGGTGCTTTTGAAACTTCAGCAGGGACCGGAATTGCTTTGAAATCTATCGATATTAGCGCGACTTACGAGGCCTTAAGCGGCTTTCAAAACGAGCTTAGCAGTTTTCGATCTGTTCCCATTTTTGAGTTTACTGAACCCTCCATATTTAAAGATTGTTTTGCCCCTTTCCTAGGGTCAGAAAACGCAACAAAATATAGTGTTCTAGATGACTATTTGGTGTTTTCAGACGCTGATGACGTATTACAGCTCGTCATCTCCAATTATCTAAACAAAAATACTCTAGAAGCGTCTTTCAATTACGAAGCTATTCAGGAATTTCAGAGTGATGAGACTTCTTTTCAAACCTATTTTAATAACACGACTTTAGTGGCTACCATAAATCAACTTTTTAATACATCACTAAAAGATAGCGCTCTAAACGCCTTTAAACTTTCTGCATTACAGTTGGTAAAAGATGAGCATATTGTTCATATAAATAGTATTCTCCAAAAATCGAAATCTAAACAGTCCAAAACACAAATTAGAGAGGAATTTAGTTTAGTGTTTCCTAACGCTATTTTGATGAACCCAGTGTTTGTTACCAATCACAGAACCAAGCAGAAAGAGATTCTTGTTCAGGATGTTGAACACAACTTATATTTAATTTCAAACAAGGGAGTTATTCTTTGGAAAAAAAAATTAAAAGGCCCCATTTTAGGAACGGTTGAACAAGTAGACTTATACAAAAATGGCCGCCTACAATTGGCTTTTGCAACTCCAAATAAACTCTATGTTATTGATCGGAACGGAAAAGATGTCGATCAATTCCCATTGAATTTCAAAGATACAATCACTCAACCCTTAGCGGTATTTGATTATGACAAACAACGCAACTATCGTTTTTTGATCACACAAAATGAAAACCTTTTGATGTATGACTCTAAGGGAAAAAGTGTAAAAGGTTTTAATTACAAGTCCGACAAACAAATTAGCAGCCAGCCTAAACATTTTCGAGTTCGTGGAAAAGACTTTATCGTTTTTAGTGCTGGCAATCAACTTAAGCTCTTGAATCGACGCGGTGCTATTCGAGTCAAGGTAAAAGAAAATATTGATTTTTCTGGAGAAGACATTTACTTTTACAAGTCTCTATTTACAACAACAAGTACCAAGGGCGATTTAATTCAAGTAAACACAAAAGGCGCTGTTAGTCGACAATCTTTAGGTCTTGAATCAAAGCATAATATTACTTGTTCCTCTAAAACTTTGGTGACTAGAAGTGCTAATAAATTGACTATAAAATCCAATACTATAGATTTAGATTTTGGGAGTTACTCCGCTCCTATTTTATTCTATTTAAGAGACAAAATTTATATATCAATTACTGATTTACAAGCGCAAAAAATTTGGATGTTTGATAGTCAAGCAAAGCCATTTGCTAGTATCCCCGTTTTTGGATCAAGCGCAATTGACTTAGCAAATATCGATGGTGATACTGCACTAGAATTTGTCACTAAAAGCGATTCTAACAGTTTAATATTATATCAGCTTTACTAGATTTGACGTGCCTCAAAAAGCCTTAGAAAATGTGTCAAGAGTTTGGCCTTAACTTCCGCTTCATCGACCTCAGCTTGACCGAGCTCTACATGCAGTGATGTGACGGCTTTTCCTCGAATTCCACATGGAATTATATTGTCAAAATAGCCTAAGTCCGAATTCACATTTAAAGCAAAACCATGCATCGTAACCCAGCGGCTTGCTCGGACACCCATCGCACAAATTTTACGAGCAAATGGTGTTCCAACATCTAGCCACACTCCTGTTTCTCCTGGGCTACGCTCAGCTTTAAGACCGTACTCTTCTAAAGTTAAAATAATGGTGTCCTCTAAAAAGCGAAGAAATTTATGAATGTCTGTAAAAAAGTTTTCGAGATCTAAAATAGGATATCCAACGACTTGTCCTGGTCCATGATAAGTAATATCCCCACCACGGTTGATCTTATAAAAAGTAGCCCCTTTAGCTTCTAACTGCGCTTCAGATAACAAGAGATTGGAAACATCTCCACTTTTGCCTAATGTGTACACATGTGGATGACTAACAAACAACAAATAGTTTGGCGTGACAAGATTCGCTGATTCACGGCGATTTTTGATTTTGATGTCAATAGTATTTTTAAATAAAACCTCCTGATAATCCCAAGTTTCCTTGTAATCTTTGAGCCCTAAATCTTGTACACTTATCTGTTTGTTCATAGGGGTCAAATATACAGAATTATGACTTAGGATTGTTTAAAATCACCAATGCTGCGATCACGCCAGGCACCCATCCGCAGAGCGTTAATAAAAACACAATAACAATTGATCCACAGCCTTTGTCAAAAACAGCTAAGGGTGGAAATAAAATAGACACTAATACACGCCAGATACTCATAAAAAACACAGTTAAATTGATTATAACAAATTAGACGACAAATCTAAAAAAACGTTACAAAAGCAATTTAGGATTTATGCGTCTTTAATTGAAATGCTAAGCAATAGTCAGTATATTTGTGTCTTAAAATTTTTTATTACAAAATTATGTCGCAGCTTTCAGAACAAGAAATTGTCCGTCGTGAAAAACTATCAAAATTACGCGAATTAGGAATCAACCCTTATCCCGCTGATTTATTCCCCGTAACCCATAGCAGTGCTAAGGTGAAATCTGAGTTTTCAGAAGGAGCTAAAGTGGTTTTAGCAGGGCGATTGATGCGAAAAAAAATACAAGGAAAAGCGGCTTTTGCTGAACTCCAAGATAGTGAAGGTCGTATTCAGATTTACATTAACAGAGATGAAGTTTGTCCAGATGCGGATAAAAGTCTTTACAATGATGTTTTTAAAAAATTGCTAGACTTAGGTGATTTTATTGGTATTGAAGGCGAACTTTTCACCACTCAAGTTGGAGAAAAAACCGTTTTGGTAAAGCAATTTAAGTTATTAAGCAAAGCCTTAAAACCCTTACCACTTCCAAAAACAGATGCAGAAGGTAATACCTACGATGAATTTAACGACCCCGAAATGCGTTACCGTCAGCGGTATGCCGATCTAGTGGTTAACCCACATGTCAAAGAGGTGTTTGTTAAACGTACCAAATTATTTAATGCCATCCGTAGTTTTTTTAACGATGCTGGATATTTTGAAGTTGAAACTCCTGTATTACAACCGATTCCTGGAGGTGCTGCAGCACGTCCATTTGTCACGCATCACAACAGTTTAGACATCCCATTGTATATGCGTATTGCCAATGAATTGTATTTGAAACGCTTGATTGTTGGAGGATTTGATGGCGTTTATGAGTTTTCTAAAAACTTCAGAAATGAAGGTATGGATCGCACACACAACCCAGAGTTTACGGCAATGGAAATTTATGTCGCTTACAAAGATTATAACTGGATGATGGCATTTTGTGAGCAATTGCTTGAGCATTGTGCTATGGCCGTAAATGGGACTACAAAAGCAACTTTTGGCGCTCATGAAATTGATTTCAAGGCACCCTATGCTAGAGTTACTATGGCCGATTCAATAAAGGAATTTACCGGTTTTGATATCACAGGAAAAACAGAAGATGAGATTCGTGAAGCCGCAAAAAATTTAGGCGTTGAAGTAGATGCAACAATGGGCAAAGGCAAACTAATTGATGAGATTTTTGGAGAAAAATGTGAAGGCAATTACATTCAACCAACCTATATTACAGACTACCCAAAAGAAATGAGTCCGTTGTGTAAAGAGCATAGAGAAAATCCTGAGCTTACAGAACGTTTTGAACTAATGGTTTGTGGAAAAGAAATTGCTAATGCGTATTCGGAATTAAATGACCCTATCGATCAACGGGAGCGTTTTGAGCACCAATTGAAGTTGGCTCAAAAAGGCGATGATGAAGCAACTGAATTTATTGATGAAGATTTTTTAAGAGCGCTTGAATATGGTATGCCTCCAACCTCTGGGATGGGTATTGGAATGGACCGTTTAATTATGTTTTTGACCAATAATGCCTCCATTCAAGAAGTATTGTTTTTCCCACAAATGAAGCCAGAGAAAAAAGCGGTTGCTTTGAGTGACAATGAAAAAGCGATTTTTGAGATTTTAAAATCAAATTCTGGTATTCAATTAGCAGCTCTAAAAACGCAATCCGGACTGAGTAATAAAGGTTGGGATAAAGGCATCAAAGGATTAACGTCTAAAGAACTTGCAAAGGTCTATAAGACAGACGAGATCCTCGTTGTTGATTTTTTAGGCTA
>CALSPC010000008.1 GCA_943788135.1 uncultured Paracoccaceae bacterium | reverse complement strand
AACAAACAGATTACATAAAAAATGTTTTTACCGATTTAGAGACAAATTCAGAAAACACTTCAATCGCCAATGGTTACCCCTCGATCATAGATGTTCCTAGTTTTGTAGATTATATGATTATGGCAGAAATTGCTTCAAATCCAGATTCGTACCAGTTTAGCACTTTTTTTCATAAAGATAGAGGCGGTAAATTAAGAGCAGGACCCGTTTGGGATTACAACCTTTCTTATGGGAATGATTTATTTGTTTTTGACTTTGACCGCAGTTTTTATGATTTATGGCAATTTGAATTTGGTAATTCAGGAGCTAAATTTTGGAAAGATTTATTTTCAAACGATACCTTTAATTGTTATTTAGCCAAACGCTGGTTTGAACTTACCACTACAAACCAACCCTTAAATTATAGTACAATTACAAGTCTAATAGATGAATTTGTCAGTCTATTGAGTGAGTCACAAGTAAGGGAATTACAACGGTGGCCACCTCAAGAAGATTGGCCAACAGTAGCTGATCAGACAGAAAATATCGCAGCGATGAAAATTTGGATTCAAAATCGAATAGATTGGATAGATTCAAACATAGGGTCTTTTAGTAATTGTTTAAATGTTTCTGTTCCGGATTTAGTGATCAGTAAAATCCATTATAACCCCCAAGATGATGAAGCTGCTGGATTTTCTAGTAAAGAACTAGAATTTATTGAAATCACTAATAACTCCAGTCAAAATATAAATTTAACAGGATTTTACATAAGAGAATTAGGCATTTCATATCAATTTCCTGTGAATTCTATGGTGTCGGGAAATCAAAAAATTTATTTATGTAGTGATTCAACTGTATTTGAGGCTTATTATGGCTTTGCTCCTTTTGGGGAGTTTTCAAGAGACTTAAGTAATAGCTCTTATAAAATTATTTTATCTGATGCTTTTGGAAATACAGTAGATGAAGTTGTATATACTGACAGTACACCTTGGCCGGAAGAAGCGGATGGGTCTGGCTCTTATTTGCAATTAAGTGATTTGGATGCAGATAACAGTTTAGCAAGTAATTGGATAGCAAGCTCTGCATCACTTTCTATGGATAGTAATGCGAATTTTCAACCCCAGTTGCTGGTTTATCCAAACCCAACAAAAGGAGTTGTAACTATTGAATTAATTTCCTCGAGAACTGAACCCTTAGAATTATCAATTTATAATTCACTTGGTCAATTTGTTGTGAGTTTTCAGTTGATTTCAAATAAATCAGAAATTAATCTAAGTTCTCTTAGTAATGGATTTTACTATTACACTATCAAAAATAACACTGGAATCATTTTAAAAAATAAAATTATTAAAAACTAATGTTGTGAAGCCATATGGGAATAAAATCAAATTGATTTAAATGGAACTGGCTCGAATTGGCTCGAATTTAATTTTTATTTTAGGAATCGCCTTACTGTCAAAGTGGTGATCAGTGTAACCAAAACTTGTCTAAACACTAAACACAACTCAAATGGCTTTTAATATTGTTCTTGTAGAACCAGAAATTCCTAACAACACAGGGAATATTGGTCGATTGAGTTTGGCTTCAGGATCTGTTTTGCATTTGGTTAAACCTTTTGGGTTCGAGTTAAGTGACTCCCGACTTAAAAGAGCAGGATTGGACTATTGGAAACACATTACTGTAAAAATTTATGAAAGTTTAGATGAATTTTTAGCATTAAACAAAGAGAAGACCATGGTTTTTTTATCTAGCACAGCAGAGAAGAGTTATGTTTCTATTGATTACAAAGAGGATCTGTTTTTTGTCTTTGGAAAAGAATCCGTTGGTTTGCCAAAACAGTTGGTCGCTGACCATGCAGATAAATTATTTAAAATCCCTATTCACAGTCCGCATGTTAGAAGCTTAAACTTAGCCAATGCCGTAAGTATTGTGGTGTTTGAAGGGCTTCGAAGTTTAGCCGATTCAAACAGTGGCTAACCGACATTCAACCACTATTTTTTTTGCGTTTGAAGTTGTAAAAAATACATATAACTCCCCACCATCGGTGAGCTTAAAAAGGGTTTTAAGTGCTTTTGGTTTTTCAGCGAAATTCCGGGTTTTTATATTGGCTTTCAATCCGCCAATTGCTTTTTTTAAAGCTTTCTTTTGATAGGGGAAAACGTTTGAAACTGTATATAGTTTTCCAGGAAAATATTCTAATCGTTCATCGCTGGTATACAAATGTGTGTGCGGGTCTAGTTTATCAAGCTTAAAGTGTTCAGAGATTAATTTAAAGGCGCCAGACTTCATCACTGCCGCATTTGGTTCATACAAGAATTGTTTTGGAGCGCTGTAGCACGCCTCTGCCGTATCCTCTTCGGCGCGTTTAAAAGAAAAGTGTTCGTCGCCACTAGGTTGGCTGTTAAGTGTATGAATTGTAGCTTGTCCCATATACCCTTTTTCCAGATGAAATAACAGCTCTTTCACCTCGTTTCTGATCGCAATAATGTAAATAGTTTTTACGTGTTTCAACGCTTCTAATCCCACACTAATGTCGAGCATTGGCGACATTTTGATGAGCACATTAGTAGCATATTTTAAAAATAACCCTTGAAAAGTTTTTACATTTGGGCTGCAATCTTCAATCAAGAATTTTTTATTCTTTTGTGCATCGCGTCTTGAGGGATCAACATATATCCAATCAAAAGTGTGCTGACAGGATTTTAAAAATTCAATCCCATTTTTGGACTGTGATATGATGTTTTTAGCGCCTAAAGCTTCAAAATTGAAGGCTGCTATTTCAGCCAATTCAGGGTTCATTTCACAGTGAATAACTGACTTGAATTGTTTAGAGAAATAATAACTATCCACACCAAATCCACCAGTCAAATCTACAAGAGATTGGCCTTTTGTAAATTCACTTTTAAGCTGTGCTGTAGTTTCGGAGGAGGTTTGTTCTATATTTAATTTGTTAGGAAAATAGATACCAGGCGTATTAAACCAAGTTTTTAGTTTTGATTCGCACTTTTTCTTTGCTTCAATTTGACCAATAATTTCCTTAATATCAATTCCTTCAAATGGACTACCTTTCAAAACTAAAGTATGAATATTGGTATTTATATGCGTTGTTATAAAATCTTGAACTTCTGTATTTAAGAGCGTTTTATTCACGATACCGTTTAAAGTGTAATAGGAGTTAGGTGCTTTGTAAACTCATACAATGCAATACTTGTAGCTTGCACGACATTCATACTGCTGTTTTGTCCATACATTTCAATGTGAACGCTGTGGTCACAACACTCCAGAAGAGGTGCTGAAATGCCATGATTTTCATCACCAATAATAAATGCAATTTTAGCATTTTTTGGCAAGTTTAGTTCTGAAATAGGTATACTTTGGTCGGTAATTTCAAGGGCGATAAGCGTGTAGTTTTGAGATTTTAGGTCTTCAATTTTGTCCTGTAGTGTTTCTAGTTGTTCAAACGAAACTGCTTGTTCTGTTGCTCTAGATGTTTTTGTGAATTTCCGACCGAGTTCCACAATAGGACCGCCTAAAATTAAGTGTGCAACACCAAAAGCATCTGCAGTACGAAACAGGCTACCAAGGTTAGCCGCATGCGATACATTATCGCTAATTAAAATAATAGGAAAGTGTTGTTTTGTGAACTTAGAAGTGTAATGATTTAGTTGCATAGAACGTCTAGTTTTCAAAGGCATATTTAATAATATTGGCTCCCATTTTTAGAGCTTTTAAGCGTACTTCTTCAGGGTCATTATGAACATTTACATCTTCCCAGCCATCACCCAAGTCACTTTCAAAAGTAAATAATAAGACCAATTTCCCTTCGTGGAAATAGCCCAACGCTCTAGCTGCTAATCCATCGTGTTCATGAATTTTAGGTAGACCCTTTGGAAATGAAAAAGCATTAGAATAAATCGGATGAGTTAAAGGGATTTCTGTCATTTGTTTTTCTGGAAACACTGTTTTTAGAGCTTCTAAAACGTAAGGTTTCATGCCATAATTATCATCAATATGCAAAAATCCTCCAGAGACTAAATAGGTTCTTAAGTTTTTTGAATCAGCTTCCGAAAACACCACATTTCCGTGGCCTGTCATATGAATAAAAGGGTATTCAAAAATTTCAGAACTCCCAACTTCTACCGTGTGGGGTTTGCTATCCATAGCTGTATTAATAGTGGTATTGCAAAACGCGATTAAATTTTTCAAAGCCGTTGGATTGCTATACCAATCACCGCCACCATCGTATTTCAAAACCGCTAAATTTTGACTCTCACCAAAGTGAATCCCAAAACCTAATAACAGATACAAATACAGTTTATTCATTACAGAGTTGAATTGTGTGACATGCTACGATTCCAGCAGTTTCAGTTCGCAGTCTTGACGTTCCTAAAGATACAGGAATATAGTGATGTTTCAAAGCGCTCTCAATTTCACTTGGACTAAAATCGCCTTCAGGACCAATTAATATTGTGATTGAAGTACCTGGTTTAATTTGATCTTTGAATTTTAATTTTTCAACAGCTTCGCAATGTGCAATGAAACTTAAGCCTTCTTGGGGTGTTTTTATAAATTCAGAAAAAGAGATTGCAGGAGCCAATTCTGGTAAATAGGAGTGTAGTGATTGCTTCATAGCAGATTGTATAATTTTCTCAAACCGTTCTGTTTTGATCACTTTTCGTTCACTATTTTGACAAATAATTGGGATAATCCGATCGGCTCCAATTTCAGTAGCTTTTTCTAGAAACCACTCGTAACGCTCATTCATTTTTGTGGGTGCGACAGCAAGATTGATGGCGTAAGATTTTGGAGCCTTAAAGGCGGAGTTTAAAATATTAACCACACATTTGTTATGGTTGGGGATGACTATTTCAGCCTCAAAAAGCCATCCTTTTCCGTTGGTGATTTGTAGCAAATCTCCAGTCGATTTACGCAATACTTTTACAATATGCCGACTCTCGTCCTTTGAAAAGGTGAATGTTTTTAAAGTTGAATCGAGTTCGGAGTTGTAAAATAATTGCATTTGAATTAAAGTTTAAGTCGGGCGGTAGCCATTATAGTTTGATCTGCAAAATCCCCCTCTAAATATTTTAAATATCCTACAATAGCAATCATTGCGGCGTTGTCAGTTGTGTATTCAAAAGCTGGTACAAAAGTGTCCCAACCCTGTTGTGTTTCTGCTTGTTTCAAAGCAGCTCTGATTCCGGAGTTCGCAGAAACACCACCACCAATTGCAATGCGATTAATGCCTGTTTCTTTGACTGCTAGTTTTAGCTTATCCATTAAGATCTCTACAATAGTGTACTGTATTGAGGCACACACATCGTTAAGATGCGCCTCAATAAATTCAGGGTTTTCTTTCAGTTGTTTTTGTACAAAATATAAGATTGCAGTTTTTAAACCCGAAAAACTAAAATTGAGTCCAGCGACTTTTGGTTTTGTAAAGTTAAATGCTTTCGGATTTCCAAGTTTTGCGCGTTTATCAATTTCGGGACCAGCAGGGTAGCCAAGTCCTAGAATTTTACCGCTCTTATCAAATGCTTCGCCTACAGCATCATCAATGGTTTCTCCGATTACGGTCATTTTAAAATAAGCATCGACACGTACAATTTGAGTATGTCCTCCAGAAATTGTCATTGCTAAAAACGGAAATTCGGGTTTTTCATAGCCCTCTTTTTCAATAAAGTGCGCTAAAATATGCGCTTGCATATGGTTAACATCGATCAAAGGCCTATTTAAACCATAAGCCAAAGATTTTGCAAATGAGGTACCCACCAATAAAGAGCCCATTAAACCAGGGCCTTGTGTAAAAGCAATAGCATTTAATTCTGAGGCGGAAATCCCAGCTTGCTCAAGAGCCTGATCGACTACAGGAACAATGTTTTGTTGATGTGCTCTAGATGCTAGTTCAGGAACTACGCCGCCATATTTTTCATGAATGGCTTGGTTTGCAACCACATTACTTAGTATTTCCCCATTACATAAAACTGAAGCCGCTGTGTCATCACAAGACGATTCAATTCCTAATATGTATATTTTATTTGAACGCATTGAGATGAATTAGCTATGATAATCGTTTTTTTAATAACAAATTAAACGACTATCTTTATCCTTTAATTGAACTACTGCAAAGAAATAAAAAAAATCGCACTAAAATAAATGCTTTGTGTAGTTTAAATTTGAAGACGATAAGTAATATTGTAAATTAAATAATAGCATTTAGGTATCAAGAATTATTTTAAAATAGTCATAAGGATAATAGTAGCTTTGGTGTTGCTCTTCTTGCTAGTGGTGGCGGTGTTTTCCATTCCAAGTGTGCAAACTCGATTAGGTGCTTATGCAACTACTAAAGTTAATACCAAATACGGTACAGACATTAGAATTGAAAAAGTAGGTCTTCGATTCAATGGCGATGTTGCGCTTAAAAATATTCTTATAAACGACCATCATGACGAAATTCTAGTCGCTGTAGCAGAGCTGAATACTTCAATTATTAGTTTTACAAAAATTGCAGAAAACAACCTTACATTTGGCGCTATTGATTTGTTTGATTTACAATTTAATATTAAAAAATATAGCGGAGAAAATGACACTAATTTAGATGTTTTTGCTGATAAATTTGATAGAGAAAATGAAAAGCAACAAACCAATAAATTTCTATTATCATCGAGTAATGTTCACATTCACGCTAGTAATTTTTTATATGTTGATGAGAACTTAAATAGACCGCTTATTTTGGATTTACATCAGCTCGATTTGGTAGCATCGGATTTTCTGATTTCAGGGAAAGATATTACAGCAGCCATAACGCGTTTAAATTTTGAAGATTCACGTGGGGCAAAACTTAAAAATCTTCAAACGAATTTCTCCTATTCTCTGACTCAAATGAAGTTTGACCAGCTCAATATCAACAGTGAAAAGTCTGTATTATCGGGTCACCTTCAATTCGATTATGATCGAATAGATTTTGAAGACTTTTCAAACAAGGTTAAAGTTTCAGGTTTATTTAAGGATAGTCATATCGATTTAGAAGATTTAAATGTGTTTTATAATGAGTTTGGCACGCGTCAAAAAGCGGTGCTAAACACTGTTTTTTCAGGGACACTAAATAATCTATTAGTTGAAGAGTTTGACCTAAAAACGCGAAACAATACAGCTGTAAAGGGTAAAATTCGATTTAGAAACCTGTTTAATGCCGGTTCTTCTAATGCTTTTGAAATGGACGGAGATTTTCAGAAAATTGAATCCACATATGCAGGGTTAAGCGGATTACTGCCTAGAGTTTTGGGCGCTAGAATTCCTTCTGGCTTAGAAGCGCTTGGACGATTTAATATGCAAGGTTCTGCTAAAGTTTCCAACGAAACTGTCAAAACAATCATGACCATTTCGACCGATATAGGGATGCTTTTTGTGGATCTAAATTTAGACGCTATAACGAACAAAGAAACCACCTCCTACAAAGGTCAAGTTCAATTAACAGATTTTGATTTAGGCCATTTGATGGGCGAACCTAAAATTGGACTAGCAAGCTCAAATTTAAGGGTTGAGGGTATTGGTTTTAATAAAGAAACTATTAATTCCAACATCATTGGGAAATTTGATTCATTTGAGTTTCAAGAGTATGTTTATACCAACCTTGACGTTTCAGGGGTTATTAAAAATAAAATTTTCAATGGTCAACTTCGTGTTGCCGATCCCAACCTAGAGTTTAGCTTCGAGGGCTTAGTTGATTTTTCTGAAAATGAAAATATTTATGATTTTTCAGCAACTATTCCACATGCTAATATGAACGCTTTAAATTTTATAAAACGTGATCGTTTGTCGGTCTTAAATGGTCAGATGGTTATGGATATGCGTGGGACGAGTATCGATGATGTGTATGGGACCATTACATTCAAGAATGCGATATATAAAAATCAAAACGATAGTTATAATTTTAAAGACTTTGAAATCACATCAACTTTTGATGCAAACAATGAAAGAACTATACGTGTGAATTCACCAGAAATTGTTCAAGGCAATTTAAAAGGAAAATTTGCGATCAAACAACTGCCAAATTTATTGCGTAATGCTCTCGGGGATATTTACACAAGATTCAAGCCCTACAAGGTTACAGATGGACAGTATTTTAATTTCAATTTTAAAATATATAACAAAATTATCGAGATATTTTCATCGGAATTAAAACTCGGCTCTAATACATTTATAAAAGGTAAGGTCGATAGCGACCCTAAAAAATTCAAGTTAACGTTTAGATCGCCTCACATTAAATTGGAAGACTTTTTTGCTCATAAAATTGAAGTCCAACTCATAAATGACAACCCTTTATTTAATTCTTACATAGAGGTCGATAGTTTAGCAACTCCATATTATGAGGCTTCAAAATTTAGTTTGATTAATGTCACTTTAAACGATACCCTCTATGTGAAGTCAGAATTTGGTGGCGGAAAAAACACATCCGATAAATTTGATTTAAACCTGTATTACACAATTGATGACTCTAACAAATCTGTAGTTGGCATAAAAAAATCTTCTGCCAATTTTAAAAATACACCTTGGCTTATAAATGGCAAGCAAAATACACACAATAAAATTATATTTGATAGAGCATTTGAAGAACTGATTTTTGATCAAATTCATATGGCTTATAAAGACGAAGAAGTTCTTTTAAATGGTGCTATTCAAGGGACTCAGAATAAAAATATTAGTATTGATTTTAAAAATGTTGATTTACCCAAAGTGACCCCTGAAATCAAAAATTTAAAGTTAGGGGGTAATCTAAATGGACAATTAAATATCAGTCAGATTGAAGGCGTATATTTACCAAAATCCAATCTCACAATTGATGACCTCGCGCTGAATGATTTTAATTTAGGCTCTTTTAAAGCGGACATCAAAGGCAATCAATCCCTAACAAATTACGATGTAAATATGTCATTAAAAGAAGGTGAAGTTGAATCGCTTTCTGTTATTGGAGCGTTAGATGTTTCTGGGGAAAACTCTGAACTTAATTTGGACATCAATTTTGATGACTTAATTTTAGATCCTCTAAATCCATTTGGAACTGATGTGATAACCAATATTCGCGGCGACCTATCAGGTTATGCTAATGTCAGTGGGCGTCTTGAAAAACCGCAGATAGAGGGACAGTTAGTACTTAACAATGGAGGACTTTCTATTCCATATCTAAATGTAGATTATGCGTTTGCAAATAACGCAACGATCAAGCTACGCGAACAGCGTTTTATTTTTGAACAAGCTCTTATGGTTGATAGCAACTATCAATCGCAAGCCCTACTTAACGGAGACATCAGTCATCATAATTTTTCAAATTGGGCTTTAGATCTCAACTTTGAATCAGATCGCCTATTAGTGCTGGATACTGACGAACAAGATGAATCCTTATATTATGGCACTGCCTTTGTTGATGGGTCTATTGATATTACCGGTCCTACAGATCAATTGTTTATTGAAGCTAATGTTTCAACATCAGAGGGTACAGTCTTTAAAATCCCATTAAATGACAACGAAATTTTGGGCGAAAACTCCTATATTCATTTTTTAAGTCCCAAAGAAAAATTTGAACTCGATAACAGTGGTCAATCTTTACCTGAGCTAGATGATATAAAGGGGGTTGAGATGGCGTTTAATATGGATGTTAATGACAACGCTGAAATAGAAATTGTTCTCGATAAAAATACAGGCAGCTCCATTATTGGACGAGGGAATGGAAGTATGCTTGCGCAAATTAATACCAAAGGAAAATTTCAAATGTTTGGAGATTTTATTGTGCTTTCAGGAATTTACAACTTTTCTTTTGGAAGGATCATACAAAAACAATTCAAAGTGGTTAAAGACGGAACTCTCGGATGGAATGGTAGTCCGCTCAGTGCTGATATTAATATCAAAGCCCTTTATGATGGTATAAGCGTAAATCCCTCTACTCTTTTAGATAACCCCATCAATCAAAGTATTCCTACTGAGGTAGAAATTCATTTAACAGGACAATTAGAGCAGCCAAATTTAGATTTTGATGTGCGGTTTCCGAGTGTTAACTCAACTCTAAATAGTGAGTTGTCAGATCGTCTTAGAGATAAAGATAGGCGTCAATTTCAAGCGTTGTCTTTACTAGCAACAGGCGCTTTTAGAAGTGAATTGACTTTAGATTCACAAGATGCTTTTGGGATTGTTTCTGATGGTGTTACTAATATATTGAATGAACTTTTTGCGGATGACGACAATAAAGTAAAATTAGGAATAGATGTGGATTTGGGAGAAACAACACCCGAATACGAGTCGGATAGCCGTGTGGGTGTAACGGTATCAACTAAATTAAGTGAAAATGTCTTAATAAATGGTAAGGTTGGTGTGCCAGTAGGTGGGGTCAGCGAAACAACCGTGGCAGGAGATTTTGAAGTCGAAGTTCTTCTTAACGAAGACCGGACTTTATCGCTAAAGTTTTTTAATCGTGAGAATAGTATTCAAAATTTTGGCGAACAAATTGGATACACACAAGGCGTTGGATTATCCTACAATATAGAGTTTGATAATTTGAAAGAATTGTTTTATGAATTATTTTCCAATAAAAATAAGACTACAAAAAACGACTCCCAATTAAATGAAGCGCGTTCAACGCTGCCAAATTATATCGATTTTAAATAAAACACTCCCAAAACTCTAACCTTTATTTCTTATATTAGCTTAAATCTCAAAATAGTTATTAACGAAAACGTTTGATATTAACTAAGGAACCAAAATTGACTACTACTTACGTTTTTTTAACTTATAAGTTTATTAATTTTACAGCGTAAACCATTACAACTATGGAAAGTCAGATAAAAAAGATTGGCGTAATGACGTCTGGAGGCGATGCACCAGGAATGAATGCAGCCATAAGATCTGTAGCACGAGCCTGTGCTTATCATAATATCGAATGTGTAGGTATTTATAGAGGCTATGAAGGAATGATTGAAGGCGACTTCAAATCCTTAAATGCAAGAAGTGTAAATCATATTATAAATAAAGGTGGTACTTTTTTAAAGTCCGCAAGGTCTCAAGAGTTTAGAACTAAAGAAGGACGTAAACAAGCACATGATCAACTTTTAAAAGAAGGGATTGATGCCTTGGTACTCATTGGTGGCGATGGTACTTTTACAGGTGGTATGATTTTTAATGAAGAATTTAATTTTCCAATTATTGGAATTCCTGGAACAATAGACAATGATATTGTAGGGACAAACTATACACTCGGCTATGATACAGCTCTAAATACGGCGGTAGAAGCGATTGATAAAATTCGTGATACAGCCAGTTCACATAGACGCCTGTTTTTTGTTGAAGTGATGGGGCGAGATGTGGGACACATTGCACTGAATGCTGGTGTAGGCTCAGGAGCTGAAGAAATTTTGGTGCCAGAAGAAGATTTAGGACTTGACCGTCTTTTAGAATCTCTGGAGAAAAGCAGACAGACTGGTAAATCTTCCAGCATTGTGGTCGTTGCTGAAGGCGATAAAACAGGAAAAAATGTTTTTGAATTAAGAGATTATGTTGAGGAAAATTTAGAGGGCTACGACGTTCGAGTTTCAGTTTTAGGACACATGCAACGTGGTGGATCTCCATCTTGTTTCGATCGAGTTTTAGCTTCTAGAATGGGAGTTAAAGCAGTGGAGTCGTTGTTAGCAGGTAAATTTAATTACATGGTTGGAACGGTCAATAATAAATTAGAATTATATCCTATAGACAAAGCAGTCAAAGGACATTCAAAAATAGACGCTGAACTCTTAAGAGTTTCAGATATCATGAGTATATAATAACGAATTAATTAAAATAAAAACAAAAATGTCAAAAGTAAAAATTGGAATTAATGGATTTGGTAGAATAGGAAGAATTGCCTTTCGTATTGCTGCTGGTAGATCTGATGTGCAAGTCGTTGGAATTAATGATTTGTTAGATGTAGAACATTTAGCATATCTTCTTAAATATGACTCTGTACACGGCCAGTTTCAGGGAACAATTGAAGTTAAAAACGGTAATTTAGTGGTTAATGGAAACGAGATCCGTGTCTCTGCTGAACGTAATCCAGAAGATTTGAAATGGGATGCTGTAAGCGCAGATGTTGTTTTGGATTGTACAGGGATCTTCACAAATTTAGAAGGTGCTCAAAAGCATATCACAGCAGGTGCTAAAAAGGTTGCTATTTCAGCACCATCAGCGGATGCACCAATGTTTGTAATGGGAGTTAACCACAAAGAGATTACAGCAGATCATACGATTGTTTCTAATGCATCTTGTACTACAAACTGTTTAGCTCCACTGGCTAAAGTAATTAATGATAACTTTGGAATTGCAGAAGGCCTTATGACTACTGTACATGCTGCAACTGCGACTCAATTTACAGTTGACGGCCCATCAAGAAAAGACTACAGATTAGGACGTGCGTCTTTAAATAATATTGTTCCTGCATCTACTGGTGCTGCAAAAGCAGTTGGAAAAGTAATTCCAGAATTAAACGGTAAATTAACAGGAATGGCATTTAGAGTGCCTACTGTTGATGTTTCTGTTGTAGATTTAACGTGTCGTTTAGAAAAAGGCGCTTCATTTGAAGACGTTAAAGCTGCAATCAAGCATGCTTCAGAAAATGAACTAAAAGGAATTTTAGGATATACTGAAGAAGGTGTTGTTTCTCAAGATTTTGTCTCAGAAACAAAAACAAGTACGTTTGATGCCAACGCAAGTATGGGGCTGAATGATAACTTTGTTAAGCTTATTTCTTGGTATGACAACGAATATGGCTACTCAGCTAAATTAGTTGAACTTGCACATTATATTAGTGTAATATAATTTAATCTAAAAAAAGTACTGTTATTCATTAGCAGTACTTTTTTTCAATAAACTAAACTATGATTTTTATAATAGATAGTGGTTCCACAAAAAGTGATTGGATTGCAATTGATACTGAAACTGGAGATCCAATTTTCGAAAAGCAACGCACTAAGGGATTAAATCCTGCTATTATTTCTGATACAGATGCGTTTAATATCATTAAAGCAAATGATTTAATTTATGACAATAAATTAAACGTTACACATGTTTACTTTTATGGTGCTGGTTGTGGTACAGAAAAACCAAGCCAAATGCTTAAAGAAGTTTTAGAATCTATTTTTTTAAATGCTGAGGTTGTTGTAGAAGAAGATACCTATGCCGCTATTTATGCAACGGTAGGCGTTTCTCAACGTCCAGCCGTAGTTTGTATTTTGGGAACAGGATCAAACTGTACATATTATGATGGTGTACAAGCTGACCAGAGAGTTTGCTCACTTGGATACTCTATTATGGATGATGCTTCTGGTAATTATTATGGCCGACAACTTTTAAGAGATTATTATTTTAATGTAATGCCTCACGATTTGAAACTTGTTTTCGAAACGCGTTACGACGTCAATGAGGATACAATTAAAAAAGCGCTTTACAAAAAGCCAAATCCGAATGCCTACTTGGCTACTTTTGCTGAATTTTTGATCCTGAATAAAGAGTCCGAATATGCTCAAAACGTCATAAAACAAGGGCTTCGTGCTTTTGTGGAAACTATGATTTTACAATACAAAGAGGAAATCAAAACAGTGCCTGTTCATTTTGCCGGTTCTATTGCATTTTTTACTCAAGAAGAGATTAAAGAAGTAGCGCAAGAGTATGGGTTTACAGTTGGGAATTTTGAACGTCGTCCTATAGAAGGCTTGGTGAACTACCATGCAGAAATTGCGCGCAGTTCTTAGTAAATTATTTTAGTGCAATTACACTAATTTCAACATTTACAAATTTTGGTAAGTTGGCAACTTCTACTGTTTCTCTTGCGGGTGCCGTAGCTTCGTCAAAATACTGTCCATAAACTTCATTAATAGCTCCAAAAGAATTCATATCTGAAATAAATATGGAGGCTTTAATCACGTTTTCAAAAGTCATATCTGCCGCTTCTAAAACTGCTTTTAAGTTATTCATAACCTGAGTCGTTTCAACTGCTATAGAATCCATTACCAATGCGCCAGTTTCAGGATGTAAGGCAATCTGACCAGATGTATACAGCATATTTCCTACTAAAACTGCTTGATTGTAAGGTCCAATTGGTTGAGGTGCTTTGGTTGTGGTTATTATTTTTTTCATAAGTCTATTTTTTACGAGTGTTTTTGATGATCAGATGCTCTGCGTTACTACTCAATTGCTATTGGATTTGAAATTTAGAATATACTTGTTTCATCGGCCTATAATCTTCTGTCTGGTTGTTTTCGTTTTTCGTATTTAATATCTTTCAAGATACTTGATCGAATTCCGATAAAGAAATTCCATGAAGTCCGATTGCTAAAAGGAATCCAAGAAAAATTCATTCGCCAACTTTCTAAATCTCGCTCAAAACGCAACTGCGTATAGGTAAATCCATTGTTTTTTAAATCATATCCAGATGACGCTCCAACACTCCACCGGGGGGAGAGTTCTATATCTCCAGAAAACATTAGAGAATGCGATGCAATTTCATTTTGACGCCTTGAATTATTATAATTGACAGCATAAGCAAGCCGCAAACTCCATGGGATTTTATAAGAATACAAATCCGAAGCTTTAGCTTTTGAAGCATCTCTTTTGTCGTTTATTTGTTGGTTGCCAAAATCTTGAGATTTACCAAATAAATCATCGGCACGACCTCCACTTTTAATAGATTCGTCTCTAGCAGCAGAATCGTCAGAATTATTAGTGTCAAAAGTATCACTTGACAAACTATAACTCATCGTTAAATTGGCGCTGGTCAAACGAAACAAACTACCGCCATTGTTGATGTTAAAATTGTCAATTTTTCTATTGTTATTGTCTAATGCATAAGGATCTAAAGTCGCTCCAAAGTTCACACTCATTTTATTATCAAATAGTTGTGTCCCTCCCGAAACTCTCACAGGACTCCAATTTAAGGAGTCACCAGCAACATTATAATTGGTAGAAAAATTCAAAGAATTTAATAAAAATATCTTTTTTGCTTCTGTGGCAGTGCTATCCTTATCGCGGACTTTAGCCTCCAAGTTATTGTTTAAGGATAACCCAACCGAACTAGAATACACTTTTCCAGGAGTCCCAAATAAGGACCCTTCAAAACGCGTGTAGTCAACTTCATCTGTTGTTGTACCATCAGCACTAATGACTTCATAGGTTTCGTAATATTGGTCAAATGCAGGATTAATATTATAGCTTACCGAAGGTCGCATTACATGGCGTATGGCTTGTATTTTCTTATCCTTTCCAAAATCAAATAGTCCATAAACTGTAGTACCTATACTAGAGCTAAAGTTATAGGTCCTAAACGAATCAAACCCTTTAAGTGGAGTAGTTTCTACAGATTGGGTTTCTGTATTATAGGACTTATTGATTGTATTGAAAGTCCAATTTTCTCTATAATTAGCACTCGTACTCATGCTAAAATGTTTAAAGACTTTGAAATTTGTACTTATCGGAATATTGTGTTGAAACCCTGCTTTAGCATCCTCAAACATCTCGGCTTTAAAAAATAATGAATCCGTAGTTTGGATGCGATTTTCACCACGTACACTGTACTGTAAATTTATATTTTCAAGCGCTCCTTTTTTACTTCCAGTTTTTGGGGCAAAAGGGAAAATACGATCTACACTTCCTTGAAATGTTGGTAAAGTCATATTAATAACTTTGGTATTTGTATTTTGCGAGTGTGTTGCGGTTAAACTAATGTTTACTTGAGGCTCTACTTGAAAGGTTTTTGAATACGAGACAGATGAAGACAGGGTGTTATTTAAGAAATTAGCAGCATTAAGCTGGTTCACGGATTCTTGATAATACGTGCTAGATCCTAAGTTTACAGATGCCGAAAACCGAGAATTTGGATTTGATTTAGAATCTTGACTTTGATTCCACCGTAAGTTGTAGACGGTACTTTTTGAATAGTCAGGAAAACCACGTTCACTATTAATAAGGTTTTCGTATCGAAAACTTAGAGAACCTCTGAACTTATAGCGGACTGCATAGCTGCTTTCTACACGAACGCCATAACTCCCATTGGTGTAATAGTCGCCTAAGAGTAGCCAGATCAAAATAATCACTTAATGCAAAATAATATCCACCATTTTGAAGGAAATACCCCCTTCTGCTTTCTTCTCCAAAGGTTGGAAATATTACTCCAGAAGTTCGCGTTTGAGTCAGTGGAAAAAATGCAAATGGCAAACCAATAGGCGTTGGTACATCGGCTATAAACATATTTGTAAGTCCGGTGACCACTTTTTTACCAGGAACAATTTTCGCTTTTCGAAGTAAAAAATAATATTCTGGATTTTCTATATTTTCTGAAGTGGTGAACTTAGCACGTTTTACAAAATAAACGGAGTCATTTTCCTTTTTAGTTAAATCCGATATAATACGACCGCCTTGTTGTTCTGTTTTTGAATTCCAAATCAACGCTTTTTTGTTTTTAATATTAAAGGCAATAGAATCTGGTTCAACAACATCATTTCCTTGTTTAAATACCGGATGTTGTGAATAAACACCTAACGAATCTTTTAAACGGCCAGCATATACAATGTCTTTTCCGTAATCAATAATAATCACTCCCGCTTTGATATCCATGTCTTTGTACTGGATTTCAGCTTCGTTGTATAAGTATATTTGTTGTGTTTTTTGATTGATCGATGTATAGTCTTTCGCTTTGTAGGTTACTGTACCTTCCAAAAACTTGACTGAATTTGGGAGGCTATCATTGGAAATCGAATCTGTTTCAACTAAATTGAGTTCTTTAGTAGGAATAGAGTCGTTCTTAACCTCAGGTAAATCTAAAATAGGAATCTCTTTTGAGGTTGTTTTTGGGGTAGGAATGTCCTGTGCCATGCCAACAGTGTTAGTAAACACTGTAAAACTTAAAATAAAAACTAACTGAAAGACTCTTGTTTTCAATGCTTTTCTGAGTATTTTTGTATTGAATGGCTCGATTTTTGAAAAACCAAAGTTACGGATATTTTTTTTTGATTTTTAGATTTTAAGCATCCGATTCGACGTCAAATTAATTAACATTAAAATGCAATTAAAATTAGTTTTAGTATTCATTTTATTTCTAGGGACCATATCTACTAGTGCACAAGCAGACCCCAAACCTTTTGTAGTCGTTTTAGATGCCGGTCACGGTGGCAAAGACCCTGGGAAATCCACTAAATCTGGTTATAAAGAAAAGGATATTGCCTTGAAAATTGTGTTAAAGATAGGTGAAAATTTAAAAAAATATAAGAACATAAAAGTCATCTACACACGAAAAACGGATGTTTTTGTAGAATTGAGAAAACGCGCCTCAATAGCGAACAAAGCAGACGCTGACTTGTTTGTATCGGTCCACTGTAATGCACACAACTCTCAAGCACATGGCGCTGAAACTTTTGTATTGGGGCTACATCGAAATGAGTCTAATTTTAGAATAGCACAAGAAGAGAATGAAGTCATCTTTTTTGAAGATAACTATGAAACAAACTACGAAGGTTTTGATCCGAATTCTCCCGAATCAATGATTGGTTTAACGCTGATGCAAGAAGACTATCTGGATCAAAGTATTTTGTTGGCACGACATATACAAGATAATTTTACAACTAAATTAAAACGAAAAAATAGAGGAGTCAAACAAGCAGGGTTTTGGGTACTTCACAACACCTACATGCCAAGTATTCTTATTGAAACAGGGTTTATAACTAATAAAAATGAAGGCCGTTATCTAAATTCTGAAGCTGGAAAAAATAACATATCTAAAAGTATATCCGATGCGATATTGGACTATAAATCGAAATTAAATACAGAAATTTCAATTGAAAATTCGGCTTCCGTCAAAACAGAACCCACCTCAAACACGACAAATAATTCCAATGAATCCTCTAGGACTACTCGAATTGATCCTTCAATTGTTTATAAAGTTCAAATCTCTGCGGGTTCGAAAAAATTAGCTACTAAACCATATAATTTCAATGGCTTAAATGAGATATCAAGAACCAAATCAAATTCAATATATCGTTATTTTTATGGAAAAACTTCCAGTTATGAAGAGAGTGTTAAGTTTAAAAATAAAGCGATCGCCAAAGGCTTTAAATCAGCTTATATTGTGGCGTATAAAAACGGCAAAAAGATAACGATTCAAGAGGCTTTAAAATCTACGAACTAATAGGCCTCTTTATTTCAATAATAATGTTAAATTTGTAAGAAGAAAAAATAATTATTTTGAACCTAACTAAAGAAATTAAAACGGCTATTTTAGTCCTATCCGGAGTTCTACTTTTTATTTTCATTTTTTATTATTTGAAAGGTGAAAATTTATTGGATAACTCCAAAAGAATCACAGCCGTTTATCACAATGTAGAAGGCTTAACTCCATCGGCAGCGGTTACTATAAACGGTCATAAAATTGGTAAGGTTCAATCTATAGATTTCACAAATGATGGCTCAGGAAAACTGAGTGTAATCATGCTAATTGATAATGATTTTGAATTCTCAGTAAATAGTAAAGCACAATTATATGAAGCTGGACTCATAGGTGGTAAAGCCATTGCGATTATTCCTGCATTTGACGGCGCTGCAGTAGTGAAGTCCGGAGATTTTTTAGCTTCTGATGTCAAGCCTGGACTTACAGACTTGGTAAACCAACGTCTAACACCCCTACAAGAAAAAATTGAAATTATGATGGTCAATGCCGATTCATTATTAATGAATTTGAATGACATCTTTGATACCAAAACCAAAAAAAACATACAACTTAGTATAGCTGAATTAAGCGGTACGATTGCATCTTTTAAGTCCACATCGGAATCTTTAAACAGCATGGTTATGGACAACAAAATTACTGTTGGAGAAACGCTCACGAATTTCAACAAAATATCCTCTGACCTTTCAACCCTTAGTAACTCTTTAGCTGATTCGGATTTGGACGCTATAATGGCAAACCTAAAGTCCACTGTTTATAATTTTGATCAATTATTGAGCAGTATAGAAAAAGGGGAAGGTTCTGTAGGTAAGCTTATGAAAGATGAAGCTATTTATAATAATTTAGAAGGAGCTACCAAACAATTAGAGGAGTTGCTTGAAGATATGAAATTGAACCCAAAACGTTATGTTCATTTTTCTTTATTTGGAAAAAAAGCAAAACAATATGATGCTGCGGGAAATGAACTAAAAACTAAAGATTAACCAAATGAATTTTCCGAATGTAATTTTTGCATTTATTCTTGTTTTAGGAATTGGCTTTTTTGCTCGAAATGTTGGTAAACTCAAGCGCAATATAGCTTTAGGAAAAGATGTAGATGTTAGTGGCAACACAACAATTCGTTGGAAAAACATGGCACGAATTGCTTTGGGACAAAGTAAAATGGTGCGTCGTCCTATTGCGGGAATACTTCACGTTGTAGTTTATATAGGTTTTGTGATTATTAATATTGAAGTCTTAGAAATCGTTATTGATGGGTTGTTTGGAACTCATCGTATTTTTTCAGGAATTGGAAGTCTTTACGGCATATTAATTGGCACTTTTGAAATTCTAGCAGCGCTTGTTTTTGTAGCTGTAATTGTATTTTGGTTTCGAAGAAATGTCGTTAAAATTCGCCGCTTTATGAGTGCTGAAATGAAAGGCTGGCCAAAGCAAGATGGGAATTTAATTCTCTATTTTGAAATTGTATTGATGGGACTTTTTATAATTATGAATGCCACAGATGTAGAATTTCAATCTCTAAATTCTGGAAATATTATAAGTCAATTTTTCGCCCCACTATTTGAAGGTTATAATTTGCATTTCATTGAACGTGCTGCATGGTGGATGCATATTGTTGGGATCTTAATTTTCCTAAATTACTTGTACTACTCAAAACACTTACACATCCTTCTCGCATTTCCAAACACTTATTATGGAAGTGTTAAACCCAAAGGTGAATTTAATAATTTGGAAGCCGTTACCAATGAGGTCAAACTTATGATGGATCCCACAATAGATCCGTTTGCGGCCTCTGATGACGACGGTTCAACACCTGACAAATTTGGAGCAAGTGACGTGCAAGATTTAAACTGGGTACAACTTCTAAACGCTTATACGTGTACCGAATGTGGGCGCTGTACAAGCGAGTGTCCAGCCAATCAAACCGGTAAAAAATTATCGCCAAGAAAAATCATGATGGATACACGTGATCGCTTGGTTGAAGTAGGCGCTAATATTGATGCTAATAAAGGCGAATTTATAGCCGATGGTAAACAACTCTTAGGCGATTATATCACTAATGAAGAGCTTTGGGCCTGTACAAGTTGCAATGCTTGTGTAGAGGCTTGTCCAATCAGTATCGACCCCTTATCAATCATTCTTGAAATGCGGCGCTATTTAGTTATGGAACAAAGTGCTGCTCCAATGGAATTAAATACGATGATGTCTAACATCGAAAATAATGGTGCCCCTTGGCCCTATAATCAAATGGACCGATTAAACTGGAAAAACGAATAAATTATATACTAAACAATTATTATGAAAAGAGAAGAAGCCGATAAGTTATTACATGAAAAAGTAGAAGCTGGAGAATTAATAAGCCCAGTACTTCCAGGCGGTGTTAAAAATTATTTGATTGATATTGACGGTACTATCACTGATGATGTTCCCAATGAAGAACCAGAACGAATGGCCACTTGCCTGCCTTTTTTAGACGCTTTGAAAACGTGTAATAGTTGGTATGAAGAGGGGCACATGATTTGCTTTTTTACTTCAAGAACTGAGGAGCACAGAGAAGTGACTCAAAATTGGTTGAAGCAACATGGCTTCAATTATCACAGCCTTTTGATGGGAAAACCAAGAGGTGGAAACTACCACTGGATCGATAATCATTTGGTAAAAGCTACCCGTTATAATGGTAAATTTACTGATTTAGTAGAAAAAGAAGTTACAATTGAAGTTTTTGACGACGGTCAGCATGATTAATATTTAAATTATGAGTGAAGTATTAAAAGTTCCCACAATGGCCGAATATACGGCCTTAGGCAAGCAACCCGAAGTTTTATTTTGGGTAGGTTGTGCTGGTAGTTTTGATGATCGTGCCAAAAAAATAACCAAAGCTTTTGTGAAATTACTTCACCAAGCCAAGGTCGAATTTGCAGTATTAGGGACTGAAGAAAGCTGTACCGGCGATCCTGCAAAACGAGCGGGGAACGAATTTCTATTTCAAATGCAAGCCGTTACCAATATTGAAGTCTTAAATGCTTATGAGGTAAAAAAAATTGTAACTGCTTGTCCGCATTGTTTCAATACACTCAAAAATGAATACCCTTCTTTGGGAGGCGATTTTCAAGTGATGCACCATACCCAATTTCTTAAAAGTTTATTAGATGAAGGCCGTTTAAGTATTGAAGGCGGGCAGTTTAAAGGTAAACGTATTACGTTTCATGACCCTTGTTATTTAGGACGTGCAAATGACGTATATGAAGCCCCTCGAGATTTGATTAAAAAGTTAGACGCCGAGTTGGTTGAAATGAAAAATTGTCGAAAAAAAGGCCTATGTTGTGGGGCAGGAGGTGCTCAAATGTTTAAAGACGCTGAACAGGGAAATAAAGAAATTAACATCGAACGTACCGAACAGGCTATGGAAATCAAGCCCGATATTATTGCTGCTGGTTGCCCATTTTGTAATACAATGATGACCGATGGTGTAAAGAACAAAGCTGAAGGTCAGATAGAAGTTATGGATGTTGCAGAACTGATCGCAAATGCAAAAGATTTATAGAATAATAAAGCCCAACTCATATGCTTGTAAATTTTAATAGCCTGCCAGGAACTGCTCGTATCTGGATATATCAATGTAACCGGTCGTTTACGGATGCAGAGGTAGAGGAAATAACGCAAAGCTTAACCCTATTTTTAAAAAATTGGACGGCGCATGGATCCGATTTACAAGCCGGCTTTGAAATTAAATATAAACGCTTTATCGTTATTGCTTTGGATCAACAAATTAATGCTGCAACGGGTTGCTCTATTGATGCTTCAGTAAAGTTTATTCAAGACTTAGAATCTATATATAAAGTTGACCTGATGGATAAGATGAATGTTTCATACAAACAAGGCGATTATGTGGCTTATAAATCTCTAATTGATTTTAAAAAAATGGCGAAAGACAAAGCCGTTTCCAAAAACACGATTGTATTTAATAATCTTGTAAACTCTAAGGCAGAATACCTTGAGTTTTGGGAAGTACCAGCTTCAGAAAGCTGGCATAGCCGGTTTGTTTAAAGTCAATTTATTCAGAATCCCAAAAAGGAAGTTCTTCTGGGTTTCGAGAAAAAGCCAATTCTAACTTTAATAATTTCTTTTTAGTTGAAAGTCCGCCAGCATAGCCTACTAATTTATTTGTGGCACCAATGACGCGGTGACATGGAACAATGAGTGCTATTGCATTAGCTCCATTTGCACTAGCCACTGCGCGGACAGCATTTTTATTGCCTAGGTGTTGTGCTAACTCCAAATAAGAGATTGTAGTACCATATGGAATAGCCTGTAAGGCGTTCCATACCTTTAATTGAAATGAACTTCCTACCATTTTAATAGCGCATGAAAACTGTTTTCGATCGCCTTTTAAGTAGGCCTCTAATTCTAATCGCAGTGTTCGTAAAATAGGGGTCTCTTTTTCAAAATATATTGCATTTAGGCCTGATTGAATGCGTTGGTCTATAGCATCACGCATTTTTCTGTACCTAAAATCTAATATGCATATTCGATTCTCAATGCTTCCAGCAATTAACTCACCTATTGGTGTTTTGAAGTACTGAATAAAAATTATGTTTTTTGGGGCCATAATTTAATTAGTTTATTGAGAAACGAACCAATACTTCACTTTCAATTTTAAGAGAATTAAATTCAATATCAATCGGAGATTCCAGTTTTTGGGAGTTATCATATGCCATCTTCATTTGTAGATTTCTTGGTCTATATGAATTGTTATAATACTTGTCTGAAATATAAATAGCCTTACCAAGCTGTTGTCCTAAGGGATTAACGAGTGCTGTCGCCTGTGCTTTAGCTTTGCGTATTGCTTTAGATCGTAAAGTCATTTTTAAGGCTTCTGTTTTCGAGTATTTTGTTTTTGTTAAATTCACATTAGCAATGCCCTGTGCTTCTAAATGGATTAATACTTTGCTTGCTGTGAGACCGTCATAGACGACCAATTCATACGCTTTTGACTTGAGTACACTTTTTTTACGTAAAAAGTACTTTTTATAATTACTAGCGAGGTCTTCAATTTTTAATTGTTTTTTAAGATCGATATCTAAATTTTCTAAAACTTCTGCAAGCAGTTGCTCCTGAGTTTCTACAGATGTTTTGTTTCGATCCTCTTTTTCTTGAATTAGAATAGATAAATAAATTCGATCAGGTTGTACCAAAGAATCAACCTTAGCAGTTGTTTCTAAATAGGGTTGATCAATAAAATTTTTTGTTTGAGAGAATCCAAGAATTGAGCTTGCAATAAAGAAGGCAGCTGTAAGATGATTTTTCATGTATTTATAGGTTTAATTTTTAACGGTTAAAAGCTGTTTTATAGTTTATGTTCACTGCTGAATATTATGTTTAACGTACGTATTTAATTTGTCGTTTACTTTTAGTGATGTTTACAAATAACATTCCAAAGTTAATCAAACCCACGATCAAAGTTTGAAAATTCCGTAGTAGATATTTAGGTGATTTAAGCTTAAACCTTTTGACAAAAATAGTACAGTCCCTAAATGTCACTCTACTAACAGATGTTTAAATTAAGGAAACACCAGAGTAAAACATTTTATTTTCTAACATTAAAAATTCACTCAAAATTATGTATTACGAAGAATTAGATTTGGGGTCTTAATTCTCCATAAATGTAATAAAAAAAAATAAAACAGAAAATAGTACCCTCAAAGGCATTCTTTTTGTAAGAAAACAAATTAAAATAGAAGTAGTTAAAACTTATTTCTAAAGCCTAAAAATAAGATGATATACGAGTTTTTTGCGTTTAAACACCAACAATTTTACTTCTTCGTTCCATTATGATATTGTCACGCCATACACCATCGCGTTTGCCAATTTTTTCGCGATATCCTATAATTCTAAAGCCGCATTTTTTATGTAACTTAATACTTGCTATGTTTTCACGCATAATTCCACATTGCAATGTCCAAATTCCTTTGGATTCACTAATTTTAATAAGTTGTTTTAAAAGTAATGTTCCTAGTCCTTTACCTTGAAGAGCGGTGTAAATACTAACTTCGGCAACTCCCTCATAGACACAACGGTCAGATACTTTTGATAAAGCCGCCCAACCAATTACGGTTTCATCTTTTTCTAAAACAATTCGTCCAAAAGGCAAGTGTTTTTTATCCCATTCCTCAAAAGATGGAATTATGGTTTCAAAGGTGGCGTTTCCAGTATCGATGCCTGTCTTATAAATTTCGGCAACAGCACTAAAATTATGTTTGTCAATTTTCGAGAATACCACAACTCTAAATTCTAACAGCAGTTGCTATTTGGAGCGCAACACGATTCTGCGTTTAAATCTGAAAGCTTTACTTTTTGCTTGTTGTCAGGAATTCCGCATTGGTCTTGTGCTAAACAATTGGTTTCTTTTGAAGTTAGTATAAAGTTTTTACCATCAAAATCAAGTCCAAATTTACCGATTGTTGGTGAATTTTCTACTTCTCCTTGGTATTCGACTTCAATTTCTAAATCTTTAATAGTTAGAATTTGTTCAGAAAGCTCAATAATGTGTAATAGTTTTTCGGGGTGAAGTCTGTGGTCATAGTCTTCTGCATTCCAAAGTTGAAAGTTAACGACTTCCTCTTTTCGAACGGTGCCCCCACAATCAATAAACGCCTTTGTGATTGTTCCTACTTCAGTGACATGAAAATGTTTGGGGACTAATTGACCATTAGGGAGTTGAAATCCAATAGTGTCTAATTGTTTTAATACTAATTTTACTTCAGATAGTGTCATAGCTTTTTGGGTTTTTGCGTTTACTATTAAAATACAGCTTAAATATAGTACAAAATTTGGGGACTGAGTTCCTCATGCCATTGATGTTGTCAATATTGCAATAAGTAATTATAATTAGTCTCTAATACAAACCATTTCATTGCTAATTCGTTCATAATTATCAACTTATAAAGTTTGATTGAAGTAAAATTAAATACAACTATTAAATTGCTCTTAAAAACGTTCAGAATTTCTATTAAAAATAGTAATTTGGTAATGAATTTATAAGTCGCCTTATTAAAACCGTTATGCGCCATTTTTTTATACTCCTTTGTTTTATTTTTTCACTCTCACTAAGTGCTCAAGATTCTATTTCTCCTTTAGATGTCACAGATTTAGAACAGCAAAAAATATGGGTTGACAGTATCTATAATTCACTTAATTTAAAAGAAAAAATTGGGCAGTTATACATGGTTCAGGTGTTTTCTAGTCAAGATCAAAAAACCAAAGCATCGGTTCTAAATCAAATTAAAACACATCACATTGGTGGTGTTATTTTCTCCAAAGGTGGGCCTGTTCGTCAAGCTCACCTAAACAATGAATTACAAGGGGCTTCAAAAATCCCGCTACTGGTCGGTATGGATGCTGAGTGGGGACTAAGCATGCGTTTGGACTCTACCTATGCTTTTCCATGGAACATGACTTTGGGCGCTGTAAAGAATTTAGATCTGATACGTCAAACAGGCGTACAAATAGGGGAGCATTGCAAACGAATTGGCGTGCATTTTAATTTTGCTCCTGTAGTGGATATTAATACCAACCCCAAAAATCCGATTATCGGAAACCGTTCTTTTGGTGAAGAAAAAGAAGCAGTAACCAAAAGGTCAATAGCGTTTATGGAAGGGATGCAAAGCGCTGGCGTATTGGCAAATGCCAAACATTTTCCTGGTCATGGCGACACCAGTACCGATTCGCATAAAACCCTACCAACAATTAATTTCTCGGCTAAACGCATAGATTCCTTAGAATTATATCCCTACAAAAAACTCTTATCAAAAGGATTGTCTTCGGTTATGGTTGCCCACTTAAATGTGCCCAATTTGGAGTCTAGACCCAATTATCCATCGTCTTTATCCTATCCAATTGTTACAGAACTATTAAAAGAAAAATTAGGGTTTAAAGGCTTGATTTTCACAGATGCTCTAAGTATGAAAGGTGCTTCTAATTTTAGTAACCCTGGAGAGATTGATTTACAAGCTTTTTTAGCAGGAAATGATGTGATGCTCATGTCCAATGATGTTAGTCAAGGGATTGAAACCTTGCATAAAGCGGTAGAGACTGGAGTTATTTCCGAGCAACGCCTAGCACATTCGGTAAAGAAAATATTAAAAGCAAAATACAAAGTCGGATTACAGCAGTTTGAACCTATTGATACCACTAATTTAGTTGCAGATTTGAACCGCCAAAAAGACGATTTGTTATATGGAAAATTGATGGAAAATGCCATCACTTTGGTTCAAAATCAAAAACAAATTTTACCACTAAAAAATTTAGAACTCCACAAGGTTGCCTATGTTGGTATGGGGAATGATAAATCCGCCCCTTTTGTGGACATGCTAAATAAATACACAAATGTAGATACCGTTACTGCAAAGAATTTAGACGAATTAATAGCTGCTTTGCGTCAGTATAACACAGTGATTGTTGGTTTACATACGTCCAATGCTAGTCCTTGGAAATCGCATCAATTTACAGATAAAGAATTGGTATGGCTTTATGAAATTGCGCGCACCAATACTGTGATTTTAACAGTTTTTGCAAAGCCTTATGCTTTAAATGATTTTATGACTGTTGAAAATTTTGAAAGCATTCTTATGGCGTATCAAAATAGCCCAATAGCGCAACAAAAAGCGGCACAAATAATATTTGGAGCCTTACCCGCCAAAGGCCATCTGCCCGTAAGTTGTGGTCCAGATTTTAGTGCGGGTCACGGCATTTCAACACCCGCTTTAAACCGATTAACCTATGGGTTGCCAGAAGCAGTTGGAATCGATGCAGTGCGTTTACAGAAGATAGATTCTATTGTTGAGTATGCCATTTCCGAAAAAATGACCCCAGGTGTTCAGCTGTTAGTTGCTAGAAAAGGTAAGGTGATTTATGACAAAACTTTTGGACATCATACGTACAAAAAAACCTTAAAGGTTACTCATAAAGACCTGTATGACGTGGCCTCACTTACCAAAATACTAGCCACCCTACCTTTACTTATGGAGCTGGTAGATTCAGGAGTAATACGCTTAGAATCCACGCTCGGAGACTTGTTACCTTCTTATAAAAACTCCAATAAAGACGCCATTACAATTCAAGAAATGCTTTCGCATTTTGCTCAACTAAAGCCCTGGATACCATTTTATGAATCTACATTAGATTCGGTTACTCAAAAGCGAAATCCGAAGTTTTATAGAAAAAAATATTCCAAAAAATTCCCCATTCAGATCAAAGATCAGTTATATCTACGTAAAGATTTTAGAGACAGTATTCAAATACAAATTCTTGATTCAGAATTACTTGAGGAAAAAAAATATCGATACAGTGATATGCCATATTATATCTTGAAATTAATTATAGAGAACCATTACAAACTACCCTTAGATAAATTAGTACAGCAACGCTTTTATAATTCTATTGGCGCTAATTTCTCAATGTATAGACCTTTAAAAAACGTTAAAAAAAATCACATTATTCCTACAGAACTAGATGATTATTTTCGTTATGATATTGTGCATGGCTATGTCCATGACATGGGTGCTGCAATGCAAGATGGTGTTGGTGGTCATGCTGGCTTATTTAGTAATGCCAACGATGTAGCAAAACTGATGCAGATGTATTTACAGCAGGGCGAATACGGGGGAGATCGTTATTTTTCTTCTGAAACTTTTAATAAATTTAATACGTGTCATTATTGTACGCAAGACAACCGAAGAGGGGTTGGTTTTGATAAACCACAACTCGAAGATGAAGGGCCTACATGTGGCTGTTTGTCGATGACCAGTTTTGGACATTCAGGATTTACAGGAACATATGCATGGGCAGACCCTGAAGAAGAAATAGTTTATGTATTTTTGGCCAATAGAACGTATCCAAATTCCGATTCGAACCGGCTTTTAAAAGAAAATATTAGAACAGAAATACAACGTTTAATCTACGAATCAATTATAGAATAATATGAATATAGGGATTGTGTGTTATCCAACATTTGGTGGTAGTGGCGTTCTGGCCACCGAACTCGGCTTAGAATTGTCCCGTAAAGGACATGAAATTCATTTCATTACTTACAGTCAACCGGTACGTTTAGAATTGTTAAGTTCCAATGTGCATTTTCACGAGGTTAATGTTCCGGAATATCCCTTATTTCATTACCAACCTTATGAATTGGCGTTGTCTAGTAAATTGGTCGATATGGTCAAAATCCACAACATCGATGTCTTGCATGTGCATTATGCCATTCCGCATGCCTATGCAGCCTATATGGCCAAAAAAATGCTTCATGAAGAGGGCATAAACGTCCCCATCGTAACCACTTTACATGGAACTGACGTGACCTTAGTAGGCAGTCACCCGTTCTATAAGACCGCTGTGACATTTAGTATTAATAAATCAGATGCTGTGACGTCTGTTTCTCAAAACCTAAAAGAAGTTACCCAACGTTTATTTAATACACAAAAAGAAATTAAAGTTGTTCCCAATTTTATAGATCTTGAAAAATATAAAACAACGTATACAGATTGTGATCGCGATCTTTTAGCCCGTCCAGAAGAACGTGTTATAACGCATGTGAGTAATTTTAGACCTGTAAAACGTATTGCAGATGTGATTGAGATTTTTTATAAAATTCAAAATGAATTACCCGCAAAATTAATGATGGTAGGCGAGGGGCCAGAACGCAAACAAGCCGAGCACTTATGTAAAACTTACAATATTGAAGATAAAGTGGTGTTTTTGGGGAACAGTAGTGAAGTTGATAAAATATTATGTTTTAGTGATTTATTTTTATTGCCCTCTGAAACGGAGAGTTTTGGATTAGCAGCATTAGAAGCTATGGCTTCTGGTGTACCTGTGATTTCAAGTAATTCGGGAGGAATTCCAGAAGTAAATATTGAAGGAGTTTCAGGCTATTTAAGTCCCGTAGGCGCCATTGATGAAATGGCTCAAAACGCTCTTAAGATCCTTAAAGCCGATTCAACTTTAAATACATTTAAACACGGCGCACAAGTCACAGCTACAAAATTTGATATTCACAAAATTGTTCCTTTTTATGAAGCTATTTATGAAGAAGCGCTCAAAAACTGCATTTCAATTTAATTTGTAAAAAGAATCATCACTTAGTGGCGCTGTAATTTTTGTTTTTATAATAATACAATTACTTTTACATTCTAAAGACTTAAGGACTAGTATATGGCGGGTAATGCATTTGGATCGATTTTTAAACTGACAACATTTGGGGAATCTCATGGTACTGCTATTGGCGGTGTAATTGATGGATGTCCTGCAGGAATTTCATTAGATTTTGACGCTATTCAGCACGAAATGGACCGACGTAAACCTGGACAATCCAAAATCGTAACTCAGCGTAAAGAACCTGATACAGTTAAGTTTTTATCTGGAGTTTTTGAAGGCATCACTACCGGTACACCAATTGGATTTGTCATTGAAAACGCCAATCAAAAATCGAATGATTATTCGCATATAAAAGACGTTTATCGTCCAAGTCATGCGGATTACACGTATACCGAAAAATATGGCCAACGCGACTATAGAGGTGGTGGACGAAGTTCGGCACGTGAAACAGCCTGTCGTGTTGTGGCAGGTGCTATTGCAAAACAATTTTTACAAACCATAGAAATAAACGCCTATACATCATCAGTAGGTGAGATTGCACTTAACAAATCCTACAAAGATCTAGATTTATCCAATGCAGAAACAAATGATGTACGTTGCCCAGACTCAGAAGTGGCAGCCCAAATGATTTCAAAAATAAAAGCCATTCGAAAAGAAGGTGATACCATTGGAGGTGTCGTTTCTTGCGTCATAAAAAATGTACCAGTAGGCTTAGGAGAACCTGTCTTTGATCGTTTACACGCACAGTTAGGCAAAGCAATGCTTTCCATTAATGCTGTGAAAGGCTTTCAGTATGGCAGTGGATTTGAAGGCACGCAACTCAAAGGGAGTCAACATAATGATGCGTTTAACGCTGATGGCTCTACCAAAACGAATTTATCTGGCGGTATTCAAGGCGGTATTAGTAACGGAATGGATATCTATTTTGATGTGGCTTTTAAACCGGTTGCTACAATTATGCAAGCTCAAGATACCATCGACAAAGATGGAAATGTAGTTGAAATGCATGGAAAAGGACGACACGATCCATGTGTAGTTCCGCGTGCAGTGCCGATTGTTGAAGCTATGGCAGCCTTGGTCATTGCCGACTTCATGCTGTTAAATCGGCTTAGTAAAGCTTAGAACTTAAATACATATATATGAAATCACTTGCGCTTCATTGGAAAATATTAATAGGCATGCTCGCTGGTGTGACTTTTGGTTTTATTATGCTCGAAGTTGGCGGTGCTGATTTTGTAGCCAGTTGGATTAAACCACTGGGGACTATTTTTGTGAAATTATTAAAGCTAATTGCTGTACCACTTATTTTAGCCTCGCTGATTAAAGGAATTTCAGATTTAAAAGACATTTCCAAATTTGCGTCTATAGGACTCAAAACTATTATAATTTATGTTTGCACTACCGTCATTGCGATTAGTATTGGACTGATTTTAGTGAATTCCTTAAATCCTGGTGATGGGGTGTCTACTGAAACCATTTCAAAACTGACCGAAACTTACGCAGATAATAGTAGTGTGCAAGGAAAAATTGCAGAGGCAGGCCGCCAACAAGCCAGCCGTCCTTTAGATTTTCTTGTGGATATGGTGCCCGACAATGCTTTCTCTGCATTGAGCAATAATAAGCTCATGCTGCAAGTGATTTTCCTCGCCATGTTTCTTGGAATTTCACTCCTTCTAATAGGCGAAAAAAGCGCCAAACCTCTCAAAGATTTCTTTGATTCTCTGAACGATGTAGTACTTAAAATGGTCGATTTAATTATGCTCTCAGCGCCTTATGCTGTATTTGCATTGTTGGCCAATGTGGTGGTCTCTTCTGGTGATCCAGAGCTATTGTACGCGCTTCTGTTTTATTCAGGCGTTGTAGTAGGTGGCCTAGCATTAATGATTTGTTTTTACCTTGTTTTGGTCTCTGTAATCACCAAAAAGAATCCCTTATGGTTTTTGAAACAAATTAGTCCAGCACAGTTATTAGCCTTTTCGACGAGTAGTAGTGCAGCCACGCTTCCAGTGACTATGGAACGTGTGGAAGAGCATCTCGGTGTGGACAAAGAAGTGTCTAGTTTTGTCTTACCTGTTGGCGCGACCATCAATATGGATGGGACAAGTTTATACCAAGCTGTAGCCGCCGTGTTTATCGCGCAAGCCCTAGACTTTGATTTAACGTTTGCAGACCAATTGACTATTGTTCTGACCGCCCTTTTAGCCTCTATTGGGAGTGCCGCAGTGCCAGGAGCCGGTATGGTGATGTTGGTCATTGTATTGGAGTCGGTTGGCTTTCCTGCAGATAAATTGGCCATTGGATTGGCGCTTATCTTTGCGGTTGACCGTCCTTTAGATATGTGTCGTACCATGGTGAATGTCACTGGCGATGCTACCGTTTCCATGATTGTTGCCAAGTTGGAAGGCAAGCTTCATAAACCAAAATCTAAAGAGTGGGATGACCATTTGGAGGAGGTGATCTAAGAGACTTTTCGGAGCGGGGGTTTTACTTTTGTATCACCACACGAAAGGATTCGTGCGGTAGCGGGGTTGAACCAATTTTTCTTTCTCTGATATTTAATTTTTCATCAACAATGTTTTTTACATCAAGAGAAATAGTTTCTCCTTCAACAAATTCCTTCTCGGCTATTTTTATAACTGTATTATCATAATAATTTGGATTCTCCTCAAGATTTTCAACAATTTTTTTAGCGTCTTTTAATCCGATATTCACAACACTCCTAATGTGAATAATTGTTTGTAATTTGTTTCTAGCTATTAGTTTTATTAAATCGGATTTAGGAAATTTTTTATTATTTATTTTAATGTCCATTTAAATTCTATTTCTTAGTTGCGTTAATTTATTGAATAGAGGTTTCGTTTTCAAATGCACGCCAACGGTCTCGGCTATGAGTAGTTGCATGTACCGACAGCTATCGGGATTCGTAAGTTGGCCAAGAACAAGCAATAAATTATATGCGGTGTTAGCCATTGGTTTTTTTTTCATTACAAGCAGATAAAAACTTAATGCCTAAAGGAGTAATTCTGTATCCTGAATCGTCTATTGTGTATAAAGCTTCAATTGAATGATCTTTAATATTTTCATTAATTTCAACTTCAACCTCTTCAATTTGAATCTTTTTTGGTAATTGTTTTAACAGACCTAATCTTTGAAGATTAGAATATTCAAAACCTTCAAGCCCATCTACTTTAAATCCAACTTGCTGGACATTATCTACGTTTTTCCGTAACGTATCATATTCATTGTTTGTGGAATTGTCATCTTCATCTCTTAAGATTTTTTGGAATTGCTCTAATAGTTTAATATGATCTTCAAGATAAGCCCTTTCTTGTTGAACAAACTCAGAAAGTTTTTCAAATTCGTTTAAAGAAATATGGCTAAGTAGGTAAGGAAAAACCTGATTTTGCAAATTTTGCTTTGAGTCTGCAAGATTTCCAATCATAAATGCCCATTTGTTTTGCATTTCTTCATTTTCTTCTAGAGATGAGTTCTCTAAAAGTGGTACAAGTATTTTTGTTGGAATTTCCTTAATATCAATACCTTTGTCCTTCACAGATTCTTTTGCTTTCGATAAAATTTTTACTTGATTTTTAAATCGGAAATATTTTATCTTATCTGACATCAATAATCCGACTTCATCTATTGTTGGACCTAATAATTTTTCAACAAAATCTTTAATGAGTTCCAATCCCTTTTCAATTGTTGATGATTTTATGTTAAGATCTTTTGTCATATTGTTTGCTTATGGCTTACGGTCTCGTGTATGAGTAGTAGCGGATTTTATTCACTTATTTTTCGGTTTTTTGCTGTCGTTTGATTCATAGATTTTACTTTCGTTTTAGCACTTAAACCGCTATTACTTATACACCGTGTTAGCTACCGTACTTTTTTGAATTAATAATATTTCTTCAGCTTTCTCAAAATCAAAATCATTCCAATTTTTGGTGTGAACTTCAATGTTTTCTTTATTAAAGTCCTTAATGTTTTTCATTCCAACTCCAATAAATTTTACGTTCAGGTTTCGGGCAGTTTTTAAGTCCCAAATTCCATCACCAATAGATATTATATTTTCAAACTTTTCAACTTGATAATATTTTTTCGCTTTTTCGATTGCTGAACTTACAATATGTTCTCTTTTATAATATTCATTCGATGCAGCAACAAGTTTTTCATCGTACCAAAGTTTTGCTTGTTCTAATTTTAGTATTGCAGGTTTTCTAAATGAACCTGTTGCAAAAGCTAAAGCATACTTTCTCTCTTCTCTCAAATAATCTATGAAATCTTTTGCTCCTTGAATTTCCTCAACTTTCTTTAATGTTCGCATTATTTCAGTCATTTTAGACTCAAAACTCGGAACATTTTTTATGCTAAACTTTTCAGTAAAATTATTTTCGTAATTCACTTTGAGAATGTAACTATCAGTATGGTGCTTATATTCTTTCCAATTTTGATTAATTTTCGTAATTCCGATTTCTTTCATTGAATTCACATAAGCAAGTTGGTGTTGATATTCACTTTTTGTTAATGTGTCATCAATATCGAATATAATTAGATTCATTTTGCGTTTGTTATATGGTAGCTAACTAGTTATATGGAGAACAAACCACCAGTTTATTCGTCTCTATTTCCGGATAACAGGAACTTTTGTTCTCGTTTATCATTTTCTAAAGTCTACATTCTTTTTTTAAGTTGCGCTCATTCAGCGCAAACGTAAAGTGTATTAAAAACACCACATACCCGCTCACCGCTGTGTAGTTACAGTTTCTTAATACTTTACTTAAATGATGAATTGGTTAAAATGAAGAATCAGATTTGGGATCTAAGTCAGCATAAATTTAGTAAAAATAATTTAATTACGATCAAGTGGGGTAGTGTAAAAAATACTAATCAGTTCATTACTCCAAAAATCGCTCTTTCAAATCTGGGGTTGGAACCCTGCATTGAGATTGTCTTCCAAACCAGCGGTAACGGTTGTTGGCGATAAACCGATACAAGCCATCCCGAATAAAACGGGGGATGAGGTATCCAATGAGAACCACATAAAACCCACCACCCAAAACCTTGCACAGTTTTAGAACGGCCTTACTTCTCTCGTAAAATTTACCATCTGTATATACTATAATCGTATCTAAATTATCACGGTCTAGTAGCGCCTTTGGAATAACGTTTTGGGCGTATTCACTTTGTAGAGATGCAAATTTTAAAACCCCTTTTTTGTCGTGTTTTATGAGGAAGTTCACCCCGCGATTGCAGAGGGTACACACGCCATCAAAAAAGACACTAGTTTGCATTATTTTTTAGAATTCACATATTCCAAGCGGTCAATATTAACCGTCGTTGTAAACAGTCCATAATTCACCACCGCTTTGTTTTTTTCGAGTTTATCCAGAGTTCCTACAGCGCGACCATCTTCCAAACGCACCGAATCCCCAACCACAAGAACACGTTTTGGTTTTGGTGGAACCAATGCTGCTTTTTCCTTTTGTTTCTTTTTTTCTTTGCGAATGACAGCCACTTTTTTATCAACCTCTTTTTTAAGGGCTTCTTCTTTGGCTTTTTGTGCCTTTTTTTGTTTGAGGCTTATTTTTTGACGTTTCGAATTTTCAATCTGTACCAACTTAAACAATTCATTCATCAATTCGCGTTTCCGTTTGTTTTCGAAAAAACGTTCCCCTAAATCACTAATTTTTTGACCGAGATACACCAAACGCTGGTTACTGTCAAAAAGCTCTTGATAGCTTTGGAGTTTTTTCTTGGCCTTCGCATTAGTTGTTTCTAATTTGTCGGTTTCTAAGCTTTTCTTAATCTCATTTTGTTTGAGTGCACGTTCTGTTTTTTCCAGTTTAGAGCGCTCTTTTTGAAGTTTCGCAATCGTTTTATCAAACCGAATTTTGCCGCGTTCAATCTTCTTTTTTGACCGGTTGATCAAACTGTAGGGAATGCCATTTTTCTGCGCCACCTCAAAAGTAAAGGAACTACCCGCTTGTCCAATGACTAACTTATATAAAGGCAGTAAGGTTTTTTCATCAAACAACATATTCGCATTTTGTATATGAGGCAGTTCGTTAGCCAAAAGCTTTAAATTGCTATAATGGGTTGTAATAATTCCAAAGGCTTCTCGCTCATAAAAGACTTCCAAAAATGTTTCGGCCAAGGCGCCACCCAATTCAGGATCACTTCCAGTTCCAAATTCATCAATTAAAAACAGAGTGTGTTTGTTACACTTCTTTAAAAAATAGTTCATTTGTTTTAAGCGGTAACTGTAGGTGCTTAAATGATTTTCAATAGATTGATTATCCCCAATATCACTCAAAATCGTATCAAATAAACAGAGTTTTGAGCGTTCATGAACAGGAATCAGCATCCCCGATTGCACCATGAGTTGCAACAAGCCTACTGTTTTTAGGGTGATGCTTTTTCCACCAGCATTTGGTCCTGAAATCACGATAATTCGACTGTCCGTCGTCATGGTAATCGTTTGTGGAAAGGTTGTAATGCCTTCACTTTTATTGGCTACCATCAGCAAAGGATGGTAAGCGTTGACAAGATCTATTTCTTGGTGTTTGGTCACTTCTGGAAGGACAGCATCAATGGTTTTGGCATACTTTGCTTTGGCATAGATGACGTCTATTTTGGTTAGAAACTGCTGATAGGATTCTAGCAGCGGACTGTAACCACTAATGAAACTTGTAAGTTCTAGTAAAATGCGCTTAATTTCCTCCGTTTCTTCAAACTCTAAATTATTAAGATCGCGTTGGTGTTGTTGTGTCGTATCGGGCTCAATATAAACAATACTACCTGTTTTACTGGCACCCATAATACTGCCTTTGACCTTGCGGCGGTACATGGCTTTCACGGCCAGCACCCGGCGGTTTTTCATCACCGTTTCCCGAATATCATCCAAATAATCTGCACTGTTATACATGCTCAACGCCGAGTTGAAACTGGTGTTTATTTTTGTGCGAACCGCTTGAATCGATTTGCGTAAACCATATAAGGTGTCCGAGGCATCGTTGCGAATTTCGCCAAACTTATCCACCACACTATTAATCGCTTCTGGAATTTCTGTGTTGGCTTCAAGTTGTAAAGAAGTTTTGTGTAAAAGGGGGTAATATTCATGAAATTTCTTGAAGAATTTCAACAGAATATTAGTGGTCACACAAATGCTAGCTATTCGCCGAAAGCCGTCAATTTCTAGATAATTATTTTCAATCCGAATTAATTTCAGTTCTGCTGTGATGGCATCAAATCCATGATTAGGAATGCGGTTTTCATTGTCAAAAGACGATACAAATTCATTGGTGAGTTGAAGTGCTTCAATGACCTCTTCTCTATTTGAAAATGGTAAAGTTGCTAGAATCTCCGCTTTTCCTAAAGTTGTAACATTGTGAAAAGCCACTTGTTGAATTACGGATTCAAATTCTAAATCTTGTAAAGTCTTCTTGGAAATCTTAATCATTGTGTGCAAGCATAAGTCACTACAAATGTAAGGTATTAATGTTTAAAATATATAGCTTAAGTTTGTAGTCTAAGCCTTATATCATAAGCTCGTATTATATGTTACAGCTCACAGGAACCTGGCGTTCCCATTTAGAATCTGAATTTAATAAATCGTATTTCCAAAAATTGGATGATTTTGTTAGTGCAGAGTATGCGTCTCACACATGTTATCCGCCGGCCAATCAACTGTTTAATGCATTTGATGCTTGTCCCTTTGAAGCTGTAAAAGTGGTCATTATAGGTCAAGATCCCTATCATGGTGCTGGACAGGCCAATGGGTTGTGTTTTTCTGTCAATGACGGTATAGCACATCCGCCATCATTGCGGAATATTTTTAAGGAATTAGAAACTGATATGAACCTTCCATATCCAACTAGTGGTGATTTAAGTTCCTGGGCAAAACAAGGGGTTTTACTTCTAAATGCAACTTTGAGTGTGCGTGCCAAGGAAGCTGGAAGCCATCAAAAACAAGGCTGGGAAACATTTACAAATACGGTTATTAAAACCTTATCTTCCAAAAAATCGAATGTGATTTTTTTATTGTGGGGAAGTTTTGCTAAACATAAAATTAAACTCATTGATACCAGAAAACATACCGTTCTAGAAAGTGGACATCCATCTCCTATGAGTGCCAATCGCGGGTTTTGGTTTGGAAATAAACATTTTAGTAAAACAAATGGAGTGCTAAAATCATTGGGCAAGTCACCAATTAAATGGGGCTAATCTTCTAAAGACGCCACCAACTGCTCAAAAGGGAGTTTTTTCGATATAATATCTAATTTTAGCAACTGCTCTTGAACGGCTTCCACTGTAGATGCTTGGATGTTTTGTTGAGACCATTCTGTTAACGCTAACCAATTTTTCACATCTTCATTTTTTTGGTGATAGCGCTCAGAAATAATAGTCTCAATTTCAGGAATATGTTTAAATCTAGCAGTAATCGAATTGATGACTTTTAGAATCGTTTGAAGCGTTTCTTTTTCATTGGAAATAAATTCATCGCGCACCGCAAGAACAAAGCAAGGCCACGGCGTTGGGCAATCTCCTAAACGTCGAAAAGTTCGCTGATCGACTAAAGGCTTTGTTGTAAATTTCTCCCACATAAAATAATCCGCTTTTTGATGTGTTAGTGCTTCTACCGCACCATCTAGATCCTTGACCACTTCAAATTGTAAATCGGTAGCGGTATCCCAGTCTAATTTTTGTGCATTTACGTACGCCATCAAATGAGAACCGGAGCCGTAGCGACTTATGGCGGCCCGTTGGCCTTTGAGTTCGCTCAGGTGTGTAAAAGCCGATTTTTCCGCCACATGGATGCCCCAAATTAAGGGTGTTTCCACAAAAACTTGTACAATCTTACACGGACTTCCTTCCGTAATATCTTTAATGATGCCTTCAGTTAAAATTACAGCAATATCAATCTCGTTGTTGCGAAGTGCAGTGGCCATTTGGCCTGTGCCACCAAAATAATCTTTCCAGCGTACACTAATATCATGGGACTTAAAATGCCCTTGTTTTAATGCCATATACCAAGCATAGTTGAAGTGTTCTGGAACGCCGCCAATACGTACATCTTTCATCTAAGAAACAAGTTTATTTAGCGTATATACAATCAACTTATCGATAGTCGCTAGTGGTGTTTTGCTAAAAGTTCCCAAAGCTCTATTGGCCAAAATAGCATTCATGGAACAGGCTTTATGGCCCAGTAATTTGGACAACCCGTAAATTGCAGACGTTTCCATTTCAAAATTGGTAACTCTTAAGCCCTTGTAATCAAAACTATCCATTTTATGATTCAGACTGTCGTCTTGTAATTCTAAACGTAAGACCCGACCTTGAGGGCCGTAAAACCCACCACAGGTTGCGGTAAGTCCGTTGAGAGTTTGGTCACTTTTTAATTTTGCTTCTAATTGTTTTGAATTTTCTATAATAACGGGATATGGTTTTTGTGGGCTCCATTGGGTGTGTTTTACAAATGCCGCTTCGATATCTGCATGTTTGATCGCATCAATTTTATAAGATTGAAGCATTCCATTTATATCCATTCCATAAGAGCTAATAACAAAACTATCAACGTCGATATCGGGTTGTAATGCCCCTGATGTTCCTATTCGAACAATGGATAAACTTGTTTTAGTGGCCTTGATTTCTCGAGTGTTAAAATCAATATTTACTAAAGCATCCAATTCATTGAGTACAATATCAATATTATCAGGACCAATCCCCGTTGAAATTACAGAAAGCCGTTTTCCTTTATAGTATCCAGTCTGTGTTTTAAACTCACGACTTTGCATTTCAAAATCTATGCGGTCAAAATACTTAGTAACCTCGCCAACACGTTCTTGATCGCCTACAAAAATAAGGGTGTCTGCAATGTCTGAAGGTTTCAAGTGAAGGTGATAAATACTTCCATCAGAATTGAGTATAAGTTCGGAGTTTTTTATAGCCATTGCATACAATTTTTATCCTCCAACGCGTTTAACATTGAAGCCTAATTCTTTTAAAAAGGCCATAATTTTATCTCTAAAATCCCCTTGAATGATAATGGTGTCATTTTTGAAACTTCCGCCAACACTAAACCTTTTTTTTAGGTCTTTGGCTAAAGCTTTAAAATCGTCATCCGCTCCAGTATAGCCTTCGATGATTGTAATGGGTTTTCCTTTACGTTTCTCGTATTTACATATTATGGGCGCATCTTGCATCCAAAGAGTAGTCTTTTTGGGTTCAGGGCTCTCTGATGGACTTTCAGTATGCTCTGGAAACAAATTCTTAAGTTGATCCTTTAAATCCATTAGTTTTTAGCTAATCCTAATTCTCTAATGCGTTGATCCAAATATTCGCCAGCAGTGATATCTTCAAATTGTTTTGGATTTTCAGCATCAATACAGTTGTCTAAAACGTTTAATTTCATTGCACTAATTGGGTGCATGAAAAAAGGAATAGAATAGCGTGAGGTACCCCACATTTCACGAGGAGGGTTGACCACTCTGTGGATGGTTGATTTTAATTTATTGTTGGTGTGTCGCGATAACATATCACCAACATTAATCATAATTTCATCTGGGTTAGCGATAGCATCTATCCATTGGCCATCATGGTTTTGAACTTGTAAGCCTCGCCCTTGTGCGCCCATTAATAACGTAATGAGGTTGATGTCGCCATGAGCTGCTGCGCGTTCTGCATTTTTTGGTTCTTCTGTGATTGGTGGATAATGGATAGGACGTAAAATGCTGTTTCCGTTATGAATATACGCGTCAAAATAACGTTCATCTAATTCTAAGTATATTGCCAATGCTCTTAACACATATTTCGCTGTTTTTTCTAGCATTCTATAGGCTTCTTTTCCTACAGAATTAAAGTGCTCTAATTCTTCAACTTCTATATTTTTAGGGTATTCAGCTTCAAGCTCTGGATTATCTTGAACAAATTGTCCAAAATGCCAATACTCTTTTAAATCGCCTTCTTTTTTGCCTTTGGCACTTTCTTTTCCAAACGACACATAGCCTCGTTGACCACCAATTCCTGGGATCTCATATTTTTGTTTTTGTGGTGTAGGTAGATCGAAAAACTTTTTTATTTCTGAATATAACGTGTCCACTAAAGCATCATCTAAAAAATGACCCTTAAGCGCAACAAATCCTATGGTTTCATAAGCCTCACCAATTTTAGTAACAAATTGTTGTTTGACCTTAGAGTCGTCGGATAAAAACTCTTTAAGATTAACACTTGGAATTTTGTTCATTGCTTTTGTGTATTGATGTATGTAACAAAGATAACAAATCCAAAGTTTTACAAAAGCAATTTTTTAAAGTTAAACGTTTATAACTAATATTTCCCTATTTTTGAAAGGCAAAAAACTCAGATTTGAAACCACTATTTCATTACGATGATAAAGCCATAAGCAAAGAGATTCAGAAGTCTTTGTATTTTAACATGTTGAAATCCAGACTTATTGAAGAAAAAATGTTGATTTTACTTCGGCAAGGCAAAATTTCAAAATGGTTTTCAGGTATTGGTCAAGAAGCGATTTCTGTAGGCGTCACTCTCGCCCTAGAGGTGGATGAATACATACTTCCAATGCATCGAAATTTGGGTGTATTTACAACACGTGAGATCCCACTATACCGTTTGTTTTCGCAATGGCAAGGCAAAGCAAGTGGGTTTACAAAAGGTCGAGACCGCTCTTTTCATTTTGGAACTCAAGACTATAATATTATAGGCATGATTTCCCATTTAGGTCCTCAACTTGGAGTTGCCGACGGCATTGCATTATCACATATTTTAAAAAAGGAATCCAAATTAACCGCTGTGTTTTCTGGAGATGGCGGTACAAGTGAAGGCGATTTTCATGAAGCACTTAATGTTGCCTCTGTCTGGAATTTACCTGTTTTGTTTTGTATTGAAAACAATGGTTATGGCCTGTCCACACCCTCAAATGAACAATATAATTGCGAGTCTATTGCTGACCGTGGTATAGGTTACGGCATGGAATCTCATGTCATTGAAGGCAATAATGTGATGGAAGTGTTTTCTAAAATTGATGCCATTGCCAAAAGTATGCGAAAGTCGCCACGACCTGTTTTGATTGAATTTAAAACCTTCAGAATGCGAGGTCACGAAGAGGCGAGTGGTACATCATACGTTGCACAAGAAATGTTAGAGGCTTGGGCTCAAAAAGATCCAATCTCTAATTTTGAGACTTTTCTTCTTCAAAAAAAAATAATTACATCTGCCGAAATAGAGGATTTCAAAGCAGCTTTCAAAAAAGATATTCAAGAAGGTTTGCAAATTGCGTTTGATGAGCCTGCAATAGTTCCAAACTTGGAGGCCGAACTTGCAGACATTTATAAACCCTTCAACTATAAAGCGACTAAGCCCACTACAACTCAAGACACAAAACGACTCGTTGATGCCATATCAGAAGGCTTGCGCCAGTCTATGGAAATTCATCCCGATTTAGTGATTATGGGACAAGACATCGCAGAATATGGCGGTGTATTTAAAATTACAGAACATTTTGTTGAACAGTTTGGAAAAGAACGCGTTCGGAATACTCCCATTTGCGAATCTGCAATTGTAGAAACTGCGATGGGTTTGTCTATTGCAGGAATCAAATCAGTTGTTGAAATGCAGTTTGCAGATTTTGTAAGCTCAGGATTTAATCCGGTGGTTAATTATCTAGCAAAATCCCATTACCGTTGGGGGCAAGCAGCAGATATTGTTTTGCGTATGCCATGTGGAGCAGGCGTCGCAGCAGGCCCTTTTCATTCCCAAACCAACGAAGCGTGGTTTACCAAAACTCCAGGACTAAAAGTGGTGTATCCAGCCTTTCCATACGATGCAAAAGGGTTATTGGCAACAGCCATTAACGACCCCAATCCTGTATTGTTTTTTGAGCATAAAGCCTTGTATAGAAGCGTGAGGCAAGAGGTGCCAACCGATTATTTTACACTTCCCTTTGGTGTAGCATCTCTTATAAAAGAAGGTACCGATGTTAGCATAATCACCTATGGTGCAGCAGTACATTGGGCCTTAGAAACTTTAGAAAAATATCCGCATATTTCAGCCGATGTTATTGATTTAAGAACCTTACAACCTTTAGATTTTGAAGCCATATTGACCTCCGTTAAAAAAACAAACAAAGCGATTATTCTACAAGAAGATTCGTTGTTTGGTAGTATGGCTTCTGATATTTCATCACAATTGATGGAACAAGCTTTTGAGTATTTAGATGCACCTGTCAAACGAGTTGCGAGCATAGAAACTCCCATTCCATTTGCAAGTGCGCTAGAACAACAGTATCTTGCAAAGCGAACTTTTGATGAAGACTTATTAGCCTTACTTGCGTATTAAATGGAGTATTTAGAATTATTTTTTAACGCCTTTTTAGGAACCGTACAGTGGACTTGGAAATCCATTTGTTTTGAGGTGCCTTGGACCCGCAATTATTTTTGGGGCTTGATAGCGATCTCCTTAGTTGTGTGGTGTCTCGAAATGGTTTTTCCGTGGCGAAAACAACAATCCATTTTTAGAAAAGATTTTTTTCTTGATGGATTTTATATGTTTTTCAATTTTTTCATCTTTAGTATGTTCATCAGTGGTGTCTATAAAATCATCACTAAAATAGCAGTTGATGAATTTCAGATTACTCCAAATGCGATTGCTCTTGTCGATTTATCAAGTTTTTCGCCTGTGGTCCAATTAGTACTGTTTTTTGTAGTTCTGGATTTTGTACAGTGGTTAACACACATCATCTTACATCGTTTTCCCGTATTTTGGAAATTCCATAAAGTCCATCACTCCGTAAAAGAGATGGGTTTCGCAGCGCACTTACGTTACCATTGGATGGAAAATATTTTATACAAACCATTCAAAGTGATTGCGCTTATGGTATTGGGAGGTTTTGAACCTGAACAAGCTTTTATCGTTCATTTTATGGCGATTTCAATTGGACACCTAAATCATGCCAATATTAAGCTAAATTATGGGCCTCTAAAGTATGTCTTTAATAATCCCGTTATGCATTTATATCACCATGCACAAACTATTCCCGAAGGCTTCAAATCTGGAGTTAATTTTGCAATTAGCTTAAGTTTATGGGATTATATTTTTAAAACCAATTATGTGCCAAATCCCGATAAAAACCTCACATTAGGCTATCAAGGTGATGATCATATGCCTGCTAGTTTTTTTGGTCAGCTATTTTATGGGTTTAAAAAAGGGGATTAGTTTAAGATATTCTTCGCGTATTCATAAAATCTGTAATCAAATAGGAGAGGAGTTTTCCCGTTTGTGCATTTTCCCGTGAGGATTCTAAATTTGTAGTGGCTTCGCAAATATGTAAATAGGTTGCATTTGGATGTGCTCCAAAATAATGAATAAATTGACGTGTTTGATTCACAGAAAATCCACTAGGGGTCTGAGCACTACTTGGACAATTCTGAATGGCATCGCAATCAATTTCAATACCAAATTTTGAGGTTGAAATAAAATTCATAATTGCTTCAAATGTGGACTTAAAACTGCTCTGCTTTCGAACCATAATATCCTCAAAAGTGTTAAATTTTATCGTTGAGTTTGAAGCTTTAATATAGCTTAAAATTTCTGTTGAGGTATAGTTTTCATGCAATCCAAAAATAAAATAACGGTCCAAAAACCCGTCTTCAATTGCATATCTAAACCCATTACCACTATGACGTCCTTCAAGAGCGCGCAAATCCGAGTGCGCATCAAAATTTAGAGCATTTATCTTGGTTCCTAAAGCACTTGCGCTTCCTTTTATAGCGCCGTAAGCGTTATTATGTCCGCCTCCAATCAGAATAGGAATCTTTCCGGCCTTTACAATTTCATATACCAGTTGACTAACACTTTGATCAATAATTTCCACAGACTTGCGATAGGTTTGAAGGCTTTTTTCTGTTTTAAGTTCTGATAGGCGTGCATACAAATCTGAAAACTCTAAATGCCCAAGCACTAAAGTATTTTCTGGAGTTGTAAATTGATTGCTTTGTAGATTTAAGAGTGCCTTAAGCACAACGTCCCATGTGTTTTTTGCCCCAGCTTGACCAGTATTTGCCAAAACACCAATATCCTCTTTGATTCCAAAAAGCACAAATTTGACTTTTGAACACGCAAGCGCCGATGATAATTCATTCGAATCGGATAAACACTGGACCTGTTCAAAAAACTTAGTTTCTCCAGTTCTCTGAGTAGTAAGTTCAGTTAACGTTTCAGTAGAAATTATTTGAAGATTATTCATTTTTTATGATACATTTGCTGGAGTTTAAAATTACATCTTTTTTAACTAATTTTAAACACCATCAATTTTAATCTTTATAACACACAACTATGAACACGACTTCTTCTTCTAAAGGCTCAAAAACGACAATCCTTATTTTAGTGCTATTGCTTCTAGGTACTCTATTCTTTACCTATAGAATGCACAGTACTAATAAAGCAACTGAATTGGTTCTTGAAAATGAAAAATCAGAAGTTGTTAGAAATCTAGAGCAAATGTCTTCTTTATATGCAGAAGCAAATGCTGATAATGAAGTGGCGAATGCAAAACTTATAGAAGCACAAGCACGTTTAGATGTTCTAGTTGCAGAGCTTAAAGCTTCAAAATCAAGTGTTTCAGCCTTACTCAAATACAAGAAAAAATATTTTGAGTTAGAGTCTGAAATGGAAGTATTATTAAATGAAAACGAAACATTGAAACTTCAAAATGCTTTGTTAGAAACAGCTTTAGACAGCACCCAAGTTCAATTGAACTCGCAATTGGATTCAAACACGCTTCTAACTCAACAAAATCTTCAGTTGTCTGAAACGGTGAACAAAGCAAAAACACTTACTGTAGAGCGTTTGAATGCTTTTGGAGTTATACAACGTAACTCAGGAAAATTAGTGCCAACAACACGTGCCAGAAGAGTTGACAATTTAAGAATATGTTATACCATTCCTTCAAATCTTTTAGCAGAAGCTGGCGATAAAAAATATTTCGTTCAGGTTATAGACCCAAGCCTTTCGGTAATTGGATCAAATACGCCTGTACAGTTTGGCGATAAGAGTCTAAAATATAGCTATGTTAGTGCATTTTCCTACCAAAATGAACTTTTAGAGGTCTGTGATTTTGTAAGTAATGAAGAAGGAACATACGAAAAAGGAGCTTACATTGTCAATGTTTTCGACCAAGATGTGCTGATCTCAAGTACAACATTTTCTTTAAAATAAGCACAACTTAATCTACAAAGGCGCCGTTAATCATCACCTTGTGTATTGGAGAGTTTCCAAAATGATAAGGAATTTGACGGTAAGAGGTCATGTTTTTTGTGATGATAAGATTTGCTTTTTTACCTTTTGTAATGCTGCCGTGAGTTTCTGAAATATTCATAGCATAGGCGCCATTTAGAGTTGTTGCATTCAGAGCTTCTTCTGGGGTCATATTCATTTTGATACATGCTAAGCTTACCACAAAATTCATATTTCCACTAGGCGCAGACCCTGGATTAAAATCTGAAGCTAGAGCTACAGGAATTCCAGCATCGATAAGTTGTCGAGCAGGCGTATATGGAATGCCCAGAAAAAATGAGCAGCCAGGTAAAGCAACCGCCATGGTGTCGGAGTTTTTTAAATCTTCAAGATCTTTTTCAGTGACAACTTCCAAATGATCTACGGACAAAGCCTTGTGTTTAACCGCTAAACCCACCCCTCCAAATGCATTAAATTGATTCACATGAACTTTTGGAACAAGTCCATATTGTGCAGCAGCTTCTAGAATGTGAGCTGTGTCTTCTAATGAGAAATAGCCTTTTTCGCAAAATACATCTACAAAATCTGCTAATTTTTGACGGTCTATTTCAGGGAGCATTGTATGAATTATCAAATCAATATATTCTTTTTTATTGGTTTTATATAATTTTGGAATGGCATGAGCACCCAAAAATGTTGCTTTTATTTTTACAGCTGAAGTGTCCTTTATTTTTTTAATAACGTGCAGCATCTTAAGTTCTGCTTCGGTGCTTAATCCATAGCCAGATTTGATTTCCAAGGCGCCAGTACCAAGTTGAATGAGTGCATTTATACGCTCCATTGCTTGTGTATAAAGTACAGCTTCGCTGGTCTGTTGTAAGGTTTCAGCAGAGTTTAGGATCCCACCGCCTTTTGCAGCGATAGCTTCATAACTTAAACCCTTTAGCCGATCTACAAATTCTTGTGAGCGATCGCCAGCATAAACCACATGAGAATGACTGTCGCACCACGCAGGAAGGATGAGTTTTCCTGTGACATCAATAAGCTGATCGCTGTCTTGAATAACAAGATCAGCCATTGGTCCGAAATCTAAAATTTCATCATCTTGAATCCTTAAAAACGCATTTTTGATATGCGGTAAATCAGCCATTGCTCTACCCATCACTCGCATTTCCGATTGTGGTCGTGTCTGAAGTAATTCTTTAATATGAGTGAAAAGGATTGTCATAAATTTAGTTTCCTACCATCTGTTCGGGTTTAACCCATGCATCATATTCTTCTGCTGTGACATAGCCTAGGTTAATGGCTTCCTCTCTTAGGGTTGTTCCATTTTGGTGGGCGGTGTTTGCGATTTCAGCCGCTTTATAATAGCCAATTTTGGTGTTTAATGCCGTGATTAACATTAATGAATTATTTAATAATTTTTCAATTACGTCGTGGTTGGGCTCAATTCCTGAAGCACAATGTTTATCAAAACTCACTGCGGCATCGCCTAGCAGCTGAGCAGATTGCAAAAAGTTAGCTGCCATCATTGGTTTAAAAACATTAAGTTCATAATGACCTTGAGTGCCCCCTACCGAAATCGCTACGTCATTTCCAATAACTTGCGCACAAACCATAGTGAGTGCTTCACATTGAGTCGGATTCACTTTTCCGGGCATAATAGAACTTCCCGGCTCATTTGCAGGAATAATAATTTCTCCAATACCAGATCGTGGCCCAGAAGCCATCATACGAATATCATTTGCGATTTTGTTTAAGGACACTGCGAGTTGCTTTAAAGCACCATGACTTTCTACAAGCGCATCATGAGCTGCTAAAGCTTCAAATTTGTTAGGTGCAGTGATGAACGGTAGCCCTGTAAATTTTGCGATATAATCGGCCACTAACTCAGAGTAGCCTTCGGGAGTATTCAGTCCTGTACCCACAGCAGTGCCACCCAAAGCCACTTCACTCAGATGCTCAAGGGTGTTTTTAAGCGCTTTCAGTCCGTGGTCTAATTGTGAAATATATCCTGAAAATTCTTGTCCTAGAGTAAGGGGCGTCGCATCCATGAGGTGGGTACGTCCAATTTTCACTACAGATTTAAAGCGCTCTGCTTTGGCTTGAAGTGTAGCTCTTAAGCTTTGAATTCCTGGAATGGTGGTTTCAACCACTTTTTTATAAGCTGCAATATGCATTCCAGTAGGAAAGGTGTCGTTTGAGGATTGTGACTTATTGACATCATCGTTGGGTTGAATGACTTTTTCACCCTCTCCAACCGTTTTTCCAGCAAGCTGTTGCGCACGGTTGGCAATTACTTCATTGACATTCATGTTACTTTGCGTGCCTGAACCCGTTTGCCAAATGACCAATGGAAATTGATCATCGTGTTTGCCGTCAAGAATTTCATCACAAACTTGAGCAATCAAATCGCGTTTTTCGGCCGATAAGACCCCAAGATCACAATTGGTATAAGCGGCTGCTTTTTTGAGATACGCAAATCCATAGATAATGGAAATGGGCATGGAAGCCGCACTTCCTATTCTAAAATTGTTTCGGGAGCGTTCGGTTTGGGCGCCCCATAATTTATCTGCGGGAACCTTTACAGCTCCCATTGTATCTTTTTCTATTCTAAACGTCATAACATTCTGATTTGACTACAAATTTACAATTTTTTAATTTCAATTCAATGCAGTTATCAAGCTGTTGATAAATCTAAAATTTTAGAGTGTAAAGCTCCTTTTCTTACAAAATCGTTGTAGCTGAAAATTGATAGGAGATTTTCATAAACCATTTCTTTTTTTGGATGATAATTATTACTTAATTTTGACAGCTCTATGGAAGAATTAACATTAACAACACCAGCGCTTTTATTTTCTGCAATCTCTTTAATTATGTTGGCATATACCAACCGTTTTTTAGCCTATGCTGCAGTAATTAGAAATTTGCACGATATTTATTTAGAACGTAAAGAAGAATCGTTAATAAGACAGATTAAAAATTTAAAATTACGTCTCAACTTAACTCGATGGATGCAGATTTTCGGAATTTCAAGTTTATTGTTCTGTGTGTTGACTATGTTTTTAATTTATGTTCATCAACATAACATGGCCGTTTGGATTTTTGGGTTCGCTTTAATTTTATTAATCATTTCTTTGGCACTATTGATCAAGGAAATACAGATTTCTGCTCAGGCGTTGCAATATCATATTGCTGATATTGAAGAACATCTAGAAAACAACTAAGGCGTTTTATTTTTACTTTTTTTAGTTTTGCCAAGTTAGAGACTTTGCGGAGCGGGAGTACAATTTTTAGAATTCTTTTACAAAAAAGACTTGAGTTTCTTTAGAATCTAAATTAACATTAGAAGACCCTTTGTCAAAATTTAATTTTATGTCCCCTTTATCATGTATTCCATTATTGTTGTTATCACAATAAAAAGATAAATAATATTTGGCATTTTCTTTAGCGGATATTTTGGGTTTAATATGAGATTCTGGATTAACAGGTAATTCTAAGTCAAAATACACAGGGAGTTGAGTTATATCGATTTTCTTTTGACAGATAATACTCGCTCCTACATCCGCCATAAGTTGATCATAGCCATAAAGAGTAATTGTAGCAACAGAATTTTTAACTTTCAGTGTGGATTCACTTCTTAATTTAAGGTTAATCGTTCTTTTTGTTTCTGAAAAGTTGACAGTTTCTGTTGTTTTCCCCTCCTCATTGACATTAACTACTGTTTTACACGAATGAATAAAAAACAAACAAAAGATTGAATGATTTAGAATTAAAAATCGTGTTAATTTGTTCATCATGTTGATTTTATTTTCAATAGTGCATTATCCTTGTTATGTAGTATTAGTTGCGTATCCCGAAAGCTATCGGGATCGCACTTAACTTGGCAACTATACACCAAACTGAAAATCCACGAGGACTATCGTAAACCGGTTTTTGCCAGTGATTATTAATAGCCATTGTTGTAAAACGTTTTTTACTTTTTTAGATATAATATTAAGTTGGAATAATCAATAATAGCCTTGTTATTAGTCAAAATATCCGCACCAATTACACCATCTATTTTTTCCAGTCCCATGCTTTCAAATGCGTTATTCACGTGGTCTAAATTCATTAGCATAAGGTTTAGTTCATTCAATTCAAATTTCTCTATTTTTAAATTGTTTTTATCCGAAGTTTGCATTTGCATTCCAGTTCCACCAGCGCCAGTTGCTTGTTTATCAGATTTCTCTGTTTGCAGATGAAACTTTTCTTTATTCTTTTCCTCTATTACCGTTGCTCCTGCACCAGTGTCTAGAATAAAATTTCCATTGACTCCATTAAGTTGTCCAAATAAATGTAAGTGTCCTGATGGTATCTTTTTCATTTCCAATCTCACATATCCATCTTTAGTCAAATAATTTTCAAGACTGAATTTTTGCTCGTCTATTTTTTTAGTTTCCTTAGTGGTAGGAGTTTCACAGCAAATAAAAACTAATAAAGTGAATAGTATTCCAATAAAATTTATTGTTCTTTTCATTATTTCTATTTTTAAATTGTTGTTAACTAGTGGTTTATATTTCGCTTATATTTTTTTGGCGTGCTTCAATACATCCAAATACAGCATCTGTTGAACCACTCTAGTTGCCTAAGTGTTCTATAATTCACTAAAATAATATCTTAAGCTTCGGTTAAATTGCTTATTGAAGAATTAGACTTTGGGGTCTTTCTACACTCAAATTTACATTAATTTTTTAAATATCAAAAAATCTTAACAAGTTCAATATATAAATCTAAAATTTTAGCTTGTAAAACTATTTTTCTTATAGTATATTTGCACTGTAAAACTAAAGTATACAATATGTTTGATTTTGATCAGTATTTAGGATTTTTAGCATTTTTATCAATTTTAACCATGGGGTTTTGGTTAATGATTTTTCTATTAACCTTTGCGATCCCGTATTGGGTGGTAGGTTCTGCATTAGAGCACTTCAAAGAAAAAAGAGCTGCTAAAAAAGCAAAAGCACAAAACGCTTAAATCGTTTTTCCTTCTTATAAATCAAAATCCAAAACATTATGTTTTGGATTTTTTTATGTTCTATTTCTAAAAAGCAATCTTACTTTTGATTTTTTCGTAGTGCCTTAGCCTGTTTTGTAGCTTTGACATTTCTTTCGATAGTATGTCCAGGCCGCGTCCATTTAACTGCAGTATCGTTTTTCAATATAGGTTTTCGAATTTTGAATTTATCGCTGTTTTCTTTTGTGTTTTCAGTGGGAATAAGCCCGAGTATAGAAAACATTTCTGCATCTTTATCTTCTCCAGGATTCGGGGTGGTCAATAACTTTTCACCTGTAAAAATAGAAGAAGCACCCGCCATAAAACACAACGCTTGTGCTTCCGTACTCATTTCTGTTCTTCCAGCAGATAAGCGTACAGTAGTTTTTGGCATCACAATTCTTGTGGTGGCAATCATTCTTATGATATCCCAAACGGGAACAGTATTTTCGGTAGCTAAAGGCGTACCTTCAACTGGCACTAAGGCATTAATGGGAACTGAATCGGGAACGCGGTCTAAACGTAACAAACTCATAAGCATTTCAATTCTATCCTCTACACGTTCTCCCATACCAATAATGCCCCCAGAACATACTTTTAAGGCGCCTTTATTTACATTTTTTAATGTTTCTAATCGATCCTCATACCCTCTGGTCGATATAATTTCTTTGTAATAAGCCTCAGAAGTGTCTAAATTATGGTTGTAATAGTGTAAGCCTGCTTCTGCTAAACGCAACGCTTGACTTTCTGTAATCATACCGAGTGTACAGCAAACTTCCATATTCAAATGACTGATACCTCTGACCATTTCTAATACTTTTTCAAAATCTTCACCTTCCTTAACATTGCGCCAAGCAGCCCCCATACACACACGAGAAGAGCCGTTTTGTTTTGCTTTTTTGGCCAAATTAATAACACTGCTAACTGGCATTAACTCGTTTTTTTCTATAGCTGTATGGTATCTAGCGGCTTGCGGACAATAGCCACAATCTTCTGGGCAGCCACCCGTTTTTATTGAAATTAAGGTGCTGACTTGAATTTTTGACGGATCGTGATGTAGGCGATGCACTGTTGCGGCTTCAAAAATTAGCGCCATCAGGGGTGTGTTGTAGAGATCTAAAATGTCTTTTTTTGAATAGGTTTTCATTTTTTTAGGATTTAATTTAGGGATACTAATATACTTACCGCATTTCCTCCAAAACCGACAGCGTTAACTAGTATTTTTTTTATGTGATTAGGATGTTTTTGAGCGTTTAAAAATGGAATACTGATAAATTCCTGATGTTGCAACATATGTATGGCGAGTTCTAAACTGAGTCCACCAGATGCTCCAAGTGTATGTCCGATTTTCCATTTATTGGATGTTAAGGCCGGTATTTTAGCGTTAAACACCTGCTTTATAGCCATATATTCGGAGTGGTCTCCTTTGAGAGTTCCAGGAGCGTGCATGACAATAATATCCACGTCTTTCGACTCCATATGAGCTATGGCCATGGCCATAGATTTCTGAAAACAATCTGCATTTGTAGAAATAGAAATATGATGTTTCAAAGGCTCAGTGGCATATCCAATGCCTTCAATGGTCGCTATCGCATTAGTTTTAACCCCCTTTTCTAAACAAAATACCGCAGCACCTTCTCCTAAAATCATAGTATTTTGTGTTTTATTAAAATCTAGAGATTTACAGGGGTAAGCACTGTCGTCATTAGAGTAAATTTTTAAAGCTTTCATCTGAGCAATTGTAAAGGAAGTGTTAGAAGCTTCGCTTCCGCCAACCAAAAACCGATCGGCCATACCGCTAGATATCCACGCTATCCCATTTAAAATGGAATGCAATGCCGGTAAACACAACTTGATCCAATTTGTCCAATTGCGCTTTAATTTTTGTCGTAATATATGCATTGCAATGGCCATACATACAAGTGTACCAAGAGGCGATGCCATCGATGTAGTCATTACCTTGATCGTCATAAAGCGTACATCCTTTTGCTTTTACAATTGGCAAATGGTTGGGCTTTAATTTGTATTGTGTTAAAGGGTGCCACAAATGGGCTTTATCTCTTTCGGTTAAGTTCATTATAGAGTTTCTAATTGGGGTTTTAGAAGGGTTGCATATTTTTTTATTACGGCTTTAGTAATTTTTTGTTCGTCATTAATTCGTCCTAATAGTGGAACAGTAGTCATTTTTTTGATAATACGTTCTGAAGGTTCATTCTCATTTCCATTATAAATAAGTCCAACAACCTTTAATCCCTTATTTTTTAAAATATTAAGCGTTAAAAGCGTATGATTAATACTTCCTAAATAATGTTTAGACACTACAATGACCTTATAGTCACTTTTGATAAGATCCAAAATAGTTTCCGAATCATTTATGGGAACCAATAGTCCGCCAGCGCCCTCGATTACTAAGGTGTTTTCCGTTTCTGGTTTTATAATATTTTTGGATGTAATCGTAATGCCTTCAATCTCAGCTGCTGCATGTGGACTCATCGGCATTTTTAAGGCATAGCTATTGTCGAATATTTTTGATTTTGAATTGCTAATTAAGGCTTTGATTTTATGAGAATCAGAATACGATAACTCGCCAGCTTGAATTGGCTTCCAGTAATCGGCTTTTAAAGCTTCAGTGAGTATTGCGGAGACGACTGTCTTTCCGATATCAGTTCCAATTCCAGTGATAAATAAGGTTTTCATGAGGTAAAAATGTGGGGTTAAAAGGGTTCAACATAGGCTACTAAATAAATGAAGAAGGCCTTCAATTTCGGCGGTAGAATTATAGCTATGAATACAGCAACGAATCCGTTCTGTTCCCAAAGCTACTGTTGGAAATAAAATGGCTTTTACATCGTAATTCTGGTTCTGAATTTGAGTAGCGATCTGTTTTGTTTTTATAGGATCTCCAATTATACAGCTTTGAATTGCACTGTCACTTTCAATAAATAGGTGCTCTAAATGATGTGCTTTAATTTCATTCTTAAACACAGTAATATTATGTTTAAGCGCTTTTAGTTGATCTGTTTGTTTCAGTGCTTTGATGGCAAATTTCAGAGTTAATACTGCCTGGATGGGCATGGCGGTCGTATAAATAAATGGCCTTGAAAAGTTAATTAAATAGCTGCGCAACGCTTTTGAGCCTAAAACAACAGCACCGTGACACCCCAATGCTTTTCCAAAGGTCACAACTCTAGCAAAAATAAAATCTTCTAAACAAAGTTCGTCAACCCGTCCTTTGCCTTGAATTCCAAAAACACCAGTCGCATGGGCCTCATCTACAATCAAGTAACACGCGTGTTGCGTGCAAAATTCTGACAAGTCCTTTAAAGGTGCGCAATCTCCGTCCATGGAATAAATAGATTCTACAACGATATACGTTGTCGCTGATGCCTTTTTTGTGTTTCTGTATTTCTTTTCTAAATCCGATAGTGTATTATGCTTAAAACTATAAGATGTGGCGTTTGATAACTGAATTCCATCCCGAATAGAAGCATGGCAGAGTTCGTCATATAAAATAATATCGCCACGTTGAGGTACGCAAGAAAGTAATCCTAAATTGGCATCATAACCCGAATTGAAAAGTAGGGCAGCAGGCGTATTAAAAAATGTAGCGAGTTCGTTTTCGACCTCAATGTGTATGGCATGATTCCCAGAAAGAAGTCTAGATCCTGTACTTCCATTGACAAAAACAGTCTTTTTTGAAGCGCTTTCAACAGCTTTAGTAATGGTTTTGTGTCGTGAAAAACCCAAATAGTCGTTGGACGAAAAATCAATACGTTCATGAGAAGTTGTTAGTGTTCTCAACGTATTGTTGTTTTTTCTTGAGGTTAGTTTTGAAATTAGGGGGTCTGGTAATTTCATACTGCTAACTTAAAAAAATAAATCGAACACTAGCACTCGTCTTACACTTACTTTTTAAGGTTACTATAAAGTGTCCGATTTTTCTTTTTGGCCCATGAGCATTAAATATGCTTTTAGGAAGGGTGTAATGTCGCCATTCATAACCGCATCTACATTTCCGGTTTCTTTGGCAGTGCGGACATCCTTGACAAGTTTATAAGGATGCATGACATAGTTTCTAATTTGACTACCCCATTCAATTTTCATTTTTCCCGCCTCAATATCTTCACGCTGTGCCAATTGTTTTTTAAGTTCAATTTCATACAATTGAGACTTTAACATTTGCATCGCTCTGGAACGGTTATCGTGTTGTGAGCGTGTTTCCGAACATGAAATTTGAATTCCTGAAGGTTTGTGAGTTAGTTGTACTTTCGTTTCTACCTTGTTTACATTTTGTCCCCCAGCACCACTAGAGCGTGCGGTAGTAATTTCAATATCAGCAGGGTTGATGTCTATCTCAATACTGTCATCTACAAGGGGATACACATAAACAGATGCAAAACTAGTATGCCGTTTGGCATTACTGTCAAAAGGAGAAATTCGCACCAAACGATGCACTCCGTTTTCGCCTTTTAACCATCCAAAAGCAAAGTCGCCTTCAATCTGAAGCGTCACTGTTTTGATGCCAGCGACATCGCCATTTTGAAGGTTTAATTCTTTGATTTTGAAATTATTTTTCTCTGCATACATAACATACATACGCATCAGCATATTTGCCCAGTCACAACTTTCCGTACCTCCAGCACCCGCTGTAATTTGCAATACCGCACTAAGGCTATCGCCTTCCTCAGAAAGCATGTTTCTGAATTCAATGTCTTCAAGAAAATTTGCAGCAAGTTCGAATTGTTTTTCGACTTCTTCTGCAGTGCTATCTCCCTCTTTATAGAAGTCAAATAACACCTCTAAATCATCTACATATGACTGAGCTTTTTCAAAATCAGAGAGCCATTTTTTATTAACTCGAAGAGATTTCATGAGCAGCTCTGCTGCTTTGGAATCGTTCCAAAAATCAGGTGAAAATGTTTTTTCTTCTTCATTTTGGATTTCGATGCGTTTGGCATCTAAGTCAAAGATACCTCCTTAACGCTCCAAGGCGCTCAAAAAGATCTTTTATGTGATCGTGTGTTATCATAGTGTAGTTTCGAATTACAAAAATAGAATTAATAGCATAGAATTAAAATAATATGTAGCTTTATATCCAAAATAAAAATTCATGCAAATAGATTTACGAAGCGATACCGTCACAAGGCCCTCAAAAGGGATGCTCGACGCCATGAAGACCGCCAAATTGGGTGATGATGTCTATGCTGAAGATCCGTCGGTTAATGCCTTAGAAGCCCGAGTGGCTTCACTTTTTGGAAAACCAAAAGCTTTATTTTTCCCATCAGGAACAATGGCCAATCAAACGGCAATAAAACTACATACTCAACCTGGAGAACAATTGATATGTGACAAATATGCCCACGTCTATAATTATGAAGGTGGTGGCGTTTCTTTTAATAGTGGCGTGTCGTGTCAACTTGTAGATGGTCAACGTGGAATGATGACTGCGACTCAAGTCGAAGCCGCTATCAATCCTCCTGATTTTTACCACAGCCCATTAACTTCTTTAGTGACCCTAGAAAACACAACCAATAAGGGTGGTGGTGCCTGTTGGGATTTTAATGAAATTTTAAAAATTAGAGCGGTTTGTAATGCTCATGATCTAGGACTTCACTTAGATGGGGCTCGGTTGTGGAACGCACTGATTGCTAAATCTGAAACCCCACTGGATTATGGAAAAGTTTTTGATACTATCTCTGTTTGTTTTAGTAAAGGGTTAGGAGCACCCGTAGGTTCTATGCTGGTTGGAGACGAAGCACTCATGAACAAAGCCCTCCGCATTCGTAAAATGTTGGGTGGTGGTATGCGTCAAATTGGGGCTCTTGCTGCAGCCGCTTCTTATGCTTTGGATCATCAATTTGATCGCCTCAAAGATGACCATCAAAAAGCCAATGCTATTGCTGCTGCTCTCGAGCAATTGGATGCCGTTTCTAGTGTGGAGCCTGTGGAAACAAATATCGTGATATTTAAATTGAATTCAAGTCGTCCTGAAACCGTGTTTTTAGACCATTTAAAAGCTCACGATATTCTTGTTAGTGATATGGGAAGTGGCAAGCTTAGAATGGTCACACATCTAGATTATACCGATGCCATGCACGCCAGACTTTTAGAAATTTTACGCCAGTCTTAATTTATTTATTGTAAATTTATACGCTTTAATTTTTACCCCAATGTTATGAAATACAATCTTCTCTCTCTAATTTTAATAAGTTCACTTTTTTCTTGTGAAACTAAGACTAAAAAATCAATGTCAGAATTACCAAATGCTCCATTAGCAAAACAACAGCCTAAAAACTTAGCAATCCATGACGATGTACGTGTTGATGAATTTTATTGGTTAAACGATAGAGAAAATCCTGAAGTGATTGACTATCTCAACAAAGAAAACGAGTATTATAATGCCCATACAGCACATACTAAAAATTTTCAAGTGGATTTATTTGAAGAAATGAAGTCCAGAATTAAAGAAGACGATAGCTCTGTGCCTTATAAATACAATGGGTATTGGTACATTACTAAGTACGAGAAAGGAAAAGATTATCCAATCTATACCCGAAAAAAAGAAACTCTTGACGCTGCAGAAGAGCTCTTGTTTGATTGTAATGAAATGGCCAAAAACCACTCTTATTTTAGACTTGTTGGGTTAAATATCAGTCCAAATAATGAATTAGTTTCCTACGGAATTGATACGACTGGTCGCCGTCAATACGGACTTCATATTAAGGATTTAAAAACGAATACAATTTTTAAAGAAGAAATCTCAAATACCACAGGAGGCAGTACGTGGGCCAATGACAATACCACCTTATTTTATACGCTCAAAGACGAAACAACACTGCGGTCAGAAGCGATTTATAAACATAAATTAAATACAGACCCAAAACTAGATACACTGGTTTTTGAAGAAACTGATGATACGTTTGGAGTGAGTGTCTACAAAACAAAATCAAATGCATATTTAGTAATTGGGAGTTACAGCACATTAACCTCGGAGTTTCAAATTTTAAATGCCAACACTCCGGATGGTGATTTTAAAGTGTTTCAACCTAGAATACGCGGGTTAGAGTATGGAATTTCGCATTTTGAAGATTCATTTTATATTGTATCAAATGCTGATGGCGCTCAAAATTTTAAACTTTCAAAAACATCGGAAACTCAAACCGAAAAAAAATATTGGACAGATGTGATTCCACACCGAGAAGACGTTTTACTTGAAGATATTGAAATTTTTAAAGACTTTTTGGTCGTGTCAGAACGTAAAAATGGTCTAAATCAAATTCATATCACGCGTTGGGATGGTACTGATAGCTACTACCTTCCATTTGAAAGTGAAACCTACACCGCATATACGACAACCAATATTGATTTTGACACCACTATTTTGAGGTATGGCTATCAATCCCTAACCACTCCGTCCTCTATCATTGATTTTGATATGGTAACCCAATCAAAAACCATTAAAAAACAGCAAGACGTTTTAGGGGGAGAATTTAAAAAAGAAAATTATACATCGGAACGGATATGGGCAACTGCCGAAGATGGAACTCAGATCCCGATTTCTTTAGTACGCCGTGTTGACACTAAAAAATCTTCTGAAACGCCTTTGTTATTGTATGCTTATGGCTCTTATGGAAGCACGATTGATCCTTATTTTTCTACTGTTAGATTGAGCCTTTTGGATCGTGGTTTTATTTTTGCGATAGCCCATATTAGAGGGGGGGAGTATTTAGGACGTCAGTGGTATGAAGACGGTAAATTACTTAAAAAGAAAAATACCTTTACAGATTTTGTTGATTGTTCAAAACATTTAATTCGAGAGCACTACACCTCAGCCCAACACCATTATGCTATGGGCGGAAGTGCCGGTGGATTATTGATGGGTGCTGTTATAAATTTAGCCCCAGAATTGTACAACGGCGTCGTAGCTCAAGTACCGTTTGTTGATGTCGTAACTACAATGCTAGACGATAGCATACCACTAACTACAGGAGAGTATGATGAGTGGGGTAATCCAAATGAGAAAGAGTCGTATGACTATATGAAATCATATTCCCCATATGACAATGTCACAAATAAATTATATCCAAATATGCTTGTGACCACAGGACTGCACGATTCTCAAGTACAGTATTGGGAACCAGCCAAGTGGGTTGCACGTTTAAGAGCGCAAACGAACAACACAGCTCAACTCTATCTTAAAACTAATATGGAAGCTGGTCATGGAGGTGCTTCTGGGCGTTTTGAAGCCTTAAAAGAAGTGGCAGCCGAGTATGCATTTTTATTCGATCTAGAATCAATAGTAAAATAGATAAAAAATAAAATTGTAATTTTGTAAACGACTTTAATTTTAAAACGAGGTTTGGTAAACAAACAAAAATTAATATTTAATAATGTATTGGAATTAGTGGGTGATACGCCACTGGTTAAGTTAAATGTAGTGACTTCTGGATTTCCTGGAAACTATATTGCCAAACTAGATTCTTTTAATCCTGGGCATTCTTCCAAAGACCGAATTGCACTTCATATCATTGAAGAAGCAGAGCAAAACGGAATACTCAAACCAGGAGATACCATTATTGAAACAACCTCTGGAAATACAGGCTTTAGCATTGCTATGGTTAGTATTATTAAAGGCTATAAATGTGTTTTAGCGGTGAGTTCTAAATCTTCTCAAGACAAGATTGATATGCTCAAAAGCATGGGTGCCAAAGTTTATGTCTGTCCAGCCAACGTAAGTGTAGATGATCCAAGATCCTATTATGAAGTTGCCAAACGATTACATAAAGAAATTAAAGGATCTGTTTATATCAATCAATATTTTAATAGCCTTAATTTGGAGGCTCATTATAAAAGTACTGGTCCAGAAATATGGAGTAAAACAGAAGGTAAAATCACCCATTTAGTAGCCTGCAGTGGAACTGGAGGTACAATTTCGGGAACGGCGAAGTATTTGAAAGAACAAAATCCAGATATTAAAATAATTGGTGTGGATGCTTACGGGTCGGTCTTAAAAAAATACCATGAAACCCGCGAGTTGGACCCCGACGAAATTTACCCTTACCGTATTGAAGGGCTAGGTAAAAATTTAATCCCGTCCGTTACCGATTTTGATCTTATTGATAAATTTGTAAAGGTAAATGATGAGGATAGCGCACATACCGCGAGAGAAATATCCAAAACAGAAGGCATGTTTGTTGGATATACTTCAGGTGCCGTTGTACAAGCGGTTAAGCAGCTTCAAGATACCAACGAATTTAAACCTTCAGACGTAATAGTTCTTATTTTTCCAGATCATGGGTCACGTTATATGAGTAAGATATATAATGACCAATGGATGCAAGACCAAGGTTTTTTTGACGCGCAGAATCAATCAGCCGCCAAAGACATTGAATTTATTAAGTAGATTATTTTTATAATACTTCTCAAGCCGCTTCCATAAGTGTAATAAATATTATGTATTCATAATATTATTGTATAATTTTGTGGTGCAAACTAACATTGAATTATGACGAGAGATTTATTTGATAAAATCTATAAAGATAAAGGCCCGTTAGGGAAATGGGCAAGCTTAGCCGAAGGCTATTTTGTATTTCCAAAATTAGAAGGACAGATTTCAAATCGGATGAAATTTCAAGGTAAAGATGTTATTACTTGGAGTATAAACGATTATTTAGGACTCGCAAACCATCCTGAAGTGAGAAAAGTAGACGCTGAAGCTGCTAATGACTTCGGATCTGCCTATCCAATGGGAGCACGAATGATGTCTGGACATACTTCGCTTCATGAGCAATTGCAAAACGAATTAGCAGAGTTTGTAAATAAAGAAGCAACTTACCTTTTAAATTTTGGGTATCAAGGCATCATGTCAACAATTGATGCTCTAGTAGCAAAAGATGATATAATTGTATATGATGTGGATTCTCATGCGTGTATCATTGACGGTGTGCGTTTGCATATGGGGAAGCGTTTTACATACAAGCATAATGATATAGAAAGTTTAGAAAAAAACTTGGAACGTGCAACCAAAATGGCGGAACAAACAGGAGGCGGAATTCTGGTTATTTCCGAAGGTGTTTTTGGTATGCGTGGCGAACAAGGGAAGCTAAAAGAAATTGTGGCACTTAAAGAAAAATTTAACTTTAGATTTTTAGTAGATGATGCTCATGGCTTTGGAACTCTAGGGAAAACCGGAGCAGGTGCAGGTCAAGAACAAGGAGTTCAAGACGATATAGATGTCTATTTTGCAACATTTGCTAAATCGATGGCCAGTACAGGCGCTTTTATTGGGGCTGATAAAGAAATTATAGACTATTTAAAATATAACTTACGATCACAGATGTTTGCAAAATCCTTGCAAATGCAATTAGTAAAAGGCGCTTTGAAACGTTTAGACATGCTACGAACCATGCCTGAACTCAAAGAAAACCTCTGGACAATTGTGAATGCTTTGCAGTCAGGGTTGCGTGAGCGAGGTTTCGATTTAGGAACCACCCAAAGTTGTGTAACGCCAGTATATCTTAAAGGAAGTATTCCTGAAGCGATGGCCTTAGTAAAAGACCTACGTGAAAACCATGGAGTTTTCTGTTCAATCGTTGTCTATCCCGTGATACCTAAAGGGTTAATTTTATTGCGACTGATTCCAACATCTATGCACACCATCGAAGATGTTGATGAAACACTACAAGCATTTTCAGTAATAAGAGAGCGTTTAGAAAAAGGCGTTTATAAGCGACTTTCTGCATCTGTAGCTGCAGCTATGGGAGAATAAATTTATAATTCTTTTCTAAAAGTACAGCGTTTTTTAATGAGCACGGGATTAAAATCTCGCCATAGCTTTTGAATTGCTAAATTGTCTGATAGTTCTGGAGTTCTACGACATTCTAAAATTCCTTTTTTCTCGAAAGTTCTATGAAACTCGCTAAAAATAATGGAGTGTACGCCTTTTTTCTGAAATTCAGGATGAACACCGATTAAGTAGAAATTCAATTTTTTTGACTGCTTAGCTTTCAAAATGTGATAGATCCCAAAAGGAAACAAATTACCGTTTATTTTCTGCAATGCTTTAGAAAACGATGGCATTACAACGCCAAAGGCGACCAGCTCATCGGCTTCGTCAACAACAAACTTAATGTATTGGGGATTAATGAAATTTAAAAACTTTTTCTTTAAAAACGCTTTTTGAATATCAGTGATTTTTACAAAAGAGGATAAGGAAGCATAACTTTTATTAAACAGGTCAAACATTCTATCGGCATACGGCATGAGGTCTTTTGTTGTATTAAAACTTAAGGCCTTTAAGTTGTATCGCTTTTTGATGACTTTTTCTAGACGTTTTGAGTCGGCAATCATAATATCGCTAAACTGGTGCTTATGCTCTAGATATTCTTTTTCAACTTTAAAATTTAACTGCTTTAAATGCTCTACATAATAAGGGTGATTATACCAGGTAACCATAGTTCCAATCTCGTCATATCCATAGGTTAAAACCCCTACTTTATCTAAGTTAGAAAAGCCTATAGGACCTTCCATATAGTCTAAGTTCTGAGCCTTTCCAAGGGATTTAACGGCCTCTAAAAGTGCTTTGGTAACTTCAATATCATCAATCATGTCCATCCATCCAAAACGCATTTTACGCACTCCTTGACCTTCGACTTCTAGCCAATTAACAATGGCTGCAATACGACCTACTATGACATCATTTTTGTAGGCTAGAAAAAGTTTAACATCAGCATCTTGAAGAATAGGGTTAGTCTTTTTATTAAACACCTTGACCTCTTCACTTATAATTGGAGGAACCCAGTATTTTGAATTCTTATAGAGTGAAAATGGAAATTTCACAAATTTTTTCACCTCCTTTTTCGAAAGTGCTTCTTGAATTCTTATCATAATTGTTTAATCCTCATCAAAATTAGTAATCTTTCTTTAGTTTTTGCTCTTCATTAAACGCGAGACGCTTGTTTCACTTTTTTGCTGAAGTGCCATTATTAGGCTATTCTTTGTCTTTATGGCGGTCAAATCGGTAGGATGCCCCAAAACTTATACGCATTACAGACGGCGTATCTTTAGTATTTAAAGTTAGCGCAGTGTCTAGTTGTAAATCTTTACTTAACAAATAACCTCCTCCAATTCGAAATAAGTTGTCTGCATAGAAATCACTGCTTATTCCTTGTGTTTCTCCAAAAACAACCCATTTCGGGTCAAACGAATGCGTAAGGGTTAGTATATACTGAAAATCTGTTTGGTCGCTTCCGATACGGTCCAACATAAAATTGGTAATAAAAACCCAGCCTCCACTAAAATTATTTTGAGTAATTAGAACTCCTCTGTAACTTAGGCCTTCAACTGCTGCTGCTGTGTAGGGATTGTCTGGCGTGTCATAATTTACTCCAGCTGCCACAGCTATTGCGGGGATCAAACTGCTCCATTTGAATCCTCTGTTGGCGTGATAACTGTAGACGTTAGGTTGATCATCTTTGTTTTTATATGGATCGTACACCAAATATTTTGCTCCAAAGTTGAGGGATTTAAAATTTGACCGCTTGTTTTCTACAATCGTAAGTGATGAAAATGTTTGGGTATCGTTTTGATATGTACCTTGAAGATTAAATTCTAAAGCTTCTTTCCAAAAGCCATAATGGGCTGCAAAATCAATTCCAAGACCAGAAACTTCGTAGCTCGGGAAAACAGGTCTTTTTTCTTTAATAAAGTAAGGGCCCACTTCTAATTGTAAGACATTTGTTCCTACAGAAAACGCACTTTGAGATGCTCCGGGACGATTAGAGTTTATGACATCAGTATATTGTGCTTGCACAAAGTTACACATCCCCAAAAGAGTTATAAAAGCAAATTTGTATAATAGATTTTTCATTTATAAAGACTTTTATCAAACCTACATATTTTTTTTATATTATTGTTTATTAAGAAGTGATTTCTTGTTTTATAAACTCTTTTGTCTATGTAAATAAATGATTTTTTGTAATACTATATGTAATAAAAATAAGAATTGTATTTTTGAAAAAATAATCTACCAATGTTACAAACTGCATCTATTATTGGTTTACTGAAAACACTCCTAATTTTTATTTTGGTGTATTCTATTTTCAAGTATTTAATGCGCTTATTTGCGCCTTTTATTTTGAAGTCTATTGCCAAAAAAGCCGAAGCACATTTTAGAAACCAATCCACTCCAAAGCCGCCAACTCAAAAGGAAGGCGAAATTAGTATTGATAAAATGCCGACCCCTAAAACTTCAAATGACAGTGTTGGAGAGTATGTGGACTACGAAGAAGTTGAATAAATTATAAACACTATGAACCTTAGCTTTAAACAACTTGGTACACACTTTTTAGTGATTTTAGGGTTTATCGTTGTATCAATTCTTTATTTTAATCCTGTACTGAAAGGGCAAAAAATTCTTCAAAGTGATATTATTCAATACACTGGGATGGCAAAACAACATGTCGATTTTAGAGCCGCCAACGCTCAAGAATCCTATTGGACAAATAGTGCTTTTGGAGGCATGCCAACGTATCAACTTGGTGCTAAATACCCGCACAATTACATTAAAAAATTAGATTTAGCACTGCGCTTTTTACCGCGTCCAGCTGACTATCTTTTTTTATATCTATTGGGGTTTTATATCTTATTGTTAGTGCTAAAAATTGATTTTAAAATCGCTATTTTGGGTGCTCTCGCCTTTGGTTTTTCCACCTATTTAATTATTATCTTAGGGGTTGGGCATAATGCCAAAGCCCATGCTATTGCCTATATGCCACTAGTGTTGTCCGGGATTATTTTGACTTTTCAAAACCGCTATTTTCTAGGCTTCATAGTCACCGCTATAGCATCTGGATTGGAACTGGTGACTAATCATCCACAGATGACCTACTACTTAGGATTTTTAATCATAATTTTAGGCATATCTTTTCTGATTCAGGCGCTTAAAACAAAACAACTCCCTGCATTTTTTAAAGCCTCAACTGTTCTGTTGGGCGCTGCTCTACTTGCATTCGGGATGAACGCTACCAATTTGATGGCTACTAGCGAATATGCCAAAGAAAGTACACGTGGACAGAGTGAATTAACGATCAACCCTGACGGTAGTCCCAAAGAACAGACTACAGGACTGGATAAGGCTTATATTACACAATTTAGTTATGGGAAATTAGAAACATTTAATCTCTTTATCCCCCGCTTTATGGGTGGTGGTAATCGTGAACATCTTGGAAAAAAATCAGAAACCTACAAGGCGTTTAGAGCTTTAGGTGCAACTCCTTTACAAGCCCTTCAAGAATCTCAACAAGCGCCAATGTATTGGGGCGATCAACCAATTGTGGAAGCCCCAGCCTATATAGGTGCTGTGGTCATTTTTCTTTTTGTATTGGCTCTGTTTTTATACCATGGTCGCTATAAATGGTGGTTAGTTGCAGGCGTGTTAATGTCTCTATTATTATCCTATGGGAAAAATCTAGCAGTTCTAACGGACTTCTTTATCGACTACATACCACTTTATAATAAATTTAGAGCGGTAAGCTCAATTCAAGTTATTTTAGAACTCTGTATTCCACTATTAGCAACTTTGGGCTTAGGACGATTATTTCATAACGATTTACGTTTTGAAACAAAGTTGGACGCCCTAAAAAAGTCAGTGGGTATTGTAGCTGGAACAGCCGTATTATTTTTAGTTTTCAAGACGAGTTTGTTTAATTTTGTTGGTATGAGCGATGGCCAATTTAAACAGTATTACGGTGCTGCTTTTGTTGAGGCCTTAAGGCAGGATCGCAGTGCTATTTTTACTGAAGATACATGGCGAAGCTTGTTGCTGGTTTTAGCTGTTGGGGGTTTGATTTTCGCTTATATCAAACAAAAATTAACCCAAAATAAAACCCTTATCATTCTGGGGCTACTTGTTGTTTTTGATTTGGTAGGCGTGGACCGACGCTATGTGAATGCCGATAATTTTGTTTCAGCAATCAAAGTAGATCGTCCCTATCAAGCAAATTCAATTGACAATGAATTATTAAAAGACACCTCTATCTTTAGAGTTTTAGATAGATCTGATAATTCTACAAAATCATCCTATTTTCATAATTCTATAGAAGGGTATCATGCTGCTAAATTGAGACGATTTAAGGAATTACAAGATTTTCATATTGATAAAACGAATTTTGAGGTTCTAAATATGTTGAACACCAAATATGTAATTTACGAAGATAAAGAAGGGAATTTACAGTATTTTGAAAATGAAAACGCAAACGGGAATGCATGGTTTATTGATGCCATAGAAACCTATGAATCTGCAAATGATGAAATTTTAGCACTAGATACAATAAATACAAAACTAACGGCGACTGCCAATTCTAAGACTTTAAACGCAAGAAGATTTGCAAAAGATTCATCCGCTTCGATTCAATTAGTGGATTACAAGCTCAATCACCTCGTTTATAAAACCACAAACGCTGAAGATGGTTTTGCTGTATTTTCTGAAGTGTATTACGAAAAGGGCTGGCAGGCAAAAATTGATGGCATTGAGGTGAAGCATTTCAATGTTAATTATGTGCTGCGGGGTTTAGAAATTCCTAAGGGGGAACATACCGTGGAGTTTATATTTAATCCAAGCGTTGTAAGAGTAGGGTCAACTATTGCCTTAGCGAGTTCTATTTTATTGGTAGTATTAATTCTTGGTCAAGGGCTTATAATCTACAGAAAACGATCGTGAAAAAGGTTCTCATCATAACGTACTATTGGCCGCCAGCTGGTGGCCCTGGAGTTCAACGTTGGCTAAAGTTTGTCAAGTATTTGCCTGATTTTGGAATTACGCCTATTGTTTATTGCCCTGAAAACCCTAATTATCCGATAAATGACAGCTCGTTATTGACGGATGTCAGCTCAGAATTGACGCTATTAAAAGCACCGATTAATGAACCTTATAAATGGGCAAAATTTGTTTCTAAATCCAAAACTAAAACTCTGTCTAAAGGGCTTATTTCGAACACTCAAAAACAATCTATTTTAGAAAAATTTCTTCTTTTTATAAGAGGGAATTTTTTCATTCCAGATGCACGAGTTTCTTGGGTGCGCCCTTCAGTTTCATATTTGTCAGAGTATATTTCGACACATCAAATTGATACGATTATTACCACTGGACCACCACATAGTTTACATCTTATCGGATTACAATTAAAACAGAAACATGCTCTAAAATGGATCGCTGATTTTAGAGATCCTTGGACACAAATAGGGTATCATAAGAAATTAATGTTAAGTTCATTTGCTCAAAAAAAGCATAAAAAATTAGAAACAGCAGTCTTGCAATCTGCAGATCAATTAGTGGTGACGAGTCTAAAAACCAAAACACTATTTTCAGGACTGACTACCACGCCTGTACAGGTACTTACCAATGGTTTTGATTTCGAAATCACTACAAACAGTATATTGGATTCTAAGTTTACACTTTCACATATCGGATCTTTATTTGAAGGACGAAATCCCACAGTTTTATGGGGTGTTTTATCCGATATGGTTGCCACATCAGAGGACTTTGCAGCGGCGTTTCAGCTGAACCTCATAGGAAATGTTAGTGCAGAGGTTATGGAGGCCTTAAAACGTTTTGGATTAGAGCGTCATATTCATGCTATGGGCTATGTGTCTCACACTAGTATTATAGAGTGTCAGAAAAAAACGCAATTACTACTGCTAATTGAAGAGGATTCCAAAGAAACAGAATACATTATCCCTGGGAAATTATTTGAATATATGGCTTCCAAACGTCCAATATTAGCCATTGGACCTGAAGCTTCTGATATTGAGGGCATCCTAAACCAAACCAAATCGGGAACGTATTTTAGATATGACGCTGCTACGGCACTTCGCAATCAACTAGAGCAACATTTTGAAGCCTATAAACTTAAAAATTTACATGTTGATTCAATAGGGCTAGAACACTATAGTCGCAAATCGTTAACCCAACAACTGGCACAAAACCTTTTAAGTTAAACATAAAAAAACACCGTAGTGAATTGGGGTTTTCAACTACGGCGTTTTCTACTAACTAACTTAAATTATTATTTTCTTTGACGTGTTTTTCTATGGATTGAACGCGTTCTTGGGGTCCTTTGTGCTACAACTCTTGAATTTTTTAGGTTTGGTTTTGAGCGTTTCACTTGGGTTGAGGTATTTACACGTCTTGTTGCGGTCGAGTTTGTAACACGACGATTTGATCTATTTGGTGTAGTGTTAGGGGTTTGTCGGTTTGTAGAACGACTAGTTGTTGTAACAGCTTTTCTCGAGCCTTTATTGACAGCATAGCGCGCTCTAAGGTTTGATCGTCGATTAACAATTCGATTATGATTCGATTGATTTCTATACACAATAGGACGTCGATTATTTCTGTAGGGATTTACATAGCGATATCTAATAGGGGTATAATGTCGTCTGTAAGGCGTACTCAATAACACACAAAATCTTCGACTAGGGACTCTGTAATAGGAATGCCAAACACTAGGTCTATAGTAGCGATTATAACGGTTGACATAGCCGTTTGTGCGTACATAGTTGTAAGCATCATAATGTATATATAAGCCTCCAATTCGAGAGACACGACCGCTATAGTCATAATATACATGTACATTTCCAGCCTGACGGATACGGCCATAATAGTCATAATAAATTGGAGTGTTTTCAATTTGAATGACTGCGCCGTAAGAGTCATATTGAATATAGGCTGCATAATCGTAGCCTGTGTTGAAACTAATTTTTAGACCATTAGTATTTGTAAATTGAGCCGAAGCTTGACGGTAACGTAACACATTAAAATCAAATTGTCCATCCTTGAAAATTGCAAATTCAATACCTTGTTCATTAAAAACAAACGAATGATCTGTATTATAAGGATTAGAATCGGAGTGTGCAGATACAGTTCCAAATACAATAACACTAACAAATAGCAAACATAAATTTCTCATAATACAATGTTTTAAAAGTTAATTTCAAAAATGTATTACCAAACAGCATGCCAAAAATTACGGTTAAAATTTAATCAACTATAATTCAATACATTACGTATTAAAATACGATTAGTTTAATTTGTTTTTTAGAAATTGACCTGTTGAAGATGTTTTAGACTTTACTACAGCTTCTGGGGTGCCTTCTGCTAAGATATAGCCACCATTAGCACCGCCTTCTGGACCGAGGTCAATCACATGATCGGCACATTTAATAAGGTCTAAATTATGCTCGATTACAATTACTGAATGGCCAATCTCTATTAAAGCATTAAACGATTTTAGAAGTTTTTTGATGTCATGAAAATGAAGTCCAGTAGTGGGTTCATCAAAAATAAATAAGCCTGTTTCTGCCTTTGTTCCTTTTCCTAAAAATGAGGCTAATTTGATGCGTTGTGCTTCACCTCCTGATAGGGTCGAAGAGCTTTGCCCAAGCGTTACATAGCCAAGTCCTACATCTTGAAGGGGTTGTAGTTTTGTTTTTATTTTTGTCGCTTTATGTGTTTCAAAAAAAGCAATGGCATCATCGATAGTCATCCTTAGAATGTCATCAATTGTTTTTTCATTAAATTTAATTTCTAACACTTGTTTTTTGAAGCGTTTGCCTTGACAGTCATCACAAAGAAGTTGAACATCGGCCATAAATTGCATTTCGATAGTCACTGCCCCTTCACCTTTACAGGTGTCACACCGTCCACCATCCACATTAAACGAAAAATGTTTAGGTTGATAATTTCTTAGAACACTCAGTTTTTGTTTAGAAAATAGCGCACGAATATCATCGTAGGCTTTGATGTAGGTTACAGGATTGGATCGTGAGGAGCGACCAATTGGATTTTGATCGACAAATTCAATAAACTTTACCGTGCTAAAATTTCCGTCTAAACTTGTGAATTCTCCAGCTTTTTCGCCATAACCCCCAATTGATTTGAGTAAGGCGGGATACACAATTTGTTTAACTAACGTACTTTTTCCACTTCCAGAAACCCCCGTCACAACAGTGAGCATGTTCAACGGAAATGTAACATCGATATTTTTTAAATTATGTTCACGAGCACCTTTTATGCTTATACTGTATTTGGAGGTTCTTCTTTTTTGAGGGACTTCTATGTCAAGCCCTCCATTGAGGTATTGAGCTGTTAGGGTATTACTTTTCAAAAGGGATTTGTAACTACCACTTGCCATGACTTCTCCTCCAAAAGAACCGGCTTCGGGACCAATATCGATAACATAATCGGCGGCAGCCATGATGGCTTCGTCATGTTCAACGACAATAACAGTATTGCCCAAATCGCGCAAGGCATTTAGAACATTTATAAGGCGTTCGGTATCTTTGGAATGGAGTCCGATACTCGGTTCGTCCAAAATATACATCGATCCAACCAAACTACTTCCCAAGGATGTGGCCAAGTTTATCCGTTGGCTTTCTCCTCCAGATAAGGTGTTAGATTTTCTATTTAAGGTCAAATAATCTAGGCCTACATTCGATAAAAATTCTAGACGATTATGAATCTCTTTCAAAAGCCGCTTTGCAATCTTTTTGTCGTTAGAATCTAATTTGATTGTTTTAAAAAACTCAATTAAATCTTTGAGAGATAATTCCACTAAATCGGTGATAGATGCACCTCCAACTTTTACATAATTGGCTTCTGTACGTAAACGTTTGCCGTTACAGCTGCTACACTTTGTTTTACCCCGATAGCGCGATAACATTACGCGATTTTGAACCTTATAGGCCTTAGATTCTAGCTCTGCAAAAAAGTCATTCAAACCTGTAAAGTGACTATTCCCTGTCCAAAGTAAATGTTGATGCTCGGGATCTAATTCAAAATATGGTTTATGAATTGGAAAGTCAAATTTATGGGAATTATTCACTAATTGGTCTCGATAATATTTCATACTGTCTCCACGCCATGGAAATACTGCATTTTCATAAATCGAAAGCGAGGTGTTTGGAATCACTAGGCTTTTATCGATACCAATAATATCGCCATAGCCTTCACATTTTGGACAGGCACCATAAGGGTTATTAAAACTAAATAAATGCGTATTGGGTTCTAAAAATTTTTGACCGTCAAGCTCAAATGAATTACTAAATTCGCGCGTTTCAGAACCGTCAATTTTTTCAATATAACAACGGCCTTTACCTTCAAAAAAGGCCATTTCAACAGCATCTGCCAAGCGGTTGTAAAAATCGTCCTCGTCTTTTACAATAATCCGATCTACAACAAGACTAAGTGTTTTTGGGAGGTTTTGAAACGCTTCAATCTGATCTATGCGTTCCACACTATCCTTGACTTTGATTCGTGCAAAACCTTGATGTTGCAGTGCTTGTAATTTATTTTCTATTGTTCGCCCTTTTTCTAAATGAATTGGCGCTAAAAGCAGAAGTTTTTCGCCTACATTTAGTGTTTTAATGTAGGTAATGACATCGCTTGTGGTATCTTTTTTGACCACAGTATTAGAAATGGGGGAGTAGGTTTTTCCAATTCGAGCAAAAACTAATTTCAAATAATCATAAATTTCTGTAGTAGTACCTACAGTTGATCGGGGATTGGTAGAGTTTACTTTTTGCTCAATTGCAATGGCAGGAGCAATCCCTTTGATATAATCGACATTTGGTTTGTGTAGTCGCCCCAAAAATTGCCGAGCATAACTCGATAAACTTTCCACATAACGTCGTTGACCTTCAGCATATAAGGTGTCAAAAGCCAAACTTGATTTTCCAGAGCCAGAAAGTCCAGTAATGACGACCAATTTGTGTCGTGGAATAGCAACATCTATATTCTTTAGATTATGCAATTTTGCACCTTTAATTAGAATGTGTTCTTTTGGACTTAGTTTTGAAAGGTCTAGCGGCATTTATGACGTCAAATTTGGATGTAAAGATACCATTATTATAAAAAATAATAGAACTGTCTGCGGTCTTCTTGACGTTAAAAACTAAAAAAAAATTGTTAAATTCCACAGATTGTTGCTATATTTGATTTTTATCACCTAAAACAAACGCTTATAGAATAACATTACTTTTTTATTTTTTTTAACCCAGTACACACCATTTGTGTACGATTTTAAAGTAATGTTATGAACTCAAACTCTATTAGCGACGCCATTCTCGTCAGTGATTATATTAAAGGTAATGAACAGTGTCTTTCCGTTCTAATTAAGCGCCACCAACAGCGACTTTATGGCTTCATTTATTCTAAGGTCCAAGACCGAGATGTCACGGAAGATGTTTTTCAAGATACTTTCATAAAAGTTATTCGTACCCTTAAGCTTGGTAAATATAATGAAGAAGGCAAATTTTTGCCTTGGGTAATGCGCATTGCACATAACTTGGTGATCGATTATTTTAGAAAAAATAGCCGCATGCCAAAGTTTAACAACAGCGGAGATTTTGATATATTTTCAGTGTTGAGTGATGGCGCTCTAAATGCAGAAGGGGAACTCGTGCATTCGCAAATTGTTCACGATATTAGAGCTTTAGTAGAAGAATTGCCTGAAGACCAAAAAACAGTTCTTATCATGCGCATGTATAATGATATGAGCTTTAAAGAAATTTCTGAAAATACCGGTGTGAGTATAAATACCGCTTTGGGACGTATGCGCTATGCACTTATTAATTTGCGCAAATTAATTGAAACTCACAATATTGTTTTAACAAATTAAGGACTCCTTAAAATAAATTTGTGTTCCTGGCGTTAGAGGTAGTAACTAACCAACAATGACAGGCTAATGGCAAAACTTTACACTGAAAAACCCCTTAATTCAAATACATTTAATCCTAAACCAGAAACCATAAATTTCCTTCTAAACTATTCAAAAGCATTGAAAGTTGCTGTTTATAAGGGCTTAAATTTTGATTCTATTATTAATTAGGATACAATAGTATAAAATCCCAACCTGTGTTGGGATTTTTTTATTTTGATTAATAATAGTTATTTATTTTAACTAACCACACGAAAGGATTCGTGCGGGAGCGGGGGAAAGTATTCGTACGGGAGTTGGGGCTATTATTTCTCAATTTCTCCAATAGAACCTTCTATCTTTTTACATGCTTTTTCGTCATTTTATATATGACATTTTACAAAGTCGGAAATCTCACCCCCTATTAATTTTATAGGTTTATAGCAAATAAAATATCCTTCTTTTACTCCATTTCTATATTCTAATGGGAAATTAATATTATTAACAGTTTTTTGATAAAGTTTCTTATTAGCTTCTTTTCCAAGGTTGCAACCGGTATTATATCCTTGTGTGTAATAATCTGTTGGTACTTGTCCATATGTAGAAATTCCTATAATAAATAGGGCTAAAATCAATATTTTTTTCATTTTTAATTAATTTATATTTAACGCAACAGTTTTATTAAAGGAGTTCTGTTACTTGCAAAAAAAGCTACTAAAGAAAATCATTTTCTATAGCCTCTCCTATTTTATGCGCATTTTAACTCTTTTATTTTTTTCTTCCAAGCAGAGTTCATTCTCGGATATGGTTGAATGTTCGTCTTAATTGTCCATAATAAGTGTATATATAAACCACTACTCGTTTATATTTCGCTTATATTTTTGTTTTGAGTAGTTTAATACATCCAAATACAGCATATATTGAAACACTCTAGTTCCCCAAGTATTTCTTGAAATCTATATACAATACAATCTAAAACTTCGGTTAAGCTGTTTGTGAAGATTTAGACTTGGGGTCTTAATTCGTCACTCAAATTTATAACATAGTTTTTAAATCACCAAAGAACAGGCACTTAAAAAACATCGTAAACAACTGATAATGTATTACTTGCATTTTAAAACAAATAAATAATAAGGTGTCAACTGAATGCCATAGCGGGTGTTCTAAAGAGTAAAAACTTTAAGAGTCATTCTACAAAAAAAAAGAAATCTGAGTTTATTTGTAATACTGGTCAATAACCGTTTTCCGACCAATAGTTTTGGTAATAATATCCTTGTCTAAATCCCACCCACGGGCAGGAGAGTACTCACGGCCATACCAAATGATTTGCAAGTGCAAATCGTTCCACAATTCTTTTGGAAACAACCGTTTGGCATCTTTCTCAGTTTGAGCCACATTTTTACCATTTGTCAGGTTCCAGCGGTACATCAAGCGATGAATATGCGTGTCCACAGGAAATGCCGGCACACCAAAGGCCTGTGCCATCACCACACTTGCGGTTTTATGGCCCACAGCAGGCAAAGCCTCCAAAGCGCTAAAACTCTGCGGAACTTCGCCGTTGTGGGATTCGATAAGAATCTGTGACAAGCCATAAATACCTTTACTTTTCATGGGCGATAATCCACAAGGTCGTATTATGGCTTTGATCTCCTCAACACTTAGTTTTACCATAGCATAAGGGTTGTCGGCTTTGGCAAATAGGAGTGGCGTAATTTGATTCACACGCACATCCGTACACTGCGCAGATAGCAATACGGCAATCAAAAGTGTGTAGGGATCCTTATGGTCTAGGGGGATAGGGATTTCGGGATAATAATCTTTTAAGGTTTTTATAACAAAATTTACCTTCTCAGTTTTAGTCATTCCTTTATATTTGTTGAACTAACCAAAGATACTAATTATGATTACATTACAAATAGGCGATGCCGCTCCAGATTTTCAAGCTTTAGACGAAAGTGGAAATTCAATTTCTTTAGCAGATTATAAAGGTAAAAAACTCGTGTTGTTTTTCTATCCCAAAGCCAGTACCCCTGGCTGTACTGTTGAGGCTTGTAATTTGAGCGATAACTACAGTCGTTTTACAGCTCAAGGCTATGATGTTCTTGGCGTGAGTGCAGACAGTGCTAAACGTCAAACAAATTTTAAAGAAAAGTACGGTTTTCCGTATCCGTTATTGGCAGACGAAGACAAATCGGTAATCAAAGCCTTTGGCGTTTGGGGCCCTAAAAAATTTATGGGTAAAGACTATGAGGGTATTCATAGAACCACTTTTGTGATTGACGAAGCTGGTGTTATTGAAGACATCATCTTAAAAGTGAAAACTAAGGAACACACTGCCCAGATATTAAAATAAAAAAAAGCGACCAATTGGTCGCTTTTTTTATGGGTTCGAAGCACTTATTGGGTTTCATATCCAAATAGATTTTGTGCTTTGATAATATCTGAAACTCCTTCAGGAAGCATTTTTTCCCAGCCCGGTTCTGCGTTTGAAATCATTTTCAAAACTTTTCTTGAGAAAATATTCAGAATTTCAGTATCGTAATTTTTTATATCAACAAGTTTTCCATTGTATTTGAAATACTTATAAAGCTCTTTCATACGTGGATGCACTTTCAGGTCTTCGCTCGTAGTCAAGCTTTGGTTTTCAGTTAACATCGGATACAAATAGATTTTAAGATCTTTGTTAAAGAGTTTTCCGAACGCTTCTAGAATTCCTCCGCTTAAATGGCGATAATATTTTTCATCAAAAATATCAATCAGGTTATTGATCCCCATAGAAAGTCCCATGCGGTTTTTGGTGTATAAATTAAAGTACTCTACAAGTTTGTAATATTCTTGAAAATTAGAGATGAGAACCGTTTGTCCCAGCGAACATAACAACCGCGCTCGATCCATAAAATCTTGCTCATCAATTTCGCCCCCAGAAGCTCTTAAATTCGATAAGGTGATTTCAAAAATAACCTGTGTCTTTTCTTTGGTTACTTTATTTTCTTGTAGAAACATATCGTAAGATTTCTCATACATATCTATGTTTACTTTCGTTACAGGTCGGAAACTTCCTCTAAAGGCGAGAATATTTTTCTTGTAAAGAACGCGTGCGGGCAGTACATTGTTACCATCTGGAGCAAACATAACCGCATCGGTCATTCCATTTTTCAAGAGCTGTAAGCTCATAAGCCGATTATCAACTTCTTTAAATGAAGGTCCAGAAAAATTAATTGTATCAATTTCTAACTGGTCTTTATCGATGTGATCGTATAAGTATCTGAGCAGTTTTTTTGGTTGGTTATATTTATAATAAGCACCATAAATTAAGTTGGTGCCTAGTTTTCCGAGCGTTTCTTGCTGTAAACGCGCATCGGTTTCTTTAAAACGGATGTGGAGTGTAATTTCATTATAAACCTCCTGATTGGCATCAATTTGATAGCGAATTCCAACCCATCCATGGCCTTTAAAACGTTTTGCGAAATCAATGGTCGCTACAGTATTTGCATAGCTAAAAAACATTTTATTGGGAGACTCATCTCTAGAAAGACGGTTTTCAATTAATCTGACTTCATGAGTTAACATTTTTTTTAAGCGATCTTCGGTCACATAACGGTTTTCTTTTTCAGTACCGTAAATGGCATCACTAAAAGATTTGTCATAAGCAGACATGGCTTTTGCAATAGTTCCTGAAGCCCCACCGGCCCTAAAGAATTGGCGTACTGTTTCTTGTCCAGCACCAATTTCAGCAAAAGTTCCGTAAATGTTTTCGTTTAAATTTATTCTTAAAGCCTTGTCCTTTAATGAAGGGATGCTTTCAATCTTAGCATCTCCTTTAAGTGTTATTTCCATCTTGTTGATTAAAGAGATTTGCAATATACACAAAGATATCATTTTAGATAAGCTTAAAAAAAAAATAGCCTATTTTTGTTAAAACTAATAACCGATTTGAAAATTACATTTTTAGGCACTGGAACTTCACAAGGAATTCCAATTATTGGAAGTAAGCATCCTGTATGCTTAAGTGAAGACCCTAAAGATAAACGCCTTAGAGTGTCGGTTTTAGTGCAGTGGGCCGATTTTTCGGTTTTAATTGATTGCAGTCCAGACTTTAGACAGCAAATGTTACGTACAGATTGCACTACAATTGATGCCGTTCTTTTCACACACGAACACAGTGATCACACTGCCGGTTTAGACGATTTGAGACCTTTTTTCTACAGACAGGGTGCCCTTGATATTTATGCGCAGGAACGGGTTCTGAAATCGCTCTATAAACGCTTTGATTATATCTTTGTTAAAGAAAATAAATACCCTGGCGTTCTTACATTGAATGACCATCAAATTTCAGATCGTCCTTTTACTTTGGGCTCTAAATTAGTTCAACCTATTAATGTACTCCATAACAGGCTTCCAATTTTGGGCTATCGCATTGATAAATTTGCCTATATAACCGATGCAAAAACGGTTTCTGATGCAGAAGTAGAAAAACTAAAAGGGTTAGATGTTTTGGTTGTAAATGCCTTAAGAATCGAACCCCATGTCTCTCATTTCAATCTCGAAGAAGCCCTAGAGTTTATCAAACGTGTAAATCCAAAAAAAGCATTTTTAACCCATCTTAGTCATCATTTAGGATTTCATAATGACATAGAAAAAATACTACCCGAAACTGTTAATCTTGCTTACGATCAACTACAAATATCCATTTAAAATGAAAAAATATATTTATCTATACTTACTTGTGTTTTCACTTTTAGTCAATGTGTTTCAGTACGTCAACTCAAAAGGGATTATTGATAAGTATGAAAAAGACATCAAAAAATTTAAAGCTAAAATTGAAGTTTTAGAAACTGAAAATTCGAAAGTGTCGCTTTTAAAGGTTGAAAACGAAAACGCAAAATAGTTTTCTGCAATAACAGCCTTTTAGACGTTCTAAATTTTGGTAGAAATCCAATCTCTTAGTTCGTAGAAATTTTGAGGCGCAACTCCATGACCCACTGGGAATTCACTATAGGTGTGCTCAATGTTTAGCCCCTTTAGAAACACGGGTGTTTGTCGTGCCCAATCGATTGGAATCACTTGATCAACGGTGCCGTGAGAACAATAGAAACTTAAATGTGAGTACGCTGATTTTTCTAAGTTTTCTGGAAGTATGTCATGATTTACATAGCCACTAAGCCCGATGATATTTTTGATTTTTGTTGGGTGATTCAAGGCTGTTGCCATCGCCAAAATAGTTCCTTGACTGAAACCTAACAAAGTTACGTTAGTTTTATCAACGGGATAAAAAGCACAAGCTTGATCGATACAGCGGATCAAAATATCCATGGACGATTTAGCTTGCGCATTGTCATTCCATTTATTTTGTTCAGCATCAAAATTTATAGCATACCAAGCGTTTCCACTAGGTTGGAGCGGGTAAGGCGCCCGTATCGAAATGATGAATAATTCTTCTGGAAGTTCACTCGCAAATGAAAACAAATCATTTTCATCACTACCGTAGCCATGAAGCATCACTAGTAAAGGTGCATTTTCTTTCAGAGTTGAGGGTCTAGAAATATGAACTAAAGGGAGATTTACAGTCACTTATTGTATGTTTTTAAAAGCATTTTGATAGAATTTTCCAACCAAAGGAATAGGAGTAGTTTTTCCTGATAATGCCATCGAAAATCCATAAATAAATAGAATTGCAAAAGCAATCCAAAATGAAAACGTAATTTGCCAATTATCAAAATAGCCTACAGGGTAACCTAAGGCTAAAAATGTGAGCCATAACCCCAAAGATTGCCGAATGTGGAAATAGGCGAATTGACTCTTTTTTTCTGCGTTTGTAAGGTAAGCGATAAGCACGCCTAAAAGGTAAAAATAGCTTATTACTGCACTAGTTTTTCCAGATTTAATGTCGTTATTTTCCATTATTAAAGCGCGATTGAAGTCCTGTTGTTAGCAATAATCCCATAAACGGTGCCTTTTAGTTTTGAGCCTAAGAACATCGAATTTTTTGATTTTGAGCGGATGTGTTTGTTTTCAAAGACATAAGGTTTTGAGGGATTAAATAAACTTAAGTTTGCGCTACTGCCAATTTCTATACTCGTGTTTTTTAGACCAAAACGTTCTTTTCCTTTGGAGAGGAGTTGCACTGCCTTTTTAGTGGTAAATAGTGTATTTAAAACTCCAAAAGCACTTTCTAGTCCAATCGTACCATTTTTAGCATAATCAAATTCTATTTTTTTATACTCTATATCAATTGGGTTATGATCAGAAGTTACCATGTCAATTGTACCATCTTTCACGCCTTGAACTAATGCTTCAACGTCTGAAGCTGTTCGCAAGGGCGGTATGACTTTATAATTTGTATCAAAATCGGATAAGCACTCATCCGTAAACATTAAGTTATGTATAGCCACACTACAACTTACGTCTAGTTTTTTGGCTTTGGCCTCACGAATTAATTCTACGGACTTAGCTGTTGAAATGGTTGGAATATGCAACTTTCCTTCTGTATATTCTAAAATAAACAAATCACGTGCAATTTGAAGTTCTTCAGCTAATGCTGGCAGTCCTTTCAGTCCAAGTTGCGTACTCATAAGGTTTTCATTCATAACCCCATTTGCAGCCACTCTAGCTTCGTGGGGGTAGGAGTGAACTAAGCCGTCAAAACTCGAAGCATATTGCAATGCTATTTTAAGTAAATTAGGATTTATAATCGGTTTTTTATAATCTCCAAAAGCAATACTTCCAGCAGATTTCATATCAAATAATTCCGCAAGATCTTCTCCTTTACTTTCTTTAGTCAAGGCTCCAATTGGATGGAGTGTTGTTGGAGAATTTTCAGCTTTAGAAATCACAAACGACACCTCAGAATGGGAATCAATAACAGGGTTAGTATTGGCATTTAGAGCAATGTCCGTAAATCCAGAAGTTCCTGCAACATATAATCCATTGGCAATTGTTTCACGTTCTTCATAGCCAGGCTCTCCAAAAGATACGCTACTGTCGAACCAACCCTTAGAAACATGAAGGTTTTCAAAGGCAATTTCAGGATAATTATGCGGATTTTTAAGCGATTTAGCAATTTGAGTAATGGAACCGTTTTCAACTAAAATGTCTTGAGTTTGATTATGGAAATCACTTTTTTCATCAAGAATGGTAGCTGATTTTATAAGTACGTTCATTTAAAATATTTTAAGATGAGCATTTCAAAAGCTAATAATAATAGTGCAAAAATAATAAACCATTTCCACAACCAGCTCACATTCGACTCAATTTTTATTTTTTTTAATACAGCATCCACTGAGGCCTCAATCGAAACTCCTTTCAGACTTGAAAGGTCTTGATAGCGAAGCTGACTTTCATTTCGGTTATAGTTATAACTCACATGGGTCAATGTGTCTGTTTCTTTTAAAACCGCATAATGCCCAGGTTTTTTAGGCATATCACTTGTTGTGAGTCTGACTTTGGTATTGAAATTTGTTTGTAACGGAATGAGCTGAGTATCGTGATGCCCTAATTTCAAAACCCGATCTTTTTGTAAATTGACTTTAAGGTCAAAGGAGTTTTTCGCACCAATCCAGTACTGTAATGGTGGTGTGTTTAAACTCGAGGTTGCAATCTTATAAAATGTTGGTACAATTAGAGGAGAGTTTACAAAGTTAGAACCTGGAGAGTCTAGAGCTGCAGTAAATACAAACAACCCCTTAAATTGCACTAAAAAAGGAGCGTCATCTTCAAATGAAAATACAGCGTTAACGGCCGAATTAATGGGATAAAAGTACTCTACTGTTGGATATTGAAAATTTGTAACCTCCGCTTCAAATACTGAATTTAAAATGGGATGATTAAACGCAATTTTTGTAAGGCGTTTTTGTTGATTTTTTAAAGGCTCAAGTTCGTATTTTGTTTGTGTTGCTAACAGCGTATTATAGGCTTTTAAATCACCTTTTTTATTTGGTATCAAAACCACAACACCTCCAGTTTTCATAAATGCATCAAGACTGTTTATTAGCGCTGTCGAAATCGTACTTAACCCATTTAAAATAATCAAGTTTTGGAGCTTAATTTGACTGTAATCTAAAGTGTTTAAACGTTGACTTTGAAATAGAAATTCCTCACCAGTATATAATTTTTTTAAAAAAGCAGCATCGGATTGTTCATTGATCGCTAGAACTGCAATTTTTTCTGCTTTTGGAATGTTAAAATACATGGCATTATCATAAGAGAGTTGGGGGTCATCTATGGCTATTTTACCCTTAAATTCTATGGCGTTTGAAAGCTCAAAAGTGGTGGTGTAGTTTTTAGATTTTTCTAGAATAGATTTTCCAACAAGCTGTTGATCTTGAAATAAAGTTACGGGGATACTGTCTGTCGTATCAAGGTTGGTTTTTCCTCTAACAGTCAACTTGTAATTTGCTTCTAGATAGGGCTCTAGGGCGATTGTGTCAATATAGCTGTTTGCAGTACTGATTGGCTTCAAAGGCACCACAAAAACTTGTAGAGTTGAATCCTTTTCAATTCTAGTATTGGGATTAGAGCTTTGAAAATCAGAAATCAGAATTAATTTTTTTCTACTCGTTTTAGACTCTGAAAACAACGATTTTCCTTTTAGGATTAACGTATTTAGGTCCAGTTGATTTGGACTGTATTCCAGTGCTAACAGTTCAGTTTTTAAGTCTTTTATACGGCTTGAATTATAGCGTTTATCATTAGTGAATACAGTAATTTTTTCGGCGTCATCAAATCCAGCGATGACATCTTGTACGGCGCGTCTAAGCAGCTCTCCTTTAGGGCCTACAGCTTGCATGCTGAATGAATTATCTATGTAAACAACCGTTTCAGCGGGCTTATTTTGAACGGAATAATTTGATAAATAGGGTTGACTGAATGCTATAATGATACACCCAATTGCTAGAAACCTGAGCATTAATATCAACCATTTTTTAAGTTGTGAACTTTTACGAGTTTGAAGACGAATTTTTTGTAATAACGCAACATTTGTAAATTCCTGGACTTTGAAACGTCTGAGCTGAAATAAATGAATAAATATAGGAATGAGCAGTGCGAAAAGAGCATAAAAAAATTCTGGGTGTAAAAACTGCATCTGATGGATTATAGGTCAAATATAAAAAACTAAAATTTGATTTGATTAACAGAAGAAAAAATAATCGTGCATTGCAGCCATTTCACGGGATTTAAAGTACGCTTCAATCTCCACTTGCGCCTCAGGATTTGCAACGGAAATAATACTTTGAAAATTATGAAGTGTATCCAAATAGTTGAATGATTTTAACACCTGACCATAAATAGCTTTTCCAATTTTTTTTGGATTGTCACAAACCCATTCAAAAGCAATTTTTCTTTCAAGAAGTAATTGAGCTACTTTTTTACCTTTAGCACCAGCTCCCCAAAGAATTAATTGGTGTGCATTCACTCTAGAAAGTTCTAAAAAGTAGTTGACTTTTAAATCCAAAAACGAATTTTCGGCATAATGGGCATCTACTCTGGAAGTGCGTACAGCATAATCGCGCCAGTAGTGTAGAACGTCGTTTGATGGTATGCATTTTAAACCGTGTTTATAAAATCGAAATGCCAAATCATAATCTTCAGGGTAAATATCAGAGTTGAAGCCTCCACAAGACTCAAAGTCTGTTTTATACACCATCCAACAGGGAGATGGAATCACACATTCCTTATAAATTTCCTCAAAATTTGAACCGTTAGCTGTTAACGTATTGAGCCAAGTTTCATAGCGTTTGTAGCCCGCTCCAATACCAGTCTTTGAAAAGTATTTTACTTGCCCCAATGCCAAATGACCCACCCCATAAATCTGAAGATTTTGCTGCATCTGTTCAAGTTTATTAGTAGTCATGATGTCATCACTGTCCATTCGCGTAATGAAAGTGCCCTGAGCGTGTTTGTAAGCTGTCTTTAAGGCTTCTATAATACCATTTCCGCTATTAAAATGGAGGTGTATTCTAGCATCGTTGTTTGCATAGCTTTCAACAATTTCAGTGCTTCTATCAGAAGAGTGGTCATCGACAATATGAAGCTCCCAATTGGTGTACGATTGTTTTTGAATAGACCGTAAACATTCCTCCAGAAAACGTTCTGTATTTTTAAAAGGAATTAGAATACTAATTAGAGCACGCTGCATCAGTATTTAGCGGCCTTACCATTAGCTGAGGAGTCTTTAAGAAATTGTCTTAAATCTTCATTTGCCTGAATTAAATCTTCATTTCTCAAATACATCATATGCCCACTTCGATAGCCTTTAAACGTAAAACGATCTTTCATTTTTCCACTAGGATCAATTTGCCACAAGGTGTATTTTGCATTAAAATAGGTAGTTGCGCCGTCATAATATCCAGATTGGTTTAATACTTTTAGATAAGGATTTTGTGCCATGGCGAGTCTTAGGTTATCGCGAGTGTTGTCATCATCGTTATTCCAAGGACGTACAGCGCCAAACATATTGTATTTTAGATCAGTTACAAATTGTAATTCACTTTTAATATAGTGGTTGATAGCGGGTGTAAATGAGTGCAACCACGAGGTGAGTTCCGCACTATAGTCAGGACGGTCTCCAGCTTCTTTTTTGTCAATTCCAAGATAACGAGAATCTAAGCGTCCGATAGTTTGTCCCGTATCCTCTCGAAGTAATTCTTTCCAAAAAAAGGAGTTAGGAACATCTAAATTATGTTGTAAAATCACCTTTTGACTTAATCCAGAATAATACGCCATTTTTTCACTAACCTTCATTTTTTCAGCGGGATCAATAAAGCCACCTTTGGCTAATGCTGGTATAAGTGTATTTATTGTAAAATCTTCAGACTCAGGAAGAATTTCTAACAAATCTTTTGATTGTAATACTTCGGGAAGTTTATTATGATGCCAAGCAGTAGCGGTATAATAGGGGAGGTTTAACGCAGAGGACACTGGGCCTCCAACACGCAATACTTTATAGTCTGCTGGCGATACCATGATGACCCCATTTAAATACATCCACTGCTTCTGTTGAAGTTCTAAAGCTAATCCCATGACACGCGTTCCGCCATAGCTTTCTCCAATGATATATTTTGGCGATTCCCATCTATTTTTTCTGCTCACAAATGTGTTGATCCACTCGGCTAAATAGCTGATATCTTCATTAATACCGAAAAACAGTTCGCGATCCGGCAATTCGCCGTCTTTGTTAGGAATCATTCTAGAATATGCTGTATTTACAGGGTTCACAAATACAATATCGGCATCGTCTAAAATAGAATTTGGATTGTTTTTAAATCCATAAGGTTGAATAGGATACCCTTCAGCATCTACATTCAAAATGCGAGGTCCTGTATAGGCAACATGCATCCAAACAGAAGCTGAACCTGGACCACCATTAAAGGATATGATTAAGGGCCGTTTGGCGCTATTTTCAATGTTTGTTCTACGGTAATAAGTGTAAAATAAACTAGCAATGGGCTCGCCATTTTCATCCCAAACAGGCTGCATACCAGTTTCTGCAGTATACTTAATGCTCACACCTTTGATGGTTGTTGAGTGTGTGGTTTTAACAATCGTATCAACAGGAATTTTGATAGATTGACTTGTACCTATAAATAGCGAAATTAAACTGAGATATAAAAAATGAGTTTTCATGGTGTAAATTGTGTTTAAGGATTCACTAAAATACAAACTTAAAACAAACCTAAAAACTAAATTTAAAAATATAAACTGTAGTCCTAAAACCCTTCCAATGTGCTGGTGATTACAGTTTCAGCTTTTGTTTTTTCTGAACTATGAACATACAGCTCTTGAAATCCATAGGTAGCTGTTCCAAAACCAGCCAATCGCGCCGATTCAGTTTCGTCTTTTATAATCGGTGTGATGCCTTCTTTTTCTAAGTTTTGAGTAATTAGTTGAACGACTATAAAACTCCCAGCATATAGTTTTGAATAATCAGATTCCATAAGGTTTAATTTTTAGTGTCTACATGTCCACCAGAAGACGATTTAACAGTCGTTTTTATAGAAAATTCATGATTTTCAATATGTGCTCCACTAGAGGCGTTCGCTATAAATTCTTCATCGCAATTTACGGATAAATCTGAACCACTCGACGCTTTTGTTTCACAATAATCACTACTTAATTTTGAAGCATCTAATTGACTTCCACTAGAAGAATTACCTGCAAAATTTTTGCTATTGCCTTTTAAAGTTAAATTACTGCCACTCGAACTCCTACTCGTAATCTGTTGTGCTTCAAGCGTGAGTTTCATTTGGCTTCCACTTGAAGTACTGATATCAATATTTGGAATTTTTAAAGTATTGGTACTTACAACATAACTGCCACTTGAAGCACTAATACTTTCAATGGAATCAAAATCTACCATTACTTTTTTTGAGGCTACATGATAAGAGCTTTTATCGATGTATATTTTAAGCGTTCCACTTTCAATTTTAGTGATGATTAAGTCCTGAATATTTTCATCCGCTTGAACAGTGATTTTTGGCGTGCTGCTTTGAGTTAAAAAAACATCAATCCCTCTACTAACTTCAATAGCATTATAGGATTCGTTAAGGGGGCGTTGTTCGGTAACCACTACGCCATTTCCTCGAACGCCTTTGTTAAAAGGAAAGCCATTAAATTGGCAAGCGTTTAACGCTAGACTTACTATCGCAAGGCTGATTAGTTTGATTAGGTTCATCATAATAATTGGGGTTTTTGTAGATTAGTTATTATTTAGGTTTGAACAATCCAAGCAGCGCATGGATTTATAGTTTACTTTCATGTAATGCTCTTCGTTTCCATTGTCTAAAATGTCATTATATTTTGAGGTGTTTCTGTGAAACGAATAGGTATTTTCATCTGGAAACAAAACACTGCCAATAGGAAGCGTTAGTATTACTTCAACGTTTTGTCCTCTATATTTATTATCAATGTCTGTTAGGAAATAGCCATTTAAAAATAAAGTATTGTTTTTAAATTCATAATCATATTCTAATTTTTCAGCTCGATTTTTCGCATTAAAATAATCAGATCCTAATGCAATTTTTTCAACCGAAATACTTCCGATAGAATCTTTTGTAGACCGCACTATCAGCCTTACATTAGAACCATAGATTCGTTTTGTGTTTTGTGCGTCATAGATGATTTCTAAATCATTATCACGGTATAAATATTTAGAGTACAGCGGATTCCCTTTCATTTCTAAGAACAAGGTGTCCTGACTAGTTACTGGCAACTCGGATTGTTCGGTTACACTCGCATTTATTCTGTAATCGGAGGCGAGTTTTAGACTCAAGGTTATAAGTGTGATTAATACAATGATCCAAACGCCTAATAGTGCTAACTTTGTATACCGATTTAACTGGGTGCGTACGACTTGATACCATTCGTAATCCTAAGAGTAAGAGAAATACGATTGGAATTCCAGCAATTAACAAGGCCAGAATTGAAACTAACCAAAGTGGTAAAGTTGAGGAATTGACCAAATCGGCAAAATCTAGCCCTGGAAAATGCACTGCATCTGCAATTCCAACAGTCAATAAACTTATAAAAAATCCAATTAAAGAAGAAATACTAACCACTATAAATAACAGACCAATGGCTTTGAAAAACAACTTAAATAGGAACATCGCAATATCGCATAATGTTTCAAAAAAGGAGCGAGATTTAGACTGAATTGTTGAGCCTAAATCATTTATCTTATCAGAGTTTACACTGTTTTTTACACGTTCTAAACTGGCCTTTACATTTTCAAACTCTTCCTGTACTTTTTTTTCGATGTTAGAAATAGTAACGGGCTTTCCCATCATAGCTAATTTTTCTGCAGTTGTCTTTGCAGCAGGGATTAAAATCCATAAAATAACATACAATAAGGGTCCCATGCCCGCACCAAAAATCAACAGAACCCATACCAGTCTTATGAGAAGAGGGTCGATGCCAAAATAATGTCCTAATCCTGCAGAAACACCACCAACATATGCGCCGTCCGAATCTCTAAATAGACGTCTTTTGTGGATGTCTGACTTTTCCTGTTCTGGAGATTCCTCAAAAAGCGCTTCATCAATTTTATAGTCCTCGGGTTGCCCCATAATGGATACAATTTCATCAACTTCTTTGTTAGAAATTACGTGTTGGCTCGATTTAATACGTTCAGAAAACAGTTCGGATACTCGCCCTTCAATATCGGCAAGAATTTCTGATTCTCCCTCGCTATTTTGAAGCGATTTTTTGATCGCTTTAAAATAATTTTTCAAGTTTTGATAAGCATCTTCATCGATATGAAAAAAGATTCCAGCTAAATTTATACTTACAGTTTTGTTCATTTTTTTGTTGTTTTTGGGTGGGTTACTAAGGAGACTGCATTGTGAAGTTCATTCCATGTCGTTGTTAATTCAACTAAAAATAATTGTCCACTTTCTGTCAGTGTATAATATTTTCTTGGAGGTCCTGTCGTAGACTCTTCCCAACGATAATTAAGAAGTCCAGAATTTTTGAGTCGTGTTAAGAGTGGATATATTGTACCCTCTACAACTAACAGTTTTGCTTCTTTTAAAGTTATTAAAATTTCGGCCACATAGGCATCTTTATTTTTTAATACAGACAAAATGCAAAATTCTAAAACACCTTTTCGCATCTGCGCTTTTGTGTTTTCTATTTTCATTATTTTAATTTTTGGTAAATCTATTACATAAAAAGGTATTATGTATAACATAGTATTATATTTTAACATAAAATTAACAATTCAAGTATATTCTAAAATAGCTATCTTAGCAACTTAGCGAATTGATTTTATGAAATTTACATCTAGAAAACTTAATTTATTTACCGTATTTAATCTTCCAGCAGCCTATTTTACAGGCGTGAGAACAAAATCTATAGATGCACAAAAATGTATAGTTACTGTAAAACACAGATGGATCAATCAGAATCCTTTTAAATCTATGTTTTGGGCTGTGCAAGGGATGGCAGCTGAATTATCTACTGGCGCACTAATAATGATGAAAATTCAAAAATCTCATCAAAAGATTTCAATGTTAGTGACTCAGAACAATGCACGTTTCACTAAAAAAGCAAAAGGCCTTATAACGTTTACTTGTGATCAAGGGCATCTCATAGACGAGGCATTACAAAATGCGATAACTACGGGCAAGGGGCAAACGGTTGTTTTAACAGCTAAAGGCATCGATCAGTCTGGAGATGAGGTCTCTTCGTTCGACTTCGAATGGAGTTTGAAATTGAAACAAACATAATTCAGAAAATAGTGTTAAAATTTATTAGAAGTCTTTACTTTTCATTAGTTTTATAAAATAATCTTTAAAATATCACGCCTATTCAACACCATTACTTTTAAATAACTTTAATAAATTTTATTATGTCAAGAGCAATGTTTGAGTACACCAAAACGGTACTAAATAAAGTAAGTTTTGATAGCACACTGTTTTGCAAAGAAGTTCAAAAAGCACTGCAACGCCTTTTGCCATACGAGATAGAAGAATTAAAATTATTCATTCAAAACTTGATTACTTATAATCCTGATTTGAAGCAATGTATGGTTTATTTGAATTAGTCGTTTGTTATAAAATTAAACTGTAAAAGTGGTCGAGAGGCCACTTTTTTTATTTAGATACGGGGCTAATTATTTGTACATTCTGGAAGGCAATCGCGCCGCGAATGATTCCCGAAATAATATTATGTAACGCATCAATAATTTGAATTTTCAATTCACTTTTATGAAAAATTAAACTTACTTCCCTTGCAGGTGAAGGCTCGCTAAAATGATGTAAACGCTGTTGTTCACTCGATTTTAAATCCAATGTATGTAGATAGGGCAGAAGCGTCATTCCCATGCCTTCGTTTGCTAATTTAGTTAACATTTCGAAACTCCCACTTTGCAATTGGAATTCATCATGATCTTTGGTTGTTTTTGCATTACACAAATTCAAAACCCCATCTCTAAAACAATGTCCATCTTCCAGTAAAAGCAAATCATTAACGTCTAAGTCTGAAACGTCTAACACCTTTTTTGAGGCTAGCCGATGATTGTCTGGAATATAGCCAACAAACGGTTCATAAAATAAAACACGCTCTTTGATGTGTTCATTTTTTAGTGGGGTTGCAGCTATGGCGGCATCTAAATGTCCGTCTTTGATCCGTTGAATGATTTCTTCTGTTGTGAGTTCTTCTATTTTTAGTTTTATTTTTGGATAGCGTTTTATGAATGTTTTCAAAAACATCGGTAATAAGGTTGGCATCACGGTAGGAATGATTCCTATTTTAAATTCACCGCCAATAAATCCCTTTTGTTGATCTACAATATCATTGATTCGGTCGGCTTCATTAACAATGTTTTTTGATTGCAATACAATCTTCCGCCCAACTTCAGTGAGTTCAATAGGTTTTTTACTGCGATCAAAAATTTGGACTTCTAGTTGATCCTCTAGTTTTTGAATTTGCATGCTAAGCGTCGGCTGGGTTACGAAGCATTTTTCGGCTGCTTTGGTAAAGTTTTGATGCTCTGCGACCGCTAGGACATATTTGAGTTGAGTAATGGTCATAATCGTTCAGGTTTTGAACACAAAGCTATAAATAAAAACTATTAATACCGCTTTTTTAAATAGATTTTAACAGTAGTTTTGTTTTAAAAAAAGCCTGTTCAGTTAATGAACAGGCTTCGATTTTGTATTATC
>CALSPC010000007.1 GCA_943788135.1 uncultured Paracoccaceae bacterium | reverse complement strand
GTATTGTTGTTTTGTAAGATAAATGAAATTCGCCCGATGAAATTTGGTCGCTTCAAAAAGAAGAATATCGATAGTGCCAAAATCGGTAGTAATTCTTACAGTATTCTCTTTGTGTGTTTTGTCATATTCCAATAAGAATTCCATAACATTAGCATCTGTCAATAGAAAACTAGAGTCTTCAGCTTTAGAAGTGGTAATTTCTGTAGAAGATTCCTGAAAGATTTTCGGAGGAGTTAAGCCATTCTTTTTAGTTTTCTTATCTTGACAGCTCGTCAAAATACAACATAAAAAAAACATTAAGTGTAGTCGCATGGAACGTATGGATTTAATAAACTATAATATATGAGATTTGATGCATTTGAAAAAGTAATTTCAAAACTAAATACAGTGAGTTTACCAGGAATTAAGGCTCAATTGAAAATGGCACCTCCATTTCGCGAGGAACTTATTGAACGTTATAAAGAAGAACGAAAAACAGCAAAACCTGCAGCGGTTTTTTCATTATTCTACCCCAGCAAAACAGGTGAAACACTGTTGGTTTTAATTTTAAGGAAATCCTATCAGGGGGTGCATTCTGCTCAAGTTGGATTTCCAGGTGGCAAACCAGAATCAGAGGACAAATCGATGGAAGCGACTGCACTTAGAGAGACTTGGGAAGAGATTGGAGTAAGTTCTGAAAAAATAACAGTATTAAGAGCACTTACGCCACTTTACATTCCACCAAGTAATTTTATAGTTTCTCCTTTTTTAGGCATTGCACGAGAACAGCTTAATTTTACGCTTCAAGCCTCCGAAGTTGATGCGGTTCTTGAAGTACCTGTAGTCGATTTTTTGAATGATGAATCTGAAGTTGTGTCTGAGATTACAGCTGCAGTTGGCAACACTTACAATGTACCTGCATTTATGCTCAACAATCATGTTGTTTGGGGGGCTACCGCTATGATGTTGATAGAAATTAAAACAATGATAAATCAAATTTTAAAAAAATAGCTTAGGTTTGCACATCAAATTTTTGAAAGTTTAATGGGTTTATTTAAAAAAAATATATTTGGGCAATACGTGTTCCTTAAAAAATGGATCATTCGAATCGCTGGTGTATTAAGCCACCGACGGTATAGAGGATTTAATGAGTTACAGATAGAAGGTTCCGAAATTCTACGCAATCTACCAGAAACTAATGTATTGTTTATTTCAAATCATCAAACCTATTTTGCGGATGTGATGGCGATGTTCCATGTTTTTAATGCAGCCCTCAGTGGTCGAGATGATAACATCAAAAATGTTGGCTATCTATGGCATCCAAAACTTAATGTATATTTTGTGGCTGCAAAAGAAACTATGAAATCAGGATTTCTTCCAAAAATCTTTGCCTATGCGGGATCAATTAGTATCGAACGTACATGGCGTGCCGCTGGCGAAAATGTAAATCGTCAGGTTAAGATGAGTGATATTTCAAACATTAACAAGGCTCTAAATGATGGTTGGGTAATTACTTTTCCACAAGGTACAACAACGCCATTTAAACCGATTCGAAAAGGGACAGCACATATTATTAAACACTATAAACCTATAGTAGTACCCATTGTTATTGATGGTTTTAGACGGTCATTTGATAAGAAAGGAATTCGAGTAAGAAAAAAGAATATTCTTCAAACAATGGAAATCAAAGCTCCTTTAGAAATTGATTACGAAAATGAATCGATTGCTCAAATTGTAGAAAAAATCGAATATGCTATTGAGCAACACCCTTCTTTTCTGAAAGTGATTCCTCAAGATGAACTCATAGAAAATGAATCCTTGAATAAAAAACGAACGTGGTAATTTTTAGTCTGTAACTAATTCCTTTAGATCTTTATAGTTGGCTTTTAAACGTTTCAATAATAGACCATAAATCAAGTAGTAAAACCCTAACAAAAGCGCTGTGATTAATACCATGGCTAGAATACTTACGCCTACGATTATCAAGTAAAATATAGTAACATTCTTTGTGCCATCAGCATCTATTCCATTAATTAAGGCTTGAACTTCTGGATTGTTTGTGATCTCAATAAACACACCAATTATAATGGAGATATACATAAAAACAAGATTAAAAATTACATAATGTTTTACGGTTTTTCGTGTTTTTAATATGCGTTCCATCAACAATTTTGTGTCTTCAGTTGTTGAAATATTTTTATAGTTTTTATAAAACACATAAAAGAAGTATCCTAAAACAAGATAACCAAATACAGTAAGAGGATATATTATGTGCTCTACATTATAACTTTTTAATTGCTCTAAACTTTCAGCATCACTGGTAACAAACGAAATTAATGCCCAAAACACAAATTCTAACAAACTGATAATAAAAATCCATTTCACGAGCGATGAGGACCGTTTGTTAATCAGTTTATAAAGGGTTTTTTTATCCAATTCTGGATAATTTTTAGAAGAGGTTTCCCAGTCTTTTTTTAATAGTTCTAGTTCATCCATACCTAAGAAGTTAATTGGGTTTTTAGTTTCGTTTTGATACGGTTCATCCGTACACGTGCGTTCACTTCACTAATCCCAAGTGTTTCACTAATTTCTCTATAATTTTTGTTTTCTAAATACAAGAAAATAATTCCTTTTTCGATGTCATTTAATCTATGAATGGCTGCATAAATTAGTTTTAATTGTTCGTCTTCAAGATCATCATATTTTTCTTGTGATATTTTGTAAGCCACAGATTCAATACTTTGACTTTCTACACGCCTTAACGATTTTCGATACAAGGTAATTGATGTATTTAGGCCGACGCGGTACATCCAAGTGCTAAATTTTGATTCCCCTCTAAATTTGGGATAAGCTTTCCAAAGTTGAATGGAAATTTCTTGAAATAAGTCGTTGTGGGCATCAACATCATTAGTATAGAGCCTACAAATTTTATGCACAATATTTTGGTGCTTTTGTAAGAGTTCTACGAATGTTTTTTCAACTGCTGATTTCAAATGGATCAATTAAATAATTAACGTTTATTTTTAAGAAGTTCTCCAGCTTTAATTTCAAAAGCTAATTGATTTTGTCGCGTTGGGTATAAACAGGTAGTAAATTCCGAAAACGCACATGGTGGATTATAGAGGTAATTAAAGTCCAATATAATTTTTTCACTAGATTTAGGAAGTTCAATATACATATATCGACCACCACCATAAGTCGTTTCTCCAGAAGTTAAATCGCTGACCATAACAAAGCCTTGCTCTCCGATCTCTAAACGATATGGCTTATCTTTATAACTAAACTGGATATTTCCAATAAACACCGTCACATCATCAACTCCTAGTTTAGAAGCGACCGATTCAATTCGTGAGCGTTCATAATAGTTAAAATCAGCATCAAATATAAAATCACCATTAATGTCGTAGCTTTCATACCCTTTAAAAGCTTCTATAGCGGGGTTATTTAGATTCCATACTCTAAGGTATAATGCACCTGAACGCGTTATGACTCGCCATTTGATCTGCTCATGATAGAGCATAATCGAATTCCCATTTTCATCTAGATTAAGCACAATAGATTCTATTTTTTCACCTTGGTCTGTTTTGATTTCTACATCTTTTTCGGCATAAAAAGTAAGCGCTTCTTTTGATAAAGTAATACTTCCAACAGTTTGCGCTATGTTTTCAACTCCTAAAATAAATGTATTTGATTCAGCAGCTCCAAAGGAATTACTCGTAGAATCCAGTTTAAATAATCCAGTTAACTCTAAATAGTTAACCCGGTTCTTAGCTCGTATTTCACGATTTTTGCTCAAGGCTTCCACATAGGTGGAGTCCAATTTTATGACGTTATTGTCTCTACAACCTAAAAAAAGTGTCAATACACATCCCAGAACGATAAATGTTTTCATGAGTCTATCGTGTATTTATTTTTGAACTTTTGGAGGCATTGGTCCTCTTAAGTGAATGATTAATCCATCTAAAAAATTACGTAAAAACTGATCCCCACATTCCATATATTTAGGATGAGTTTCACTTCTAAAAATTGCATTTAACTCACTTTTTGTAATCTTAAAATCTTTTAAAGCGCAAATTTTTACAATATCGTCATCTCTTAATTTATGAGCGACTCTAAGTTTTTTAAAAATATCATTGTTGTTTAATCCCATGCTTCAAAGGTAGTATTTTATGAGTTAATCATTTGTTCTATCACTATCAAAAGTAAATTCCTGTTGATGGCTTTAATTTTAATTAAAAAAGCTACTTATGGTACTAAGCAGCTTTACAGTTTTGGTTTAGTTTAAAGTTAAATTATTCGATAATTCCACCACAACTCACGCGGCTCCCTGCAGCTCCCGAAGGTTGAGATGTGAAATCATCTACACCTTGGTGTACAATTATTCCTTTGCCTAAAATATCTTTAGTCTCATCTCCACAGCCAATACACCATTGGTCAGTACTAAAGTTGACCACAGTTTCTTCCCCTTCATTTTTCACGTTAAAATTTCCAATATCGCCTTTGTGATAACCCGATTCAGCGCCCCATTTTCCGTGGGGTTGACCCGTTGGATTCCAATGGCCTCCTGACGATTTCCCATCTTCCGATGAACAGTCACTTTTTTCATGCAGGTGTATGGCATGAGAACCTTCCGAAAGGCCTTTGATCATTGCTGTCATTTGAACACTTCCATTCGTTTCTGTAAATTCAACTTTTCCTGAAACGATACTTTTACTTTTTGGACTGAGTAAGATTGTTAAGGTCTCTGTGTTTTCAACAATTTTTTGAGTTGCGTTAGAGACTTCTGTTGTTTTGACTCCTTTTTTACATGCTAATCCACTGAAGATAATAAGTGAAGCTAGGATTATGTTTTTCATTTTATTTAAATTTAGTTATACGAAAGTTAGTTAAAAAATAGCAACCTAACTTAGATCAAGGTTTAATTTTTTAGTTTAAAGGTTTCAACAGGTTTAAATGGCGACACATCATTACGCTCCATTTCAGTTTTAAATTTAGACCATTCGTCCTCAAAAAATGAATTAGTTGTTTTTAAGGCTTCCTCAACTGCTGTATTTGCATGCGCAATAAGTTTACGTTCTGTTGCAGTAATTCCATTTTGCCGTGTCCTAGAGTAGTAGGCAGCCAATCCCATTCGATCCGTAACAGAAACCTCTGGGTCACTTGTGATGCCTTGACGTTTGTCGTTTTTTCCAAAATAAAGTGCCAAAATAGTATCTATTTTTTTTGTAATTGCCTTACAGTTTTCAATAGCATCTTTATTTAAAGTTTTATTGTTCTTTTTTAGCTTAGCAGAAAATTCATTTGCTATTGTTTTGCTATCGACAAGTTGTTTGACAGCATTTGCCGTTATTTCTTGTAACTCTTCAAAATCTTTAAGTGTTTTATAAACCTCAAGTGTTGAGTTTTTATCATACGGAATTCGAGGGTCGCTTTGGACTTCAATAGTGGTTTCAGAATTTTGATCGCCATAACTTATCACAGCACGATAGGTACCAGGAAGAACTTGTACCCCCGATGGTTCACGTGTTGATGTATTCAATTTTTTTGAAGGCCATTTTACGCCTTTTTCATCCATGTTCCAACGCCATTGATGAACTCCATTCTCTTCTGGCGCTTTTTGTTTTAGCGTTCGAATCAAACGATCACCATCAAACAATTGAAGCTGTATAGAGTCCCATTTTACAACTGTTGAATCTTCAGTTTCTGTAGCTTCATCTTCATTTTTTTCCGAGCCATCTTGTTCTTTAACGTTTAAATAATAGGAAAACTGTGCGCCCCCTTTTCTGTTTTCACCATTAAACATCGCGTCTCCTCCAAATCGACTCCCAGTAGGCTGCTGATAGGCGGCTTGATATGCTGTTGGGGGCTTAAATAGATGAATCGATTTTTGTAACAAACTTTGGTTTTTTGCAATAGCTCTTAGAGGCCGAATATCGTCTAAAACCCATGCCGCACGTCCAAACGTACCAATCACTAAGTCATGCTCACGAGGATGGATGATTAAATCTTTTACAGAAACAGTTGGAAACCCTTCTGTCCATTTGGTCCATTTTTTGCCTTTATCGATAGATATATAAAGCCCGTCATCGGTTCCTAAAAATAATAAATTGGGTTCTTCGTAATCCTCTACAATAGCTAAGGCATAACTAGTTACATCTGAACTATCGACAATACGCTGCCATGTTTTTCCGTAATTTGTAGTGCGATATACATATGGTGTATAATTAAATCGTCTGTAATCATTAGCCACTAAAAGTGCTTCACCTTTATTGGTTTTAGACGCTTTAATTTGTGGAATCCAACTTCCTTTTGGAAGACCTTTTATGTTTTTAGTAACCTCAGTCCATTGAGCTCCTCCGTTTTGGGTGTAATGCACACGTCCATCATCAGTGCTTACCCAAAGCATATTTGCTTCAACTTCTGAAGGTTCGATGACCAAAATAGTACAATGATTTTCAGCTCCAGTAGCATCCATGGTTAGCCCTCCGCTTTCATGCTGTTTCAGTTTCTCAGGATCATTAGTCGTTAAATCTGGTGAAATGACTGTCCACGTTTCCCCTTTATCTGTAGATTTGTGTACAAATTGACTTCCAAAGTATAGAGTACTATTGGAGTTTGGGTCTATGTTTATTGCCGCATTCCAATTAAATCGAAGTTTAACGTTAGCATCTGGATGTGTAGGGCGTACAATATAATTGTTCCCTGTTTTCCAATCATAACGACTCACATAGCCTTGTTGACTCATGGTCCAGCCATATTGTGAATCATCTTTATCCGGAATTACATCAAATCCATCTCCAAAACTTATTTCTTGCCAATATGAATTCCTAATCCCTTGTGCACGCCACACATAAGCAGGGCCTCTCCAAGAGCCATTGTCTTGCATGCCACCATAAACATTGTAAGGAAACTCATTATCTACGTTGATATGATAAAATTGTGCCACCGGTAAATTCCCTATAAATCGCCACGACGCTCCTCCATCTTTGGTGATGTTCATACCGCCGTCATTACCATCAATCATGAAATCACCATTTGTAGGATGTATCCACCAAGCATGATGATCGGGGTGCACGCCGTTATCAACGCCATAAGCGGGCATGAGTTGAGAAAAACTTTTCCCACCATCTTCACTGACATTGACATAAGTAAAAATTGAAAACAAGCGATTTTCATTTTCAGAATCCACATAAATATCCGCATAATAAAACGGGCGGTTTCCAATTTCGTCCATATTATCACTAACCATTTTCCATGAATCTCCACCATCATTACTTTTATAGAGTGCATTCTTTTTGGCTTCGATAAGCGCATAAATGATATCTGGTTTGCTAGGCGCAATTGCAATTCCAATTCGTCCTAATTCTCCTTCAGGCAAACCCTCATCAGCTGTTATTTTTTTCCATGTATCACCGCCATCATAGGTGCGGTATAATCCAGAGCCTTCGCCTCCAGACTTGAAAAACCAAGGGTCTCGTTTGTGTTCCCACATGGCTGCGATTAATTTGTTAGGGTTTTGAGGATCCATCACCAAGTCTGCTGCGCCACTTTTCGGATTGGTATATAGTATTTTAGCCCACGTTTTTCCACCATCTGTAGTTTTATAGACGCCGCGCTCTGGATGTACACCCCAAGGCGATCCTATGGCTGCAGCATAAACAGTATTTGGGTTTGTCGGATCTATAATTACCCGATGGATATGTCGTGTTTTTTCTAAGCCCATCAAGTACCAGTTTTTACCGCCATCTAATGATTTATATATTCCATAACCTCCGTTGAGGCTATTTCTAGGATTGCCTTCTCCAGTGCCTACCCAAATCACGCTAGGGTTAGATTGTTGAATGGCAACGGCGCCAATTGAAGCGGTTGCTTCGTTATCAAAAATAGGGGTCCATTTGACGCCTCCTGAAGTCGACTTCCATAAACCACCAGATGCGGTTCCTGCGTACATGATATCAGGGTTAGAATGCACCACATCTATGGAAGTGACGCGCCCAGACATGCCACCTGGACCAATATTTCTTGGAGTTTTGTTTTTGAGAAGTTCCATTGAAAAGTTTTGCGCTGAAGCACTAAAACTAACTATTAACAGTAGGATTGAGAAAACGTTTTTCATTAGACTAGGATTTAATTTAGTTGATTATGGTCGATATAATAATCTCTATCAATGCTAATTTCTGACGCATCGATTTTAGTTTTTTGCCAAACAGCAGTCGGGTAGAGCCATTGTGTTTTCCCATTGACCTCTATTTCAAGAGGCATTTCAAAATTTTCAACCACAGCTGACCATCGGTAACTTAATTTATTTTTGCGGATTGAATATTCAAAAACAGGAATGCGTATATCTCGAAGGTATTGATTAAAAAAGGCCGTTAAGTCTAAACCAGAAAATGTGCTCATATACTCTTCAATGTCTTGTGTAGTGACAGTTTGGTGGTAAAAGGTTTTATTTAAACCTCTCAACAGTTGCTTCCATTTTTCATCGTTATTTACCAGTTGACGGAGTGTGTGGAGCATATTGGCGCCTTTATAATACATATCAGTTGACCCTTCAGAATTTACATTGTAGGTACCAATAATTGGTTTATCATTTTGAATATTTCTTCTTGTTCCAATCACATAATCGGCCGCTGCTTCAGTTCCATAATGATAGTCCAAAAATATATTTTCCGAATATGCTGTAAATCCTTCGTGGATCCACATATCAGCAGCATCTTTGTAGGTTATATTATTTGCAAACCATTCATGCCCAGATTCATGAATAATAATGAAATCAAACTTTAGTCCCCAACCGGTTCTTGATAAATCTCTGCCAAGATAGCCTTGTTTATATTGATTTCCATAAGTAACAGAGCTTTGGTGCTCCATTCCTAGATAAGGGACTTCTACCAATTTAAAGCTATCTTCATAAAAAGGGTAGGGGCCAAACCAATGCTCAAAAGCTTTCATCATTTTTGGGGCATCTTTGAACTGTTCTTTAGCTTTTTCTAGATGATCCCTTAATACATAGTAATCCATGTCTAAAGGCCCTTTTTCGCCCTCATAAACCTCAGAAAAATGCACATAATCCCCAATATTAATATTCACACCATAATTGTTTATAGGGTTGGAAACCACCCAATGGTAAGTCGTAGTTTCATTGTCATTTTCCACGATAGATTCTAATCGACCGTTAGAGATGTTCATCAACTGTTTAGGAACATTGACACTTATCTTCATACTGTCCACTTCATCATACATATGATCTTTATTTGGCCACCAAACACTAGCGCCTAAACCTTGACATGAGGATGCAATAAAATCATTTCCATTGGCGTCTTTTTTCCATGAAATACCACCATCCCAAGGTGCTCTGACGGCTTCGCGGGGTTGACCTTCATAAGAGAGTTCTATTTCCTCAAGATTACCACTAATAGATTGTGGTTTTTTTAGCGTAATAAAATGTGCGTTTCCGTCTTTTGAAATCACTAATTCTTTCCCATCTTGAATGGCTTTAGTGAGTTTCATGGGTGCTTGTAAATCAATTTGAAGTATTTGATGGGGTTCAAGAACGGTATATCGAACCGTATTTTTGCCTTTTATAGTTTTTGTTTTTGGGTCAACCGAAATATCCAAATGATAATAATTCAAATCCCACCACGCCCGTTCAGGAGTGATACTTCCTCTAAGCGTATCTTGACGTGTAAATTGTTGTGAGTCAGAAGTTAAAGTCTGACTGTGCATAGAAATACTTAGTAGTAAAATAGGAATAAGAAATTTAGACTTGGTGTTCATGTTTATAATTTTTCCTAAAGTTACACAATTTTTAAATGTAGGGCTCAAAGACACGATATTTTGCAAAAAAAAACGACTCAAAGTTAATTGAGACGTTTTTTCTAACTAAATATATAGTGGGGTATTTAAAAACAATAACTATTTTCTTCTTTTACTTTTTCAGCAATTTCAATTCTTAAATCTACGATATCAGGATAGTTCGTGTATTTTGTAAATCGTTTAAGTCCCATTAGCATCATGCGTTGTTCGTCGCCTTCTGCAAAAGAAATAATACTTTCCTTACCTTTTTCTTCTACAATATCAACAGCGTGGTATAAATATAATTTTGCCATCGCAATTTGTGCAGATTGCTCTTTTTCACTTGTGCGTTTTACATTTTTCTCAGTTCTTAAAATCGCTGATTCTGCCATATAAATTTCAATTAATATATCTGCAGCTGCTATTAGCAGTTGTTGATGCTCCTCGAGTTGAGGACCATACTTTTGAACAGCACCACCAGCAACCATTAGGAATGTCTTTTTCAACTTCTTAATCATTTCTTTTTCTTCTGAAAACAACTCAGAATAATCAGGAGTTTCAAAAGAAGGGATACCCATAAGTTCTTCTTGAACTTTTGAGGCAGGTCCTAGTAAATCGACATGACCTTTCATGGCTTTTTTAACTAACATTCCAACACAAAGCATTCTGTTAATCTCATTGGTTCCTTCGTAGATTCTGGCAATTCGAGCATCTCTCCAAGCAGATTCCATTGGCGTTTCTTCAGAGAATCCCATACCACCAAAAATTTGGATCCCCTCATCTGCACAATTTTGAACATCTTCTGAAACGGCCACTTTCAATATAGAACATTCAATAGCATATTCTTCGACGCCTTTTAGTTCTGCTTCTTGATGGGTATTTCCTGCAGCTTCACGCAATGCAATACGATCCTCGATGTCTTTTGCAGCCCTGTAGGTTGCAGATTCCCCAGCATAAGCACTAGCTGCCATCTCTGCTAATTTTACTTTAATGGCTCCAAAGTCCGCAATAGCGGTTTTAAATTGCTTACGCTCCTTAGCATAATTCACAGCGATATTTAAAATTCGACGTTGAGAATCTAAACAAGCTGCTGCGAGTTTGATACGCCCAACATTAAGAGAGTTCATCGCAATTTTAAACCCTTCACCTCGTCCCGCTAACATATTTTCAACCGGAACAACAGTATCATTAAAAAACACCTGACGTGTAGAAGAGGCACGAATTCCTAATTTGTGTTCTTCTTCTCCTAAAGTGATGCCGTTTGGAGTTTCGTCATTATATTCTACAATAAAACCTGTAATATTTTTATCAGTTTCAATGCGTGCAAAAACGATCATCACACTACAGAAACCTGCATTTGAGATCCACATTTTTTGACCATTGATTTTGTAGGATTTTCCATCTGCAGATAACTCAGCCGTTGTTTTTCCAGAATTGGCATCCGATCCTGCACCAGGTTCTGTAAGACAATAAGCTCCAAACCATTCGCCAGAAGCCAATTTTGGAACATATTTTTGTTTCTGTTCTTCTGTTCCATACAACGTAATTGGCATTGTTCCAATTCCTGTATGTGCACCAAAAGCTGTACTGAAAGATCCGGTTCCACTAGAAATATAATCACAAGTAAGTACGGTTGAAACAAATCCCATTCCCATACCGCCATAGGCTTCAGGAACAGCAACGCTCAAAAATCCAAGGTCTCCAGCCTTACGCATACATTCTTCTGTCAACGCAAAATCTTTAGCTTCAAATCGAGTTTTATGTGGTATAATTTCACGGTCATTAAACTCCATAACCGCTTCTTTCATCATTGTTTGTTCTTCTGAAAAATCCTCAGGCGTAAATACGTCTTCACAGTTGGTTTCTTTAACTAGGAATTGTCCTCCTCTTAAAAGTTGTTTGTCGTTTGTTTCCATTTTTTAATTTAGATTAAAAGAAGATAGAAAAGAGAGAATAGACTTTAATCGAGACTATTTTGAAACCCCATTGTCATTTTTTGGAATTCCTCTATTTTTTCTTCTAATGATTTTAATTTTTTATCGTTTATATAATTTCTATGTTTTGCTACTAAAAGCTGTGTCCCTAATTCAAAAGAAGACCCTAAAGAGATATCCAGAAAATGCCTAAAAGATTTATCTGTTCTTGATGATCCTTCTGCAATGTTACTTGGCATTGAAACTGAACATCTACTAATTTGAGAACTTAAATCAAATCTTTCATGTTTTGGAAATTCCAATAAAATATCTGAAATATCATTCGTAATCTCTAATCCGAGTTTCCAAATTTTTAAATTCTTGTAATTATGTCTTTTTTTAGCACACATTAGTCTCTTTTCTCTATTCTATTTAAGGAACTCAAAAATTCCACAAGCGCCTTGACCCGTTCCAACACACATGGTTACTGCCCCGTATTTTCCTTTCATATTTTGCTTACGCATTTCATCAAATAACTGTACCGATAGTTTTGTTCCTGTACAGCCTAGGGGGTGTCCTAATGCAATGGCGCCTCCATTTGGGTTAATGATATCAGGGTCGAGGTTTAATTCACGGATAACTGCTAGGGATTGCGATGCAAAAGCCTCATTTAATTCAATTAAGGACAATTCTTCTTGCTTTAATCCGGCTTGTTTTAGGGCTTTTGGAATGGCTTTTACAGGGCCGATTCCCATAATTCGGGGTTCAACACCTGCAGCAGCATAACTCACTAATCTTGCAATAGGTTCAAGCTTTAATTCTTTGACCATAGCTTCACTCATGACCATAACAAACGCAGCACCATCGCTCATTTGCGATGAATTCCCTGCGGTGACACTTCCTCCGGCAGCAAATACGGCTCTTAGCTTTGCCAACGCTTCCTTACTTGTTCCAGCTCTGGGACCTTCGTCTTTAGTGACTGTATAAGATCGAGTTGCTTTTTTGCCATTCCCATCGATATAATTTTCTTCAACTTCAATAGGAACAATTTGATCTTGAAAACGATTTTCTGCTAGTGCTTTTAACGCTTTCATATGAGAATTATACGCAAATTCATCTTGATCTTCGCGTGAAACTTTAAACTGATTAGCAACCGCTTCCGCTGTGTTTCCCATGCCCCAATAATAATCTTCATGACCTGCTTTTATGGTATTGTAATTAAGTTCTGGTTTATAGCCCGTCATTGGAACGCTACTCATGCTTTCTGCGCCACCAGCAATAATACAATCCGCCATACCAGCTTGAATTTTAGCTGTAGCCATTCCGATGGTTTCAATTCCTGACGAACAAAAACGGTTGACAGTAACTCCAGGTACATCCACAATATCTAAGCCCATAAGTGAGATGAGACGTGCCATATTTAATCCTTGAGAACCTTCGGGCATAGCATTACCAACAATAACATCGTCAATGCGTTTGGGGTCTAAATCTGGCAGTTCTTTCATCATGTATTTGATAGTTTCTGCAGCTAATTCATCTGTTCGTTTAAAACGGAATACACCTTTTGGTGCTTTGCCAACAGCTGTTCTGTATGCTTTTACAATGTATGCGGTTTTCATAGTTATGATTTTTATTTTGAAATGAGAGTAGAGAAAATAGAGTAGAGAAAAACACTTTCAAATCTGTCTCTAAGTATTGTTGTTTTGGATCTCTTTTCTATCCTCTTTATTCTGTTTTTTAATTCCTAAGTGGTTTTCCTGTTTTTAACATATGCTGTATGCGTTCTAAAGTTTTACGTTCTGTACATAAACTTAAAAAAGCTTCTCGTTCTATATCCAGCAAGTACTGTTCCGATACTAAAGTTGGTTCAGATAAATCACCACCAGCCATGACATAGGCCAATTTGTTGGCGATTTTCATATCATGTGCAGAGATGTAATTGCTATCTTTCATTGAATCCGTACCTACTAAAAACATCCCTAAAGCTTGTTTTCCTAATACTTTTACATCTGTTCTTTTTATCGGTTGCGTGTAGCCAGAATCCGCCATTATTTTTGCATGTTGTTTCGCTACTGCTATTTGTCGGTCTTTATTCACGACAACCACATCTTTTCCTTTCTGCAAGAGGTTGAGTTCAAAAGCTTCATAAGCAGATGTAGATACTTTTGCCATTCCAATAGTTAAGAAATGCTCTTGTAATACATTTAATTGCACGTCGCCTTTTTGAAAACTATCTTGTGCTCTTAACGCCATTTCTTTTGAGCCACCACCGCCAGGAATCACACCCACGCCAAATTCCACAAGTCCCATGTAGGTTTCTGCTGCAGCAACAACTTTATCTGCATGAAGCGATAATTCGCAACCGCCACCTAGCGCCATCCCGTGAGGTGCAGAAATTGTTGGTATTGAAGAGTAACGCATACGCATCATAGAGTCTTGAAAATATTTAATCGCCATATTAAGCTCATCATATTCTTGCTCAGCAGCCATCATAAAAATCATCCCAATATTGGCACCAACAGAAAAGTTCGCTCCTTGGTTACCCACAACCAATGCTGCAAAATCTTTCTCGGCTAAATCAATAGCCTTATTTAATCCCGCTAAAACATCGCCTCCAATCGTATTCATTTTGGATTGGAATTCTAAATTAAGAATACCATCGCCGATATCTTCAATAACAACACCAGAGTTTTTAAACACCTCATTTGTTTTTCTAATGTTATCTAGAATAATGAAACTATCTTGACCAGGAATTTTTGTTTGTGCTTTTGTTGGAATAGCATAGGCATAAGTGGCGCCGTCTTTAACGGTATAAAATGAATCTGAACCTGAAGCCAACATATCATTGACCCAAGCGGCAGGTTCAAGACCTTCTGCTTTCATCAATTCGATTCCGTTTTCAACGCCAATAGCATCCCATATTTGAAACGGTCCATGTTCCCATCCAAAGCCTGCTTTCATGGCGTCATCAATCTTATAAAGCTCATTCGAAATTTCAGGAATTCGGTTAGAGACATAAGCAAATAGAGCGGTGAAACTTTTACGGTAAAATTCACCAGCTTTATCTTTTCCACTGACTAAAACTTTAAATCGGTCTACAACTTTGTCAATTGTTTTTGTGAGTTCTAAAGTGGCAAATTTTGCACGCTTTGCAGATCGGTAGTCTAGGGTGTTTAAATCTAAACTTAAAATTTCTTTTTTACCATCTTTAGAAACGTGTTTTTTATAAAATCCTTGTCCGGTTTTACTGCCTAACCAATTATTTTCCATCATCGTCTTGATGAAATCGGGCAGTTCAAATAACTCTAAACGCTCATCGTTAGGGCAGTTTTCTCTAATGCCATTTGCCACATGCACCAAGGTGTCTAGCCCCACAACATCCACCGTTCTGAAGGTTGCCGATTTTGGACGACCAATGACTGGTCCAGATAATTTATCGACCTCTTCAATCGTAAGGTCTAAATCTTTAACCGCGTGAAATAAACTTTGGATGCTAAAAATTCCCACTCTATTTCCAATAAATGCAGGGGTATCTTTTGCGATGACAGATGTTTTTCCCAAAAATTGTTCCCCATATCCATTTAAGAATTCGAGAACCTCAGGAGCTGTTTGTGGTCCTGGAATAATTTCAAATAATTTCAGGTAACGCGCAGGGTTAAAAAAGTGTGTGCCACAAAAGTGTTTTTGAAACTCTTCGCTGCGGCCTTCACTCATGAATTTTATAGGAATTCCGGAGGTATTAGAGGTAATGAGTGTTCCTGGAGTGCGGTATTTTTCTAAATTTTCAAACACCATTTTTTTGATGTCTAAGCGCTCCACAACGACTTCCATAATCCAATCCACATCAGCTACTTTTGCAATATCGTCTTCCAGATTTCCTGTTGTAATACGACTCGCAAACTTTTGATGATAAATAGGAGAGGGCTTAGACTTCAAAGAGGTTTTAAGGGCGTCATTAACCAATCGGTTTCTCACGACCTTGTCTTCTAGGGATAAGCCTTTTGCTTTTTCATTGCCGTTGAGTTCTCTTGGCACAATGTCCAAAAGCAATACATCGACTCCAATATTGGCAAAATGACAAGCAATTCCGCTGCCCATGATTCCAGATCCAATAATGGCAATTTTTTTAATTCTTCGTGTTTTCATCTCAATGTATATAGGGGGATTAGAATATTTTTTTATTAGATATAAGGTTCATGATACAGTCGGAAACTTCATAAAAATGGTTAAGTTTTTCTTCAGAAATTTCAGTTTTTATGACACTATTAAATTTTAAAACATTTTGTTTGACTTCTTCTCTATTCTTCAAGCCCTGTTCTGTAAGGTGGATAAGCACACCACGACCATCATTGGGGTTTGGCAAACGCTCTATTAAATTCAAATTTTCCAAGGTTTTTAAAATTCTTGATAGACTGGTCGCTTCCATGCCCATTTTTGGTCCCAATGCTGTTGAAGGCGTTCCGTTTTGAGGATCAACACTCAAAAGTGTAAATCCTGTTGCCATGGTGATGCCATGTTCTGAAGCCTCTTCATTATACATTTTTTGAACCGCTAACCATGTGGTTCTCAAAACATAATCTATAGTCTTATCTTTCATGTCTCATTTAATATCTTTCCAAATATATGAAAATTTATTATGCACGCATAGTAAAAAGCAAAAAAGTTATGCATGCATAGTATTAGTCATTTAGACGATGCTGGTTTAATCAAAAATAGAATTGTTTGGGGTGTTGGAGTTATGCTAAGTTGGAGGTGATTTTCTCAAGTAGGCGAGAACAGGTAATTTAATTTTTTAAGGAGATGCTCAAGTTTTGTTTCAACCCCAAGCTGGCGCAAGCGTCACGCTTGTGCATTTAACCGACTGTCACAAGCAAAAGCTGCTTGCGATAGCTGGGGTTTCGTGGTTAATTGCGAATGCTGCTTTGAGGAATCAAGGTATTACATTAGAGCAAGATCACTAAAATCAACATTAAAACTGCAAATATAAATCCAACTTTGAATTTGTTTTTGTTGGATATAATTTTTAATTCTTTCTCATTAAAATTTAGTTCAATCCTTTTTTTAAATATCGCTGCATATGATAACTCAAAAGCAGATCCAATTAATACAGACACGCATAGCATGCCAATTCCACAAACTATCAAATAAATAAAGTCTATTTCTTTTGTGTCAAGGTATCCTATTGTGATGCCAATAATTGCTATTAGAATTAAGTAGAGTTTAGCTAGTTTTTCGTGTTTTTCCATCAGATTATTTTCTTACTATTGCTAATTAGTTAAAATATCCGCAGTGCTGCAGAAGTCTTAAACATTAAAATCAAAAACATATTGAAACCGTAAATGACTTTTATTCAAAAGTTTTACAATACGTTTTTCTACAGTAAAATAATATCTTAGCCTTGGTTAAAAGCTTGTGAAGATTTAGACTTGGGGTCAAAATCCATTGCAAAACTAGAAAGAAAATCACTACTATCCAAATACAGTAGAAATTTAAATTGTTTAATTTTAAGCTAACGGCTTCAAAAAAAAATGATGTTTAGACGTCTGTATATATTTTAGACGCCAGTTCTTTATAGAGGTCAAAAATGACACTACGTTTCATTTTCATAGTAGGCGTAAGGTGTCCGCCTTCAATACTCCACACGTCTGGAGTAAGCTCAAACCGTTTGATCTGTTCCCATTTACCAAAGCCTTGGTTAGATTTGTCCACTTCTTTCTGTATGCGACTAATGATAAGTTCTGAAGTACAAATGGCTTCTGGCGTTTTGTCAATATCTAATTTTTTGCGTTCGATCCACTCGTTGATAAACTCAAAATCCAATTGAATCAAAGCTGCTGGCATTTTTTGGTTTTCACCAATTACCATCACTTGCTCAATAAAATTAGATTCTTTGAGATCGTTTTCAATAAGGGTTGGAATAATATATTTCCCTCCCGAGGTTTTAAACATTTCTTTTTTACGGCCAGTGATTTTAAGAAATCCATCGGCATCAATTTCACCTTTATCCCCAGTGTGGAAATACTCGCCACTCATTACTTCTGCGGTTTTCTCAGGATCTTTAAAATAGCCTACCATCACGTTAGGGCCTTTAATTAGAATTTCGCCATCTTCAGCAATTTTCACTTCTACATTAGAAATGGGTTTTCCTACCGTTCCAATTTTAAAATAATGGTTGGCATGCATTCCCACCGAAACTACTGGAGACGTCTCTGTAAGGCCGTAACCTTCCATAATCATCATTCCAGATGCACAGAAAATACGAGATAAACGGGGGTGAAGGGCTGCACTTCCAGAAACCATGGTATGAAGTTCACCTCCAAACGCTGCTTTCCATTTACTAAAAATTAATTTACGCGCAATTTTTAGTTTAAATTCATACCAGAACCCATTAGCTTTGTACGGTTCGTATTGTTCGCCTAATTTTATCGCCCAGAAAAATAAGGCTCTTTTGAGGCCTGTCAACTCGCTGCCTTTAGCATTTATTTTATTAAATACTTTTTCTAACAAGCGTGGGACCACACTCATCAGGTTTGGTTTAATTTCTTGTGCATTTTCACCAATTTTATCGATGCCTTCGGCAAAATAAATTCCTACGCCTGCATGTTGATAAATATAAATCAATACCCGTTCAAAAATATGACACAACGGCAAAAAACTGAGGACTCTAGTTGTGCCCTCCATTAGTGGGAGTCGTGGCATACTTGCCAAAATATTTTCGACCACATTAGAATGAGACAGCATCACGCCTTTGGGCTTTCCTGTGGTACCAGAAGTATAAATAATAGTAGCCAAATCTGAAGGAACCACTTCTGATTTACGTGTTTCTACATCAGCTTGTGTGCTAATATCAGCACCGAGTTCAAGAAGTGTGGAGTAATGCTCACAGCCTTCAATGGCATCAAAACTAAACACGTTTTTAAGCTTGGTGTTGTCTTTTACTTTTAAAACTTTATCGTAAACTTCTTGATCCGATACAAAACAGTATACGGCTTCACTGTGGTTTAAAACATATTCATAATCGTCAGAGGAAATCGTGGGATAAATGGGGATATTTTGTGCCCCAACTTGAAGTACGCCAACATCTACAATACACCATTCGGTACGATTAGTCGTAGAAATGACGGCAATTTTATCGTCTTTTTGAACCCCCATTTTAAGCAAGGCTCTACTGAGTGCGTTAGCTTTATCAATGTATTCTTTTGATGAGGTCTTGATCCATTCGCCCTCTTTTTTTGAGACCAAAGCGGCGTCTAAATTATGCGTCTCTAATTGATAATATGCAAAGTCAAAAAGTCGAGTAATTGGTTTCATCGAATTATAATAAGTTTGTGAAGATGCAAAATACTAATTTTTAAAAGAGTATCAAATTCGAATCTTCAAAATAAGTTCAAATTAATTCAATGCCTCTAACCACAGTCTTGCATTTACAAAAGCCTCTAACCATGGCGAAACTTCATCTGTTCTATTCTCAGGGTAATTTGCCCAGTTCCATTGGAATGTAGACCGCTCAATATGTGGCATTGTTACCAGATGACGTCCTGAACGATCACATAACATTGCGGTGTTATAATCCGACCCATTTGGATTGTGAGGATAAGCATCATAAGCATATTTACCCACAATGTTATATTTGGATTCTTCATAAGGCAGGCTAAACTTTCCTTCGCCATGCGATATCCAAACGCCCAAAGTACTACCTTCAAGAGTGGATAGCATTACCGAATTGTTTTTTTGAATAGTAACCGATGTAAAGGCACTTTCGTGTTTTTGAGAAGCGTTGTATGTTAATTTACCATGCTGTTCATGGTCGGGGTTAATGAGGTCTAATTCCATCCAAAGTTGACATCCATTACAGATTCCAACAGATAATGTATCTGGACGGTCAAAGAAATGTTTAAGCGCTTTTTTGGCTTTCTCATTGTATTTAAATGCGCCAGCCCATCCTTTTGCAGAACCCAAAACATCACTATTACTAAACCCACCAACGGCACCAATAAACTGAATGTCTTCCAGAGTTTCACGCCCCGAAATTAAATCCGTCATGTGAACATCCTTCACATCAAATCCTGCCAAATACATTGCGTTTGCCATTTCACGTTCAGAATTACTTCCTTTCTCTCGAATTATAGCTGCTTTTGGTCTATTTTCTAAGGATAATTGGGGTAGTTTTCCAGTGAATTGTTCTGGGAATGTATACTTAAGGGGTTGGTTTTTATAATTGTCAAATCGCTTTTTTGCCAATCCGTTTGCAGTTTGTTTTTGATCGAGTAAAAAAGAGGTTTCATACCACACATCTCTCAAGTCACTGACGTCTAAGGACCATGTATCTGCTGCATTTGTAATGTTTAAAGTGGCTGTGTTTGTAACCGTCCCAATGGTGTGAAATTCAATACCGGCTTTAGATAGTTCGCCTTCAATTGATGCATCTGTAGCTTGAAATACAATTCCTGAATTTTCTGAAAACAACAGTTTGATACTGTCTGCTTCTTCAAGTGCATTAAAATTCAAATCGGCACCAATGTTAGTGTCCGAGAAACACAGCTCAAGCAACGTAGTAATTAATCCACCAGAAGCGACATCATGACCGGCTACAATTTTATTGTGTTGAATCAATTCTTGAAGCGTATTAAACACTGTCTTCACATATGAAGCACTTTGTACATCAGGGGCATTTTTTCCAATGGTGTTTAAAATTTGTCCAAAGGCACTACCTCCTAATTTAAAATCATCTTGAGATATATTGATGTAATAAATAGGGCCTGCATTGGGTTTAAAAACGGGTTCAACAACCTTTGAGATCGCATTGCAATTTCCTGCGGCTGTTATGATCACAGTTCCTGGAGAAACCACATCGCCCTCAGGATATTTTTGTTTCATTGAAAGCGAGTCTTTTCCTGTTGGCACATTGATTCCAAGGGCAATTGCAAATTCAGAAATCGCTTCAACAGCACTGTATAAACGGGCATCTTCACCTTCGTTTTTACACGGCCACATCCAGTTTGCCGATAAGGACACACTCTGTAAACCCTCTTTTAAAGGCGCCCAGATAATATTGGTAAGTGCTTCTGTAATAGCAGCTCGACTTCCCGCTTTGGGATCGATAAGAGCCGCAACAGGCGCATGTCCAATTGAAGTGGCAATCCCTTCCTCACTAGAATAGTCCAAGGCCATCACCCCCATATTGTTTAAGGGAAGTTGTAATGGGCCAACACACTGTTGTTTGGCTACTTTTCCACCAACACAACGGTCCACTTTATTTGTCAACCAATCCTTACAAGCAACGGATTCAAGTTTTAAAACAGCCTCTAAATACGTTTGAAATAATGCGCTATCGTAAGACGCAGATTTGTAGTTTCTAACAACAGTTCGATCTTCTAAAATGGTTTTTGGCGAACTTCCAAACATATCTTCTAAGTTGAAATCCATAGGTTTTGCACCTGTAGATTTTGACTCAAATACAAACCGATGATCGCCAGTAACATCGCCAACAGTATACATTGGAGAACGTTCTCTATCGGCAATTTTCTGTAAGGTTTCAATGTGTTTTTCAGGGATCACAAGTCCCATACGTTCTTGAGATTCGTTTCCAATTAATTCTTTATTGGATAGGGTAGGGTCGCCCACTGGAAGTTGGTCTAAATCGATATGACCCCCAGTATCTTCCACTAATTCTGACAAGCAGTTAAGATGTCCACCAGCACCATGATCGTGTATAGATACGATGAAATTTTCTTCACTTTCAATCATACCACGCACGGCATTTGCAGCACGTTTTTGCATTTCGGGGTTGGAACGTTGAACGGCATTTAGTTCAATTCCGCTAGATAATGCGCCGGTGTCTGCTGATGACACAGCGGCACCACCCATTCCAATGCGGTAGTTTTCTCCTCCTAAAATAACGATTTTATCATTTTTTTCAGGGGTGTCTTTTAACGCCTGATCGGCTTTTCCATAGCCAATTCCGCCGGCTTGCATAATGACTTTGTCAAAGCCTAAGCGCTGAGCATCCTCTTGATGTTCAAAAGTAAGTACTGAACCACAAATAAGTGGTTGTCCAAATTTGTTTCCAAAATCTGATGCGCCATTAGAAGCCTTAATCAAAATATCCATTGGCGTTTGGTATAGCCAATTCCGTTCTTTAAATCCAGCTTCCCAAGGGCGATTTTCGTTCAATCGCGAGTAAGAAGTCATGTAAACCGCAGTACCAGCCAAGGGTAGTGATCCTTTTCCGCCAGCGAGTCGGTCCCTAATTTCTCCGCCCGATCCTGTTGCAGCCCCATTAAAGGGTTCAACAGTGGTTGGAAAATTATGAGTTTCGGCTTTAATAGAAATTACCGATTCAAAATCTTCAGTGGTGTAAAAATCAGGTTTATCAGCACTTTTAGGTGCAAATTGTTCCACAACTGGCCCTTTGATAAACGCCACATTATCTTTGTAGGCCGATACGATGCTATTTGGGTGTTGTTTGGACGTCTCTTTTATAAGTTTAAATAAAGATGTTGACTTTTCTTCGCCGTCTATGATAAAGGTGCCATTAAAAATTTTATGCCGACAATGTTCTGAATTGACTTGTGAAAACCCAAAAACTTCAGAATCGGTGAGGGGGCGACCAATTTTTTTACGGACCTGATTTAGATAGGCAACTTCCTCCTCATTTAATGATAAACCTTCCTGTTGGTTATAAGCGGAAATATCAGTTATGTTTAAAATAGGCTCCGGGGTAATAGCAATATCAAAACTGTGTTGATGCAAGCCTTCAAATTTTTCAGAAATCATAGGATCAAAATCTGAAAAATTACTTGTAACCGCATTAAATTCTTCGATTCGAATAATGCCTTCAATACCCATGTTTTGAGTAATTTCAACCGCATTTGTACTCCAAGGGGTAATCATGGCTGCACGTGGGCCTACATAGGTTGAATTGAGCGTTGTGCGTTCTATTTTGGGTTGGTCTCCAAAAAGCCATTGTAATTTGGCGATGGTTTCGGAAGTTAAATCGCTTGCGGTTTGAACTGCAAATACCTTTGAGTCAGGGATTCCAAAGAAATGAATCATTCGTTTTATTTTGGATATTATTCGATCCTACAAATTTATGATTTTTCAGAGAATTTTTGATCGATTTTAACGTCTAATTTATGGAGTTATTCACCAGTTTTAAACATCTTTGATTTGGAATTCTAATGTCCAATGTATTACGATTTATTGTCGAATTAATTTTTTCACCTGTACGCCAAAATTAGTTGTCATTTTGATGATATATAGCCCTTTGTTTAAATTAGAAATATCTAACGACTTTGCATCAGATCTTATTAATTTATTTAAAATTAATTTGCCAGTGACGGCATAAACTTCAATATTTAAAGGGTGGTTAGTAGTAAAATAAATCGTGTTTGTTTGTGCTGGATTTGGATAAAGCGTAAAATTAGTTTGGCTGTTTTTAGTTACATTTGATGTTAGCGTATGCGTTCCTAGATCGACTATATTGTTAGCCTCATATTCGTCCCATTCCCCTGCCAAATTAAAAGTAGTGGTTGGTCCTTTTACAAATGCTTTCCTTCGATATGTTTTGTCTTTAAAATTGAATTCTCCTCCTAATTCTCCAAAATAATCTATGAGTACTCCATTTTTAAATAATCCAACGGGATCATTTCCGTTAAAAGATATTGCATCTGTATCTAGAAATTTGATTCGAACGGTCTAGTGTTTCTTGGTAAGCTTGAGAATTTACGACCACATGTACATTGCCAGTTTCTAAAGTCCCTGTTAATGTTAAGGCTTGGTTAAACGACTCCTGATCCATCTCGATCCCTCGCAATAGAGTAGTTGCTAAGGTTGATAGAACTTCCAGTAAAATTAGATATCTCTAACGCTTTATTATAGCTATAGCCTTCGACGTATTCTGAGATAAACAGGTCATTACTTGAGCTGTTACCTTCCAGAGTTGTTTCGCAACTTTCATTACTACTAGGTGCTATATTCTGACTTGCATCTTTTGAAAAAACTGTGAAACAGTATTCAGTATTTGGTGCTAAACCTGTTACTGTAAAACTAGTATTTGATGTACTTGAAGTTTTAACACCATTTTTGTAAACATCGTAGGAAGTGACAGCAATATTATCGGTTCCTGCGGTCCAGTTCAAATCGATAGAATTTCCTTTTGGGTTTGATGCTATAAGATTTGTTGCAGCCGTAGGAGCTTCATTATCTGTTACAGGGTTCCATATCAAAGACGCATATTCTGGATGGTCTACAAAAGGGTTTGCATTGTTTTGAAACGCATAAGCAGCCACATTTCGATCGCGTTCGCGTTGGTCTACAGGGTCCACATTATTGTGCCAATCTAATAAAACGTCAATGGCCCATGGGAAAAAGGCGTTCTCATTTTCATTTGAACCATCAAACATTGCAAAACTTGAGTAGCTTTTTACGGTATCTTCATAGCGTACTACAAAGTAGAGCAGTGCTCTTGCGATATCGCCCTTAAATTCATCAATGGGTTCAAATACAGTTCCTGAATAGCCAGACATAGCACTTGTTCCTCTTTTAGAGCCATTTTGAGAGGTCCAATTTGCAGAAGCTACATTTCCAAATGGATACGAGCCTCTAAAGTTATTCACACGCCCATCGGATGGAATGACATGATGAATGTCACTTTGCATAGGAAAAGCGCTATTAAAGGAAGACTGTGGAACAAGGTGTTCTCTGTTATAGCAATCCCCTTCTGAACTTTGACTTCCACATTTTTTACTCCCATGATTATAATTATAAGGATCTGTTCCGGAAGGGTTTTCAGAATACATATCTAAAAGAGTTCCATCGCTTTCGTAGTTTTTTCCTGAGCTAACAGTTTTGTCAGAGTGGGTGTCAATATATCCATTGGAGCCGTTTATGCCATTGCCGTCGTACAATTGTCCATACGATCGAGCTTGATGTCCATTGGAGACAATTGTTTTTAATTTTGTCTTTAAAGCAAACCCCGTTAATCCTTCTGCGGAATCATAATAAGTGGTTGGAATTTGGCTGTAGCAAAGACCTGAAATAAGTACAACAAGAATGTATATATGCTTCATAATATCTTAAAAATTAATTGGTTATTTTTTTTCTAGTAACGCCATGTAAAATCCGTCAAATCCAGTTTCATGTGCAAGAATTTTTCTGTCTTTAATAAATGAAAAATCAGCTCCTGCTTCAGACTTCAAAAAGGTTTTAATTTGAGTTTCATTTTCAGAGGGTAACACAGAACAGGTCGCGTAAACCATTTTGCCATTGGGTTTGACCATTTTTGAATACTGTTGTAATACCTCTTGCTGAGTTTTACGAATACGGTCTATAAACTCAGGTTCTAGTTTCCATTTTGAATCAGGATTACGTCGCAATACCCCTAATCCAGAACAAGGTGCATCAATCAATAAACGATCTGCTTTTTCATGTAATTTTTTGATCGGTTTAGTAGAGTCAATCACTTTCATTTCAATATTATGAGCACCATCTCGACGGGCTCTAATTTTGAGTTTTTTCAATTTACTTTCGTAAATATCCATAGCTATAACAGACCCTTTATTTTCCATTAATGCAGAAAGATGTAAGGTTTTTCCACCAGCTCCTGCACAACAATCTACGACTTTCATACCAGGTTTAACGTCTAAAAAATCCGCCACGAGTTGTGATGATGCATCTTGAACCTCGAACCATCCCTCTTTAAATGCTTCTGTAGTAAATACATTGGCGCGTTCTTTTAGCTGTAAAGCGTAAGGATAGCCTTCGATTTCTAGAGGTTTCAATGTTTTCAGACTCTAATTTTAATTTTAAATCTGCTTTTGTTGTTTTTAAGGTGTTTACTCTTAAAATAACATTAGCTTGTTTGTTTTGCATGGCCAATTCCTTGGTCCATTTAGCTTCACCTAATTCTTTGACCCCCAATTCATCAATCCAATCGGGGACAGATTCACGGAACTTTCGGTCTTTTGAAAGTTCATCAAAACGTCCTTTTATTTTGCGGGAAGGTGTGCCTTCAAAATATTTCCAGCCTGGCAATTTAATGCCTTTTAAAGTAGCCCATACGGCAAATAATCGCCAAGCATCGTCTCGGCTAAATGGTTCTTTGACTTGAGCAATCTCGGCGTATAATCGTTTCCATCGTACAATATCATAAGTGGTTTCTGCAACAAAACCACGGTCACGACTTCCCCATCGTTTGTCTCGTTTTAATAATTTTTGAATGACTTTATCGGCATATTCGCCCTCATTGAAAATGAGTAAAAGTCCGTCAATGACTGCAAAACATAAGTTTCTGTGTAAACGCATAAGTAAATTAGTTATGGCTGCAAAGTTACGTTTAAAAATACTAATTATAACAGATAATACGTATATTGAAATTTCATCACACTTTAAAAATACCGCTCATGAAATTTTTGATATTTTTATATATGAGTTTACTTCTTTTTCTAGGTTGTAAACACCCTCATAAACAAGTTTCAGATTTCTTTGATGCGGTCCGTACAGAAACAATCATAGAAGATTCTCTTCTAAATATTAGAGCTATTGAACTCAATACAAATACACTTGTAGCGGTGTCTTCTATTGGAGATCGCTATTCCATTGATTTACGAACAACTACAATTTTAAAGGATAGAGTTTCAAAAGACACCCTCAATTTCCGAGCATCGGCACTCGTAGCAGATGTTAACTTTTCACTAAGTATTGGTAGCCCAGCGTATTTATTTAAAGATAAAAAACTGGTATATAAAGAAACCCATCCCGCTGTTTTTTATGATGCGCTTCATTTCTGGAATTCAAAAGAAGGTATTGCTATAGGCGACCCAACAGAGGGTTGCATGAGTATTATAATAACTAGAGACGGAGGGGATACTTGGCAAAAAACACCTTGTGTATCGTTGCCATCGGCATTTGACGGCGAAGCGGCTTTTGCAGCTAGTGATACTAACATTGCCATCGTGGACGATCACACATGGGTAGCAACTGGTGGGCTTTCCAGTCGAATTTTATATTCTTCAGACAAAGGAATTTCTTGGACTGCTTTTGAAACCCCCAGCATTCAAGGTCTTGAAACGACTGGCATATTCTCTATTGATTTTTATGATGCATTACATGGTTTTGCTATAGGTGGCGATTATACATCGCCAGAGAACAAACATTCCAATAAAATGCGTACCAACGATGGTGGTAAAACCTGGCAAGTAGTGGCTCAAGATCAAAACCCAGGATATCGAAGTTGTGTTCAATATGTTCCCAATAGCAAAGGAAAGGGACTAGTGGCCATTGGTTTTGAAGGTATTGACTATAGTAATGATGCGGGAACCACTTGGAAGCACCTAAGTGACCAAGGGTTTTATACGCTTCGATTTCTAAATGATAGTGTAGCCTATGCTGCTGGTAAAGGGCGATTGTCTAAACTAAGCTTTAGAAAATAGGTTCCAAATAGATACGGTTAGGGATTGTCAGTCTTATTGAAAAGACTGCATGTTCACAAGGTTGTTGTATACGCCTTTTTTGTCCAAAAGTTCTTGATGTTTGCCTTGTTCTACTATTTGACCTTTTTGCATCACAATGATTTCATCAGCATTTTGAATGGTTGATAGGCGATGCGCAATTACAATAGAGGTTCTGTTTTTCATCATATTTTCTAGAGCTACTTGTACCAAGCGTTCGCTTTCTGTATCAAGAGCAGAAGTCGCTTCATCTAAAATCATAATTGGTGGATTTTTTAGTACAGCTCTGGCAATACTTAAACGCTGTTTTTGACCTCCAGATAATTTATTTCCAGAATCTCCAATATTGGTATCCATGCCCTCGGGTAGGTCTTTTACAAATTCCCATGCATTTGCAATTTTTAAAGCATTTAAAACCTCGTCATCAGTTGCATCCTCTTTTCCTAGGCGCACATTGTTTTTAATGGTATCATTAAATAAAATAGAATCCTGAGTAACCAAGCCCATTAAATTTCGAAGTGAATACTTTGAAAGAGATCGAATGTCATCGCCATCAATTTCTATACTGCCCTCATTAACATCGTAAAATCGAGTGACTAAATTAGCTATGGTTGATTTACCGCTACCTGATTGCCCTACTAGTGCTACTGATTTTCCCTTAGGAATAGCGATCGAAAAGTTCTTTAAGACATTTTCGTCTTCGTACTTAAAGTTAATTTTTTTTATTTTAATAGCTGTTTCAAAATTAGTTTTTTCCAACGCATTTGGAGCATCTTTTAAAGGAGATTCTGTATTAAGTATTTCCATGACGCGCTCAGCTGCTGCATTGCCACGTTTGATGCCATAACTAGCTTTACTAATTGCTTTAGCGGGAGTAAGAATATTATACGCTAACCCCATATAAACTAAGAATAAACTGGCATCTAATGTTTGTTCATTTAATACCATATTACCACCGAACCACAATAGTATGGCGATTACAGAGATTCCCAAAAACTCACTTGTTGGACCTGCTAAATTTTGTTTATTTAATAGCTTATTTGAATACTGATAGAAGCGTTCTGTTGAAGCTTGAAATTTAGTATTAAAAATATTTTCGCCATTAAACCCTTTGATTACCTTTAAGCCTGAAAGTGTTTCGTCAACAATAGATAAAAAATAGCCTTGTTCTTTTTGAACTTTATTTGAGTTTCGTTTTAATGATTTTCCGATGAGTGAAATTAGAAACCCTGATATTGGAATGAAGATCAATACAAAAATTGTAAGCTTTGGACTGATTAAAAACATAGATACTATCGCAAAAATAATTGAAAGAGGCTCTCTTACGATCAATTCTAGAATAGATAAAAATGAATGTTGAATTTCTAATACATCTGCAGATATTCGAGACATTGTATCTCCTTTTCGTTTTTCGGAATAAAATGCCAAAGGAAGACTGGTTGTTTTGTGATACAATTCATTCCTCATGTCTTTTAAAACACCATTTCTTAAAAACGTAATAAAAAACATTGCTAGGTAACTAAAAATGTTTTTCAACAAAAAAGAAGTAATCACAAAACCTACCATGAAAATTAGAACATCATCACTGCCTTCTGATTTCTTTAAGGTAATAAAATAGTTGAGATAGTTTTCACCATAAGTCGTTAAGTTACCAAAGCCTTCCCATTCAGGTTTGATTAATAAGGGCTTTGAATCTCCAAAAAGTACTTTTAGCATCGGAAACAAAGAGATCATAGACAATGTTCCAAAAAAAGCATAAAAAATATTACAAATTATATTTAATAGCGCATAAAACTTATAAGGAATCGCATAGCGAAGAATGGGTTTTAAATAGTTCATCAGATCAATTTCATATCTTTTATTATGGCCTCAATTTTTGCATCTAGCGCCGTTTCAGTTGTTATAAATTCAGTTGAATTTGCAAGATTGGTATTGACACTAATATAAAACTTTATTTTTGGTTCTGTACCACTTGGACGTAATGCTACTTTGCTACCGTCAGCTGTAGTATAGATTAACACGTCTGCTTTTGGTATAGAAATGGTCTCTGTAGCGTTAGAGATTAAGTTTTTACTCACAGAGAGTTTGAAGTCTTCAATAGTAACTACTTTAGAGCCATTGATTGTTGTTAGGGGGTTATGTCGCGCAGATTCCATGATATTTTTGATTTCTTGACTGCCTTCAATTCCCTTTTTGGTGATAGAGATTAAGCGTTCTTTATAAAATCCGTGTTCTACATAGGTGTTGATTAATTCACTAAAAAACGAACTGTCATTGGCTTTTGTATAGGCTGCAATTTCACATGCCAATAGGGTAGAGGTTACGGCGTCTTTATCCCGCACAAAATCGCCGACCATAAAGCCAAAACTCTCTTCGCCACCGCCAATAAAATCTAATTCAGGAAAATCCTTAATCATTTTGGCTATCCACTTAAATCCTGTGAGTCCAATTTTACATTCTACGTTGTATGCTTCAACAAGTTTGACAATCATTGGAGTCGATACTATTGTAGAGCCCACAAATTGCTTGCCATTAATAGCCCCGCTATTTTTCCACAAGTCCAGTAAAAATTTGGTCATCATAATCATGGTTTGGTTGCCATTAAGCATCACCATGTTGTTATCAAAATTCCGTACGGCAATTCCTAAACGGTCACAATCAGGATCGGTTCCAATTACGATATCGGCATTGACTTGCTCCGCCAGTTCTAGCGCCATTTTCAAAGCTTCGGGTTCTTCTGGATTTGGAGACTTCACGGTTGGAAAATCACCATCTGGAACAGATTGTTCTTCTACAAGGTGCACATTGGTGTAGCCTGCACGCTTCAAGGTTTCAGGCACAGCAGTGATCGAAGTTCCATGCAGTGCTGTAAATACTACTGATAAATTTTCTCTAGATGCAGAGCTGTTGACTTCTAAACTTCCGTTTTTAACGGCTGCATTTATAAAAACATCATCAACATCTTTTCCGATTAAATGAATCAATTCTTCTTTTGCAGAAAAATTAATATCGGTGTACTCTAAGGAGTTTATAAGGTTTATAATTTCACCATCAAATGGAGGAACCAGTTGTCCGCCATCTTCCCAATACACTTTATACCCATTGTATTCTGGTGGGTTATGAGAAGCTGTTAAAACAATCCCACATTGACACCCTAAATGTTTGAGCGCAAACGATAATTCTGGCGTGGCACGAAGGTCTTCAAACAAAAACACTTCGATTCCATTAGCAGAAAATACATCCGCAACAATTTTCGCGAATGATTTACTGTTATGCCTACAGTCAAAAGCGATCACCACTTTAATGGGTTGATTGGCATACGTTTGATGCAGGTAATTGCTGAGGCCTTGTGTGTTTTTTCCAAGGGTATATTTATTGATTCGATTGGTGCCAACGCCCATAACGCCGCGCATACCACCAGTTCCAAATTCTAAATTTTTGTAGAAACTATCGTTCAGTTCCTCGAGGTTGTTTTTTTGAAGTTCCGTTATTGTTTTCTTTGTATCATCATCAAAAAAAGGAGACAGCCAAGTGGCTAAATTTTCTTGAATATGTAAATCTGTTGTAGACATTTAAAAAATATTTTGTGCAAATGTAAATATTTACAAATAGTTTTAGATTAATTCATGGTCTTTTTAAGGATATTTTAAACATCTGTAGTTTCAGATACGAGATAACGCTCTTTGTTTTGCCTGGATTGCAGAACAATCTCGCCCAAAAATCCAGCTACAAAAAACTGTGTTCCAATGACCATGGTTGTTAAAGCGATGAAAAACTCAGGCCTGTTAGCAATCAAACGTCCTGAAGGATTTAGAAATAATTTATCAATTCCTAGGTAGGTGGCAAACCCTAAGCCAATCATAAACATAATAACCCCTAAAAGTCCAAAGAAGTGCATGGGGCGTCTTCCAAATTTAGAGATGAACCATATTGTGATAAGATCAAGAAATCCATTTATAAATCGTTCCATACCAAATTTTGTTTTGCCGTATTTTCTGGCTTGATGAATAACTATTTTTTCCACGATATTTGAAAACCCTGCATTGACCGCCAATACGGGGATGTAGCGGTGCATTTCACCATAAACTTCAATCGCTTTTACAACTTCGCTGCGGTAAGCTTTTAAGCCACAATTAAAATCGTGAAGGGAAAGTCCTGATATTTTCCGTGCCGCCCAATTAAATAACTTTGAGGGGAGGTTTTTAGCAAAAAATGAATCGTACCGTTTCTTTTTCCAACCAGAAACAATATCATAGCCTTGTTTGGTAATCATTCGGTAAAGTTCTGGAATTTCATCTGGACTGTCTTGTAAATCTGCATCCATGGTGATCACAACATCGCCTTTGGTTCTTGTAAAACCTGCGTGTAACGCTTGAGATTTGCCGAAATTTTTAGAGAATTTCAATCCAGAAACTGCTGAATTTTTTGCGCGAAGTTTTTGTATAACCTTCCAAGAATCGTCGGTGCTACCATCGTCTATAAAAAGAATTTCATACGAAAATTGATTGGACTGCATCACAGATGCAATCCAATCGTGGAGTTCTTCTAAGGAATCGTGTTCGTTAAGTAGCGGTATAACTACTGATATATCCATTCTATTTACTTTTGAAAGTCAAAAGTAAAGAATTTAAGCCTCTTTATTGTTAGTTTTCTTAACGATTAATGCAACAATAAGTCCAATGACTGCATAAAATGCCAATCTGAAAACAAATGCTTGGCTTTGCATCCCTAATGAAAAATTATCTTTTTTAGCCGCTTCATCTAAGGCCGCTTGCATGGCTTCTTGAGGCATTCCAAAACGTTCCATGGTTTGTTTGGTAAGCAATAATATTTGTTCATTCAAATACGTAGCCGCTTCAGGATCAATGAACGTGAAAATTGCAATCCCTACGATTGTAGCGATAAGCGTCCCAATAGCTATGGTAATAAAATAAGACGTAAATGCTTGTTTAAAGCTAATAAATCCTCCTAAGGAAGTTCTAGATTTTATAGCAGTCAAAACGCCATAAACAACGACCACTAGAAATAAAATAATTCCAAGCCACCATTCGGTGAATAAGTCGAGGTTAACAGCATAAATTAATACAGAAATTAAAGCTAAGATTCCACCTAAGTAAAGGCCGTTGTTTACTGCGATTGATTTCGGAGTTGGTTCCATTTTTTTGTTGGTTTAAATTAAGTTATAAATATAAGACTCAGGATTCAAATATATGTTACATTTTTTATTATAAAAATAAAATTAATAAACTATTGTAGTTTTATAAAAAATATATAAATTTGCAACTCGAAAAAATCGAATTTAATAGTTTACGTGATGAAAAAAGATATACACCCAGATAATTACAGAGTAGTAGCATTTAAAGACATGTCAAATGATGACGTATTTTTAACTAAATCTACTGCTGACACTAATGAAACTCTAGAAGTTGATGGTGTAGAATATCCATTAATTAAAATGGAAATCTCAAGAACGTCTCACCCTTATTACACTGGTAAATCTAAATTAGTAGATACAGCTGGACGTATTGATAAGTTTAAAACTAAATACGCAAAATTCAAGAAATAATAGTATTTCTTACAATTATACTTTAAAAGCCTTTCAACAATTGAAAGGCTTTTCTTATTTTTACACAAAGCTTTCATATGAATTATATACTTTTTGATGGGCCAAATAGAGCCGCTTTATTGCCATTTACCTACACCCGTCCCGTAGCGGATATACGCATTGGTATTTTGACGATTAGAGAAAAATGGGAGCTATATTTAGGCGTCACCACTACTACGGTAACAGAAGACTACCTTTCTGATAAATATCCGATGGTTGAAATGGAGCAGAATATAATGATTAATGCTTCATATATCCCAAACGAGGCTTTAGTAAATCAAATTAAAAATTTAAAGGAAAATCAAGCTATTTTTGATGGCGATACAATGGTCGCATTTTATAGTTTGGAAGATCAAGAAATTGATTTTAATACGTTTAAAACTGTTAAGTTGAAAGGCACTCTCTTAAAAGTGGAAACTACTTGGGATATTTTTTCTAAAAACGGAGAGGCAATTGAAGCAGACTTCAAACTATTAACCGCCAACAGAATTTCAGCACCCATACCAGAGCAAACTGTTGCATTTAACTCTGAGGCAATTTTCATTGAAGACGGAGCAGTGTTACCACTTTGTGTGCTCAATGCTACAAATGGGCCTATTTATATTGGGAAAAACACCGAAATTATGGAAGGTAGTATGGTCAGAGGGCCATTTGCGCTTTGTGAAGGGTCAACCCTAAAAATGGGAACAAAAATATATGGACCAACTACTGTAGGGCCTTATTCCAAAGTAGGAGGTGAGGTGAATAATTCTGTGTTTTTTGGGTACTCCAACAAAGGTCATGACGGATTTCTAGGAAATTCTGTCATCGGAGAATGGTGTAATTTAGGCGCTGGAACTAATAATTCTAATCTTAAAAACAACTACGCTGAGGTTCGGTTGTGGAGTTATGAAACTGAAAATTTCGCCAAAACAGGGCTGCAGTTTTGTGGATTAATGATGGGCGATCATAGCAAATGTGGAATTAATACCATGTTTAATACCGGAACTGTTGTTGGTGTGAGTGCTAATATTTTTGGCAGTGGATTTCCTCGAAATTTTATTCCAAGTTTTAGTTGGGGCGGTGCAAATGGTTTTTCAACCTATCGCACTACAAAAGCTTTTGAAGTTGCTGTTGAAGTGATGAAACGTCGAGATTTCGAATTTTCCACTCAAGAGTCCGCTATATTAGAGCATGTTTTTGAAGCTTCTTCGGCCTACAGAAAAGATTAGTTTTTCCGAACATTTTTGAGCTCCAATAAATTGGTAGGATTGATGCCTAAGCCTTTAACGTCAGTTCCTATAAACCGAACCACTTCATCGTAAAACAGCACAACGACAGGTGCTTTTTCCATAACTCGTGCATCCATTTTTTTGTAGAGCTCGATTCGATTTTCTGGATCAGTTTCTAGCAATGCTTGCGTATACCAAGTATCAAATTGCTCATCTTTGAAATGTGTATAATTAGGACCATTGGGAGCAAAATTCTTACTGTAAAATAAAGATAAATAATTTTGAGCATCAGGGTAATCCGCCACCCAACTCGCCCTAAATAAATCTACTTTTCCATTCGATTTTGCAGACTTTAAAGCCGATGGTGGTATCACTTCGATTTTTATATCTAAGCCGATTGATTGTAATTCACGTTGAATAAATTCACTAAAGCTTAAATAATTTGAAGTGGTGGTTAATGTGATGGTCGGTTCTAAATTTCCAGATTCTGTTTTATAGGCTTCAATAAGGTCTTTTGCTTTTTTTGGCTGATAGTTGTAGCCCAGCTGTTCGTTATGACCAGGAAGACCCTGCGGAATAAAACCTCCTAATGCAGGAATTCCAATACCATTTCTTAAATGTGTCATCATTTTTATGCGATCAAAACCATAATTTAAAGCTTGTCGAATTTGCTTGTTTTGATATTCAGAAATCTCTGAATTCAAGTAAAATCCTAGATATTCGGTATTTAAATAGGGTGCTCTTAGCATCTTTACACTTGAAATATATCTTGAATTTAATACCCCGTCAGCTTCTAAGATATCGTCTTTATAAGAAGCGTCTAAGCCTGAGACAAAATCAATATTTCCTTGAACAAACTGTAGAAATTCACTTTGTTTGTCAGCCAAGAAGCTAATCGCTACGGCTTCTAAATGGGGGAGTTTTTGACCAGCTGTATTGGATTCGAAATAACGCTTGTTTTTTCGAAAAATTAATTTAATATTTTCTTCCCATCTTTTAAATTTAAATGGCCCTGTCCCTATGGGATTAGATCTAAAATCTGCTCCGTAATGATTGACAATTTCTTTGGGAACTACACTACAATATTTCATCGTTAAAAGCCCCAAAAATGCAGGAAATGGTGTTTTTAGTGTGATTTGAAAACTATGGGTGTCAATAGCCTTGTAGTGTTCTACATTTTGAAGAACCCACGCTCCTGGCGCTGCTAATTCAGGACTTTTTAGGCGGTCAAAACTAAACACAAAATCATCCGCTGTAACTGTTCTGGTTTGTGTTGTTCCAAACAATTGGTGTGTGTGGAAATACACATCTTTTCGAAGTTGAAACGTGTATGTTTTTGCGTCTTCAGAAATATGCCATGAAGAGGCAATAGAGGGAATAACGTTTAGCACGGAATCCATTTGAACTAGCCCATTAAAGAGTTGATTGACTGCCGATATGTCGGCGTTGTCTTTTGCGAATGCAGGGTCTAAGGAGCCAATATTTTTATGTTCATTGTATCGAAAAACCTGTTTATCTCTAGAATCTGGTGTAGAAACACTACAGCTTAAAAATAGCTTACTACATATAAAAACACTTCCTATTACTGAGAGGAAGAAATTAGAGGCTTGTTTTGTCATTATAGATGTTAATTGTAAATTTGTCCACTTTGTAAAAGTACAAGAATGATTGCTAGAAAAAAAGTCGCTTTTTATACATTAGGCTGTAAATTAAATTTTTCAGAAACTGCAACGATCGCACGACATTTTCAAGACGAGGGTTTTGATCGGGTTGAGTTTTCGGAATATGCTGATATATATGTTATCAATACCTGTTCAGTTACGGAAAATGCTGACAAGCGGTTCAAAACAATTGTGAAGCAATCGCAACGCATAAATTCAGAAGCTTTTATTGTGGCTGTAGGCTGTTATGCACAATTGCAACCCGAGGAATTAGCCGCAGTTAATGGTGTTGATTTGGTTTTAGGTGCTACAGAAAAATTTAAAATTACCGATTATTTAAATGAGCTTACTAAAAATGAAACAGGGGCTATTCATTCTTGTGATATTGAAGATGCCGATTTTTATGTGAGTAGTTATTCTACAGGCGATCGCACGCGTGCTTTTCTGAAAGTTCAAGATGGCTGCGATTATAAATGTACTTACTGTACAATTCCCTTAGCTCGTGGTATTTCACGATCAGATACGCTTCAAAATGTATTAGATAATGCCAAAAAAATTGCAGATCAAGATATTAAGGAAATTGTTCTTACAGGCGTTAATATTGGTGATTATGGCAAGGGTGAGTTTGGTAATAAAAAGCACCAACATACTTTTTTTGAATTGGTAGAAGCACTGGACACCATAAAAGGCATTCACAGGTTAAGAATTTCATCTATTGAACCAAACTTATTGAAAGACGAAACGATTGATTTTGTAGCTCAAAGTAATGCTTTCGTCCCTCATTTTCATATTCCTCTTCAAAGTGGAAGTGATGTGATGCTAAAGGCGATGCGCAGACGTTATATGAAAGCTCTTTATCAGGATAGGGTAGAGCATATCAAAGCGGTGATGCCAGATGCTTGTATCGGCGTTGATGTTATTGTTGGTTTTCCTGGTGAAACCGATGAATTGTTTCTCGAAACGTACAACTTTTTAAACGCTCTAGATATTTCATATCTTCATGTATTTACCTATTCTGAGAGAGCAAATACACATGCGGCCACGCTTCCTGGAGTAGTACCCAAAGCAGTTCGTTCTAAGCGGAGTAAGCTCTTAAGAGGCCTGTCGGCAAAAAAACGTCGTGCATTTTATGAAAGTCAGTTAGGGACGCATCGTACGGTATTATTTGAAGGTGAAAATAAAGAAGGGTATATTCATGGATTTACAGAGAACTATGTCAAAGTAAAGTCACCTTGGAATCCAGCATTGGTAAATACACTTCACAAAGTTGTGTTATCTGAAATTGACTCGGATGGTCTGCTACGATTTGAATTTGAAGAGTCGTTAATGAAAATTTAAATGCGTATGCCGACAGGAAGCATTTTTTTGTACCGGCGATTTCCCCGAATAAATTTTGCTACTGGAGGACTAGTAGGAACTACGCTGATATTTTTTTCGATAATATTCTCTAAAACAACTTTCAGAAAACTTTCAATAAATTCTTCTGACTCTAAAACTTCAGGAATGTTTAGTTTTGTTAAAAAAATTTTTCGTTCTTGTTGGGAATATTCAAGGGTTGCAAGCTCTCCGCCAACTTTTAATTCATATTGGCGTAAAAAAGCATTGTCTATTAAATTAGAAGCGTCAACCATAGTAATGAGTTTTAAGTAGGGTTTAGAAATCTCTAAAGTGCAAATTTACGAAAAAATTATCTAACTAGTTAATATATATTCGATTAGTGTATCAAAAAGAACCTAAAATACCAATTTATTTTTTACCAGGATTAGCTGCGAATCCCAGTATTTTCAAAAATATACACTTAGACCCAGATCGGTTCGAAATGTACTTTTTGGAATGGATGATTCCTTTTGAGGAGGAGTCTATTTCAGAATATGCATTGCGTTTTTGTACCAAAGTAAAACATGAAAATGCGGTTTTGGTGGGAGTGTCTTTTGGAGGTATTATAGCTCAAGAAATGAATTTGGTTCACAATTTCAGAAAAATTATCATTATATCGAGCGTTAAAACGCGCCAAGAATTACCTCTTCATCTTCAATTGGCGGGTAAAACAAGAGCTTACAAATTAATTCCAACTAGTTTTTTTGCTCAAAATATTGATTTATTATCCAAATATGCCTTTGGAAAACCGATTGTGAACCGTTTAGATTTATACAAACAGTATTTATCCATTACAGATAAGCGCTATTTGGATTGGGCCATCAAACAGGTAGTGTCTTGGAATCAAGACAAAAGTGACCCTAATTTAGTACATATTCATGGTGATCGTGATATTATTTTTCCAATAGAAAACATCAAAACCTGTGTAATTGTTGAGGGTGGAACACACATCATGATCCTAAATAAATACAGATGGCTCAACAAAAACTTACCTATGCTGATTTTGGAATAGTGTTGGTTATACTTTTTTTTGTATTTTTAAATATTAAACCTATAAAGTTATGCGTTATATAAAACACACATTGTATTCTATTGGAGCCCTAATATTGGTGGGGTTTATAGCTCTTGCATTTTCTAGCCACCCTCTTCCAGAAGATAAGTATTCAAGTGCTGAAAATGATTATAATGTCTATGCGTTAGAAATTCCTGAAGTACTTGATTTTTCAGGAGAAGTTATGCCACTTCAAAGTCCAGATATTCGTGAGCGCATGGACCGTGAACTTCTTGTAAACACGTATTGGCAGTCGAACGGGTTGTTGCTAATAAAACGTTCTCATCGTTATTTTCCAGTACTTGAGCCGATTTTAAAATCGTATGGTATTCCAGATGATTTTAAATATTTAGCACTTATTGAAAGTGGTCTTCAAAATGTGACGTCTCCTGCTGGTGCAAAAGGGTTTTGGCAGATTATGAAGTCAACGGGAAAAGACTATGGATTAGAAATTAATTCAAATGTTGATGAACGCTATAATTTAGAGCTTTCGACTCATGTGGCGTGTAAGTATTTTTTAAAAGCTAAAGAAAAATTTGGGAGTTGGACTCTTGCTGCTGCGGCCTATAATGCTGGAATCCGTGGGATTTCAAATCAACTCGATAAACAAAATGTTTCCGGATATTATGATTTGTTATTGGGGGAAGAAACCGGGCGTTATGTATTTCGTGCCGTAGCTTTGAAAGAAATCATGGAACACCCCAAAAAGTATGGTTATAACTTTGATCAAGATGATATGTATTCGGCTATTCCAACCTCAAAAGTTGAAGTGGATACTGCAGTGACTGACTTTGTGCAATTCGCAGCTAAGTTTGGACTCAATTACAAACAGCTCAAACTTCATAATCCTTGGTTGAGAGAGGGGTTTTTGAATAATAAATCTAGGAAGTTATACACTCTAGAAATCCCTGAAAAAGGGTATTATGAAAATAAAAACTAACGTCGTTTCCCGCCGCGTTGTTGTCCACCTCCAAAGTGTTGGTTTGGCATTGCTCCTTTTTTCATTTGTTGCTTCATCATTTTAATTTGCTCGGTCAACATATCTCTTTTGTCTAATTTTTGAGCTTCTTGCAGTAATTTTTGAGCTTCAAGTTTGCGGCGTTTCGTGAATGCAATTCCTGCTAAGTTTAATTTCGCCATAGCCAAATCATGATCCATAGATAAACCAAGACTTACTGCGTTTTTGAAATATTTTTCAGCATCATTCATATTGGTTTGCGACACCATAATTCCTTTTAAGAAATTATAATACCCTTGTTGTTTTGTAGTCAGTGCTGATTTAGGGTTTTTAATTTTGTTAAGTAAACGCTCTGTACCGGGGAAATCTTGCTTTCTTAATTTCAAAAAAGCTAATAGAATCATTTCATTTTTAAAATAGAGGAACACAAAAATTAAAGACAGTAGAATAAGCATCACGCCATTTCCAACATAGGTTTCTGTGATTTGATATATAGCATACCCAATGATGGCAGCAGCAAGAACTAATTTTATATTTTTATTGAACATATCTAAGGTTATTTATTTTGCGAGTACAAAGGTAGTAAAAACAAATGAAAATTATTTTAAAATTAGGTTTGCCAAAGTAAAAACTCTTTGTATATTTGCACCGCGCTTTTAGTGAGGACTTAAGCGCATTTTTTAAGGATAATAATACTCGTAAAGTTTTAAAAATATACTAAAATGAAAAGAACGTTTCAACCATCGAAAAGAAAAAGAAAAAACAAACATGGTTTTAGAGAAAGAATGGCTTCTGCCAATGGGAGAAAAGTTCTTGCAAGAAGACGTGCAAAAGGCAGAAAGAAAATAAGTGTTTCTTCAGAACTTCGTCACAAAAAATAATGATTAACAATTGTTAATATATTAAAGGTGTTGCTTGTAGCAACGCCTTTTTTTATACCCAAACGTTACTTAATTTCGTATCCAATTATAATACAACCAATTACATTAAAAAATGCCTAAAAGTAAACATCTAAAATCAATTTTAATTATAGGTTCAGGACCCATCGTCATTGGACAAGCTTGTGAATTTGATTATTCGGGAACTCAAGCACTTCGCTCACTAAGAGAAGATGGTATTGAAACCATTCTAATCAATTCAAATCCTGCAACTATTATGACGGATCCTGCAATGGCCGATCATGTGTATTTGTTGCCGTTGACTACAAAGTCCATTATCAAAATTCTTAAAGACCACCCACAAATTGATGCGGTACTCCCAACTATGGGTGGGCAGACGGCTTTGAATCTTTGTATTGAAGCTGACGAAAAAGGAATCTGGACCGATTTTGGAGTTGATATTATTGGGGTTGATATTGATGCCATCAACATCACTGAAGACAGAGAAAAATTCCGTGAATTGATGATTAACATTGGTATCCCTATGGCACCTCAAGCCACGGCAACTTCTTTTCTAAAAGGAAAAGAAATTGCACAAGAATTTGGTTTCCCACTCGTCATTAGAGCTTCATTTACATTAGGAGGTGATGGTGCAGCCATTGTACATAAAGAAGAAGATTTTGATGAATTACTAACTCGTGGACTTGAAATTTCTCCTATTCATGAGGTTATGATTGATAAAGCCTTATTAGGTTGGAAAGAATATGAGCTAGAGTTACTAAGAGATGCCAACAATAATGTCGTTATTATTTGTTCTATCGAAAATATGGATCCTATGGGAATTCATACTGGTGATTCTATTACCGTCGCACCTGCAATGACATTAAGTGATCGCACCTACCAACGCATGCGAGATATGGCCATACATATGATGCGTAGTATAGGGGATTTTGCAGGAGGATGTAATGTACAGTTTGCTGTATCTCCAGATGAAAAAGAAGATATTATCGCTATTGAAATTAATCCTCGAGTGTCGCGCTCGTCTGCATTAGCAAGTAAAGCTACAGGATATCCAATTGCAAAAGTTGCTGCTAAATTAGCGCTAGGGTATCACTTAGATGAATTACAAAATCAAATTACAAAATCGACATCGGCCTTATTTGAACCGACCTTAGATTATGTAATTGTTAAAATACCACGATGGAACTTTGATAAATTTGAAGGTTCAGATCGTACCTTAGGCTTACAAATGAAATCTGTTGGTGAGGTTATGGGTATTGGACGTTCGTTTCAAGAAGCCTTGCACAAAGCTACCCAATCTCTTGAAATTAAACGAAACGGATTAGGTGCCGATGCTAAAGAGAATAAAAACTACGAACAAATTATTGAAAAACTCACTAATGCCTCTTGGGATCGTGTGTTTATAATTTATGATGCGATTCAAATGGGAATTCCATTAAGTCGTATTCATGAGATCACAAAGATTGACATGTGGTTTTTGAAGCAATATGAAGAGTTACATTTGCTTAAAAATGAAATTTCTACATTTAAAATTGATACCATAGACAAACCGTTGTTGCTTGAAGCCAAACAAAAAGGATATGGCGATCGTCAGATAGCACATATGTTAGGCTGTTTAGAAAGTCAAGTCTATAAAAAACGTGAAGAGTTGGGTGTTAATCGAGTGTACAAGCTAGTAGATACTTGTGCTGCGGAATTTGAAGCCAAAACGCCATACTACTATTCAACTTTTGAAAGTGATATGGAATCCGCTGACGGTGCTCGTTTTTCAGATAATGAGAGTATCGTTTCTGACAAGAAAAAAGTTATTGTTTTAGGGTCTGGCCCCAACAGAATTGGACAAGGTATTGAGTTCGATTACTGTTGTGTACATGGCGTTTTAGCAGCAGCAGAATGTGGATATGAAACCATCATGATTAACTGTAACCCTGAAACCGTTTCAACGGATTTTGATACCGCTGATAAATTATATTTTGAACCTGTCTTTTGGGAACATATTTATGACATTATCAAACATGAAAAACCTGAAGGTGTCATTGTGCAGTTAGGGGGTCAAACCGCTCTAAAACTTGCTGAAAAATTAACTAAATATGGCGTAAAAATATTAGGAACAAGTTTTGAGTCCTTAGATTTAGCCGAAGATAGAGGCTTATTTTCGAATCTTTTGAAAGAAAACAATATTCCTTATCCAGAATTTGATATTGCGACCACAGCAGACGAAGCGGCAGCGATTGCAGATGTTTTAGACTTCCCAATTTTAGTCCGTCCATCGTATGTCTTAGGTGGACAGGGAATGAAAATTGTGATCAACAAAGAAGAGTTAGAAAAACACGTTGTAGATTTATTAAGTAGAATGCCTGGAAATCAGCTGTTGCTTGATCATTATTTGGATGGTGCAATAGAAGCAGAAGCCGATGCGATTTGTGACGGCGAAAACGTCTATATTATTGGAATTATGGAGCATATTGAACCTTGTGGTATTCACTCAGGTGATAGTAATGCGACTTTACCACCATTTAACTTAGGAAACTTAGTCATGCAGCAAATAAAGGATCATACCAAAAAGATTGCTTTGGCGCTTAACACAGTAGGACTAATTAACATTCAGTTTGCGGTGAAAGATGATAAGGTCTATATTATCGAAGCGAATCCAAGAGCATCACGTACAGTGCCTTTTATTGCGAAAGCCTACGGCGAGCCTTACGTGAATTATGCAACTAAAGTTATGTTAGGCGAAAAGAAAGTTACCGATTTCGATTTTAACCCACAGTTGGAAGGCTATGCGATCAAACAACCGGTATTTTCGTTTAATAAATTCCCTAATGTAAATAAACAATTAGGACCAGAAATGAAAAGTACAGGAGAAAGTATTTTATTTATAGACAGTTTAAAAGACGATGACTTTTATAATTTGTACTCAAGACGGAAAATGTATCTAAGCAAATAATTTTTTGACTTTAAACTCCTTAACAAAAAGCCGCGACATGCGGCTTTTTGTTTTAATTCAATTGTACTTAAAGATGGTCTATGGATATTGTATGACGATAGTTTGAGCTTTTAAAGCGCTATTTTTGTTTATTTTGAATTTCTTATATTTGTTTAGTTATATATTTAAATTTATAAACAATATACTAAATGAAAACTGTCTTTTTCAATACACTTCTGTCTTTAGCTTTATTTTTTAGCATACAGACCAATGGCCAAACATTAACTCCGCTTCCTGCTAACCAAGCAACCCAGAACGGAACTCAACAACGCACACAAGGCATTCCTGAATTTTGTGGAACAGATTCTATTCATGATGAAAAAATGAAATCTGACGCTGATTACAAAAAGCGTCACGAGGAAATGCTAGAATCTATTGGAATGGCGGCTTCAGGTCAAAACCGTTTATCAAATGGAGTGCTTCAAGTGCCAGTGGTTGTTCACGTGATGCACAAAGGAGAGGCTCTTGGTACAGGAACTAATATTTCCGATAATGATGTAAAGTTAGGGTTAAAATATTTGAATAATTATTGGAGAAGTATTTCAAATACTTATGGCGATGGAGAAGGCGTAGATATGAAAATAGAATTTGTTTTGGCGATACAAGACCCAAACGGAAATATGACCAATGGTATTGATCGAGTAGATTTGAGCTCCGATGAAGCGTATGTGAATAACGGCGTTAACCGAAGCGGAAGTTCAGGTATTTCTGACACAGAACTTAAAGCCTATAGTGTTTGGGATCCTTACAGTTACTACAACGTTTGGATTGTAGATGAAATTGATAATACAAATTGTTATACAGGCACTAGCTATATTGCTGGTTATGCCTATTATGCTTCTGCACATGGACAATCTTTTGATGGTTCTGTGGTTTTAATTTGCACATATTTACAGGAATCATCTTCTACTTGGGCACATGAAATGGGACATGCATTGAACCTTCCACATACCTTCAACGGAGACGACCCTGATACTAATACATGCGGAGATGATGGTATTGCGGATACACCAGAACACATCCGAACATCTCAAATAACACCTTCGATTTATTGGGAATGCGATACAACAGTTAGTAATAATTGTGATCTAGCGTTTAATCAAGTTATTAATCCTGAAACAGGATTTGCTAGAAACTCAGGTACTCATCAAGATCACATGTTCAATTACATGGATTATTCTGGCTGCTCATCTGAATTTACTGCAGGTCAAAGAGTTGAAGCAATTAATGCTTTAACAGCAGGTAGAGGAAGTAGAAAATCCTATTTTGAAGGTGCTGCTTTAGAGCCACTAGCCGCGGCTGTTATTGATTTTGATTCCCCAAAGTTTATATGTTTAGGGAACGAAACTACGTTTACAGATAAGTCAGCAAACACTCCAAATAGTTTTACTAATAATGGCTATGATAATATTTCTTTTGCATGGACTTTTGATAATGGTGTAGATACTCCTATAACTTCAACGGATCAAAACCCATCCATTACATTTTCAAATAGTGGAACTTATGATGTGACATTAGAAATTACAAACCTACAAGGAACATCAAGCCTTACAAAACCAAATAGCTTTATTATTTCTTCCTCATCATTTCTAACCTATTGTGAGGTTACAAGTATCAATTCTTCAGGAAACTATGGTACTGGAGTCACGAGAGTATCTTTTAATAATTTAAGTAACATTACAAGTACTAGTAATGTATCCCCTGTAGTTCGAGACTTTAGATGTTCAAAAAACACACAAATTAATGTTGACAGCTCCTATGACTTAACTGTTGAGTATGATGCAATAAATGAATACTCTCAAAGTGCTACGGTATGGATAGATTGGAATAATAACGGAACTTTTGATTCTGATGAAAAGGTTTTGGATGATAACGTTGACAGTCGCAACCCAGGCTCTTATTCAGCTACTGTTTCTGTTACACCTCCAACAGATGTTGTCACAGGAATTCCATTAACAATGCGTGTTATTTCTGTTACTAGAGAATCTGGGAATAGTTGTGGTGATGGTTTAATTAAACGCGCAGATGACTATGGAGTTCTTGTCAATGCCACTTTAAACACAAAAACCGTAAATACTTCACAGTTAAAATTATTTCCAAACCCCGTTCAGGACGAATTGACAATTACTCTTCAAAATAATGTACCTTTAAGCGCTTATGAAATATATGACATTAGTGGAAAGAAAGTAATGACAAGCACTCTTAACCCATCAAATCGAATTCAAGTTTCGGGCCTTTCAAAAGGACTATATTTTATAAAAGTTAAAGCAGCAAAATCAGAACTGATTAGTAGATTTATGAAAAAATAGAACAGATAAATCTATTGAGATAATATTCAAAAAAAAGCCGCTAAATGCGGCTTTTTTTAATACTTATTTTTTCAGTAATTCAAATTCAAAAATTACAGCCACAGAATCCGCTATTTTTGAACGCACAATTTTTGGGATTTCGATATCAAAATCATTGGGTGCAATTTCAAATGTTCCTTGTAGTGTGAAAGAATTTTCTGAAGATTTGACTTCAACAGAAACATTTTCAAGAGGTTTAGTAATTCCATGAAAACTCAATGTTCCTTGAATAGAATAGCTTGTTTGAAGGGCGTCTAAAGAAAAGCCTACCAATTCGCCTTTAAAAATTGCCTTTGGGTATAGGTCAGATTCGGCATAATTTTCATTAAAATGCTCTTCCATAAGCGCATTTTTGAATCGAAACCCTTTGACGAGGGCGAGTGCTGCAATTTGTCCGTTTGCGGCATTAAAAATGGCAGTAACATTAGAGTTGGAGGCTTTGATTTCTTCAAATGCTTCAACACTGGCTTCAAAGTTAAGTACACCCGATTTGGTAAGGTATTTTTTCTGAGATATTCCAGTAAAAGAAATACATAAAAATAGGAGATAAATATTTTTCATCATAAATATATAACGTTATTCAGCAAAGCCCTCCGATTGCCATTGCTCAATAAGATCAATAGACACTTGAGGTAAGCGCGTTCCACCTAAGGGCATAAAACCACCCTCACCAGGTTGGCGATTGATTCTGTCTATATGATCGGTATTTTCAATGGAGTTCCGAAGTTCGCTAAGCGTTGTGAATGGCATACTAGCGCCGTTAATTGCAGGGTTGGAATGGCAATTTATACAGTTGTTCTCATATATCGGTTTGATGTGTTCTGTATAGGTAATAATATCTTCTGGCTCAACTTGTTCAATCAGGTCACTTTCGCTCGTGTTGGTGCAAGACCATAGTAGAATTCCAATAGCAAAGGCAAAAATAAATCGTGTAAATTTCATAAAAATTGAGTGTTAAAGTATAACCAAATTTAATTCTTTTTTCATCTAAAAGATTATAATTCAATAAAAATCTTTATTTTAGACTAATAATTTAAGGGGTTATGCAAAACAAATTAATAGTTATTTTCATATTAATTATAGGATCCATTATTGCTTATTCCTATATGTACCCCAATCATAGGTCAATTAGTGAGGAAGCTGTAAGTTTTGCGGTAAAAGCCGACTATATACATGAAGAGTTTATTCAGAATTCCGCTCAAGCGGAGCAGAAATATTTGGATCAAACCCTGTTAGTTTCAGGATTAGTAACCGCAATAGATTCCCAAAGTTTGACCATTGGTCACAAAGTTTATGGTCAATTTGTGACTTTAACTAGTGATTTGAAAGTCAATGACTCTGTGACTGTCAAAGGCCGTTGTATCGGATTTGATGATTTACTAGAGGAAATTAAATTGGATCAGTGTACCATAAAAAAATAACCAATGAAGTATCTAGTACTTTTTTTAGCGTTAAACTTTTCATTCGCACAATCGGATATTTTTGATTGTGCTCGAACGGGAACTGTAGAAGAAATGGAAATGTTTTTTACGACCAATCCAAAATCTGTTGATGCATTAAACGACAGAGGTAGTTCGCCGCTAACTCTAGCAGCCTATTATAATAATCTAGAAGTTGCCAAGTACTTGATACAAAAAGTAGATAACATCAATGGTAATAGCAAAGATGGTACGCCTCTAATGGCTGCAGTGGTCAAAGGGCATACAGAAATTGCAAAGGCTTTGATAGGCGCGGGAGCAGACCCCAACCTTACTGATGCCAATGGAGCCACCGCTTTGCACTATGCGGTACTCTTTAATAATCAAGAACTTGTCTCGCTCCTTATGGATGCCAATGCAAGTGCGTTTATGAAAAATGATGGCGGTCAATCGCCTTTAGATTTTGCAAAAATGCATAACGATAAAACGTTAAACTCAATTTTAAAAAATTAATTTAAACACGGATACTATGAAAAAAATTACGTTTATAATTACGTTCTTGTTCACGTCTTACGGATTTGCGCAAAATGTTTCTACAGGGGTTGTAACACTTACAACCGGATTCACTGTACAGTTTGATGTGAATGGTACAACTAATAAAGTCACTATGACAATGGTGGGGCCAGATGACAAATGGCTAGCGGTTGGTTTGAATGTGAATTCTGGAAATTCTATGGGTTCTAGTGGTGATGATGTGATTATTTATCACGGAAATCCAGGTACACTTTCAGATCGAAATTTTACTGGAAGTCAAAATACTCCAAATGTAGATAGTTCTCAAGATTGGGCCTTAGATAGTAATACTACTGCGAGTGGTGTACGTACAATTGTAGCCACTAGAGATCTTAATACTGGAGATTCTAACGATTATGTATTTACAACAACTAATAACACAAGTTTCCCAATGCTTTGGGCTAATGGTTCTAGTTTGAATTTAGCATATCATGCCGCTAGAGGAGGAGCATCGTCAACTCTTGGCACTGAAGCTATTGCCACAGTTCGAGAATTTAAGGTGTATCCAAATCCAACACAAAAAACACTTAATGTAGAGTTTCCTACGAGTATTCAAAAAGCAAGGGTTACTGTATATAATGTTTTAGGCTCCCTTGTTTTGCAAACAGAAATGGATCAGTTCAATTCAAAAATTAATACTTCAGGATGGAGTTCAGGAGTTTATATCATGAATATTAGTACATCTGATTTTTCTCAAACTAAGCGTATTGTCAAACAATAACAGTACTTAATTCATAATTAAAAAAACCATTAGATCATTTTCTGATGGTTTTTTTTTAACTTTATAAAATGAAATTTTTTTTTACTACTCTGTTTTTATCTTTTAGTGTATTTCTTTTTGCTCAAAACGACTTATTGAGTGAAATTGATACAGATCCTGAAACCCCTGCATTTGCTTCAGCCGTGTTTAAAGGCTTAAAAGTGATCAATTTTGAATCTACCAAATTAGTAGCCAAAGGCGGATTTAACTTTATTGTTTCGCATCGTTTTGGAACAGTTAAAAATGGCTTCAAAAACCTTTTTGGTTTGGATGAAGCGGTGACTCACTTAAACTTTGTGTATGGCGTCTCTGACCGCTTTAATATTAGCGCCTCCAGAAGCTCCAATCAAAAAATATATGAGGTAGGAAGTAAGTTTGCACTCTTAAAACAACAAGCTGGTAAAATGCCCTTTACTGTTGCAGGTTATACATCTGTTTTGGCCAATACTGCTTTGAGTACAGATAACTTACCTAAATTGGAGTTTAAGCACCGCTTAAGTTATGTGGCGCAACTCTTGATTTCTCGAAAAATCAATTCTGAATTATCGGTGATTGTTTCCCCTACATTTTTTCATGATAACTACGTCACCAATGACCTTCAAGACAATTCGCAATATGGCGTAGGTTTTGGTGGGCGTTACAAGCTAGGAAAACGTTGGTCGGTAAATATGGAATATGGGGTTCACCTCAATAGAGCAGAGGGGTCTCTTTACACCAATCCATTTTCTATTGGAGTAGACCTAGAGACTGGCGGTCATGTATTTCAGTTGCATTTTACCAATTCTCAATCTATGAATACCAATGGTGTTTTTGGAACCAGTACAGGAGATTGGAGTGATAGCGATGTGTATTTTGGGTTTAATTTAGCCCGTTCGTTTTAGGCGAATGTCATAGTTTTAGCTATCAAAATCAATTTTTGTTTCAATTTTTGGAATTTCACGTAATTGCATTTCGTTTTGCAACTTGTCAACCTGTTCTTTTAAATCCTTTGTTAGGATTTGTTTGCTACGCTTTTCCATGGGGGGATTTAGCTTTTCTGCGTTTTCAAACTTAATTACATTTTCTAGAATATCCCTGGGCAGTTGGGTACCAGCTTTACTCAAAGTATCTAAAAATTCTCGAGCAAAAAATTCATCAATTTGAATCCGTCTTTTTGTGGTATGCGCGAATTTTCCAATGATTCTACACACATTATCGCGATCTTCGGGACTTAATTTGTCTGCAAATTCATACTCTTCTATTTTTTTCAAACTTAATATTATGGGTTCAAGAGCATCTTTAGTGATAATATACACGTTGTAATCGCCAATATTATAGTGAAACTGATTAATAACATCTAAGGTGTTTGAAGGAATGACTAAAAATAAATCGTTCTTTACATTATCGTGTTTGGCATATTTTTTTAAGCTTTCCGTTTGTTGTTTGATATATTTTGGAAAATTTGTCAAATCATCATTTGCAGGGCTTTTAGCATCAAACACTACTAGTTGATCCATAATTTCAATAGAATTATCAGGTTTATTTCTGGGATGCGGAAATTTTTCTTGACTGACGTATGTAATTATATTATTTCTACATATTTGTTGAATATGATTTTCTACATCTTTTTCGTGTTCAGACCATTTCAACTTCATTTTATGTATGAGGTCTTCTTTTTCCTTAACACGGTCATCATTGAGGCGTTCCTTTTCTTTTTCTAAAGACTGTTGTAGCGTAACTGCTGCCGCTATATTTTTGTTAGATTCTAATTGTCTGGCTTCTTCCGCTTTTTGAAAGGAAATGGTTTCCCCTTTTAAATGATTTCTTTCTATTTCGAGGCGTTTAATGCCTTCTTCAAGTTTTGCTTTTTCAGTCTTTAATTGTTCGAAAGTTTCTGTTTTTGCAGATGCAATTTCTAATTGTTTGTTTAAGTTGGACAGATTAGTGTCTTTTTCTACACTTTCTTTTTCTAACTGTGAAATTCGAGCGTCTTTCTGTTCTATTTGTAACTTTAATTGTTGCTCTACCTGTTGTTGTATTTCTGCATTTGCATTAGGTCGTTTAAGATATATAGCCAATACCACAAAGCCAATTATAATACAAGCTAAACTGAAAAATTCCATTATAGATAAGTTAAACCTTTACAGGTGTTTGGTTAAAGAAATATAAAAAGTAAAATGTCTTAAGCTAAGTTAAGATATTTTTTTCGAACAGCATTAAACCCAAGAATCATTACCCCAGAATAAAATAAATCTCCTAGAAGTGAATTTCTAAAAAATGGTAGTGCTAGTGTGTAGCATTCTACAAGACCTGACCATGTTTTTGGGTAGCCAATAAGCCATACTCCAAAATTAGTAATGATAAAAAAGCTGATACTGCTTAAGAGAATGGTAAAAACACTCGGTTTTTTAGTTTGAGTTCCAATAAAACTCACGACTATAAAAGCAGCATAGACAACAAAAGAAATGGAATGAAACCCTAAAAATAAATCTGATAGCGCCATGATCACTAGTGGTACTAGGTATGCCATAGTTTTATTTGAAAAATAAAGACCACCAAAAAGCGCTATCGCCGTTATGGGGGTGAAATTTGGAAGATGTGGCAGTAATCTAAATAAAACTGCAATTAACATAAAAGCTATTATAAAGAGTTGCTTTTTAGATAAGTAGGTAGTTGACATAGGATAACGTTTTTTCAAAAATAATAATATTTCAATTAATTTCATCTATATGTATTAGAATTATTTACATTTGCCCCGAATTTTGGTTTGTATAGCAATTTATTTTGGTATGCAATTAAAAGGGAATCTGGTTAAATTCCAGAGCTGTTCCCGCAACTGTAAGCTTAGTTTTGCATCGCAAAATGCTTTTGATACATTTCTTGTCACTGGAAAATAAAATTCTGGGAAGACTATTCAAAAGACGTAAGCCAGGAGACCTGCCTAATTCAAAAAACAATGTTAAACTTTCGGGATAGAAGTTTTCATACGCTTTAGTATGCCTTAGTATCTCGAGTAATTAAATTTAAATGACCTACAAGCCTACCCTAGTAATTGCACTTTGTTTATGTGTTCAAGCTCAAATTTTTTCTCAAACTGTTTCTGAAGAATCTTTAGATGAAGTTGTGGTTTCCGATTCTCGTTTCGAGTTGAAACGTGAAAATTCTGGAAAAACCGTCATCAAAATATCGTCACAAGAAATTGAAAACAATCAAGGCCGTACGATTTCGGAATTAATTAATACCAAAAGTGGTATAGAAATTAATGGTAGTCGCAGTAATGCGGGTCAAAATTTAGGGGTTTATGTTCGTGGTGGACGAAACCGCCAAGTTTTAGTTTTAATTGACGGAGTCCAAGTTAGTGATCCTTCATTAATCGCTGGAGAATATGATTTCCGTTTGCTAGACTTGAGTCAAATTGAATCTGTAGAAATAATAAAAGGGGCGTCTAGCACATTGTATGGAACTGGTGCTGCATCCGCCGTAATCAATATCACAACCAAAGCTGCAAGTGCCAAAAAAATGCGTACTGTTTTTTCAACAAGTTTAGGGACAAATCAAACTGCAACAGATCAAAATGATAATATTGCTGATATTAACACAAATGTAGCTTTTAGTGGAACATTGAAAAAATTCACCTACAGAGCCGCTTTCAGTAACCAATCTACGGATGGTCTCTCAGCTGTAATTAGTGAAGCGAATGAAAAAGATGCGTTTTCAAAATACGGCCTAAATACAAGCTTTGGATATAACTTCAGCAACGCTTTTTCACTTCATATTTATGGGAATTATTCAGACACAAAATCAGAAATAGATGGATATGACTCAAATTTTAGTTTAGCAGATACTTCAGACGAATTTAACAGTACACAAGTACGTGTAGGCGTTTCTTCTCAATTTAAATACTCAAACGGAAGTCTCAATTTGAATGCAGCATTTAGTGAATATGAGCGCGAATTGGTGTCTCGCTTTCCTTCGACATTCAAATCATCGAACGTTGTGTTAGATGTGAACAGTAAATCGGTATTCGATGAGAGTTTTTATACTATTTTTGGACTTAATGTAATAGAAAACCGAGCAACATTCTCCGCAAATGAAACGTTTACAATTGTAGATCCTTATGCAAATTTCGTGTTTGTTTCAGAATTTGGTTTAAATATTAATGCAGGGGTTCGTATAAACAACCATAACGTATATGGTTCTAATTTTGTATATAACATAAATCCATCGTTTGCAATACCATCCAAAGAAGGATATACCAAGTTTTTTGCTTCTTACAGTACGTCTTATATAACACCAACCTTATCTCATTTGTATGGTGATTTTGGTGCTAATGCTGACCTTGATCCCGAAGAGAACTTAACCGTAGAAGCAGGAGTAGAGTTTAAGCTTAATTCTGATTTTAGAGTAAGTGGGTTGTTTTTTAACAGAAAAGAAAATAATACGGTATTATGGATAGATGGTGGTTATCTAAATGCAGCTGATGTACTTCATGCTAGAGGAGTTGAGTTGGAATTAGACACCACTGTTGCGGATAGGTTATCCATTCAAATGAATTATTCTTTTACTGAATATAAAGAAAGCCTAGCCCGTAGAATTCCTAAACATAAAGTAAATTTTCAAACGGGATATGATATTTCAAAAGCGACTTTTGCATCGGTATCCTACCAATATACACACCAGCGTTTCGAAAACAGTTTTGTCCCACTTTTAGATAGTTTTAGAATCGTTAATTTATATCTAAGTCATAGCGCTTTAAAAGATAAGATTACATTCTTTGCGGGAATTGACAACCTCTTAAATGAAGCTTACGAAGATGTACCTGGCTATGCAACCAAAGGACGAAATGCCAGAGTAGGGTTTAAACTTATTCTATAAGTTCAACAGATATTAATCAATATACATGGTTTTGGAATGTGGTTTGAAGGTATTAGAATCCATAATAGGCGTGATGCCTTGCGTGTCAATTGCAAATCTACCCGATTGAATGGCGGCGAGAGCTGCGGCGAGTAGAGGTTCATTGCTATCGCCTAAAACACCAAAATTGGTCACATTTTCACGGACTTCAATATCAGGAGTTAAGCCATTAAAAGGTACTCCTAAATAGTCCGTATTAACAGTAGAGGCGACTAAAGGTTGGAGCGCATACAAGTGATTTGGATTTGCGCCTTCCCTTTGAAAGTCTGGGGAGTCATAAATGGTTACAGATGCTTGAGCTTTACCATTTGTATTGGTGCCAATTTGCACCACATCGATGTAGGGTTTTAAACTGTTAATGACCATTTCACTAGCAGATGCAGAACTGCCAGTGGTAATCACATATACCTTTGAAAGTCCCAACGAATAAATTGGCGTATCGTCGGACAAAGTGGTTGTAAAATTATAGTTGGTATTAAAGCGTTCCAAATCATTATTATATTGTAAGCGCGCAAATACTTTATTCGATATTCCAGTAATCATACTTCCTAAAGTAATGGCAGTATTTACACTGCCCCCAGGATTATAGCGCAGATCTAGGACTAAATGTTCTATGTTTTGGGCTTTAAAATCTCCAAAAACAGCATTTAGTTCAGCATCATAATCCGCTACAAACCCATTGTACATCAAATAGCCTACCTTCTTGGAATTTAAAGTTATTATTTCGGTTTTGAAAATTGGGTTTTCAGAAAAAACGGTCTTTGTCAGCGTGATCGTTTCTGTACTTTCTGTTAGATTATCATCATCAGGGGTAGCTGTTCCGTTTGTGTTGTATGTTGCTAAATGAACCGTGTAGGTGTCTGGGTTTAAAAGTGAACGCAGATTAGCTTCAGTTAAAGTTACGCCGTCAATCTTATTGAAAATATGACCTCTAACTAAAGGGGTAGAGCCGGCATTACTGTTAGGTTGAACTAAACGTACAATTCCAAATACATCGGTCGAACTTCCAGGTGCATAATAAAAATTATATTCTGCACCAGTGGTCTTCGTGACGCCGCTAAATTGCTGTTCTAGCTCAATATAATTAGTTGTAATCCAACTAAATCGATCAACTAGTTCACGTTGATAAATTAAACTTTCAAATAAATTTTCAGGACTGTCAAAGCCGTTTAAAAATTTTCGATACTCAGTATACGATGTAAACCGATCATCTGACAAATCGGGGATATTGTCCTTGTAGAGATAAATGAAATTCATGCCTTTCCAAACAAAATCACTAATTTCTGAGCTTTCTATAGCAGTGTCATCATCATCCTCAAAACAACTATAAGTAAGACTTAGGGCTAATAAAAAGACTGAAAATTTAAAAATTGAGTTCATAATAAAAGAGGTTTAGTGGGTGTTAAGTTTTAAAAGGAGCCGTTTATAAAAATAAAAACAGGGTTTGAATATAATTTTTATAGATTTGAAATGTGAAGTACTAAATTAACCTTTTTTTTTAAACTTAAAAATTATACCATTAGCTTGTAACAAAAAAATAAATGGGTCGTCTATACTATATAACTACCCAATCAAGAATGAACGATAAAGACTATATAATACTAATCAATCCTTTTAAGGATAAGATTTTTAGAGTAGCCAAGCGGTTATTAGTTTCAGTTGAGGAAGCTGAAGATGCTACTCAAGAAGTTCTTTTGAAATTATGGAAGTTGCGCCATAAATTTAGGGATTATAATAGTCCTGAAGCTTTTGCGATGACCGTCACTAAAAATTGGTGTTTAGATCGATTAAAATCAAAACAAGCACAGAATTTAAAAATAGTACACAATAATTATGAAGACCATTCTCAATCCTTACAAAAATCAATTGAGGTTAATGATAGTCTTCACTGGGTGGAAACCCATATGGAGGCTTTGCCGACAAAACAAAAATTAGTATTACAGCTTAGAGATATTGAACAATATGAATTTCATGAGATCGCAAAAATATTAGAGATGTCAGAAGCAACCATCAGAGTTTCTTTATCTAGAGCACGAAAAACGATACGAGAAAAATTAACACAGACCCATAATTATGGAATTAAATAATATTGAACGTCTTTTAGAAAAGTACGAAGAGGGACAGACCACTTTGAAAGAAGAAGCACAGTTAAAACACTATTTTTCAACAGAAACTGTAGCGCCTCACTTGGAAGTTTACCGCACCATTTTCGCGTATTATTCAACTAATGCACAACTTTCCTACCAAAGACCTTTAGAAACGACGCGTCGCAACCCCAATAAGTACCGTTGGATTGCTTCAGCTGCCGTTGTCACCATCATGTTTAGTGCTTTTATGACACTCATTTCAAAGGATGAATTTATTCAACTATCTGATGAAGAACAATTTGCATATAATGAAACTCTGAAAGCGTTTGATTTAATTTCAAATCAAATGCACAAAGGAAGAACGTCTTTTAATGCCTTAAACATGATTTCAACTTCTTTTGAAAAAGGACAACAAAATGTTGTGTTTTTAGAAGAATTTAATAACTTCAACCAACAGACTGTTTAACTTAAAATAATTAAATTCAAATTAAAAAAAATGAAAAAAAATGTATTAATTCTTAGTTTGCTCATGACACCACTTATCATGACCGCACAAAGCATATTTGAGAAATATGAAGATATGGATCATGTAACATCTGTGGTTGTAAACCAAAAAATGTTTAAAATGTTGGCTAATATCGACATACAAACCAATGATGCGGATGCCGATGATTTTATAAATCAGGTAAAGATGTTAGATAATTTGACTGTTTTTACAACTGATAACATAGCCGTTTCAAACTCCATGAAAAAGGATGTCACTAAATACATCAAAAACTCTAAGTTAGAGGAACTGATGCGGATCAAGGATGGCGATCAAACCGTTAACTTTTTTGTTTCAGAAGGTAAAGACGATAACCATGTGAAAGAACTTCTGATGTTTGTTAATGGTTTAGGGGATCTTACCAAAAACGAGAATATTTCCATTAATGGTAAACAGCGTGTTATTGAAACCGTTCTTTTATCACTCACCGGAGATATTGATTTACGCGAAGTTTCGAAACTGACAAACCAGTTGAATGTCCCTGGAGGAGAACAGCTTAAAAAAGCATCAAAAAAATAAATGAAAACTTGTTTTAAATATTTAATACTTTTTGGCTTTGCTCTCTTTTTTGGATGCACGCCTAAGCTGACGTTACAAAGTTATTTTGTGGCACATCAAGAAGCCAATGGTTTTATGTCTGTGGACATTCCGATATCGTTTCTTAACCCTGATGAAATTGAGCTCACTGCAGACCAAAAAGAAGCAATTGATTCAATTGACAAACTAAACATGCTTGGATATAGTGTGAAAGATGGAACTGAGGAAGAGTTTCAATCTGAAATGGATACCATTAAAACCATTTTAAAAGCAGAACATTATAATGATCTTATGCGAGCGGGAAACACTTCAGACGGAAAACTTTATATAAAATATATAGGGGAAGATGCTGAAATTGATGAACTTATTGTTTTTGGGTATTCTCCAGAAAATGGTTTTGCAATCATTAGAGTGTTAGGAACAAATATGGAGCTTTCTAAAATCATGAAACTGGATTCGATCATTGATCAGTTTGATACTGAAAATGCAAATGTGGAAAATTTCATGGAATATTTATTGTAACAGCTTTGCATCACACTAAAAAAGCCACGATTGTCGTGGCTTTTTTTATTATAATACTTTTAAAGCTGTTAGATCCCTGTATAATTTGAGGGCGAAATTGCTTTTAATTCGGTTTTAATAGCCTCACTAACCTCTAAGGTGTCTATAAAGTCAGCGATCGAGTCTTGCGTAATCGCTGCGTTGGTACGTGTCAACCCTTTGAGGGCTTCATAAGGGTTGGAAAACCCTTCACGTCTCAATATTGTTTGAATAGCTTCCGCTACGACCGCCCAGTTATTTTCTAGGTCTTGAGCAATTTTTGGTGTATTTAAAAGTAATTTCTGTAATCCTTTTAAGGTTGATTTAAAAGCAATTATGGTATGTGCAAACGGCACACCAACATTTCTTAATACTGTGCTGTCTGTTAAATCACGCTGTAATCTAGAGACCGGTAGTTTTGCCGATAAATGTTCAAAAATTGCATTAGCAATTCCTAAATTTCCTTCGCTATTTTCAAAATCAATAGGATTGACTTTGTGTGGCATTGCCGAACTACCGACTTCACCTTTTTTAATTTTTTGTTTGAAATAATCCATAGACACATAAGTCCAAAAATCACGATCTAAATCAATCACAATCGTATTGATGCGTTTTAAGGCATCAAATAAGTTAGCCATATGGTCGTAATGTTCAATTTGTGTGGTTGGAAAAGAGTGGTGAAGGCCGAGTTTTTCATTTAGAAAATTAGCGGCAAATGCTTGCCAGTCAATTGTTGGATAGGCCACTTTATGGGCGTTGAAATTTCCTGTTGCACCACCAAACTTTGCAGCATTAGGAATAGATTTTAAAACCTCAAATTGTGCGTTTAAACGCGTCACAAAAACATCAACTTCTTTACCAAGTCGGGTAGGAGAGGCAGGCTGTCCGTGTGTTCGTGCCAATAATGGAATTTCGCTCCATTCCTTCACCAAGCCTTTTAAGCAGCTTAGCAGTGTGTTATATTCTGGAATATAAACTGCGGAAATAGCGTCTTTGATACTTAGTGGAATAGCCGTATTGTTGATATCTTGAGATGTTAACCCGAAGTGAATAAATTCTTTATATTCAGAAATTTGAAGGGCATCAAATTTATCTTTTATAAAATATTCAACTGCTTTCACATCGTGATTTGTGATGCTTTCAATGTCTTTGATGGCTTGTGCATCTTTGGAAGAAAAATCAGTGTAAATGGTTCTTAAATTCTTAAAAAGAGCAGTGTCAAACCCTTTTAGTTGTGGTAGTGGGAGTTCACAAAGTGCAATAAAATATTCAATTTCTACTAATACACGGTATTTGATAAGGGATTCTTCTGAGAAAAATCCTGCCAATGAATCCGTTTTTGATCTGTAGCGACCGTCAATAGGAGAAATTGCATTCAACATGGATATAGACATAGTTAGTTTCTTTTTTTGAAGCTACAAATATAGGGTTTTTCAATCGAAGTAAATGGACTTGGTTTTAAGTTTTTCTTCTCTATTAGTTTGATAATTTAATGGGTGAATTGACAACGTAACTAACATAATTTTAATAACTTTATACTTTAAATTAATTGTGATATGACCCATAATAAAAAAATAATAAGTGGACTTGCAATTGTGTTGGTAATTGCCCAATTTTTTCAACCGACCAAAAATCAAGGAAATTTAGATACTGTAGATCAGTTTTTAGTAGAAACGCAAGCGCCAAAGGCCGTTAAACACCTATTGGAACAGGCTTGTTTTGACTGCCATAGTAGCCACACCAACTATCCTTGGTACAATTCAATAACACCAATAAACTATTGGCTAAATGGTCATGTTAAAGAGGGTAAAAAACATTTTAATGCGTCGAAATGGGCAAGCTATTCACAACAGAAAAAAGACCATAAATTAGAGGAGTTAATTGAAGAAATAGAAAAATCCGCGATGCCATTGGCGTCTTATACTTGGACCCATGCTGAGGCACAACTTAGCCCTACTCAAATTCAAACTCTTGTAGACTGGGCGACTCGGGCTCGCATGACTTATAGTAGCACAACAGAAATTAATTAATTTCAACTCTATGCATCCATGTTTACTGGTCATCGGATTTGTTTATCCAGAACCCACTTCTTCTGCAGCCGGAACGCGAATGCTTCAACTTATAACGGCTTTTCAAGAACAAGGGTATTCTGTGACTTTTGCAACTACTTGCAAAAAATCTGATAAGGCCTTTGACTTAGAATCTATTGGAGTCAAAGTAGAAGCGATTGAACTCAATGCTTCTAGTTTTGATGAGTTTATAAAAACAATAAACCCTACTATTGTTGTGTTTGATCGGTTTATGACAGAAGAACAATTTGGATGGCGTGTAGCCGAACACTGCCCAGATGCATTACGGATTTTAGATACAGAAGATTTACATTTTTTAAGACAAGCCCGTCAAAAGGCGCTCACTACCAATCAACCACTGGATTCTTTTCTTTTTACAACGGATACCGCTAAACGCGAACTTGCAAGTCTTTATAGAAGTGATCTGTCTTTAATTATTTCTGAAGCGGAATACACCTTGTTAACACAACAACTCAAAATTGAGCCCTCACTTTTGTGCTACCTTCCTTTTATGCTCGAAGCAAAAGACTGTCAACCCCAAGAGAGCTGTAAGCCCTACAACCAACGTCTAGATTTTGTGTCTATTGGTAATTTTTTACACCCTCCTAATTTAGATGTAGTGCGCTATCTTAAAAAAACCATCTGGCCAAAAATTAGAACTGTACTTCCGGAAACTAAATTGCATATTTATGGCGCTTATAACGCTGTAAATAGCAAAGAGATGCACAATGAAAAAGAGGGGTTTTTGGTTCATGGATTTGTTGAAAATGCTTTTGAGACCTTAAACTCCGCTAGAGTTCTACTCGCGCCATTGCGATTTGGTGCAGGACTAAAAGGTAAACTTATTTTGGCGATGCAAGCAGGAACGCCTTGTGCGATGTCTTCCGTTGCAGCCGAAGGTATGTTTGGCGATCTAGATCCTAATGGCATTGTAGAAGACTCTTCTGATGAATTTGCGGCCCAAGCCGTCGCACTATACACGAGTGCCTCTAAATGGGAAGCATCGCACAGTCAAGGCTTTTCGGTTCTAAAAACACGGTTTGAAAAACACCAACATTTACTTGTTTTGGCAGAGCGTATCAAGTCTCTTTTAGGAGCATTTGGAAGCGCACCGCGCTAAAAATGTTATTGGACAGTTGCTTAGTCATCATCAGCTACAAAGCACAAAGTATATGGCGCGCTGGATCGAAGCTAAAAACAGCTAAGTAGAAGTATTAGATTTGAGGGATATTAGATCAACTCGTTTTTTTTCAACAAATTACCTATTACGACTTAGGATTTTATATTCTTCATAGCATTCACTAATGGCGTCTAGTACCTGCAAGTCATTTGCGGTTCTAATGAAGTCTGTAGAGTAGTTACATTCACTAATAAGAAGGTCCAAATCAATTTTATCAACTTGTAGCAACGCAATGAGCATTTCTCTATCGAAACGCGATGCGAGTAGGGTTCGAATTTCATCTTGTTTTTTCATCTCACGAAGTTTACGCATCTCCCGAGGTTTTTTTCCAAAGACGTTATGTAAGAAATCTGCGGGATTAAAGATTGCCCCCAAAACTTTAGTCACCATACTTGGTGCTCTAGAACTCGATTCATAGCCACTATTCAACCCAGAAATGCTATAACGTACATTTTTTTGAATAGGCACTTGCTTAATATCTACAGCCAGATAGCCGGTGAGTTTCAACGTATTCACATTAACCTCTTCCAAAGCTAAAGCCAACTCTGTGAGCTCAATCGTTGTGGAAGTCCCATATTTAATCCAGTCGTTACTGACTTTTACTTTGATGGATTTATATCCTAAGTAAGAAAGGTGTAGTGTGTCATTGGCTTTGGCACGGATTTCAAACTCTCCTTCTGAATTGGTTGTGGTTCCAATTACCTGATTGAGATTCACAATATTCACACTTTCCATAGCGACTAAAGTTTCTGAACTTACAATTTTTCCTTTGACAGAATTGTATGCTTGAGCAGAACCCAAAAAGGGAATGATTAGAACTAATAAAAGTGTGAATTTTAATTTCATTTGAGTATTTGAGCTATAAAAGTAGTAAACAAATACTATACTAATATTGTCAATTAAAACTTTGACTAAAAATTAACACATTAGTTTATTTTCTACGGCTTTTTCTGGCACGAGAAAAATCGTTTCCGCCACTAGGTTTGAAATCAGCTGAACGTCTTGGAGACCTGCTAGATGAATTGTTGTCACTTCTTCGTCCTCTATGTTCGGACCTAGATCCAGATCTTTTAGAACGGTCATTTCGACCTCTGCCACCGCCGTAACCACCGCCACCAGAACGACGCCCACCGCCGCCACGGTTGCGATCGCGACTCTTTTTTTCTGTAATTTCAACATTTATAAAACGCCCATCTTGTTTAAAGTCTGTGAAAAATTCTAAAACTTTAGCCTTGTGTGCAGCGTCTGTGTTAAAAAATGCAAAACTATCTTTGACATCTACTTTATAAACATCATCTTGGTTCAGCTGTAAGGTATCTCTTAAAAAATCCTTTAACCTCATCCAGTCGTAGCCGTCTTTGCTTCCTATGTTTATGAAGAAACGTGTCGAGTTGTCATCAGCGCGATAGTTTTCTGTATGGCTTCCTGATGGGGTGTTTAAATCCTTAGATTTTTTATAATAATTATAGAAACGCGTAAATTCAACGGAGAAAAACTTTTTAATCAATTCTTCTTTACTGACATTTTCAAACAACGTATTGATGTCATTTAAATAGGGGTCAATCTCATGATTAATTTCTGTATCGTGAATCTTATTAGCTAGTGATTTGAGTTGAACTTCACAAATTTCCATACCGCTAGGTATTTCTTTTTTGATGAAATCTTTTTGAATAATACGTTCGATACTCTTTATTTTCCGAACCTCACTCTTAGAAACAATTACCATTGATACCCCTGATTTTCCAGCACGTCCTGTTCGTCCACTTCTATGGGTGTACGTTTCTATTTCATCTGGTAATTGATAGTTAATCACATGGGTAATATCATCCACATCAATACCACGTGCCGCCACATCGGTAGCCACTAGCATTTGGATTTGTTTAGCTCTAAAGGACTTCATGACTACATCACGTTGATTTTGACTCAAATCGCCATGTAACGCTCCAGCACTATATCCATCTTCTATAAGTTGTTCAGCTACTTTTTGAGTATCTCTTTTTGTTCGACAAAAGATCACTGAAAATATGTTTGGATTAACATCTGCTAAGCGTTTCAAAGCTCGGTAGCGGTCTCTTGCACCTACAAGAAAATATTCGTGAGAAACATTTTTGCTTCCCATATTTTTATGACCAACAGTCACTTCAACAGGGCTGTCCATGAATTTTTTGGCAATTAGAGACACTTCTTTAGGCATGGTTGCCGAAAAGAGCCAAGTACTTTTTTCTTCAGGAGTATAGGATAAAATTTCGGTAATATCTTCAAAGAATCCCATATTTAGCATCTCATCAGCTTCATCTAATACAGCATATTCAATTTTAGAAATATCAACCAGTCTTCGGCTAATCATATCTTTCATCCGTCCAGGGGTGGCTACAATAATTTGTGCCCCTCTTTTGACTTGTTTGGCTTGATCTGTAATACTTGCGCCACCATATATAGCGGTAACATTAAGACCTTTACAGTGTTTTCCATAGAGTTTCATCTCATTGGTAATCTGTAAACAAAGCTCACGCGTTGGGGATAAGATAAGCCCTTGTGTGGTACGACTGTTAATGTCAATTTTTTGAAGCATTGGAAATCCAAATGCTGCTGTTTTTCCAGTTCCTGTTTGTGCCAAAGCAACGAGGTCACTGTCGTTATCTAATAAAAGTGGAATTGTTTTTTCTTGTACTTCACTCGGCGTTTCAAAGCCTAAGTCTGTGATGGCTTGTACTAAATGATCTTCTAGTCCAAGTTGTTTGAATGCATTCATTTGTTGTAATTTAAGTATTCGATATATAACTAAGTGTTACTTAGAGGCGTATCGAACATACTTAAAACCAATCTCCATGTAACACATCCTCACCCTGAGGAATTTTAAGCGGCAAAGGTACTATTAATTAATTTAATGCCTATTTAAATAGGAAATCAATTTTGCAACTGCTTGTCCGCGATGTCCAATCCGATTTTTTTCAGCCATAGATAGTTCGGCAAATGTAGCCTTATAATTTGCAGGTTGAAAAATAGGATCATACCCAAATCCGTCAGTTCCCCTTTTAGTTTCGGTAATTTTTCCCTTACAAATCCCCTCAAAAGTAATTAACTCGCCTTGAAAATGCAGTGCTATTACTGTCTTAAATTGTGCCGTACGATCGTGTTTTGGTTGTAGTCTTGCTAATACCAAATTCATATTGTCATCCGCATTGCGTTGAGGACCTGCATAGCGAGCAGAAAACACACCCGGAGCACCATTCAAAGCTGTGACCTCTAATCCAGTGTCATCCGCAAAACAATCTAGGCCAAAGTGATCTTTAATATATGTTGCTTTTTGAATCGCATTACCTGCAATGGTGTCTTGTGTTTCTGGAATGTCCACAAGACATCCAATGTCTTCAAGGCTAATCAGCCTAATATGGTCAGGAAGTTGGTTTTGAACTTCTCTAATTTTATTTGAATTGTTGGTTGCAAATACAATAGTCATAATTATCGATGGTGATAAGGTTCATTTTTAAGAATTGTAAAGCCTCTGTACAATTGTTCTATAATAAATAAACGCACCATTTGATGTGAAAAGGTCAGTTTTGAAAGCGCTAATTTTCCTGTGGCTTTTTGATAAACGTCTTGCGAAAATCCATAAGGTCCTCCAATAACCAATACAAGCCGTTTGAGCCCTGAATTCATTTGTTTTTGAAGAAAGCTAGAAAACCCTACGGAATCCATTTCCTTTCCATTTTCATCCAAAAGGATAAGGCGATCTGTAGGTAATATTTTGCTAAGTATTAATTTGCCTTCGGCTTCTTTTTGAAGCTTTTCTGATAAATTTTTACTGTTTTTTAAGTCAGGAATAATTTCAAATGAAAATCGTACATAATGCGATAAGCGATTTTGATAGATGGAAATTAGACGATTTAACTCAATTTGATCCGTCTTTCCTATGGCAATGAGTTTAATTTGCATGTGCCAAAGTTAAATTATTTTAAATAAGGTTTTATAATTTGGAATGAATTTGCGATAAATTCATATTTTAGCTACAAAGTTACAAACATGATTACCAACGAACAATTTAAAAACGAAGTCCAACTAATAATAGCCAATGCGGTTAGGGAAGATGTAGGAGAAGGCGATTACAGCTCATTAGCATGTATTCCTTCAAATGCTACTGGAAAAGCCAAGCTTTTAGTCAAGGATAATGGCGTCATTGCTGGCGTAAACTTTGCAAAACAAGTTTTTCATTATGTCGATCCAAATTTACAAGTAGAAACGCTCATAAATGATGGGTCGAAGGTCAAATTTGGCGATATTGCTTTTTATGTAGAAGGCTCTAAACAATCCATTCTTAAAGCGGAACGAATAGTCCTCAATGCAATGCAACGTATGAGTGCGATTGCTACTAAAACCAATTCCTATGTTGAGATTTTAAAAGGAACTGATACTAAAATTTTAGACACTCGAAAAACAACTCCAGGGTTTAGAGCTTTAGAAAAATGGGCTGTTGCTATTGGTGGTGGTGCAAACCACCGATTCGCACTTTATGATATGATTATGCTTAAAGATAATCACATCGATTTTGCAGGGGGCATAACCAATGCTATTTCGACGACTAAAGCCTATTTGAAGACAAATCAATTGGATCTTCAAATTGTTGTCGAAGCCCGAGACTTAGATGAAATCGAAGAAATTTTAGAGAATAAAGGGGTTTACCGCATTTTAATTGACAACTTTAATTACACTGACACTCAAAAAGCTATTGAACTTATCGGCGATAAATGTTTAACAGAATCTTCAGGAGGTATCGATGAAGTGACTCTAAGACATTATGCAGAATGCGGCGTAAATTTCATTTCTAGTGGTGCATTAACCCACTCTGTAACAAATATGGATCTAAGCCTCAAAGCCGTGTAAAATGAGTCAAGCTATCGAAGATAAATTAGATAAAATTCCCATTCTAAATTGGATAGCTAAATTCCTTAAACGCATCAAGCTCCCTGGGTTTGAGGGGCTTTCGATGTATGACCTCTTAGAAATGTATGTCATTGGGATTTTTAAAGGCACACTAACCACAAGAGCTAGTGCTATTGCTTTTAGCTTTTTCACAGCTATATTTCCGTTTTTACTATTCATTATTATTTTGATACCCTATATTCCTTTTGATAATTTTAAAGGAGATTTTTTAAATTTTTTAGACTCCTTTTTACCGCCACAAACATCGGATTTTTTCAATCAAAATATTTTTGAAAATATTAGCGATACCAATACCGGTGGACTGTTGTCCACTGTTTTTTTGATTTCTATGTTTTTGATGGCTAATGGCGTAAATGCTGTGTTTTCTGGTTTTGAAAACGCTTATCATCAACAGCTCAATCGAAATTTTATCAAACAATATTTTTATGCCCTAGGCGTGGCAATTATTTTAGTCGTAATTTTAATACTTACGGTTATTGGTTTCGGATATGCTCAGATTTATTTGATTCATCCGATCATTGAAAAATTTGGTTCTGGAGATGGAAGTAGCGAATTGTTTTGGATTACACGTGCCAAATATTTCTTTTTTGTGCTTATGATTTATCTCAGTATGGCAACGTTATATTATTTTGGAACCAAAGACGGAAAGTTATCAAGTTTTTTTTCAGTAGGTGCTATTTTTACGACGTTTCTTATTATTACAACCTCCTATTTATTTGGTCTATATATTGAAAATTTTTCCACCTACAATGAACTCTATGGCTCCATAGGTGCCTTGTTGATTCTCTTGTTTTATTTTTGGTTAAATGCAAATATTATTCTCTTGGGACATGAATTGAATTCATCTCTTCAACTTTTAAAGAAAAAATGCACAGTATAGACGTATTTTTTATCGACGTTATTCTGCCGCTTTCCCTAGAGCGAAATTTCACTTATGCGATTACAAAAGCAGAAGCAGATTTTATAAAAGTCGGGGTGAGGGTTGCTGTTCCTTTTGGCAAAAGTAAAGTATATACAGGATTGGTATTCAGCATACACGATAAAGCACCAACAGCTTACGATGCTAAGTCGATTCATAGTATTTTAGATGAATCAGCAGTGGTGAATCCATTTCAGTTTAAATTATGGGAGTGGATGTCCAGTTATTATCTCTGTAGCATGGGTGAAATTATGCGTGCTGCACTGCCAAATGCGTTTTTGCTTGAAAGTGAAACCATTATTTCAATAAACCCAACATCTGGATTTGATGTCACTATGTTTAAAGATGATGAATATCTTGTTTATGAAGCACTACAACACCAATCGAGTTTAAAAGTTGAGGAAATTAATGCTATAATCGATCGGAAAAATTCATTTCCTGTTTTAAAACGTTTATTAAATCAAAACGTCATTGCTCTAGAGCAGGAATTGTTAGAGAAATATAAGCCAAAATTAATTCGTTGTGTGCGTTTACATCCCGATTACCAGCATGAAAATGGGTTGCAAGATCTAATTGAAACTTTAAAAAATGCATCTAAACAACGCGAAATTGTGTTGAGCTATTTCAATTTAGCAAACTCCACAAAACAAATCAAAGTTGCCGACTTGAAACTTAAAAGCAAGGCCACATCGACGCAAATAAAAACATTAATTGATAAACAAATTTTTGAAGAGTTCTATTTTCAAACCGATCGCATTCAGTTTCAGGATTCTGAAGATGATGCTTCAAAAGAACTTAATGTACATCAAATTACGGCCTTAGACGGGATAGATCAGGCTTTTGAGACCTACACTACTGTATTGCTTCATGGCGTAACTTCTTCTGGTAAAACAGAACTATATGTTAAAAAAATTGAAGCAATTCTAGAACAGGGTAAGCAAGCGTTATACTTGGTGCCTGAAATCGCTTTAACCTCGCAGTTAGTGCAGCGTTTAGAAAAATATTTCGGCAATCAAATAGCTGTCTATCATTCGCGTTATTCTAAGAACGAACGCTTAGAAGTTTGGAATCATGTCCTTAACAATTCCGAAAATGCTCGGGTTATTATTGGCGCTCGGTCTTCTATTTTTTTGCCCTTCAGTAATTTAGGGCTTGTGATTATTGATGAAGAGCACGAACAGTCCTACAAACAATTTGATCCTTCACCGCGCTATCATGCAAGAGATACGGCGATTGTATTGGCGGCACTTTATCAAGCAAAAACGTTATTAGGATCGGCCACTCCTAGTATAGAAAGTTTTTATAACGCTACAAAAGAAAATAAATTTGGATATGTAGCACTCACAAAACGATTTAATAATGTGCTCATGCCAGAAATTGAACTGGTCGATTTAACAGATAAGTATAAGCGAAAGCGAATGACAGGTCATTTTAGCGACCGTTTAATCACAGAAATCAAAGCGGCTTTGGATATGGATTCACAAGTCATTTTATTTCAAAACAGACGAGGATATTCTCCAGTTGTGTCCTGTAACACTTGCGGACACACACCCGAATGCCCAAATTGTGATGTCAGTTTAACCTTTCATCAGTACAAAAACCAACTTCGCTGTCACTATTGCAGTCACTCCATAGCAATGCAACAGTTTTGTGGCGCATGTGGAGGTGTAGATATAGATAGCAAAGGCTTTGGTACAGAGCAAATTCAACAAGAGGTTGAGCTTTTGTTTCCAGAAGCTAAAGTAGCGCGAATGGACTTGGATACCACTCGAGGAAAATACAGCTATGATCGGATCATTTCTAGTTTTGAAAACAAAGAAGTTGATATTTTAGTGGGCACTCAAATGGTCACTAAGGGTCTCGATTTTAGGCATGTAAAATTAGTAGGGGTTTTAAATGCAGATCAGCTCATTAATTTTCCTGATTTCAGAGCGCATGAACGTAGTTTTCAATTGTTACAACAAGTCGCTGGTCGCGCTGGTCGAACTGATACTAGGGGTAAGGTTGTTATTCAAAGCTATAATCCACACCATACCATTCTTCAACAAGTGTCTATAAATGACTACCAGTCCATGTTTGTAGAACAATTAGAAGATCGCCGAATTTATAAATACCCTCCTTATTGTCGTCTAATCAAATTGACCCTTAAACATAAGGATTATAATAAAGTAAATGACGGAGCTGAATGGTTAGCAACAAGTTTGAGGCATGTGTTTAAAGAAAATGTGTTAGGTCCAGAATTTCCTGTAGTCTCAAGAATAAGAAACCAATATCATAAAAATATACTAATTAAAATCCCTCAAAATCAATCGCTTATTAAAACAAAATCGGTACTTCAAAAAATTAAATTACGATTTTTGAGTACCAGAGATTTTAGGGCTGTTCGTTTACTAATAAATGTAGATAATTATTAGTTTGCAATAGCCTCTAAAGCCTGACTCAATTGTATTTTTCTAGTTCTACTTAGTGGCAGTTTCATTTTTTCGATTTCCACATGTTTGCTATCGTAGCGTTCTACTTTTTTTAGATTTACAATGTAAGATTTATGGATTCTCAAAAATATACCATTTGGAAGTTCATTTTCAAAGGCTTTCATAGTGGATAGAATAACAAAACTCTTGTTGTTTGTGATTAATTTCACGTAGTCTCCAAGTGCTTCGATCCACTTGATGTCTCTGATATATATTTTACGTTTCTTGAGGTTACTTTTTATAAAAATATGCTCACCGTCATCGTCTTTGAAGTTTTCCTCCATTTTGGCTTGTAAGACTGTTTTTGCGATAGCTTTGTCAAATCGTGTTTTAGAAGCTGGTTTTATGACGTAATCAATAACATTGTATTCAAAAGCCTTGAGGGCATAGGAATCGTTATCACTAACTACAACAATGTGAGGTATTGAGATATTGGGGTGTTCATTTAAAACGTCTAACAACTCAAATCCCCCTGAAACAGGAAGGTTAAGTTCCATTATTATAAGGTCTACAGTTGTTGTAAGTAGGAATTTTTTAGTTTCAAGTGCAGATGAGAATTTACCAACCAAATTGAGAGAAGGATGGTTATTTATAAGCTTTAAAGTCGTTAATCGTTGTGAAGCATTTGCATCAACAATTATACAATTTAAATTCATCGGGACAGTTTTATTATGGTTAATGTCTACAATTATACAAAAAATAAATCGATAAAATTCAAAAAACGCCGTTTAACGAATAAATAACACATATTAAATAAACGCATTTAATGTTGTTGAAACAATAAATAATACTTATTTTTGCAGCCATTTTAAAACAAAAAATTATAAAATTTATGAATCATTACGAAACTGTTTTCATCTTGAATCCCGTTTTATCTGACACTCAGATAAAGGAAACAGTAAAGAAATACGAGGACTTACTCGTTTCTAAAGGAGCAAAGATGGTATCGAAAGAAGATTGGGGGCTAAAGAAATTAGCATATCCAATTCAGAACAAAAAGAGTGGATTTTACCACTTATTTGAATTTACTGCTCCAGGAGAGGCAATTGGTCCCCTAGAAGTAGAATTTAGACGTGACGAGCGTTTTATGCGTTATCTAACAGTTGCTTTAGATAAGCATGCCATTTCATGGGCCGAAAGAAGAAGAGTTAAACTTAAAGAAAAAGCGTAATTATGTCTATAGAACAACAAGCCAAAGGAAAAAAAGATGGTGAAATCAGATATTTAACGCCTTTAAATATTGACACCAACAAAGCAAAAAAATACTGTCGTTTCAAAAAGTCAGGTATCAAGTATATCGATTATAAAGATCCAGATTTTTTAATAAAGTTTGTAAACGAACAAGGTAAGTTATTACCACGTCGTTTGACTGGAACTTCTTTAAAGTATCAAAGAAAAGTGTCTGTAGCTGTCAAAAGAGCAAGACATTTAGCATTGATGCCGTATGTAGCCGATTTAATGAAATAAAACTATTATAACTATGGAACTTATATTAAAACATGACGTAGAAGGATTGGGGTTTAAAGACGATGTTGTAACAGTTAAAAACGGTTATGGTAGAAATTTTTTAATTCCAGGAGGTAAAGCCATCCTTGCTACAGTATCTGCTAAAAAAGTATTAGCAGAAAATTTAAAACAACGTGCCTTTAAAGAAAAGAAAATCGTTGACGAGGCTCAAGCAACAGCGACCGCTTTGAAAGCTTTAGAAATCAAAATAGCAGCGAAAGTTGGTGCTGGCGATAAATTATTCGGATCAGTTAACAACATTGACTTAGCAGAAGCATTAGCCAAAGCTGGGCAATCTATTGATAAGAAATTTATCAATGTGACTGGTGGTAACGTTAAACGCCTTGGAAAATACACTGCAGTAATACGTCTTCACAGAGATGTTACTGTTGAATTACCTTTTGAGATTATTGCAGCTAAATAAGTAGTGCACTAACTAAAAATTAATTCAATCTTATTTTATAAATTTGCGCCCTATTATTAGGGCGCATTTTTTTTAACAATAATCAAAGATGAAATACACAAGACTTACAAAAGAACAGTTTGAAGCGTTAAACCAGGAGTTTATCAACTTTTTAGCCACACAATCCATTACAGCAGACGAATGGAAAGAAATTAAGGAGCAAAAACCTGAAGTAGCCGAAGAAGAATTGGATATTTTTAGTGATTTGGTTTGGGAAGGCGTGTTGTCTAAAGTCGAGTATCTAGAAAATATAGCGCCACAACATATGTATTTGTTTAAGGTTGAAGCCTCTCAGTTGCGATTGATAGGACTTAAAATAAAAGCAGACCATATTGACTTGACTACCAAAGAAGGTTTTTCATGGTTAAGAGAAAATTTAATGACGGACGACGTTGAATTATTTAATGCCGATAAAGATCTTGAGGCAGATAAAAACGCAAAATTATTCGAACTTATAGTTCAAGGGGCATCCATCACAAAAGGTGAACTTTTTAAGTATTTAGACGATCTAATTGGATAGGTTCGTAAAAAGAGAGATATTTGTGAATTAAAGCATAACCATGGTATCTAAACCACGCATATCCAAAGGCACACGAGATTTTTCGCCAAAGCAGTTAGCAAACCGCGACGTCATCTTTAGTGCCATTAAATCAAACTTTAAGAAATTTGGATTTCAACCTATTGAAACCCCGAGTTTTGAGTTGTCTGAAACCTTATTGGGAAAATATGGAGAAGAGGGCGATCGTTTGATTTTTAAGATTTTAAACTCTGGAGATAAAGTCAAAAAAGCAGATTTACAAGCGCTTGAAGACGGTAATTTAGCGCGTTTTTCCAATTCACTTACAGAAAAAGCATTGCGCTACGACCTAACAGTGCCCTTTGCACGTTACGTTGCTCAATACCAAAACGATATTGTTTTTCCATTCAAACGGTTTCAAATTCAACCTGTTTGGCGAGCTGATCGTCCTCAAAAAGGCCGTTTTCAAGAATTTTATCAGTGTGATGCTGATGTGGTTGGGTCTAAATCACTCTGGCAAGAAGTTGAGTTCATTCAATTGTATGATGCCGTTTTTTCAGATTTAAATTTAGAGGGTGTTACAATTAAAATAAACAACAGAAAAATATTAGCTGGCATTGCGGAATTGATAGGCGCCCAAGATAAACTCATTGATTTTACGGTCGCTTTAGATAAGCTTGATAAAATAGGTGCGGAGAAGGTCAAAGAAGAAATGCTCAAAAAAGGCATTCCGTCTGATGGGATTTCTAAGCTAGAACCACTTTTTGATTTGTCAGGTGATTTCTCTGAACAATTACAATCCTTGAAACGTATTTTAAGCACATCTAATGAGGGCTTACAAGGCGTTGAGGAATTGGAGTTTATAGCATCTTCAGTAGCTGCGGTTGGCCTTAAAACAGCACAACTTCAAATGGACGTGACCTTAGCGCGTGGGCTTAATTATTATACTGGAGCTATTTTTGAAGTGGCTGCTCCAGAATCCGTACAAATGGGTTCTATTGGTGGCGGTGGCCGTTATGACGATTTGACGGGTATTTTTGGTCTAAAGGATGTGAGTGGAGTAGGGATCAGTTTCGGTTTGGATCGAATTTATTTGGTGCTTGAAGAATTGAATTTATTTCCATCCGATCAAACACAATCCACTAAAGTACTTTTTACCAATTTTGGCCCTTCAGAAAGTTTATACAGTTTAAAAGCAATCACAACTTTACGCTCAAAATCTATAGCTGCTGAGTTGTATCCAGATGCGGCTAAATTGAAAAAACAAATGATGTATTCCAATAAGCGCGAAATACCATTTGTAGTCATGGTTGGAGAAGCCGAAATTCAACAGAATAAATACATGTTGAAAGACATGAACTCTGGTGAACAGCAATTATTGTCTTTAGAGGAATTGATAAATATTCTATCCTAAAACAAAAAAAACTCTTAAGAAATCTTAAGAGTTTTTTGTAGCGAGAGCGGGGCACGATCCCGCGACCTCCGGGTTATGAATCCGACGCTCTAACCAGCTGAGCTACCTCGCCATAATTAGATGGCTGCAAATATAAAAACAATATATCGCCTCACAAATAAATATACCTTTAAAAAAAATTAAAATTCTTTATACTACTAACTAATTAATGTATATATTGGATTTTTTAAATTTTAAAATTCCCAATGAGCGATAAAATTAAATTTGAGTTAGAAATTCCTATTCAAGCCTCTCCCCAATTATTGTATCAGTACATCTCAACTCCTTCGGGTTTGTCTGAGTGGTTTGCTGATAACGTCAATTCAAGAGGTGAAATTTTCATATTTATATGGGATGGTTCTGAAGAACAAGCTAAATTAATCACGAAAAAAAATGGTGAACGCGTCAAGTTCAAGTGGCAAGATGGCGAAGACGATAATTCTTTTTTTGAAATTCGAATCCAAGTCGATGGTATTACAAAAGATGTGTCTTTAATAATCACAGATTTTGCGGATGATGATGAAGTTGAAGAATCAAAAATGTTATGGTCCAATCAAATTTCTGATCTTAAGCAAATCTTAGGATCTTCTTAGAGATTTTTTATTTTTAAACTATATTTGTCCTGTTCATTCAGGACTTTTTTTATGATAAATTTTAACGGCGAATTACTTTCAGAACAACATGCAAAACTTTCGGTGTTTAACCGCGGCTTAGCCTTTGGTGATGCTCTTTTTGAAACCCTCAAAACCTTAAATGGAAAAATTCTATTTTGGGAAGATCATTATTTTCGTTTAATGGCCTCTATGCGGATTCTAAGAATGGAAATTCCTATGGCTTTCACTCCTGAATTTTTAGAATCTCAAATTCTTGAATTACTCTCGAAACAAGAATCCAATTCCAATTCATATCGAGTTAAATTCACAGTTTTTCGAAAAGAGGGTGGGTTTTACACTCCGCTCACAAATGATGTTGCTTATTTTATAACAGCTCAAGCTTTAAACAAGGATTTATACTTACTCAACAGCTCTGCTTATAGAGTGGAACTATTTAAAGACTTTTATGTGACTCCTGGACTTTTATCAACCTTAAAAACCAATAATAAGGTGCTCAATGTTTTGGGCAGTGTGTATGCCAATGAGAATAAATATCAAAACTGTTTGTTGCTAAACACTAATAAAAATATAGTTGAAGCACTTAATGGGAATTTATTTTTGGTGAAGGGAAATGTCATAAAAACACCTCCTTTAGAGGATGGGTGTTTAAAAGGAATTATGCGTAAGCAAGTCATCGAAATTATTAAGAAAATTCCAGATTACGAATTCGAGGAAACCTCAATTTCTCCTTTTGAACTACAAAAGGCAGATGAATTATTTGTGACCAATGTTATTCAAGGACTTCAACCAATTACCGCATACAGAAAAAAAATATTTACGACTTTTGTGAGTCAGAATATTTTAGCAAAGTTAAATATGATCGTACGTCTAGCTTAGTTATAGGAAGGGTTTTCAGGAGCATTTGACCAAATGCTATAATCACCCCCTAATTCGAGCATTTTTTCTTTCCAAAAACTCGTATTTACTTTCTCAATAATAGTTTTATCATGGATATTTTCAGAAAGAATCCATGTTTGAGCTAATAACTCAGAGGATAATTGATTGGTTTCCCAACCTGAGTAGCCAAGAAAAAAGCGAATATCATTAGCATCTAATTTGTTGTGTTGAATCAATTCCGTAACTTTTTCAAAATTACCACCCCAGTATAACCCTTGCGATATTTCAATACTATCTGGGATAAGTGTTGGAATTTTATGGATATAATAAAGATTATCTTGTTCTACAGGTCCGCCGTTATACACCTTGAATGGGAGTTCTATTTCGGGAATTAAATCTTGTAGAGTAAAATCTAAAGGCTTATTTAAAATAAATCCAATAGAGCCTTCGGTGTTATGATCTGCAATAATAATGATCGACCGATTAAAAGATATATCACCAATAATGGATGGTTCTGCTATTAATAAATGACCCTTTTTTAAATTGATATTTGACATCTTTAACTCTAAATTATCAATTAAATATAGGAAATTTATTTTAAATCACTCATTTCATATTGATACATTTTGTCAAAAAGATCTTTTGGGATAAGACTATTCAATAGATTTAGTATTCGCTACTTTCTCGCTACAATCTAATTCAAAGCATCTATGAGTTGAGCACTTGCCTTAAACTTTAGGACGTTTTTTGCAGGTATAGACAGGGGTTCATTGGTTTTTGGATTACGTCCCATGCGTGCTGATCGCTCATATACTGACCAAGTTCCAAAGCCCGCTATTGCTACTTTTTGCCCGTTTTGAAGGGATTCAGAAGTTCCCTCTAAAAAGGCTTCTAATGCTTTTTGTGCCGCCGCTTTAGAAATTCCAGCGCGTATTGCCATATGTTCTATAAGTTTGTTTTTCTTCATCGTTCAGTTGTTGGTTTATAGCATTTTTGCATTTTCGTGAAAGGTAAATCCATTTAAAAAAGAGACAGCATCCATCTGACGCTTTCCAGGAAATTTAAAATTAACTAACTCAATATAGCCGTCCTTTACAGCAATTTTAATGGCTTTTCTAGAGCTTATAAGTTTTCCAATTTCAAACTTGTGCGCTTCAGAATGTTTACGAACTTCGTATAGTTTGATATTTAAAAGCTCATCGCCATTAGAAAGCAGTCCCCATGCAGCGGGATAGGGGTGAAGTCCGCGAACTTGGTTGTAAATTGAATGCATCGATGTGTTCCAATCCACCTTACAGTTGTCCTTATTTAATTTGTATGCAGTTTTTGTTTCTTTCAAAGGTTGTACGAAGGTTTTGACAGCGCCAGTTTCTATTGACTGAACGGTTTTCAGCACTAGATTAGCTCCCAATTGCATAAGCTTGTCATGCAATTCTCCAGCATTTTCTGTAGGACTAATTTCAACTTTAGATTGTAGTATTACAGCACCAGTATCAATTTTTTCGTCAATAAAAAACGTGGTCACCCCAGTTTCTTTTTCCCCATTAATAATGGCCCAATTTATTGGAGCAGCTCCACGATAATCTGGGAGTAATGACGCATGTAAATTGAAGGTTCCTAGCGAAGGCATTTGCCATACGACTTTAGGCAACATTCTAAAAGCAACTACAATTTGGAGGTTGGCATTTAAAGCTTTTAGAGTGCTTAAAAATGAGTCGTCTTTTAGATTTGTAGGCTGTAAAACAGTTAAGCCGTTAGATTTTGAAAACACTTTTACAGCAGATTCATTAATTTTTTGTCCACGTCCCGATGGACGGTCAGGAGCCGTAACCACTCCGACTATGGAATACTTATTTTGGATAAGTTTATCTAAAATAGGTACTGCAAATTCAGGTGTCCCCATAAACACAATTCTAAGGTCTTCTTTTTTCATGACGTTTTGAGTTTATATGTATTTCTGTCTGTAAGTTCTATTAAACCTCTTTCCAAAAGGGAAGTAAGTAAAATTGTTAGTGTATCGGAATCAAAGGTACTTAATGTTTCAAGTTTTCGTGACGAAAGGGGTTCAATTTTTAATAAATTTAGAAGTGTTTCTATATCACTTTCAGAAAACGAATTACGTTTTGATTGGTCTAGACAACTCGAACAGATACCACAGCGTTTAGAATTTTTTTCTTCAAAATAAGACAGTAATTTTTGGCTTTTACAAACACCATCATTTTTAATATAATCAAAAACCGTCTGCAGTTGTGCTTTCTTTACATCGTGTTGTTGTGTAACAATTTTTGATATGCGATGAATGGTTTTATCATCTTCTCGAGGCTCAATAAAGGTGATTTGTGCATCTGTTTTTGAGGCTTCAAATTGAATAATTTCTGCCTTGTGTAGAGCTTTGAGTTCTGAAATTACAACAGCTTCTTCGAGTTTTGATTTTTTGGCGATTACTTGTGTAAAAATTTCTGTTGAATGGTCAAAAACACCTTCATAACTTCGTAATATAAGTTTTATAATTCGTGCTTTTTTCGGATGCTTTTCGATGTAATTGAATAAGGCAGTATTCCCAATTTTAATTTGTATGAAGGCTGTGTTTTTGAACCGTTCTTCTAACGAAATTACACTGGTTCGGTCCAAAATCTTGAGCGCATTATATGTTAATATTGAAGGCAAGTTATAGGTCGAACAAAATTCTTTGAAGTTAAAACTATGGGTTGTATCAATTCCTTCGCCATAGGAGATTTGAAAATAATTACAAAGTCGTTTATATACTTTTTTTAAAACTGCCGTATCAGGTAGGGTAGTGATGTATTGGTTTTTGGAATTCATTTCATCTACCGTATTTCTAAGAATAACTGCATAGGCATTCTCGTTATTACGTCCTGCACGCCCAGCCTCTTGATAATAACTTTCTAGGCTTTCGGGTAAATTATGATGAATCACAGTTTGAACATTGGCTTTGTCAATTCCCATTCCAAATGCATTGGTGGCGACTATGACTTGATTTTGATTGTTTGACCACAGTTCAAATTGAGTGTCTTTTTCTTTTGAGTTTAAACCTCCGTGATAGAACCCGCTAGTAATTCCTTTGGTGTTTAAATAGTTTGAAATTTCTAGGGTTGCTTTTCGGTTCCTTACATAGATAATTGAAGGTCCCGAATATTTTTTTAAAATCTGAACGGTTTTGAAATATTTATCCTCACAATCTAAGGTCAAATATGCCAAGTTAGGACGGTGAAATGATGTTTTGAAAATCTGAGGAGCAATACAGTCTAATTGAACACAGATATCCTCTACGACCTTAGTCGTAGCTGAGGCCGTAAGTCCAATCACGCTCACGTTTGGGTGCAATGTTCTGATAAATTTAATACTGCGATATGCTGGCCTAAAATCATGACCCCATTGACTAATACAATGTGCTTCATCTACAGCAATCAAATTAACATTCATTTCTTTGATACGCTTTTGAACTAAATCTTGCTGTAATCGTTCTGGTGAAAGGTATAGAAATTTATAATTTCCGAAAATACAATTATCCAACATACGGTCCACATCCTCATAACTCAGTCCACTAGTTAGTGCCATAGCTTTAATCCCTTTTTCTTTTAGAGTATTAACCTGGTCTTGCATTAATGCAATTAGTGGCGAGACGACAATACAGATGCCTTTTTTAAGTAGTGCTGGGATTTGAAAACACACCGACTTTCCTCCGCCTGTTGGTAATAGTGCAATACAATCGTCGTTGGTTAAAACAGCTTCGATTATTGCTTCTTGCTGGGGTTTAAATTCAGAAAATCCCCAGTAATGTTCCAATATTTCAATTGGATGCTTCATGCATTAGGCGTTAAATAATTTTCAATAAAGTCTATGCGTGATTCAACAGTTCCAAAGGGAATGTCAATACAAGTATAGCCGTATTCCGCATAGGTTTTGACCAAAAACTCGTGAATATCAAGTGCTTGTTCAAAAGATTCATAGCGCTCATTGTCTTGAGTATAAATAGCTTCCCAAGGCTTTAAAATAAAAACTTGATCGTATTTATGTTGCGTACAAACTGTTTTAAAGGATTCTGGGTATGGGCTGTCTAAATAGTCTAAATAAGCCACGACATCGGGCAGTCCACGATCAAAAAAAACATAATTTTCTGAGCGTGTTTCTGCGTTTAAAAATTGGTTTTGACGCCCTAGTAAAAGTTGTTTGCTAAATAATAAAGGATCTTCTAAAAATAATTGTTCAATGCCTTGTTCTTGAGCTTCAAGAGTAATTTGTCTAGAGATTTCATCCATGCAATGGTAACCTTTAGCTTTTAAAGCAGTAATTAATGTTGTTTTTCCTGTTCCAGGTCCTCCAATAAGTGCTATTTTTTGAGTATTCAAGCTATTTTTTTTAATTACTGTAAAATTCGTGATTTAAAAGGGAAATAAAAAATCAGATATAATGTATATTTGTAATCTTACATTAAAACAATGGTTAACCCTACAAACTCAGAAGAATTTTATAATAATTTAAAAGAAAAACTCCAGGATACTTCCATGTGGCCAACCGAGTACTTATATAAATTCATAATTAAATCAGACGTTTCCAAAATCAAGTTAATAGACGGTATTTTTGATAATATGGGTGCAGTTATAAAAACAAAGCCTTCGAAGAATGGAAATTACACCAGTATCTCTATTAATGTTGTGATGAAAAACCCTGACGCTGTAATTCAAAAATATAAAGCGGTTGGAAGTCAAGTGGAAGGTGTGATATCACTATAAAAAACAGGATTTAAATCAACTTCTAAATTAGCAGTATACTGATACTATTTTTTTGTATTTTGCAAACACTTAATTAATTAAACCAAAGATTGCCTACATGACAGCTTTAACAGATCAACTAGAATATAATACAGAGCGAGAACATTTAATTATTCCTGAATATGGACGACATTTACAGAAAATGATTAATCATGCTGTAGCTCAAGAGTCAAAAGAGGAGCGCAACCGCTTAGCAAAAGCTATAATTTCTGTTATGGGTAATATGCAACCACATTTAAGAGATGTGCCCGATTTTCAACATAAATTATGGGATCAATTGTTTATTATGTCGGATTTTAAATTAGATGCGGAATCTCCCTTTGATAAACCCACAGAAGAACAGTTAAACCTTCGTCCAGAGCCCCTAAGCTATCCACAAAATTTCCCTAAATACAGGTTTTATGGAAATAACATTAAAACGATGATAGATGTAGCTAACACTTGGGAAGCTGGAGAAATGAAAGATGCTTTACAGTATACCATCGCTAATCACATGAAAAAATCATTTTTAAATTGGAATAAAGATACGGTAGAAGATGTGGTTATTTTTGGTCACTTGTTTGAATTGTCAAATGGTAAAATCGACTTACGAGATAGTAAAGAGCCACTAAGTGAAATTTCTAGTTTACTTAAAGTGCAACGTAAATTTACAAACCACAAAAAAACATCTAAAAAGAACAATAACCAACGTAACCGTAAACGCCATTAAAAATGGACTTCGTTTAGAACTCGGGATTACTAACCACTAATTTAAACCACACACTATTGAAAACTTTTAAAATTGAAGGCGGCCAGCAATTAAAAGGAGCCATCCAACCTCAAGGCGCAAAGAATGAAGCGCTTCAAATTTTGTGTGCAGTGATATTGTCTCCTGAAAAAATTACAATCCACAATATCCCAGATATTATTGATGTCAATAAGCTTATTATTTTATTGGGTAAACTTGGTGTTAAAATTGAAAAACTAGGCAAAGGGAGTTATTCATTTCAAGCTGATGAAATAAACCTAGAGTATTTAGAAACCGAGGCTTTTAAGGTAGATGGTCGTGGATTACGAGGGTCAATTATGATCGTTGGACCACTACTAGCACGATTTGGAAAAGGCTATATCCCTAAGCCAGGAGGAGATAAAATTGGTCGAAGACGTCTAGATACGCATTTCGAAGGATTTATTAAGCTTGGTGCAACTTTTAGATATAATCGTGAAGATCATTTTTATGGTGTTGAAGCGAAAGAACTTAAGGGTACTTATATGTTGTTGGATGAAGCTTCTGTTACAGGAACAGCAAACATCGTAATGGCAGCTGTATTGGCTACAGGAACTACGACGATCTATAATGCGGCTTGCGAGCCTTATCTTCAGCAGCTCTGTAAAATGCTCAACAGAATGGGGGCGAAAATTTCGGGTATCGGATCAAACATGTTAACAATTGAAGGCGTAAAAGCTCTAGGGGGTACAGTACATACGATGTTACCAGATATGATTGAAATTGGCAGTTGGATAGGATTAGCAGCGATGACTAAAAGCGAATTAACCATTAAGAATGTCAGTTGGGATGATTTAGGAGTTATTCCAAACGTGTTTCGCAAACTAGGTATCACCATCGAACGTAAAGGGGATGATATTTTTATTCCTGCCCATACTGATGGGTATGAAATACAAAATTATATTGATGGCTCCATACTAACCATTTCTGACGCGCCTTGGCCAGGATTTACACCCGATTTGTTAAGTATAATTTTAGTGGTTTCAACACAAGCGAGAGGTAGTGTTTTGATTCATCAAAAAATGTTTGAAAGTCGCCTGTTTTTTGTAGATAAATTAATAGATATGGGGGCAAAAATAATTCTTTGCGATCCGCACCGTGCCTCTGTTATTGGGCATGATTTTAAATCGAGCTTAAAAGCAACAACCATGACTTCTCCAGATATTAGAGCAGGAGTTTCTTTACTAATTGCGGCCCTTTCTGCCAAAGGCACTTCTACAATTCATAATATAGAACAGATTGATCGTGGATATGAAAATATTGATGATCGTTTACGCGCCATAGGAGCTAAGATTGAGCGGATCGATTCCTAACTCAAGGGTATTGAAAAACAGTAGTGTTTAGAGTAACGATTACTATATCATATGAACTTAGAAAAAGATCTTCAAATCCGTAGTCAACACAGTTGTGAACTTTGTAAGGCTACTGAGACTTTAACTATTTATACAGTTCAACCTTCTAAAAACATAAATCTTACCGACAGTATTTACGCGTGTCAGACCTGTATCTCACAAATCGAAGATTCCAATTTAATTAATTCAAACCATTGGCGTTGTCTTAATGACAGTATGTGGAGTGAATTTCTTCCTGTTCAAGTTATGGCTTGGCGAATGCTTAATCGTCTACTATCTGCGGGTTGGTCACAAGATTTATTAGATATGATGTACTTAGATGACGATTCATTAGCCTGGGCAAAAGCACTCGGCGATGGTGTCGATGAGGCCGCAAAATTGATTCATAGAGATGTTAATGGAGTGGTTTTAGAAGCTGGTGATAGTGTGGTTCTTATTAAAGATTTGAAAGTTAAAGGGACGAGCATGGTTGCCAAACAAGGCACAGCAGTGCGACGAATTGCTCTAGATCATGAAAATGAAACTTATATAGAAGGAAAAATTGACGGTAAACACATCGTTTTGATTACTCAATATGTCAAAAAACTTTAGGTTTTGCCTAAGGCTTCCTTATAAGTTGTAAGACAACGTTCTCTAGCAAATTTATGATCAACAATTGGAGTAGGGTATGTTAAGTCTTGGTATTCTGGAACCCATTTTTTAATATATGCGTGCTGTTTGTCAAAATTAGTCACTTGTGTGGTTGGGTTGAAAATTCTAAAGTAAGGGGCGGCATCAACACCACATCCAGCAACCCATTGCCAATTACTTACATTACTAGACAATTCAAAATCGTGTAGTTTTTCGGCAAAATAAGCTTCACCCCAACGCCAATCGATCAAGAGGTGTTTACACAAAAAACTACCTACAAGCATACGTACTCGGTTGTGCATAAATCCAGTTTGGTTCAATTCGCGCATTCCTGCATCTACAAGTGGATAACCCGTATTACCAGCACACCATTGGTTGTATTCTTCCGTATTATTACGCCATTTAATAGCGTCATATTGGGGTTTAAAACTCTGAGTGACGGTATGTGGAAAATGCCATAAAATTTGCATGAAAAATTCACGCCATATTAATTCTTTTAAAAACGTGTTATTTTCATGTTGAATGGCTTTGAAAACTATTTCTCGAACACTTACCGTTCCAAAACGCAAGTGAGGACCTAGTTTTGATGTTCCATTAACGGCAGGAAAATTCCGGGTAGCTTCATAATTTTCGATGACAGCACTATCAACATTATAAGGCGCTATTTTAATAGGATTGGGTTCAAACCCCATGGCTCCTAAATCGATCCAATTATATGCTGTTGATTTGAATGTATGTTCAAGTAAATTTTCTGAAGTAAAACGATCACAATGTCCGCCATCAAAGGCTGCTAACCATTTTTTAGAAAAAGGCGTATAGACTTTATATGGCAGTCCATCGTCTTTAGTGATTTCATTTTTCTCAAAAATCACTTGGTCTTTAAAGGTTTTAAAACTAATGGATTTTGAGTTTAATAGCTCAGATATTTTTTGATCTCTTGCTATGGCATAAGGTTCATAGTCATGATTGCAGTAAACAGTGTTCACTTCGTATTGATCTGTGAGTTGATTAAAAACATCTTCGGGCGTTCCATGGTAAAGTGATACACCACTTCCATGTGCTTGTAAACGCGTGTTTATATCCGAGAGTTGTAGATGAATAAACTCAACTCTTGCATCATTTTTTGGTAAAGCATCAAGAATAGCTGTATCAAAAATAAAAATTGGAAGTACAGCGGTGTGAGCCTTCAAAGCTTCAAACAACCCATGGTTGTCATGCAGTCTTAAATCTCTTCTAAACCAGAATATGGATAGTGATGTTTTCATTTATAGTCTCCAAATAACTCGATTAATTTCTTTTGTCTGTAAGCGAAAATTTCTTCCAGTTTAGGTTTTACTAAAAATGGATGTACAAGTTGGCCAAGCCATCCCATAGGGACCTTATAATCTATGATGTCTTCCATCTCAACACCACCATCTATAGCTTTAATGAAATGTTTGTGGTGCCAAAGTGCATACGGACCAAAGCGCTGTTCATCTACAAAATAGTGGCGTTCTTTTACCTGCGTAATTTCGGTGACCCATTTGGTTTTTATCCCTAAAATAGGGGTGACGATATATTGAATAATTTGCCCTGCGTACATCGGACGGTCGGCTCCTGAAATAATATCGAAACTCATATATGCTGGAGTAATAGATTTTAGATTCGCAGGATTAGAGAGAAATTCCCATGCTTTTTCTATGCTAATAGGTAAATTTTGTTTTTTATGGACTCGGTATAATTTCATTTAATTGAATATGGCGATGTATAAATTTAGAGAAGTGGCTAGCACCAACCATAAACAATAGGGAAGTACATAGACACTTTTGTTTTTTAGTGTTTGATTAAAGGTCACCAAAAAATAAAACATTAGAAGGGTTAAAAACACGAGATTTAATAAACCAAGAATGATCAAGTGTTGATTGAAAAATAAATAATTCCAAAACACATTTAATACAAATTGAATACTAAATAATACGATTATTTTTTTGGAGGAGTTGACTTGAACCAAATACGACATGTATACGGAAAACAAAAGCATTATACTACTCCAAGCTACACCAAAAACCCATCCAGGTGGCGACCATGGTGCTTGATTTAGAGTACTGTACCACTCTGATCGAGGGCCGTCATTCATTAACCACGTTCCAATAGCAAGAGCACCAAAATTAATTATGACAAAAAGGACTAAGCCTTTATAAAACTTCATTTAGGCGTTTAGTTTATCAATTTCATCTAATAATGCTTGTGCTTCTGCATATTTTGCATCACTAGCAGAACGATTTGTTGTTGAAAGTTCATGCCACTCAGACATTAATTTTTTGTAACGGTCTTGAAGTTTTTCAAGGGGTGTTTTCTTCTTAAAAATTCCAAACATAATTTTATTTAATTTGGCGGGTTATTTTACTACTTAGCGGTTTTGTTAGGGAATAAAAATAATCTACAAAATGCCCATTCTTATCAACTAAATACTTTTGAAAATTCCATTTCACTGAAGTACTTTTCGTACCATTCAATGTTTTGTCTGTGAGCCATTTGTAGAGTGGATGTTGTTGGTCTCCTTTTACATCAATTTTTTCTGTCATTAAAAAAGTTACACCATAATTTTTCTTACAAAAAGACTGTATTTGTTCTGAATTTCCTGGTTCTTGGCTTCCAAACTGATTACATGGTACGCCTATGACCATCAATTTGTCTTGATACGTGTCATATAATTTTTGGAGATCCTCGTATTGTCCTGTAAAACCACATTCTGAAGCGACGTTTACAAATAAAATGTATTTTCCTTTGTAGTCATTTAAAACGATAGGAGAGCCATTAATACTGTTAATTTCAATGCTGTATAAAGACATAGTTTGAATATTTTTTGATTGAGAACAAGATGTTGATGAAAATATTAAATTTAAAAGAACTAATAATTTTAGAACTTTCAACATTATAATTTTAAGGATACAATTCCACAATCTAAGTTAAAAATTTGACCAGAAATAGATTTAGATACATCTGAAAGTAAATATTCTGCCATCGCAGCAACTTCAGAAGGCTCTAAGTATTTTTTTAAGGGATGGCGTTGAATTGTACTTTCAATCATACGTTCGTTTCTAAGAAATTTAGCTGCAAGTTCTGTATCGGTAATGGTTGGTGCAATCGCATTCACTCTAATCTTAGGCGCTAAATCTGCAGCCACCGATTTTGTTAAGCCCTCAACAGCAGATTTTGCAGTAGCCACACTTGCGTGAAAAGGCATGCCTAATTTTGTAGCCACAGTACTAAACAACACAACAGAAGCAGAGTCTGATTGTAAAAGCGTTTTTGTGTAGGCTTGAATGGATTTAACTGCACCAATAACATTGATTTCAAAATCGGTTTTAAAATCTGCGATACTTAACCTGTTAAAAGGCTTTAAATTTATACTCCCTGGGCAGTAAATTAAACCATCAGCTTGGTCAATTTCTGGTAATTCATCAACCAAAACATCACAGTTGTAGTGTGTTAAGTTTTCGTGTTGAATCTCAGGAGTTGAACGGCTAATATTAATTATTTGGTGTGTTGTAAGGAGACTTTCTGTAATAGCTTTGCCAATGCCTTTACTACCTCCGATAATAATAATTTTTCTCATGCTTGTAATGGTCTACCTTTTAAACGTTTTTCAATTTTTTGTTTTATCGCTGTTAAGCGCTTCATAAGATCCATTAATTTTTGGTCTTTTGATGTTTTATAAATTTCATTCACACCCAGTATCAATGCTTTGACTTCTCTTGAAGCTTCGATACGCTCACTAGTTGTTTTAAATGTAAGTGGTTTGAGTTCAAAAGCTTCTGCTTGTTTAACAACGTCCATAGTTATAGTTTTAAATAATTTTGTAATTCAGCAATTTTTGCTGAGGTATTAAAAGCGCCCCCATAAAATGCGGTCACAGTTGCTGAGGTATCATCTTTGATTCCTCTAGAAGATACACAAAGATGTTTAGCATCAATAATGACTGCTACATCATCGGTTCCTAGAATTCCTTTCAGTTCTTCTGCGATTTGATTTGTTAGGCGTTCCTGAACCTGAGGTCGTTTCGCATAGTACTGTACTATTCGATTTAATTTGGATAAACCGATCACTTTACCAGATGAAATATAGGAAACATGTGCTTTTCCAATGATAGGTACAAAATGATGCTCACAATTTGAATAAAATGTAATATCTTTTTCTACCAACATCTGATTATATTGGTACTTATTATCAAATAACGCAATTTTAGGTTTATTTTCAGGGTTTAAGCCTGAAAAAATTTCATCAATATACATTTTAGCAACACGTTCAGGTGTTCCTTTCAAAGAATCATCAGTAAGGTCTAAGCCCATAACATCCATGATTTCCTCAAATAATAATGCAATCTTAGTTTTCTTTTCTTGGTCTGAGAGCTTAAAAGCGTCTTTTTTCATAGGAGTTTCAAGTCCCGTAAAAAGATGATCATCTCCAATTTCATGAATGGAAAAACCATTTAACATCTCTTCTTTATTTGTTATAACTTTAGTATTCATATTTTATTTTAACGCTTAGATATTTTATTATGTGTAATTTGACGTTGTCTCGTACATTTAAATCTTCCAGATTCAAAAGACCTTAGTTTTTGATGTTTTGTTTTTCTGCCTTGAACACGTGCACGCCATAAACGAAAACTTTTAGGTTTCATGTGCGTACGCATGATTTTTATCACCTCTTGTTCTTTTAAATTAAACTGGTGTTCAATGGCTTCAAAAGTGGTACGATCTTCCCATGCCATTTCTATTATTCGATCTAACTCTACTGTATTAAAACTCATGATATTGGTAGTTTATAGCGTTCGTCGAATTGTATTTTTTCATCAATCAATGCTTTTAAGAATTTTTTATTTTCATCAAAACTCTTTGATTTTTTAAAATGAATGAATCTACCTTGTGCATGTATACTCATACCATCTATTTTATAAAATACAAGATGATAAAATGGAATTGCCCATGTGAAATTACGTTGTCCCTTAGTAATGTGTATCAAAATGCCTTCTTTTCGCATTTCGATATTAGCATAGTTGAGATCAGAAACTGTATTTAAAATGGAATTAAGGTTAGGACTGACTTTATCAACGATCATTCGTTTTGAACCTACACCACGGCGTTTAAAAGCTTCAAAAAAGGTGTAAGGTTTGCCTACAAAATTGTCAAATAATTGTTTGTGTTCCTTGTTGTAGTATGTTGTATCTAGAACCATTGGTGATGTATATCTTCCAAACATACACAATGTTCAACTATTTAAAATAACAATTAAACAAATATTAACATTTATTATGGCGCTTTAGAATTTTTCTGGAGACTCAATTATTTGTGAAGCTCTTAGTTTCATAGCTATTAATTCCTCTTTAGAAAACTTATTTAGAACCGAATACATCATTTTCATTCTAAAATTTGCAGCCAGTTGTGGGCGTTTGTCATCAAGAAAATTCCAATATAGACTATTAAATGGGCAAGCATTTTCTCCTAAACGTTCCTTTACTTTATAAGCGCATCCATTACAATAATTACTCATTTTGTTGATGTAACTCCCTGATGATACATAGGGTTTAGTGGCAATCAATCCACCATCTGCAAATTGGCTCATTCCTCGAGTGTTGGGAAGCTGTACCCATTCTAAAGCATCAATATATATACCTAAATACCATTCGTCAACGGCATCGGGATGCGTTTGTGTTAATAACAAATAATTTCCCGTAATCATCAGGCGTTGAATGTGATGTGCATAGGCATTATCTAACGAATTATTGATGGTTTTATTCAAGCAATTCATCTTTGTATCTCCCGTCCAAAAGAATTCTGGGATAGGATTGTGGTTAGCAAGAGTATTTAATGCTTTGTATTGAGGCATTTGTGCCCAGTACATCCCTCGCATATATTCTCGCCATCCAATAACTTGCCTTATAAACCCTTCTACTTGAGAAATAGAAATCGCATCACTATTTGAGCGGTAGTGATCTAAAACAGCATCTATAATTTCTTTTGGGCTAATTAGCTTTAAATTCATAGCAAATGAAAGTCGCGAATGGAACAAATACACTTCTTCGGTGTGCAATGCGTCTTGGTAGTCTCCAAAATGAACTAATAAATTTTGATTAAAATACGCCAGCTGTTCTAGCGATTGGTCTTTATTTATTGGATATGAAAATGTAGTTTCATCAAAACGGCCAATGGTTTCAATGTTACTAGCCACAATTGTTTTTAAAATAGTTTCGACAGGGTTTTTTAAGTGTAAAAAAGAGGGGATGCCTGGAGATCCTTTCCATTTGTTTCGGTTGCTTTTGTCATAATTCCATTCACCACCTTCGGGGTTTTCACCTTCCATTAATATATGATGTTTTTTACGCATGTATCGGTAAAAACGTTCCATCAAAAATTGTTTTTTTCCTTCAAAAAACACAGAAAGTTCATCGCGTGTTGTGTAGAAATGTTCTGTGTCTATTTCACTTGACTTGATAGAAAGAGATGTGCAAAAGGCTTTAAGCTGTGCGTCTAACCGAAATTCATCCGGCGATTGGTACTGGAAATATTCAATGTTGTGCGTTAAAATAATATCATTCAGGTTATCTTCTAAGTTTTGAAGATTAGAGGCATCATCTAAGTTTAAATAAATAACATTATGACCTTGAGATTCTAGCTGTTTTGAAAAGGCACGCATAGCCGCAAAAAAACCAACTACTTTTTGAATATGGTGTTTAACATAATCAGTTTCCTGACGCATTTCGAACATACAATACACTGTTGAGTCAGAAACAGTGTTGTACCACGAATGTTGTATATTTAATTGATCTCCAAGAATAAGGCGAAGTGTTTTCATTTAAACTAATTTAATTTTGATACTATTTAGTATTCTACGCTGGGGTAAGCGCTTATTGATAGCTGTATTTTAAAATTCACATATAGAGAATAGAAACTTCTAACTGTGAAATTTTTTAGCGTTTGCTACTGCATTTTTTGCTACAATATTTTACAAATTCCCAGTTCTTTTCCCATTTTTTACGCCATGTAAACGGACGATCACATTGGACACAAATTTTGATGGGAAGAAATTTTTTTTTCACGTCTTAAAAGAATGTTATTTCTTAGGTCTTTGGTACTCAATACGTTGTTTGAGTGATGGAAGTGCATAGCCATCTAAACCATTAATAGCCACCACATTTGCTTTTGCTAAATTGACAAAACCATCCTCTTCCACAATATCATCTTTAATGTATAAGTCTTTGATTTCTGCAATCAGCTGAATAGTATTATTAGATTTAATTAGATATTCTTCGCAGTAGGTGAGCGCCATCTGAATTGGTGCCCCTTTTACAAAAGGTGCATGCCAATCGTTTTTATATTCTTCCTTAAGTTTTGTAATATCAAACTCAGAGATCCCTTTATCGTATTTAGCAGAGGTGTGGTGTGCTTGCTCAATGATGTCTAAGTGAATGTGATTTACGGTAAATTGTCCAGTTTCTTTGATATTCTCGTAAGTATTTCTTGGGACATCAGATACAGGTCTAAATACAATACCCAAAAGAGGTGGGTTAGATCCTAAGTGGGTAACCGAACTGAAAACAGCCACATTAGCGACACCATCGTTTGATTTTGTCCCAATGAGGTTTGCCGATTTAAACCCCGAACAACTGTTCATCATGTTTATTCGGTAAACATGGTCTAAATCATCAAAATCTTGCCGTTTTAAGTGTAACATTTAGTAGTTGTTGAATTGGTTAATTTTTACTGAGGATGCTTTTAAATCAAACATTAAATTGTAAAGCCCAAAAAAGGTACGGTTGATATAGATAAAATGTTTTGACCCTCTGTTACCATTAAACTTTCGAAGCTCAGTGCTTTTGCTATACCGTTCTGCGAGGTCTCCAATTTTATCAAAAAACTCTGGATTAGAAAAATCGAAAATAGTGTCATGAAAAGGAAGCGTAAATACACTTAAAAGTTCATGAAACATCGCTGTGAAAAACTCCAACTCTTCAGGCGAATCAGTGGCTTTTAAAATTTCTAATTCATATAATTTTTCAGTGAACAAAACGGGATTGTCAATTATTTTTTTGTCAGCCAATTCAAAGTAAGGAATGTAAAATTCATCTGGTATAGATTTCATACACCCAAAATCTAAGGCGATTAATTGTGCATCTTCATTTATAAGGAAATTCCCAGGGTGCGGATCTGCATGCACCTTTCTCAGGGTGTGTATTTGAAACATATAAAAATCCCAAAGTGCTTGTCCTAATTGGTTTGCTTTGTTTTGATCTGTATTGTATTTTGTGAATTCTGACAAATGTTCACCCTGCATAAAATCCATGGTAATGATGCGATCAGAAGAATAATCCTCATAATATTCAGGGAATAATAAATTAGGAATATGAACACAGGCTTTAGCGATCTCTTTACTTTGTGAAATTTCAAGCTTATAATTAGTTTCTTCCTCCAATTTATCTTCAACTTCTCGAAAGTATTTATCGGAATCTTTTCCCTTAATATTTAACATCTTTATTGCAATTGGCTTCACCAAAGCTAAATCGGATTTGATGCTGTCAGCCACCCCAGGATATTGTATTTTGACTGCCAGTTGTTTGCCATTTTTTTCGGCCTTGTGAACTTGTCCAATACTAGCAGCATTTACAGATTCCGAATCAAATTCATCAAAAATTTTGTTTGGATGCTGTCCAAAATAGGTTTTAAACGTCTTAATCACTAAAGGCGGAGACAAAGGAGGAACAGAGAATTGTGCTAAGGAAAATTTATCAACATAAGCTTGCGGTAAAACACTTTTTTCCATACTAAGCATTTGAGCGACTTTCAAAGCACTGCCTTTGAGCTGTTTTAGCCCCGAATAAATATCTTCGGCATTGTTTTTATTGAGATTTTCTTTGGCTTCAACCTCTGTTTTGGTGATTTTTTCACCATAATATTTAAGGTAATTTACGCCGACTTTTGCCCCTGTTGAAACTATTTTTCCAGCGCGTTGAATTTTTGAAGTTGGAATACTGTCGATTGACTTCATATTAGTTCATACTAATTTTTTCCTTGATTAAAAATTTACCAAAATCAACAAAACTCTTTAAAGGAGAGATGTTAATTAAGTCAAAGCTTGCATTGATAGATTTTTCAATAAAAATATCTGTTTTTTCAAACGATTTGGAAGTGTCGTCTAACCAAAACTTTAACGTAAGCATTAGCTGAACCCAATAGGTTTCTTGAACAACACTGTCTTTAATTTGCTCTAGTTGTTTGTTTTTGATTTGTAGAACTTCTATGTCCAATTGATCGATATAATTTAAAAACTGAGCTCGTAATCCTTTGAGTTTTTTGAGGCCCTCAAGCTGTTTGTTTCCATCTAGCGCATGTACAACATAACTTCTGTTGGCTGTTAGATTTTCAAAAAATGTGAAATAAAAACTGAGCAATTGATTTCTGGAATCGTAAGTGGGATAATCTTTGCTATTTTCCAAAGTTTCAATAGTATTTGTAAAAAATACGCTGAAAATGGTACGTTCTAAGACGTCAAAATTAGCAAAGAAAGTGTAGAATTCAGCTTCATCAAAGCCATTAGATGTCGAAAATGAATAAACCGATTTAGGAGGGTGATTATGTTCTAAAACATACCCCATGTAAAGCTCGATAATCTTGTTTTGTGTGAGTGTATTCTTTTTTGCCATATCGTAAAGTAAATATGGTGTAAAAATACATTTTGTTTAACTAATCAAATATATAATTAAACAAATATTAACATTTATCATCACAACAATTATCACTTTTAACGAGTCTGCAACTGAAGACCGCCAAAAACATACCTATAAATGGAGCAGTTAAATACACCCATAAATCGTTGAAATTACCAGATGCTATGGCTGGTGCCAAAGAGCGTATAGGATTCATCGAAGCTTTTGTTAAAGGACCAGCAAACATTGCTTCCAAAAGAATAACGCTTCCAATTGCAATTCCTGCAATGGGACCAATCTCTTTACTTCCAGTAGATACATTAATAATGACTACCATTAAAAAAAAGCTAAGCAGCAGTTCTATAATAAAAACTTTTGAGGGTTCAATAGTCGGGAGGGTAGCTCCTAAATCACTTTCAGGAAATAGAAAAAGCAATACAAGTGATGCTAGCATAGCACCACTAAATTGAGCACCTATATATTTAGGAACCTCGTTCCAGCTGAATTTTTTAGCCACTGCAAAACCAACCGTTACAGCAGGGTTAAAATGGGCTCCCGAAATATCTCCAAAGGCATAAATCATAGACATTACAATAAGTCCCCAAGTGATGGCTACTCCTGGATGGGTGATTATACCTCCTGTAAAATCATTAATTACCATGGCACCACATCCACAAAAGATCATGCTAAATGTTCCTATAATTTCAGCAATGTATTTTTTCATTCTATTTTTTTTCAAAGATACAATCATTTTTTTTCTCATTTAACCCTTCCTATTCTTTTCAGTTGTAAAGTTATATATGTTGCGTTTTTAAAATGAAATGAAAGTTGACTTAAACTGAGTAATTGACAAGTTAAGAGTTGGATAAAAATTAATTTTACTATTTTTTGTGAGCTTTTTTGTACTTAATTTAATATAAACTAAAAAGTGTTGTTTATCACACCTCCAATACAAGCAAAATTAGATTTTTAATGTCATAGCTATATAATTTACTAGAAACTATGTGTTTAAAATCTGTAAAGTCAAGTTAGAAACCAATACATTACCTATACATTATGGTTTTTAACTGTACTATATGTATTTTTCATTTTCTGTAAATCATTGATTTACTATATTTTAATAAGTCACTTTTAAAAATCAATTTAAAATATAAACATTTCAAAAGTGTATGTTTTTTGTAGTGTCTTTCATTTCTGTATTATCCAATCTTAGTTTTATATTTAAGAAAATTATAATTAAACAATTTAAAATCAAAAAAAATAAATTATGAAAAACACTTTTTTAAATTTTTTTCTTTTTCTAGTTACCGCCACTACTTTTGCTCAGGCAGATAAAGTTACTGTGATTAACAACGAAGAAGGGATGAAATTAGAAGTTAATGGCGAAGACTTTTTTATCAACGGTATGAATTGGGATTATTTTCCAATTGGGACAAATTATTCTTACAGCTTGTGGAATCAATCTGATGATGTCATTAAAGCAGCTTTGGATGCAGAAATGGGGTTATTAAAAAATATGGGTGTAAATGTCATAAGACAATATACAGGAGTTCAGCCAAAATGGATTCAGTATATATACGAGAATTATGGAATTTATACTTTACTCAATCATTCCTTTGGACGTTATGGCTTGACTATTAATGGTGCATGGGAAGCAGTCACAGATTATAGAGATCCTGCAGCGCAGGCGTTGTTACTTTCAGAAGTAACTACAATGGCTGAAGCTTATAAAGATACTCCGGGTTTATTAATGTTCTTATTAGGAAATGAAAACAACTACGGATTGTTTTGGGCAGGTGCAGAAACAGAAGATTTTCCTGACGAAGAAGAAAAAAGAGATTTCATTGGAGAAGAACGTGGAAGACCAATGTATAAACTTATGAATGATGCTGCCATAAAGATGAAGTCGATAGATTCATCTCACCCTGTAGCCATTTGTAATGGTGATGTCTTATTTATTGACATCATTGCTGAAGAATGTAAAGACATTGACATTTTTGGAACTAACATGTACAGAGGCTCCTCTTTTACAGATGCTTTTACAACGGTTAAAGATAAGTTAGACATGCCAATCATGTTAACTGAATTTGGTTCAGATTCATTTAATGCGATTGAAAACGCAGAGGATCAAAAAATGCAAGCCTATTATATGGTATCAAATTGGAAAGATATTATCCAAAATGCAGCCGGCTTAGGAAAGTCAGAAAATGCCATTGGAGGATTTACATTTCAGTTTAGTGACGGGTGGTGGAAATTTGGACAAACAAAAAATTTAGATATTCACGACAATAATGCCTCATGGTCAAATGGCGGGTATCAACTCGATTATATTCCTGGTCAAAATAACATGAATGAAGAGTGGTTTGGGATTTGTGCTAAAGGCCCAACAAATTCTAGAGGACTTTATACACTATATCCTAGAGCATCTTACTATGCGTTAAAGGAAGTTCATCAATTGAATCCTTATGACGAGGGTGTTGATACTGAGTTTTTGACGACTCATTTTGATGGCATAGAGTTGATGGATGCTGTTCTTCGAGCACGAGGCGATAAAGCGGCTTTGGGTGGTAATGAGAAAATCAAGCTTAGCAATATGCGTGCTGAATTTACAACTTTTAATACTGGTGGTACTTTGATTACAACTCCTGACAATGCTATTCCAAATGCAAATAACTACCCGAATGAGCTCGGCTTTGATCACATGGAATCTTATTATGTTGGTGTCGAGGCAAATCCAAACTCAAGCATGCGTGCCAATGTGAATTTTAATATTCTTGGGAATGTCGCTGAGAACCCTATAGATGAAATATTTTATGAGAATACGGGACGTCCTTTTTCAGTAAATACAGATGATGGAAATGTAGAAATTACAGATCCTAACCGCATAAGAGTGTATAACGCTGAATTTGACTGGAATGCTAAAGATTTTAATCTTAGAGGGTTTTACAGAACCGGTCATTACCACTGGGCTTATGAAGGTGATTTTTTCGGCTTGTATCGTGAAGCAAATTATGGTCCTAATTTAGATTTATATAACGGCGAAATACTTGGTGTTGAAGCGGATGGTAAAGGCGCTTTAAGTGGATTAAAAGCCGCTTTTGGATCTCAACTTTGGTGGGGAGCTAACCCAGCAATCTTATTAAAGTATGGCAAACGTTTAGGAAAATGGGATGTGACTGGTGTTTACCATGAAGATATTGATGACGTTGGCGAAGCAGTAACTTCTATTGCTGTACCACTACCAAAAACAAGAAGAGTTACACTTCATGCCACAAGAACATTTGGAGATTTTATTTTTGATATTGGAGGTATTTGGGGTGGACAACCGCTTAATGGACGTGAATTTCAAATTGCTGAAGGCACAACGGATAACTACATTATTTATACTGATGAAATTAATGAAAACGATAACTGGGGTGCAAAAGCAAAGCTAACCTACCAAAAGGGTGCTTTTAAATGGTATGCTCAAGGAGCTAGTATGGGTCTCGTTGCAAACGGTGGATCGGATCAAACACAAACATTTACAGGTTGGAAACTTAAAGATTCTGGAAGTGGAAATCAAAATAATTTTCTAACTGGTTTTGCCTACACTTTTGGAGACTTTCAAATTGCTCCTAACTTCTTATGGCAAAAACCAATTGTTGCTGCCATGCCAAATGATTTAAATGGTGGAGCAGGACGTTTAAGAAACGTACAAGATGATCCGTTTGCTGTAAGAGCAAACAGAGAAACAACCGCTGGAGAATTATTGTTATCATTTGATCCTACGCCAGGAACCTGGATGTATGAATGGGATAATGACCGTGCTGAAGATGCAAAATTAGCAATGAACCTTGGGTTTGTATATCGTCACCACCCAACAGCTCAAGATGCTGCAATGTAGGATTTTTAGCCAATCGTACTGCTTTTGCATTTCCAAATGCAGCACCTGCACAAGATTTGTGGGAAGCACATTCACGTATTGTATCTAAAATAAGTCCAGACTTTGGATTTATTGCCAACCTGTATGCAGGTAACGCACAAGCGAATGGTAGCGACGAGCGTTTGATAGAACGTTTTGGTGGTGATGTTCGTTTAATTTACAACAAATTAAAAATAACCCATTCGGCTAAATTTAACGATTGGGGACCTTTTGATTATCACCGTGATTTTAACCTAACATTTCCTGTTCAATTAATGTTAGATGTTTCAACAACACTGGGTAAGCCAGATTGGTTTATACTGCCAAATACACAAGTTGGAATACGAGGTACATGGCGTTCATTAAATGAAAACTCGCCACGTTACTCTCCAACGTTTATTCCACCGAATACCTATCCAGCAGTACCACCTATTAGCCCAATAGGGTTTCCGAATGGAAATGAGTGGGAAATAAGAACATACATTCACATTAACATAGGAAAATAAAAATAAATAAAATGAAAAATATAAAATTTATGTATTCGAAAATTATATTGCTCTCAGGATTGTTTTTTGTAGTCATGATGAGTTGTGAAAGAGATTTTTCTGATCAGATTGAATTTGCACATTTGTCAAAGTCAGGTGAGATTTTCACAGATAGTCCAATTGGACTTGGTAGCGATTTCTACTTTCCATATTTAGGCTCTAAAGCAGATGCTTGGACAGTAGATGAAAACGAAGGTTATGAAAGTGCAGCTTCCATGCGATTTGATGTGCCTAATGCAGATGATCCAGAAGGAAATTATGCAGGCGCTATTTTTAGAGTAGAAGGTTCTGGACGTGACCTTACCGAATTTGACGCCCTTACCTTTTGGGCAAAAGCTTCTCAAGGAGTAGCAATCGGAGAAATAGGTTTCGGACAAGACTTTGGACTCAATAAATACCAAGTCAGTGAAAAGGATTTAAAACTTAGTACTAACTGGCAAAAATATGTAATTCCAATTCCTGATCCGTCAAAATTATTTGACGAAAGAGGGATGTTTTGGTATTCTGCGGGGACTCAAAACACAGGTGGTAATGCTTACACCTTTTGGATTGATGAATTAAAATTCGAGAAACTGGGCACTATTGGTCAACCAAGACCAGCTATTCAAAATGGTGAAGATGTTGTATCTGATGTTTTTGCAGGCATTAGTTTAGAATTAACGGGCTTAACACAAACATTTAATTTAGGCTCTGGTCGAAACAAGACCCTAAATGTAGCGCCAAGTTATTTTGATTTTACATCTTCCGCTCCACACATCTCTTTTGTAGATGAATTTGGAGAAGTTAGCGTTAGCAGTGGAACAGCAGTAATTACAGCGACTTTAGGCGGCGTAGAAGCTGAAGGATCTTTAACTATAAATGCTGTTGGTGAGTTTGCACTTGCACCGGCTCCAACTAAAGACCCTAGTGATGTAATTTCTGTTTTTAGCGATAGTTATTCAAATGTACCTGTGGACTTTTTTAATGGCTACTGGCAACCGTATCAAACAACTCTCGGCGGCGAAATTGTTATAAATGGAGAAAATGTTCTTAAGTACACGGACTTTAATTTCGTGGGTACTCAACTTTCAAGTCCTTTAGATATTTCTGAAATGACTCATTTTAGTGTTGATATATTAATGCCTGTAGTTTTGCCTACAGATATAGATATGCTTGTCGTTTTGAAGACTGAATCAACTTTACAGCAGCAGCGTATTGGTGGTCAAACCTATCAATGGTCTGATCAAACAGGAGATATCAATAATACTGAAGCCAATGGAACCTTTGAAGAAGGTGGCGTATGGAAAACCTTTAAAATTCCAATCAGACCAACATCAGAAACTGGTTTGGATAAAACAGCAGTTAATATCATTATTATCGAAAGAATAAAATCTTCTAATGTGACGGATTTACACGTCGATAATATGTATTTCTTCAAAGAATAATAATAAAGAAAATATCAAAACAAGAAAAAAATGAACAAAAATAATAAAAAGACAATGCGTATAACAACACTTTTGTTTACCACTTTTGCTTTGGCATCAATGATAAGTTTCACGAGTTGTGATACTGATGAAACCCAAACCGTTGCGACCTTTTCAAATTTAACGATGTCTGATGAGTTTGATGTTGAAGGTGCTCCCAATTCAGATATATGGAGCTTTGAGACCGGAACAGGGACTGATGGCTGGGGTAACAAAGAGTTACAATACTATACAGACCGTCCAGAAAATGTAACCGTACAGAACGGCTTATTAGTAATTACTGCTTTGAAAGAGGAATACAATGGCGCCTCTTACACCTCAGCTAGATTAATCACTAAGGGCAAATTTAAACAGGCTTATGGTCGTTTTGAAGCGCGTATAAAAGTTCCTGGAGGATCAGGACTTTGGCCAGCATTTTGGCTTTTAGGAGAAAATTTCGATGTTGATGGATGGCCACAATGTGGTGAAATCGACATCATGGAATATAGAAGACAAGAACCTACAAAAGTAAGTGGTTCTATACATGGACCTGGGTATTCAGGTGAAACAGACCCTCAAGGCCAAGTCACAAAAAGTTACGACTTAGGCAATAACCGTTATGATGCTGGATTTCATGTGTTTGGAATTGAGTGGGGACCAGAATACATCAATTATTATATAGACGATGTGTTGTATAACCAAATTACACCTTCTGATATTGAAGTCACTCCGGCAGATGTTGTCTACACCCTTAATGATGCTGTAGAAGCTGTTGAAGCTACTGAAGAGTCTCCAGCAGTAGAAGCTGTTGAGGCTACTGATGTAACAGGAGATTGGGTATTTAATAAACCATTCTATATCATTATCAATCTAGCAGTTGGAGGTAATTTCCCAGGAAATCCTGACGACGGCGAAACATTTCCACAAAACATGCTTGTAGATTACGTACGAGTTTATAACCAATAGTAACAACTAATAATAAAAAAAAATGAAAAATTTATTTAAAAAAATTAAACAAGTTTCAATTTTAATCTTGGCAATCAGTTTTATTGGTTGTGAAGATGATGATGCAGTCTTGCCAAAACTTACAGCTGGATTTACGCATACAATTGATGCAGATACTGGTACAGTAACCTTTATAAACACTTCTGTTAATGCATCTTCATATGCATGGGATTTTGGAGATGAAAGTACTTCTACTCTGATCAATCCTGTAAATGTATATGCTGAAGGCACGTACACTATTGTTTTAGTAGCTTCAAATGTTGCTGGAGCTATTGATACTTTTACGGATGAAATTACAATTTCAATCCCTGAAATTGCAACGCTTCCAATTACGTTTGATGGTGAAAACACCACCTACGACCCAACTGTTTTTGATGGCACTTCTTTTGAAATTGTGACTAATCCAGATCTTTCAGGAACAAACGCTGTCGAATCTAAAGTAGGGGCGATTACTAATAGTGGAGCCACTTATGAAGGTTTATTCTTTGAATTAGGAGCTGCAGTAAATTTATCATCAGATCAATCTATAAAAATGAGTTTTTGGGCAGATGCTCCAATAGATGTTTTATTGAAACTTGAAGACGGTACAGCAGCAGATACGGAAGACACTGCGAGTCATACAGGGACTGGATGGGAAGAGCTTATGTTTACATTTAATTCTTCAGCTAGCTATCCTAAGTTGACATTGTTTGTTGACGGAGCAGGAACAACAGCTGGTACATTCTATTTTGATGATGTTACACAAGTTGCATCTCCTCCAACACCATGTGTTGCTGAAGCCGCAGAATCGCTTGCTGCAGCTGATTTAAACGTCACATTTATGGCTGATCCATCAGCTAGTATTACTGATGATGGTACTACTTTTGAATGGATTTCCAATCCAGATATTGAAAACACAGTAAATACCTCTTGTAAAGTTGGTAAAATTACTAAACTTGGAAATAATCCATGGGATAACACACAAATTAACTTAGATGCAAAATTAGATTTTAATGCTAATGAAGGCCTAAAACTTAAAGTGTGGTCTGGAAAAGCGAATACTGAAGTTCGAATTAAATTAGAAGAAATTGGAAATGCAGGTAATAATGTAGAAAAGTTTTTAACGACTTCAGTTACTAGTGGCTGGGAAGAATTGAGCTTTGCTTTTACAGGCGCAGATAGTAACAAGTTTGACAAGATTGTAATTTTCTTTGACTTGAATGCAAACAATACTGATACCTACTATTTTGATGATTTGACATTATACGGAACAGGGACAGCTCCTGTAGTTTGTGATCCTGAAACTGCAGAATCATATAGTGCTACAGATCTAAATATGACATTTCAAACAGATCCAAGCGCAGATTTTATTTCTGATGGCGCAGGGTTTTCTTGGATAGATAATCCAGATTTTGACAACGACGTTAACAGCTCATGTAAAGTAGGGCAAGTAGTAAAAGCAAATAATAACCCTTGGGATAATAACCAATATGATTTAGATGCAAAATTAGATTTCAACTCTAATTCTGGACTAAAAATCAAAGTATGGTCAGCAAGAGCTAATACAGAAGTTCGATTAAAATTAGAAGAAATTGGAAATGCAGGAAATAATGTTGAAAAGTTTTTGACGACTTCAGTTACTAGTGGATGGGAAGAACTGACGTTCCCTTTTACAGCTGCGGACAGTGATAAGTTTAATAAGATTGTAATTTTCTTTGACCTGAATGCTAACAATGCAGATACCTACTATTTTGATGATTTGAAATTGTATGGTTCAGGCGGCGGCGGCGGCGGCGGTACGGATACTTGTCCAGAGCCTCCAGCAGGAGAGTTGTTAGCCAACGGAGATTTTGAAGCTGGAGATGTTGGTTGCTGGCAATTTTTCGACGGCACAACGATCTCTACTACTATAAACAATGGTGGTAATCAATCTGCAGAAATTCAAGGTTCAACGGGTGTAGCTGTTGGTCTAAAAATGGAACGTTTTGGAACAGGTTTAGTAACTCCAAATACATCTTATACTGTGAAGTTTGATATCATCGCTTCTGATGTATTAGGAGATGGTGGACTGGTAAAAGCTTTTACATTTTCTGAAGGTGCTGATGGTGGAACAGTAGCGGCAACGCAACACATCCTTACGGACAATACATCGTCTGTGTCAACGACATCTTGGGAAACCAAAGAATTCACGTTTACATCTGCTCCTAATGCAAATCAGGTTGAAGGAGGTTTATCTTTCCTCATTGAAATCGTCAATAGTGCAGCTAGATTGAATGTGGATAACATTTCTGTAAGAAAAACACCTTAATTATCACTTATTAATATAATTGAATTAGATCACTTACAAAAAGGCTAGAATAAACTAGTTTTTAACTAGCCTTTTTTATTTTTGATCTTATAAATTAATTTTTATAGAGACCTATTAACTTTTAGTAGTTAAAGAAATTAAAAACTATAAAACCTTACATTTTCATTGTTAAGGTTTGTATTGAAAGAAACATAAATGACAAAAAAAACTATTTTTTTAGATAAAGATCAAGAAGTTAAACAAACAAATGATATAGACGGTTCACTAGTTAGTATTGACAATGAAGTCTATTACAAAATTTCTAACAGTGATAAAATGCGTCCTTTTTTCATGAGCATTGTTAGCGATTCTAACCATTGGATGTTTATCTCTAGTAATGGAGGTCTAACAGCGGGAAGAAAAAATTCTGAATTTGCCTTATTTCCATATTACACGGATGATAAAATTACAGAAGCAGCTGAGATAACAGGAAGCAAATCAATGTTTCAAGTCCATAAAAATAATGACATACATTTGTGGGAGCCTTTTTCGGATCGTTTTGCAGGGAAGTATCAAACTACCCAAAATTTATATAAAAATGAGTTTGGGAATAAAGTGTTATTTGAAGAAATTAATCACGACCTAGAGCTTACTTTTCAATACCAGTGGAATTCTACAAACACTTTTGGGTTTATAAAAAAATCAAAGCTTATCAATGATTCAACTTCAAAAATTGAAGTCAATGTATTGGATGGAATTCAAAACATTTTGCCGTATGGCGTTGGTAGCGATTTGCAAAATGCAAGTAGTAATTTAGTAGATGCCTATAAACGAAGTGAGTTAGATAAAAGTTCAGGCCTAGGAATTTATGCATTAAGCGCAATAATTGTTGATAAAGCGGAACCTAGTGAAGCTTTGAAAGCAAATGTGGTTTGGTCTCTGGGACTGGATAATGCTAAGCACTTATTGTCTTCTTTACAATTGAATAGTTTTAGAAAGCAACAGGAGCTTGTTGAAGAAACCGATGTGAAAGCTGAAAAAGGCGCCTACTTTGTCAATTCAAAAATTGTACTAACACCACAGCAAACTAAAGAATGGATGCTTGTTGCAGAAGTCAATAAAAATCATTCAGCGATTGCAAAGCTGATCAATCAAATTAAAACCAATGATGGATTAGCTGAATTGATCAATGAAAAAATTGAAAAAGGAACAACGCGTTTAATCGCTTTAAATGCTGCTTCTGATGGTTTACAGCTTTCAGCTGATAAATTTAGAGATACTCGTCATTTTGCAAATACCTTATTCAATATTATGAGAGGTGGTATTTTTGATGATAACTATCAAATTGAAAAGTGGGATTTTAAAAATTACTTATCAAAAGCTAACAAAAAAGTATTCAGAACAACTGAAGATAGTGTAGCAAAACTGCCTGAAGTTTTTTCACTTTCTGTGTTACAAGCCTTAGCATATGAAGTTGATGACACTAACTTTAGACGTTTATGCTTCGAGTATATGCCCTTAAAATTTAGCCGTCGTCATGGTGATCCTAGTCGTCCTTGGAACAAATTTTCAATCAACACTAAGAGCGAAATTGATGGTTCTAAAATATTAGATTACGAAGGAAACTGGCGCGATATCTTCCAAAACTGGGAGGCTTTAGCACATTCCTATCCTGCATTTATTGAGAGTATGATTCACAAGTTCTTAAATGCAACAACTTTTGATGGCTACAATCCTTACAGAGTGACAAAAGGAGGTTTTGATTGGGAAACTATAGAGCCTGATGATCCTTGGTCATATATTGGCTATTGGGGTGATCATCAAATAATTTATTTACTTAAGTTTTTAGAGTTTATTGAAAAACACCAACCAGAAAAACTAGCTACACTTTTTAATAAAGACTTATTTGTGTACGCCAATGTACCTTATAAAATCAAAAGCTATGACGCATTACTTGAAAACCCAAAGGATACTATTGAATTTGATGAAGCCTTAGATCTCAAAATTAGAGAACAACGTGTTGAGCTTGGTGCCGATGGTGCTTTACTTCGTGATGAAAATCGCTTTATTGTGAAAGTTAATTTCATTGAAAAAATTCTAGCTACAACACTAGCGAAATTTTCAAATTTTATCCCTGAAGGCGGAATATGGATGAATACGCAACGCCCCGAATGGAACGATGCCAATAATGCTTTAGTAGGTAGTGGTGTTTCCATGGTAACCTTATATTACCTTCGTCGTTTTATGAAATTCTTTGACACCATTATTGAGCAATCAGATTTGGAATCAGTTGAAGTTTCTAAAGAACTTGTAGCGTTCTTTAACTCGATTTTATCGACGTTTAAAGAGCATGAAAGTTTACTTTCAGACCGTATCAATGACACAGATCGAAAACTAATTTTAGATGCATTAGGAACTGCAGGTAGCACGTACAGAGATCAAGTGTATGCGCATGCATTTTCTGGAAGAAAAGAGGGTATTTCAATTCGTGATTTAAAAGATTTTATAAACGTTAGTTTAAGCTATTTAGAACACTCAATTAGTGTCAATAAACGAGAAGATAACTTATACCATGCGTATAATTTAATGACAGTTAATTCTGATAACAGCGTTTCGATTTCGTATTTAGATGAAATGTTAGAAGGGCAAGTTGCAGTATTAAGTTCAAAATATTTATCTAGTGAAGAGTCATTGTCTGTTCTGAACGCCATGAAAAGTAGTAAACTTTTCCGTCCAGATCAGTACAGTTATTTATTATATCCTTACAAAGATCTAAAAGGATTTATTGAACGTAATACAATTTCTGAAGCAGCCATTTCAACTTCCAAATTATTACAACAACTAGTTGCGGATAAAAATGTGCAAATCATAGAAAAAGATGTTAATGGTGTGTACCATTTTAACGGGAATTTTAAAAATGCCAATGATTTAAAGGCAGCTCTAGTAGAGCTATCTGAAACTGCTTACTCATCATTAATAGATCAGGATACTTCAAAAGTTCTTCAGATTTTTGAAGACGTATTTAACCATAAAGCTTTCACAGGACGTTCAGGAACATTTTATGGCTATGAAGGTTTAGGGTCTATATACTGGCATATGGTTTCAAAGCTGCAATTAGCCGTTTTAGAAACGTGTACCGCAGCAATTGATTCTGATCAAGATGCAGTTGATGTTGGAAATTTATTAGATCATTATTACGAAATAAATGCTGGAATTGGAGTTCATAAATCCCCACAATTATACGGCGCTTTTCCAACGGATCCGTATTCGCATACTCCAGCAGGAAAAGGTGCTCAACAACCAGGGATGACTGGTCAGGTAAAAGAAGATGTCTTATCACGTTTTGGAGAATTAGGTGTTAATGTTTCCGAAGGAAAACTTGGATTTAACCCTTGTTTGTTACGTAAAAATGAATTTTTACAAGAAAGCAAACTATTTCATTACATCGCATTGCCTAAAAAACAAGAGAGTATTTTGATTTCTAAAGATTCATTATGTTTCACTTATTGTCAAGTGCCTGTCATTTACACAATAGCAGAAGAAGAAGGGTTATCAGTAAACTTTAGTAATGGAGATACTAAAACGTTTAAATCTCTAAGCTTAGATAAAGAAATAAGCGAACAAGTATTTAGTCGTAACGGAGAAATCATTCAAATAAACGTACATATTAAAAGTAGTCGTTTAAAATAGTATTTATATGATATTATGAGAAAAGCAACATTTATTTTAGGTTTAATAGCGCTTGTTTTTCTTGTAATGTCCTGTAAAGAAAATCAAACAAAAAAACCAATACCAATCGATCAAACACAAAAAACAGTGACTGCTAAAGATATATTAGGAAATTCAGACTACTTGGCCATCTCTTATGGAGGATATCGGAAATCATCTAGAGATTTTCAGCCTACTATCCAAGAGCTTAAAGAAGATATGAAAATTCTTCATGCTATGAATATCCGAGTATTAAGAACATATAATGTTCAATTAGCACACGCTTCAAATATTCTCAAAGCGATACGAGAATTAAAAAATGAAGATCCTAATTTTGAAATGTACTTGATGCTCGGGGCTTGGATAGATTGTTTAAATGCTTGGACAGATAAACCCGTTAACCATAATGTTGAAAGTGAACATAATGCCGCAGAAATTGATCGTGCGGTAGCCTTGGCTAATGCCTATCCAGACATTGTGAAAATTATTGCTGTTGGTAACGAGGCTATGGTAAAATGGGCCACTACATATTTTGTGCAACCCAATGTCATTTTGAAATGGGTTTCACATTTACAAGGGTTAAAACAAACAGGGAAATTATCAAAAGATATTTGGATTACAAGTTCAGATAATTTTGCATCATGGGGTGGTGGAGATTCACAATACCATACTGAGGATCTTACCAAATTAATAAAAGCTGTTGATTACTTATCCGTACATACATATCCAATGCACGATACCCATTATAACCCTGTTTTTTGGGGTGTTTTTGGAGAAGAAACACAACTCTCAAGCCTAAAGCGGATTGATGTTGCTATGAATCGCGCAAAAAATTATGCGATCTCTCAGATTGATAGTGTAGCCAGTTATATTAAAAGTTTAGGCATTAAAAAACCAATTCATATTGGAGAAACGGGTTGGGCAAGTGCCTCAAACGGACTTTATGGTTCTAAGGGGTCAAAAGCAACAGATGAGTACAAGGAAGCCCTGTTTTATAATAAGATGCGTCAATGGTCCGCTCAAAGTAAGATGTCATGTTTCTATTTTGAAGCCTTTGATGAACCCTGGAAAGATGCTCACAACAAGGGAGGGTCTGAGAACTATTTTGGATTATTCACGGTTGATGGGAAAGCTAAATATCCACTCTGGGACTTGGTGGATCAAGGTGTTTTTGATGGACTGACTCGTAACGGAGAACCAATTACGAAAACCTATAATGGCAATAAGGAAGCGCTGTTACTTGAAGTTGAATTACCCCCAAAAAAACAATGAATTATAATTAATCACAAAAAAAAACAATTTTGAAAACGTATCATTTTTTAATTTTATCACTAATGCTCACAGCGTGTACCTCCAAACAATCATTAGAAGTTAAAGTGTATGAAACTTCTGCAAATGGAAATAAACTAGCTGAAATTTCAGAATTCGAAACCTCTGAAAACCCTTCTAAAATTCATTTGAATCCAGAAGCTATATTTCAAACTATTACTGGTTTTGGTGGATCATTCACAGAATCTTCTGCGCATTTACTAAATCGTTTGAGTAAAAAAAATAGAGACACCATACTTAAGGCTTATTTTAGTGAAGATGGCGCCAACTATACGCTGACACGAACGCATATAAGTTCCTGTGATTTTTCATTAAATAATTACACTTATGCGCCAATCGCCGACGATATGGAGCTAAATCATTTTAGTATTGAAGAAGATAGAGACGATTTAATTCCCATGATAAAAGATGCTATGGCAATCTCTAAAGAGGGTTTTAATATCATAGCATCGCCTTGGACAGCTCCGCCATGGATGAAAGACAATAAAAACTATGTGGGCGGTAAATTATTGCCAGAGTATTATAGTGCGTTTGCGTTATATTTTTCAAAATATTTAGAAGCTTATAAAAACGAAGGGATTGATATTTGGGGGTTAACTCCAGTAAATGAGCCTCACGGAAATGGAAATAATTGGGAGAGTATGCATTTTTCCCCTAAAGAAGAAACGGATTTTGTTCAAAACTATTTAGGTCCAAAATTAGAAGAAGTAGGAAAGTCAGATGTTAAAATTTTAGGGTATGATCAAAACAGAGATGGTTTAAAAGAGTGGGTAGATGACATGTATAAAAATGAAGCGTCTTCTAAATATTTCTCAGGAACCGCTATTCATTGGTATGAAAGCACCTATGATTTTTTCCCTAAAGCATTACAATATGCACATGAAAAAGCACCAAACAAATATTTAATTGAAACTGAAGGGTGTGTAGATTCAGAAATTCCAAAATGGCAAGATGACAAATGGTATTGGTCAAAAGAATCTACAGATTGGGGTTACGATTGGAGAGAACCTGCAAAAAAATATTTACATCCAAAATACGCTCCTGTTAATAGATACGCCAGAGACATTATTGGCTGCCTAAACAATTGGGTAGATGGTTGGGTAGATTGGAATATGGTCTTAGATAGACAAGGCGGGCCAAACTGGTTTAAAAACTGGTGTGTAGCCCCAGTAATTGTCGATCCAGATAATGATGAAGTTTACTTTACACCGTTGTACTATACCATGGCACATTTTAGTAAATACATCCGCCCAGGTGCAAAAGTCATTGGTTTAGATAAATCGGATGCAGACTTACAAGTAACTGCTGCACAAAATCCAGATGGATCTATTGCTGTAATCGTTTTTAATGAAGGAAAAGAATTAAAAACTTTTGAGCTTTCTCTAGGAAAAACATCAAAATTAATAACCATACAACCCCAAGCAATTCAAACTATAGTAGTACAAAAATAACACACACACTTACTAACCAACACACAAACTAAAATCAATTCATTATGTCTATAAGTTCAGAAAAAGTACCATTCAGCCAAAAGGTAGCCTTTGGCATCGGTATGTTTGCCAACCAAATGTTTCCTGCCATTTTAGGCATATTTATGGTGGTTTTGGTAGAAGATTTAAAATTTACTGGCTTAATGTGGGGAATGATATATCTGTTTCCAAGGTTATTTGATGCTATAACAGATCCTTTGATGGGATTTATTTCTGATAATACGAAATCTAAATGGGGAAGACGTAGACAGTATGTTTTAATAGGCGGAATTATTATGGGTGTTTCCTATGTTTTTATGTGGCAACTTTTCAAGGAAAACACCGTACAATATAATTTTTGGTATTTCTTTTTCTGGTCTGTAATTTTCTATTTAGGACTTACTTTTTTTAGTGTACCTTACGTAGCCATGGGCTATGAGATGAGTGATGATTTTCACGAACGTACCAATATTATGGCAACAGCTCAATGGATTGGTCAATGGGCATGGGTGATAGCACCAATATTTTGGATTATTATGTACGATCCAGAATGGTTTCCATCTGCAGATGTGGCCGCAAGAGAACTCGCTATATGGGTTGCTATTCCTTGTGCATTATGTGCAATTGTGCCGGCGCTGTTCATTAAAAGTGAATCAACTCTTGATAATGACTATGAGCCCCTAAGTTTTTCAACTATAGGTGAAAGCCTTAAAAAAATATTAATTAGTGCAAAAGAAGCATTCAAAATCAAAGAATTTAGACAATTGTGTGGAGCAACATTCTTTATTTACAATGCTTTTATGGCAGTTTCTTCACTTACATTTTTTGTAATTGTATATAAACTTTTTAATGGAGACGCAGGAGCATCAGGAATTTGGGTCTCATTATTTGGAGCATTTGGAGCATTGGGTACTACCTTTATTGTAATTCCTATAGTAACGAGGCTTTCAAAAAAATTCGGAAAGAAAAAAGCATTTATGATTTGCCAAAGCATTTCAATTTTTGGTTACATTATGCTGTATTTCTTATTCATTCCAGGAAAACCTTGGATGTATATTTTTGCTTTACCATTTTTCTCTTTTGGTATTGGTAGTTTATTTACAGTGATGATGTCAATGACAGCAGATGTTATAGATGTTGATGAATTAAATTCTGGTAAACGAAGAGAAGGAATCTTTGGCGCTATTTATTGGTGGATGGTCAAGGTTGGTTATGCAATAGCTGGAGCATTAAGCGGTTTAATTATATGGTTAGTTGGTTTTAATTCAGATTTATCAACACTAGATCAACAAGGAGCAGTTGATGGCTTGCATGCATTCTTTTGTTTTTTCCCAACATTAGGGACTTTTGCAGCAATGTATATCATGCGAGATTATAATATTGATGAAGACCGGGCTAATGAAATAAGAGCAGAATTAGAAAAGCATAAGGAAAAATCAAAAAACAGTTCCTATTATCAAACTGACAAACTCGCATCCTTGCTACGTTCAGATTTAAAAATTGACGGGTCAACGGATACTGATTTTTCATCAAAAACAGATGCAGAGCTTAAGGCCTTGTTTCTAAAAACATTAAATAATGGATTACACGGCTTGTGTTTTAGTCCGTACTTAGAAGGTCAAAATATAGGCGATCAATTGTCAAAATCTCAGATTTCTAAACGAATGGATGTGATAGCGCCGTATTCACAATGGGTGCGTTCATTCTCATGTACAGAAGGTAATGAACATACTCCAAAAATTGCCAAAGAAAAACAATTACAAACTATGGTTGGTGCTTGGATTGGTGATGATAAAATTCAAAACGAAAAAGAGATTAAAGCACTAATAAAGCTTGCAAAATCCGGTTTTGTAGATATTGCAGTTGTTGGTAATGAAACTTTAATGCGCGGAGAGCTAAGTGAAGAAGAGTTACTTGCTTACATCAACAGAGTAAAAAAAGCATTACCTGAGATTCCAGTTGGTTATGTTGATGCGTATTATCAGTTTGTAGAAAGACCAAAAATTATAGACGCATGTGATGTAATTTTAGTAAATTGCTACCCGTTTTGGGAAGGCTGTAATATTGAAGAATCTGCGCTCTATTTAAAGCAAATGTATGCTGTGACACAGCAGTTTGCAAAAGGGAAACCTGTAATAATTAGTGAAACAGGTTGGCCTAATAAAGGTGCGCGTTTAGAGTCAGCACAACCAACAGAAAATAATGCAATGAAGTATTTTATTGATGCGTCCAATTGGGCACAAAAAAATGAAATACCATTATTCTATTTTTCATCATTTGATGAATCTTGGAAAGTACACCACGAGGGTGATGTTGGCGCTCGATGGGGAATTTGGGATAAAAACGAAAAATTAAAATTTAAACAATAGTAAATTACATATTAGAAATGTCGTACAGAGAAGAATCTTATTACAAACCAAAAAATGATTACAGTCAGATTGCCACAAAGGGTATAGAAGTCTCTAAAGATTCATTAGAAGATTTAAAAAACCAATGGCGTAAAACCATCCAAGATGGCATGCATGGTATTTGCTTTAGTATGTATGAAGATGGCCAAAAACCAGGTGATGAAATTAGTATGGCTCAAGTTGAGCGCCGTGTTAAAATTTTGAAACCTTATGTAGGGGCTATACGTTCATTTTCCTGTACAGAAGGCAATGAATTTGTCCCTGTTGCAGCCAAAAAACATGGTTTAAGAACATTAGTTGGCGCATGGCTTGGTGATGATAAAGAAGATAACGAAAAAGAAATTGAAGGTCTAATTGCACTAGCAAAAGCTGGACACGTAGATGTGGCTGCAGTTGGTAACGAGGTTTTGTATCGTAACGACTTAACTTTAGAAGAGTTAGTAGGGTACATGAAACGTGTAAAAGAAGCCTTAGCTGGATTAGATATTCCAATTGGTTATGTAGATGCGTATTATGAGTTTTCTCGTCATCCAATTATTGTAGAACACTCGGATGTTATATTAGCAAACTTATACCCTTACTGGGAAGGCTGTCCAATAGATTATTCTTTAGGACATATGCAAGCTATGTATGGTCAAGTTGTAGACGCAGCACAAGGCAAACCAATTATTATTACAGAAACAGGTTGGCCAAGTCAGGGTGGTGGTCTAAGAGGTGCAATTGCGAGCGAAAGAGCTGCAATGAAGTATTTCATTGACACCATGCGTTGGACTAAAGAAAATGACATTCCTAATTTCTATTTCTCATCTTTTGATGAGTCATGGAAAGTAGGTCCAGAAGGAAAAGTAGGTGCCTATTGGGGGCTTTGGGACAAAAACGAAAATTTGAAGTTTTAACTTCTAACGTATTTTTAAAATTAAAAGGTTTTAAGTGTCTTAGAGTAATGTTCTAGCACACTTAAAACCTTTTTTTTAGCGTCACTATTTTAATAAAATCTCTTTTAAAAGTTCAGTATTCCGAATTATTTAGTAGATTTAAGTACTCAAATTTACTAAAATGCTTAAAAAAGTCTATGGCAGCGCCGTCTTTGGCGTGGAAGCGCACACCATTACAATAGAAGTGAATGTCGATAAAGGTATTGGGTATCATCTGGTAGGGTTGCCTGATAATGCGATTAAAGAAAGTAATTTCCGTATTGCGGCCGCCCTTCAAAATAATGGCTATAAAATTCCCGGTAAAAAACTCATTATCAACATGTCTCCTGCCGATATGCGCAAAGAAGGCGCTGCCTATGATTTGCCATTGGCGATAGGAATCCTAACCGCTTCCAATCAAATACAAGAGGATCATATTGAACGTTTCATTATTATGGGAGAACTTTCCTTAGACGGTACGGTACAACCCATAAAAGGTGCGCTTCCCATTGCAATTAAGGCTTTAGAGGAAGGTTTTGAAGGATTTATCCTGCCCAAAGAAAATGCCAAAGAAGCTGCCATTGTAAGTGGGCTGAAAGTTTATGGTGTTGAGCACATCTCTGAAGTGATCGATTGTTTTCATAACCAAAAAAAATTAGAACAAACAATTGTAGATACCCGTGCCGAGTTTCAAAAAAACTTAGAGCATCCCGAATTTGATTTTTCAGATGTGAAAGGGCAGGAGAGTATCAAACGTTGTATGGAAATAGCAGCAGCTGGAGGACATAATATTATCTTAATTGGACCACCAGGCGCTGGAAAAACGATGCTCGCCAAGCGCTTGCCCTCTATTTTACCACCAATGACTTTGCATGAAGCGCTAGAAACTACTAAAATTCACTCGGTAGTGGGACGTATTGGAGCACAAAACGGATTAATTGCGCAACGCCCATTTCGATCACCTCATCATACCATTTCAAACGTTGCTCTTGTTGGTGGCGGGAGTTATCCACAACCTGGAGAGATTTCTTTGTCTCACAACGGTGTATTATTTTTAGATGAACTGCCTGAGTTTAAGCGCGAAGTTTTAGAGGTTATGCGGCAACCTTTAGAAGATAGGGAAGTTACAATCTCAAGGGCTAAGTTTACGGTAACTTATCCCTGCAGCTTTATGTTGGTTGCCAGTATGAACCCTAGTCCAAGCGGGTATTTCAATGACCCAAATGCGCCAATGAGGTCCTCAGCTACAGAAATGCAGCGCTATCTTGGTAAAATTTCGGGCCCTTTGTTAGATCGTATTGACATTCATATTGAAGTAACTCCTGTACCATTTGAAAAACTCTCTGATGAGCGTAAAGGGGAGTCGTCCATAGCTATTAGAAAACGTGTGACCAAAGCTCGAGAATTACAAATCGAACGCTTTAAATACTCTAATTCTGTGCATTACAACGCGCAAATGAACACCAAACAAATTCGTAAATATTGCAAATTAGATACCGGCTCAATACAGCTTTTGAAGACCGCTATGGAGCGTTTAAATTTATCCGCTCGTGCATATGATCGCATCCTAAAAGTGGCCAGAACTATTGCTGATTTGGAAGGAGAGTCAGCTATCGAAAGTTCCCATATTAGCGAAGCTATTCAGTATCGTAGCTTGGATCGAGAAGGGTGGTTAGGATAATTCGTATATATTAAACTAATGATTTATATAAACTACATAAATAATTGAAAATAAATTAGTTAAATATATACTATAAGAAAAAACTATAATGGTTTTTAAGCTGTTTTATTTGAATTACCCCAGAAATTTAAAAAGCTTTTTAAGCATTTGAAGTTTATTTTTATAAGGAGCATAACGTAGCGGAATGTCTAGCCAATTACTTTTAATTACAATCCCTTTTTTGTGCGAAAACGTATCAAAACTAAGTCGCCCATGATACGCGCCCATGCCACTTTCACCGACCCCACCAAAAGGCAATCTAGAGTTTCCAAAATGAATCATTGTATCGTTAATAGTCCCCCCTCCAAAACTATAGGTTTTTATCATTTTTTTATAAAATGAAGCCCTAGATGAAAAAACATAAAAGCCGAGTGGTTTCTCATATCGACTCAAAATGGCTTTGATATCACTTTCAGTATCATAACTTAAAATAGGTAATATAGGACCAAAAATTTCATCTTTCATAACTTCTGAATCTATAGAAGGTTCGTCAATCAGTGTAGGAGCGAGATAACAGTCTTCGTTGTCATATGTGCCTCCAAATACTACATTGCTGTCTTTTAGCATTGCTGTAAGTCGAGACAGATTTTTGGAGTTGATAATTCGAGGATAGTCTGTCGATTCCTGTGGATTTTCACCATATGCCTTTGTGATTTCAGTTTTTAAATCAGAAATCAACTGTGTTTTTACTGCGCTGTGTACTACTAAATAATCAGGGGCAATACAGGTTTGACCTGCATTTACAAATTTTCCCCAAACTAAGCGCTTAGCAATTAATTGCGTTGACATGCTGTCATCTATTATACATGGATTTTTACCGCCTAGCTCTAGAGTTAACGGAGTCAGATAGGGGGCAGCCGCTTGAGCTACGATTTTACCCACACTAACACTTCCAGTAAAAAAGATATAATCCCAGCGTTCTTTTAATAGTAATGTGGTTTCTGGAACACCCCCTTGAATGACGGTGAGATGCTCTGGTTTAAAAACAGATGACAAAAGAGATTCCAATAATTGTGAGGTGTGAGAAGTGTGCTCACTTGGTTTTAAAACCACTGTATTTCCCGCAGCAATAGCTGAAATTACAGGCGCAATTGCCAACTGAAACGGATAATTCCAAGGGGCAATTACCAATACTGCTCCATAGGGTTCGCTATAGATGTAATCTCTCGAGGGAAAGTTGAGCCCTGATGCACTAACTTTTTTTGGTTTTGACCAGGCATCAATATGCTTAATAGTGGCATTAATTTCAGTGATTACAATTCCGATTTCGCCTAAATAGGCTTCAAACTTAGATTTTTTAAAATCTTTGTGTAACGCTTCATAAATGTCATGCTCTCTTACAAGAATTTCTTCGCGAAGTTTAACGAGTAATTTTTTTAACAGCCCAACATTTCGTGTTGCACCGCTTTGAAAATACTGCTTTTGCTGTTCTAAAATCACTTTTGCTTCCATAGTCTAGGTTTTAATATGGTGAGTACACGCATTCCATATAACCTCATTTGGTGGGTCTGCAGAAATGGATATTAATTGTTTATTTACAGGGTGTGTAAATTCTATTTTTCGTGAATGTAAATGAATACTACCATCTGAATTGCTTCTGTCAAATCCATATTTTAAATCGCCTTTTATGGGACTACCAATTGCTGAGAGTTGACTTCTAATTTGATGGTGACGTCCAGTTTCAAGATTGACTTCTAAAAGGTGATAGCGGTCAAGACTATGAATCAATTCATAATGAAGAATTGCTTTTTTACTTTGTTCAACTTCTTTAGTATAAGCACTCGATTTGTTGTTTTTTGGATTTTTTTTAAGCCAATTAACAAGCGTATTTTTTTGTTTTACAGGTTTATTTTTAACTACCGCCCAATAGGTTTTAGCTATATTTTTATTTAAGAACAACGCATTCATTCTTGTGAGCGCTTTAGATGTTTTTGCAAAGACTACAATTCCCGTTGTTGGGCGGTCTAGCCGATGAGTGACACCCAAATATACGGCACCTGGTTTGTTATACTTCTTTTTTATATAGCCTTTTACAATGTCACTAAGAGGTGTGTCACCAGTTTTATCGCCTTGAACAAGATCTCCAGAGCGCTTATTAACGAGTATTAAATGATTGTCTTCATGAAGAATTTGAAGGTTTTCAGTCGTTGAAACACTCTTTTTCATTTTTTAATACTGTTCGTTTTCACTTGGAAATTCTGAGGCCTTTACATCGCCCACATATTGAGAAATAGCCGTAGTCATTTCTTCGTGTAAGTTCATGTAGCGGCGTAAAAATCGAGGATGAAATTCTTGTGTCATACCAATCATATCATGTAAAACAAGAACCTGACCATCAACGCCGCCACCTGCTCCAATCCCAATTACTGGAATACTGATACTTTCTGCAACTTGTTGCGCTAAGGCAGCTGGGATTTTTTCAAGAACCAATGCAAAGCAGCCTAAACGCTCTAAAAGCTTCGCATCTTCAATTAGGCGTGATGCCTCTTCTTCTTCTTTAGCTCTTACGGTGTAGGTTCCAAATTTATATATCGATTGAGGCGTTAAGCCTAAGTGTCCCATAACCGGAACTCCTGCATTTAATATTTTTTTGATAGAGTCTTTAATTTCTTTGCCACCTTCTAGTTTTACGGCATGTCCACCACTTTCTTTCATAATTCGAATCGCTGAACGTAAAGCTTCTTTGGGATCACTTTGATAGGTTCCAAATGGTAAATCAACGACCACTAACGCACGATCTATGGCGCGCACCACTGAAGAGGAATGATAAATCATTTGATCCAAAGTAATAGGAAGAGTGGTTTCGTGACCTGCCATGACATTACTGGCAGAGTCACCTACTAAAATTACATCGACACCCGCGCCATCTACAATTTTGGCCATGGTGTAATCGTAAGCCGTTAACATGGATATTTTTTCACCCAATGCTTTCATTTCCACAAGTGATTTGACGGTTACTCTTTTGTACTCTTTTTTAGCTACAGACATTATACTTTGGTTTATAATAGACTGTAAAAGTACTAAATTAGTAGGTAATTTTGGTTTTTTATATTAGAAGTAAATAATGAAGATAAAGAGGTGTAAGCTGTTTTGAAATAAATTTTTAAACATAAAAAAGCTCGAAAAATCATCATTTCTCGAGCTTTAGGTTTTTAATAGCAAGGTTTATCTTAGGTCGAAAGTTTCAATATTACCCAAATTAATAATAGTGTTAAGATCCGAAGTATCAATACTGTTAAGTTGGCTAGCAGGAACAATCACGACTCTAAACTCTTGATTTTGTGTCCATGTACTATTTAAAGTGTTGAAATCTACAGTGCCATCTAAAAATAAAGTAACGGTGTCTCTTGTGAAATCAAAATTATAAATAAGCACTCCAGTATTAAAATACACAGTTTGTGGTAATTGTCGCCAAGTTTCCGTACCATCATCTAGAACCCATTTTATATACACCAATGCCACATCGGATTCTATGAAATCAAACCCTTCAAAGGTTTCTTGGAAGTCGTTTCCGGATGTAAAATTAACATTAGTAATTTGAAATGCATCTGCGACAATTAACCCACCATCTTGACCATCAAAACCTGGAGGTCCTGGATCGCCAACACATGCCGTTAATAGAATAGCGAATAGGGTAATAATTGATAATGTACGTCTCATAAGCTTGTATTTATTTATATATTATTACTACTTATTACAAAGCCTATACCAAAGTCTTATTTAAAACCACAATATTTTATTTTTTTGAATCTGCCATCATGTCAGTTTTATTGTATTGGCATAAAGATTGACTTATTGCTGACGTAACATTTACAATAAAAATTAAATTATATACATTATGAGTAAGATTATTGGAATCGATTTAGGAACAACAAACTCTTGTGTTTCTGTAATGGAGGGAAATGAACCCGGTGTAATCACGAATGCAGAAGGACAGCGTACAACGCCATCCGTTATTGCTTTTGTTGAAGGCGGTGAAATCAAAGTAGGTGACCCTGCGAAACGGCAAGCAGTTACGAACCCAACAAAGACGGTATATTCTATTAAACGTTTTATGGGAAATAAATTCTCGGAATCTAAACAAGAAGTAGGTCGTGTGCCTTATAAAGTAGTTAAAGGCGACAACGACACCCCTCGTGTTGATATTGATGGTCGTTTATATACACCACAAGAATTATCAGCAATGGTACTTCAAAAAATGAAAAAAACAGCTGAAGAGTTTTTGGATCAAGAAGTTTCTGAAGCTGTAATTACAGTTCCTGCTTATTTTAATGACGCTCAACGTCAAGCTACAAAAGAAGCTGGAGAGATTGCTGGTCTAAAAGTAAGACGTATCATCAATGAGCCTACAGCGGCTGCATTGGCGTACGGTTTGGATAAAAAAGGAAAAGATCAAACGATTGTTGTTTTTGATTTTGGTGGTGGAACACATGATGTTTCGGTACTAGAATTAGGCGATGGTGTATTTGAAGTACTTGCTACTGATGGTGACACTCACCTTGGAGGTGATGACGTTGATGAAAAAATCATCAATTGGTTAGCAGAAGAATTTATAGCAGATGAAAATATAGACTTGCGTAAAGACCCTATGGCACTTCAGCGTTTAAAAGAAGCTGCTGAAAAAGCGAAGATTGAATTGTCCTCTTCTGCACAAACGGAAATTAACTTACCGTATGTGACGGCGACCGCTAGTGGTCCAAAACACTTAGTACGTTCATTGTCAAAAGCGAAGTTTGAGCAATTAATAGCGGATTTAGTTAAACGAACAATTGCACCGTGTCAAGCGGCATTAAAAGCTGCAGGCTTATCTACAAGTGATATCGATGAAATTATTTTAGTCGGTGGGTCTACACGAATTCCTGCAGTGCAAGAAGCTGTTGAGAAATTCTTTAGTAAGAAACCTAATAAAGGTGTTAATCCTGATGAGGTTGTAGCTGTAGGAGCTGCAATCCAAGGTGGTGTATTAACAGGAGATGTTAAAGATGTATTGTTATTAGATGTCACGCCATTGTCATTAGGTATTGAGACTATGGGGAATGTCATGACTAAATTAATTGAGTCTAACACGACCATTCCAACTAAAAAATCTCAAGTATTCTCAACGGCGGCAGATAACCAGCCTTCAGTTGAAATTCACGTTCTTCAAGGAGAGCGTGCTATGGCAGCAGACAATAAAACTATTGGCCGCTTTCATTTAGATGGACTACCACCTGCACAGCGTGGAACGCCACAAATTGAAGTGACTTTTGATATTGATGCCAATGGAATTATTAAAGTTTCGGCAACAGATAAAGCAACCAATAAATCACAAGATATTCGAATTGAGGCGTCTTCTGGTTTAACGGAAGAAGAAATCGAAAAAATGAAGCAAGACGCAGAAGCTAATGCGGAGTCAGATGCGAAAGCTAAAGAAACTGCAGACAAGTTAAATGCTGCTGACGGTATGATCTTTCAAACAGAGAATCAGTTAAAAGAATTTGGGGATAAATTATCAGATGATAAAAAACAACCAATCGAAGCTGCATTACAAGAATTGAAAGCTGCGTATGAATCTAAAGATATCGCAATTATCGATCCTGCTTTAGAAAAAATCAATGAAGCATGGAAAGCTGCTAGCGAAGAAATGTACAAAGCACAAGAAAGTGCTCAAGGTGCGCCTTCAGATGCTGCTCCAGATGCTGAAGCATCTCAAGAAGACAACGTTGAAGATGTAGATTTCGAAGAAGTGAAATAAAAATTATATTTTTTTATACTGAAAAGCACAATCATTTTAGGGTTGTGCTTTTTTTTTGGAAAACATTTTTAACATCACAAAGGCATGTGGAAATGTTACTGCAGCGATAAATGCAAAGAACAAGGAATAGAACTGTTTTTCGCCACTAAAAATTACATATAAAATCACCATACCAATCAAAGAAATAATCCAGTAGGGCAGAGCTGCCTTACCATAACTTAGAGCAGAGGTAGTTTTTACATCTCCATATATATAGCTTATTTGTTCTATTAAAGAAGGAATGCTATGCCAGAGGATAAAATAAATTGAAAACCCCCATATTAAGGAAGAGGATGAAAAAATTATAGCTAAAACTGCTAAGGTGAATAGTTCTTTTAAAATCACTCCGATGGCGAGGCGTTTGCTTAAAAATTCTATAATCAACACACAACTTATAAACCCAGCTAAAATAAAGAGCATAATTTTAGTATATAAATTAGTGATTTCGAAGCCAGTAATTTCAAAAATAATTAATTTGACTTCGTTTGTGTTGTAAGCAAACAGCATATAGAGTATAAACATGCCGTAAAAAAAATAAAAAATAGATTTACGAAAGGCGTTTAATTTGGAAAAACGGTGATCCCAATGCTGTTCTCCAAAATGGTAGGCACTAAATAAAACAAATAGGATCATTGCTAGTGAAGGTATTAAATAAAAGACTAAAATCGCAATAGATACTATAAATAGGTAGGCAATTAGTAATATGAATTTTGAATAATGTTTTTTGTTTTTTAAAAGTTTTTTAACAATTAGCAAATCGTTAGAGCCGTGAATCATGCCAAATGTAAAAATTAATATAAACCCTAAAATTAACTCAAAACTCTCTGGAACATGAGTAGAAATCCATAATCCTAAGAAGCTAGATACGATTGAGAAATTAAAAATATTATTCATAAAAAAGTGTTAAATACATTATTTGAGGCTATAAATTTACTAAATACTCAACAATTAGTTTAATTTTTTATATATTTGTTTAAACAATAAACTAACTAAATTTTTAAAAAATGACAAATTTAATTTTACCTTTAGTAGCGAAAATGGATCCTACTGACTATGTAGGCTTTACATTCTTTGTAGGATGTATGGCAATGATGGCAGCATCTGCCTTTTTCTTTTTATCATTAAATCAATTTGACAAAAAATGGAGGACTTCTGTTTTAGTTTCTGGTTTAATTACATTTATTGCAGCTGTACATTATTTCTACATGAGAGACTATTGGGCTTCTAACATGGAGTCTCCAACATTTTTCCGTTATGTAGATTGGATTCTTACAGTGCCATTAATGTGTGTTGAGTTTTATTTAATACTTAAAGTTGCAGGCGCTAAAAAATCTTTACTTACTAAAATGATTGTTTATTCAGTTATTATGTTAGTGACAGGATATTTAGGAGAAGCGGTTTACGCTGGAAGTGCAGCACTTTGGGGCTTTATCTCAGCTGTAGCATACTTTGCTATAGTTTACGAAATATGGCTTGGTGGAGCAGCACAATTAGCTAAAGAAGCTGGTGGTGATGTTTTAGCAGCTCACAAAATATTATGTTGGTTCGTATTAGTAGGTTGGATTATTTATCCGTTAGGGTATTTAGTTGGTACAGCTGATGGACAGTGGTATTCTTTCATGTCTGGTTTAGGGCTTGATATGGATGTACTATATAATATTGCAGATGCAATTAACAAAATCGGATTCGGTTTAGTGATTTATAGTCTAGCGGTTAAAAAAACGGCTTAGGTATAGATTAAATAAGTAGATATTAAATAAAGGCTGTCTGAAAAGACAGCCTTTATTTTTTGCACTTTTTTAACGTAGTAGAGTCATTGACTTCGGCTTTGGATTTTGTAACTTTACACTCAAATAAATTTTGAAATGAGTCCAACGAAAGACCAAATCATTAAGGCTGCAACCGCAGCTTGCAAAGACACTTTAATGGAAACTCTAAACATCGAATTTGTAGATGCTGGAGAAGATTTTGTAATTGCTAAAATGCCTGTTAATAAACGTGTATATCAGCCTGATGGTGTTTTGCATGGTGGTGCTACAGCAGCACTTGCTGAGACAGTTGGAAGTTTTGCGGCGCATATTTTTTTAGATACTAAAAACTATTTTGTAAGAGGTATTGATATATCGGCTAATCACATTAAAAGTGTGAAAAATGGCTTTGTTTATGCCAAAGCGACCTTTATACATAGAGGACGAACCATGCAGGTTTTTAATATCGAAGTTACTGATGATCAAAATCAATTAGTATCTTCTTGTAAACTTACCACGGTTTCACTCCCTAAAGAACGCTAAAACATGACCTCAACTGATTTTTTCGATCAATTTAATGAGGCGATTCAATCGAAATGCCCTTTTGTTTTTTTTTCTACTCCAGAGTCTCAATCTATAAAAGCGTATATACAAACAAATTCTGAAACGTATTGTATTGAGGATTATTCCGAGAGTGGATTTGTATTTGCACCATTCGATGCTAATAAAAACAGCTATTACATTCCGTTAGAAACCTCAAGAGTCCTAAAATTAGAACATTTAGATTTTGAAGTTAGGCTGCAATCAAATCCTTTAAATTATGAAGATCCAACAAAAGAACACTTGAAATTGGTGTCTTCAGCACTTGATGCAATAACTACAACGGATTTAGAAAAAGTAGTATTGTCGAGAGCGTTCAAATTTAACCTAGAAAGTTCAAATCCTATTGAGACCTTTAAAACTCTTGTATATTCCTATCCTTCTGCGTTTACCTATTGTTGGTATCACCCGCAAACAGGATTTTGGTTTGGAGCTTCGCCAGAACAGCTATTAAAGTTAGAAGGGCGATCACTCTCAACCATGGCTTTGGCTGGTACTCAAGCGGTTAATTTGGGTAAAGCCATAGAATGGGATGTTAAAAACAGAGAAGAACATGCGTTTGTAACGGACTATTTAGTTAAAGTGTTGTCCAACTATTTAGAGCCCATTAAAATTTCTGACCCACAAACACATAAAGCAGGTGAATTATTACACCTTAAAACCCACGTAACTGGACGCTTGAAATCATCAAATTACAGTTTAAAAGCGTTGTTAAAAGCAATGCATCCAACTCCAGCAGTTTGTGGGACTCCAAGGCAACTAGCTCTAGACTATATTCTTTCAAATGAAGCCTATGAACGCGAATTTTATGCTGGATTTTTTGGAGAATTAAATGTGCCAACAGATCAAACGTTTAGAAATTCCAAAAAAAATATTGAAAATCGTGCCTACCAAACAGATCGGAAATCAACACATCTCGCTGTAAATTTACGATGTATGAAACTAGACAATTCTTTAGCGACTCTCTTTAGCGGTAGTGGAATTACAAAGGATTCTGACCCCTTAACGGAGTGTATAGAAATTCAAAACAAGATTGCAACGATCAAAAAAGTACTCTAAATCTTTAGGAAATATTTATTATTTCATTTCATTTTAAACCCTAAAAATTAAATAACTTTGCGGGGCAATGATACAGCCAAAACAGCCTTTAGCACAATCGATTATTCAACTCTGTAACAATCATAATATTCAACATATTGTGATATCACCAGGTAGTCGAAACGCTCCCTTAACGATCGGTTTTACGAACCATGATTTTTTTGATTGCTATAGTATTGTTGATGAACGCTCAGCAGGATTTTTTGCCTTAGGAATTGCACAACAATTACAACAGCCAGTAGCGTTGGTGTGTACATCAGGAAGTGCACTTGTGAATTACTTCCCAGCGGTTACCGAGGCATTTTATAGCCGTATTCCACTTGTGGTTATTTCTGCCGATAGACCTGAACATCTTGTAAATATTGGTGATGGTCAGACCATTACACAACCGCATATTTTTGGCGCCCATGTTTTGTATGAAGCAAATCTAGAAATGGCATTTAAAAAATCGTTTTTAAAGGCGATTAAAAGTAATAATTCATTAATTGAAAAAGCCCTTCATATTGCCAATACTCAGAGTGGACCTGTTCATATCAATGTGCCTTTCCCGGAACCTCTGTATGACACCATTGAGATTGATGAACAAGAGTCAAAACCAGATAAAATTAAACTAAAAAGTAATACTTTTTCGCTTTCCAAAACGGATCATAAGAAGTGGAACTCCTCGAAACGTAAAATGATCTTAGTAGGGGTAAATCCACCGCATAGTGTTCAAGAAACATACTTGAAATTATTAGCTGAAGATCCTTCAATTATTGTACTCACAGAAACCACTTCAAACCTACACCACCCAGATTTTTTCCCTAGTATTGACCAGCTAATTTCTCCATTAGATTCAACAGATTTCGAAACGTTACAACCGGATTTACTACTCACATTTGGAGGGATGATTGTGTCTAAAAAAATTAAAACGTTTTTGCGAACCAATCCTCCAAAGACCCACTGGCATATTGATCCTGTTTCTGCAAATGACACATTTTTTTGTTTAACAAAACACTTTAAATGCGACGTTAATACGTTTTTTGACGCTCTCAGTAGTTTTGATGCTACTCCCATAGTTAGTACTTATTTTGAAACTTGGAATCATGTAAAAGTTCGCCGACAACAGAAACATAAAAAGTATTTAAAATCGATCTCATTTAGTGATTTTATGGCTTTTGACAAGATATTGAAACAGATTCCTGATAATTACATGTTACAATCAGGAAATAGCTCTACGATACGTTACTTGCAGTTGTTTAACTTAAATAAAACACTTACTGTCTTTTGTAATCGTGGGACAAGCGGAATAGATGGTTCTACAAGTACTGCAATTGGTGCAGCTACCGTTTCAGAAAACCCCACTGTTTTTATCACTGGAGATTTAAGCTTTTTTTATGATAGTAATGCACTTTGGAATAATTATACTCCATCAAACTTTAGAATTATCATTATAAATAATAGAGGCGGTGGTATTTTTAGAATTTTGCCAGGTAATAAAAATTCTAAAAACTTTAGTACATTTTTTGAGACAAATCACGACTTAACAGCTGAGCCAATTTCAAAACTTTTTAATTTTGAGTACACTTCTGCAAGTTCAAACGAAGAATTAGAAACGGCTCTAGAAAATTTTTATATCCAAAGTTCCCGTCCAAAACTGCTTGAAATCTTTACTCCCTCATCTGAAAATGATCAAATTTTATTATCTTATTTTGATTTTATAAAATAAGATTTTGTGACTTTGTAATATATATTGTGTCCAATTATATGGACATGTGTCGCCTATCATCTCCTCCTAATTTAAGCTCCATTATGAACGAAAGAGATAAGCTTATAGCAAAGTATGCTATTGATTTAAAAGAAAAATGTAGGATAACTCCAGATATGGATTTGCTGACCAAAGTTACCCTCGGATGTGGTCCTTCAATATATAATATAGATTCGAGTATTCTTTCAACATCGAGTTCTTCACAATTGAAAACCATTCGAAACAAATTTCTCGTTGGACGTTTAGGGCTCAGTTTTAATGACAATTTAGATGAAGGCATTGCTGCAGTTCTTGAACAATATGGCGTTTCCAATCCTATTAAATATCGCGTTGTGATGTATTACTTGTTAGTGAAGTATTTTAAAAAAGAATCCATGTATTAGGAACCCTTAAAATACAATTATAAAACGTCACAATTTGTTGTGTTACTTTTTTTAATTACTCTCTCGATTATTCTTACCTTTGTGGCATGATACACATAGGAGACTACAATAAGCTTAGAATTCTAAGAGATACTGAACCAGGATTGTTTTTGGGCGATGATGAAGACCAAGAAGTGTTACTTCCAAATCGGTATGTTCCAGATACATTTGAAATTGATGATGTCATTGAAGTTTTTGTATATTTAGACAACGAAGAACGTTTAGTTGCGGTTACCGATCATCCCTACATCAAAAAAGGGGAATTCGCATTACTCCGCTGTAATTCAGTTAATGCTATTGGTGCTTTTCTCGACTGGGGCATGGTAAAAGAATTATTTTGTCCTTTCAGAGAACAAGCATTTCCAATGAAAGCAGGGGGTTGGTATTTGGTTTATTGTTATTTAGACGAAACTTCAGACCGCTTGGTTGCTTCGAGCAAAACAAATCGATTTCTTGACAATAAAGAGCTCACCGTTCAAGCTTTTGATGAGGTTGATCTTATTGTATCTCATCCTTCAGATTTGGGAATGAATGTAATTATCAATAAAACCCATTTGGGATTAATTTTTAATCAAGATCTTTTTAAAGACCTTAGCATTGGTGACAAGCTAAAAGGATTAGTAAAGAAAATACGTCCAGGAAATAAAATCGATATTACACTTGAAAAAATTGGGTATAGAAATATTGAGCCCAATGCACAGGTATTGTTGGAATGTTTAGAAAACGATGCGCAAGGCTGTTTGAAACTCACAGATAAATCGTCTCCTGAAGCTATTAAATCTAAAGTTCAAATGAGCAAAAAAAGTTTTAAGAAAGCCGTCGGAACATTATACAAACAACGTCGAATTCGCATCGAATCGGACGGTATTTATTTAACCACCTAAAATTGTAATTCTATGTCAACTATACAATGGAAAACGGTCAAAGACTATGAGGATATTACCTACAAAAAATGTAATGGTGTAGCTCGTATTGCTTTCAATCGACCAGATGTTAGAAATGCGTTTAGACCTAAAACAACCTTAGAGTTATATCAAGCATTTTATGATGCCAATGAAGATACAAGTATTGGAGTCGTTTTATTAAGCGCCGAAGGCCCATCGTCCAAAGATGGTGTATATTCATTTTGTAGTGGTGGCGATCAAAAGGCTAGAGGTCACGAAGGATATGTTGGTGATGATGGTTATCACCGTTTAAATATTTTAGAAGTCCAACGTCTCATTCGATTTATGCCAAAAGCGGTCATCGCCGTTGTACCAGGTTGGGCTGTTGGTGGAGGACATAGTTTACATGTTGTTTGCGATTTAACTTTAGCCAGTAAAGAGCATGCTGTTTTTAAACAAACAGATGCTGATGTTACTAGTTTTGATGGCGGATATGGGTCTGCTTATCTTGCAAAAATGGTCGGTCAGAAAAAAGCACGTGAAATCTTTTTCTTAGGGAGAAATTATAACGCTCAAGAGGCCTATGATATGGGGATGGTAAATGCAGTGATTCCACACGACGAATTAGAAACGACGGCTTATGAATGGGCCCAAGAAATTTTAGAAAAATCACCGATATCAATTAAAATGCTCAAATTCGCCATGAACCTTACTGATGATGGTATGGTCGGGCAACAAGTTTTTGCAGGGGAAGCTACTCGACTGGCGTATATGACAGATGAAGCCAAAGAGGGGAGAGACGCTTTTTTAGAAAAACGGAAACCCAACTTTGAAAAAAAATGGATTCCATAATATGAAGAAACTTGGTATATGGATTTCAGCGTGCCGATTGCGAACACTGCCTTTGTCTATTTCAGGTGCAATTGTTGGATCTGGAATGGCGTATTCTAGAGGTTTTTTTGATGAATATATATTTGCGTTTACAATTCTAACTACTTTAAGTTTTCAAATTTTATCCAACCTAGCCAATGATTATGGAGACGGCGTCAAAGGCACTGACAACGATAGTCGTATAGGTCCAGAGCGTGCCTTGCAAAGTGGAGACATAACTCCAAAGCAGATGCGCAATGCTATTGTTTTAAATGTCATTATCTCTCTTTTTCTTGTTATAGGTTTAATTTATATCGCATTTGGTGCGGAGCAATCTAAAACCGCATTAGTGTTTATAGTTCTTGGGATATTAGCTATTGTAGCAGCAATTAAATATACAGTTGGTGCTTCTGCATATGGGTATAAAGCCTTAGGCGATGTGATGGTATTTCTATTTTTTGGATGGCTTAGTGTGTTAGGAACCTATTTTTTATATTCTAAACAAATTGATGTTTTGATGTTGTTACCTGCCAGTTCTATAGGACTGTTAAGTGCTGGAGTGCTTAACCTTAATAATATGCGGGACATAGAATCTGATAAATTATCCAATAAACATACTTTAGCGGGCTACTTTGGTTCAAAAAATGCTAAAACCTATCATATAGTGATTATTACGCTTGCTTTAGGACTAATTGGGATTTATACGTCTTTAATGGCAAACAATTCAATGTACTGTGCTATTAATCGCTTTCGTACCGTTAGTGTTTTCACCTTGAACTACGTTCGTAAAATACAGGCGCCAAAAGATTACGATCCTCAACTTAAGATTTTAGCATTGTCAACCTTTTTTTTAGCAATTGTTTTTAGTGTATGCCACAGTTTAATATAAGAAGTGAAAAGATATAATTACCATGAAAGCTACTTATTTCAAACATCAATTGCAATTTAAACGCCCAAGTGGCACCTCTAGAGGCGTTCTAACTTATAAGGAAACGTGGTTCATACAACTTGAGAATACAACGCGAAAGGCATTGGAGAGTGCGGAATGTTTAAAGGATTGAGTATTGATGACCGTCAAGATTTTGAAGCTAAACTGGCTTGGACTTGTGAACATATTAATTTAGGGCTTGATGTACTGTTAGCAGAGCTGATCGAATTTCCTTCAATTCAGTTTGGATTAGAGATGGCATTTTTATCTGTATCACGTCAAAATCAATTTGAGCTATTTCCATCAGATTTCACCAAAGGTAAGGACTCAATTCCTATTAATGGTTTGATTTGGATGGGAGATCCAGTGTTTATGAAACAGCAAATTAAAGACAAGCTTACTTCAGGATTTTCATGCATAAAACTTAAAATCGGTGCCATAGACTTTGACAAAGAATTAGAGCTTATGCGCTCCATCCGTCAAGAATTTGATGCAGATACAATTGAAATTCGCGTAGATGCAAACGGGGCTTTTAAACCTAATGAAGCTTTGGAGAAATTAAAACGTCTATCAGATTATAATTTACATTCTATAGAACAACCCATACGACAAGGACAGGTTGATGATATGGCCCAATTATGTTCAGAAACGCCCCTTCCAATTGCTTTGGATGAAGAATTAATTGGCGTATTTTCTGTAACAGAAAAACAATTTTTACTACAAACAATAAAGCCTCAATACATAATACTCAAACCTACACTTGTTGGTGGATTCAAAGGCAGTCAAGAATGGATTGCTCTTGCAGAGTCAAATCAAATAGGGTGGTGGGTAACGAGTGCCTTGGAAAGTAATATAGGACTCAATGCCATTGCGCAGTGGACTTATACCTTAGAGAGCCAGCTTCCTCAAGGGTTAGGCACTGGTGGATTATTCACCAATAACATCCAATCGCCGTTGGTGGTTGACTCTGGACAATTAGTTTATGATTTAAAAACAAAGTGGAATTTAAAATTTTAATTTATGTATATCAAACAAGCATTTAATGTCAAACACAACTGGTGGCTCTATATCGCAGGTTTGGCGATTATTTTTATTGCAGTACTCTTAGGTCAAATACCTTATACAGTAATTTTAATTTCGAAAGCTGTAGAATCAGGTTAGATCTTCAAAATTTGGACCTAAACCAAGCCATGAATTTATTAGAGTCTAATTTGAATTTATTTCTTATGCTTTTGTCCTTTGCAGCTGGTCTTTTAGGCGTCTTATTTGTAGTCAAATATTTACATGAGCAATCTCTTCGAAGTCTAACCACTTCAAGATCAAAAATTGATTGGAGACGTTTTGGGTTTGCCTTTTTGTTTTGGGGAATTATTTCGAGTACAATGGTGCTTATAGATCATTATATGTATCCAGAACATTATGAGTTTAACTTTAAATTAGTACCCTTTCTTATTTTAGCTGCTATTGCTCTCGTTTTAGTACCGCTTCAAACTAGTTTTGAAGAGTATCTTTTCAGAGGTTATTTGATGCAAGGATTAGGAGTATTATGTAAAAATAAATGGGTGCCATTAATTGTTACATCTTCATTGTTTGGACTGCTTCATATTGCCAACCCAGAGATTGAAAAATTAGGCTATATTTTATTGGTGCATTATATTGGTACAGGCTTCTTTTTAGGAATTATCACGCTCATGGATGAGGGCTTGGAGCTAGCTCTAGGATTTCATGCCGCAAATAATTTATTCACTGCGCTTTTAGTCACTGCCGATTGGACCGCTTTTCAAACGCATTCTATTCTTAGAGATGTTTCTGATCCTGACATAAGTAATTTTGAAGTATTTGCTTCAGTTTTGATTATATATCCTATTTTGATTTTCATTTTTGCCAAGGTCTATAAGTGGAACAATTGGAAAGATAAATTGGCAGGTTCGGTTACAAAAGATCCGGTTCCAACGCCTAGTATAGCTGAGTAATTGAAGCCTAAAACTACATATCATCACCCACATTCTGCCTTCAAATTGGATGGAGTTTGTTATGATGCTAAAGGACTGTCAAAACTTGCAGATCTGTTGATTAGAAAAGGGGAGGCCTATCAAAACGCATTAGGGCATTTTATACACCAATGGCTAAATTCTGATGTAGAAGTCACGCTTCAAACTTCTGGATCAACTGGAGCGCCTAAAACGGTAGCAATGGCTAAACAAGCGATGGTTAATTCTGCAATGGCTACTGGAAGTTACTTCGGTTTACAAGCTGGAGACTCGGCCTTATCTTGTTTGCCATTCGAATATATCGCTGCTAAAATGATGTTTGTAAGAGCCTACGTGTTAGGTTTAGAGTTGGACTGCGTCAAGCCGAGCTCTAACCCCTTAATAACAATAACTAGAGCTTATGATTTTTGTGCATTGGTTCCATTGCAGCTCGAAAATTCTGTTGAACATCTGCATCGAATTAAAACACTTATTGTTGGAGGTGCGCCGCTTTCGGAAGGCTTGAAAACAAAACTTAAAAACGCCTCTACTGCAATTTATGAAACTTTTGGGATGACAGAAACGGTGAGTCATATTGCGGTTAAAAATATTAGTAAATCTGCAACTGTATTTGAAGCTTTGCCATCAGTTTCTATTGGCGTCGATGGTCGAGATTGTTTATGGATTGAAGCCCCACAATTGTTGTCTTCTCAAATCCAAACAAATGATGTTGTTAATCTCATTTCAAAGTCAACTTTTGAATGGGTAGGTCGTTATGATACAATTATTAACTCTGGAGGCATAAAAATTGCTCCTGAACAACTTGAACAACAAATGGAAGGTTTTATTAAAAACCGTTTTTTTATTACGTCTCAAAAAGATGAGGTTCTAGGCCATGCAGTCGTACTGGTCATTGAAAGTTCAACGCCTTACAAAACCCTAAATTTTGAAACTTTAGACCCCCATAAACGCCCAAAGCATATATATTATATAGATCAGTTTTTGGAAACTGTTTCAGGGAAAATCAAACGCCAAGCAACTTTGGCTTCAGCTAAACTTGAATAACACCCATATTAAAGGCTTTTTCTATAGGCGCATGGTTGGCGGCTTCAATCCCCATACTAATCCAATTTCGTGTGTCTGTAGGCGCTATAACAGCGTCTGTCCATAAGCGAGCTGCAGCATAGTAAGGAGAGACTTGCTCGTCATAGCGTGATTTAATTTCATCAAATAATTCAGCCTCTTTTTCGGGTGTAATAGTTTCGCCTTTCTTTTTAAGCGCTGCGGTTTCAATTTGAAGCAATACTTTAGCAGCACTATTTCCACTCATAACGGCTAAAGCCGCGCTTGGCCAAGCTACAATTAGGCGTGGATCATAAGCCTTACCACACATTGCATAATTTCCTGCGCCATAACTATTTCCAATGATTACTGTGAATTTTGGAACCACACTGTTACTTAAGGCGTTTACCATCTTGGCGCCATCCTTAATAATTCCACTGTGTTCACTTTTACTACCCACCATGAATCCGGTAACATCTTGTAAAAATACTAAGGGTATTTTTTTCTGATTACAATTTGCAATAAATCGTGTAGCTTTATCTGCACTGTCATTATAAATAACCCCACCAAACTGCATTTCACCTTTAGCGTTTTTAACGAGTTTACGCTGATTCGTTACAATTCCAACAGCCCATCCATCGATTCGAGCATATGCTGTAATTATCGTTTTGCCATAATCGGCTTTATATTCTTCAAATTCTGAGTTATCAACCAAGCGTTTGATGATTTCATACATATCATATTGATCTGCTCTTGATTGTGGCAAAATACCATATAATTCCTCTGGATTTGCTTTTGGTTTTTTAGCTAGACTTCTATTGTATCCAGCTTGGTCAAAATCTCCAATTTTGTCCATTATAGACTTTATTTTGTCCAAGGCATCGGTATCATTTTTTGCTTTGTAGTCAGTTACTCCACTAAGCTCACAATGGGTTGTTGCCCCTCCAAGAGTTTCATTGTCTATAGTCTCTCCAATTGCGGCTTTGACCAAATAACTTCCCGCCAAAAATATGCTTGCAGTTTTATCTACAATAATAGCTTCATCACTCATAACAGGGAGATAAGCTCCACCTGCAACACAACTGCCCATAATTGCAGAAATCTGTGTAATTCCCATGCTGCTCATTTGGGCATTATTTCTAAAAATACGACCAAAATGATCTTTATCTGGAAAAATCTCATCTTGCATTGGAAGATACACCCCAGCAGAATCAACTAAGTAAATGATTGGTAATTTATTTTCTATTGCAATTTCTTGTGCTCTAAGATTTTTTTTGGCAGTAATTGGAAACCATGCACCAGCCTTTACCGTAGCATCATTAGCTACGACAATACATTGTTTGCCTTTAATGTAGCCTATTTTTACCACCACTCCTCCAGATGGACATCCACCATGAGCAGCATACATACCGTCACCTACAAAAGCGCCAATTTCAATGGATTTTGATTTAGAATCTAAAAGATAATCTATTCGTTCTCGAGCCGTAAGTTTTCCTTTTGCATGTTCTTTTTCAATTTTGAATTTTCCACCACCTAATTTAACTTTAGCTAGGCGCTTGTTTAAATGAGTTACGAGTAGCTTATTATAATCTTCGTTTTTATTGAAGTTTAAATCCATGGTACTTATCTTTGTGCAAACAAAAATAACAATATTCTTTGATTTTGAGTTTTTGTTTAACGAACAATTATAATTAAATAGTTTTATGAAACGTTTCCCACTAAATCAGGACTCTTTTTAAAACGAATTATAAGAAGTTTATAATTGATAATTAGTACGACCTAAATTTAAAAACATATGAAATTAGTTTTTCACGAAGCCAGTTCAAGAGGATTTGCAAATCATGGCTGGTTACAAGCCAATCATTCGTTTAGTTTTGCGGGTTTTTATGATGCAGAAAAAATGAATTACGGTGCTTTAAGAGTCTTAAATGATGATTTAATTGCACCTAGCATGGGTTTTGGAACGCATCCTCACGATAATATGGAGATTATTACCATTCCACTTTCTGGGCTATTGAAACACAAAGATTCTATGGGGAATACATGGGAAAAGGTAAATGCTGGTGAAGTTCAAGTGATGTCTGCAGGAACTGGAATTCAGCATTCAGAAATTAATGGCTCTACAACAGAACCTCTAAGTTTATTCCAAATTTGGATTGTGCCCAATAAACGAAATGTCACACCGCGTTATGATCAACATTATTTTGAGCAATTGTCAGATGGTGAGCTACAGATTTTAGTCAGTCCTTTCGATGAAGTATGTTCAAATTCGAGTTTAAAAATTCATCAAGATGCTCAAATATCACGACTTAATTTAGCAGCCCATACAGCCTTTGATTATACTTTAAAATCTCCTAATCATGGTGTTTATATTATGCAAGTGTTTGGAGCTTCAAAAATTGAAACTACGACGCTAAATTCTAGAGATGCCGTTGGGGTTTCTGAAATTAATGACTTCAAAATAGAGGCCACAGAAGAATCTCAACTCTTATTTATTGAAGTACCGTTAACTTTTTCTGAAAGCTAAACGCGTTTCAATCAAATTTACGATATTTGTCTATCAAAAAATTTAATTATGGCAATGAATAAAAATACAGTACTGGCTTGGGCCACATATATCATGATATTTACAGGTATATCTCTAATCGCTTTAGGTGCGTTTAGATATAATGAGGTAGCCGGATGGGGTTTTGCTGCAGTTGGTGTCGGATTTTTTGCAAATGCTTGGGTGTTTAATGCTTTAAAAGGACGTGTATAATGAGTGACGATAAAAAGATAATTTTTTCAATGTCAGGGGTTACAAAGTCTTACCAAAGTGCAAATACTCCTGTTTTAAAAAATATTTACTTAAGTTTCTTCTACGGTGCCAAAATTGGTATTTTAGGACTTAATGGTTCTGGTAAATCTACTTTACTGAAAATAATAGCTGGCGTCGATAAAAATTACCAAGGAGATGTGGTATTTTCTCAAGACTATTCAGTAGGCTATTTAGAACAAGAGCCCAAATTAGATGAATCCAAAACTGTGATGGAAATTGTCCGTGAAGGCGCAGCTGAAACCGTAGCTATTTTGGATGAATACAATAAAATCAATGACATGTTTGGCTTGGAAGAAGTGTATTCCGATGCTGACAGAATGGAAAAACTAATGAACCGACAAGCAGAGCTTCAAGACCAAATTGATGCGGCCAATGCGTGGGAATTAGATACAAAATTAGAAATAGCCATGGATGCTTTAAGAACCCCAGAAGGTTCTAAAAAAATAAGTGTCCTTTCTGGAGGAGAACGCCGTCGTGTAGCGCTATGTCGTTTGCTATTACAAGAACCAGATGTATTGCTTTTGGATGAGCCAACAAACCATTTAGATGCAGAATCAGTACATTGGTTAGAACACCATTTGGCACAGTACAAAGGCACCGTAATTGCCGTTACGCATGACCGTTATTTCTTAGATAATATTGCGGGTTGGATTTTGGAATTGGATAGAGGAGAAGGTATTCCTTGGAAAGGGAATTACTCGTCGTGGTTAGATCAAAAATCTAAACGTTTGGCACAAGAAAGTAAAACAGCATCTAAACGTCAAAAAACATTAGAGCGCGAATTAGACTGGGTTAGGCAAGGCGCTAAAGGCCGGCAAACAAAGCAAAAAGCACGTTTGAAGAATTATGATAAATTGATGAATCAAGATCAAAAACAACTTGATGAAAAATTAGAAATATATATCCCTAACGGGCCACGCTTAGGTACAAATGTTATTGAAGCCGAAGGCGTCAGTAAGGCTTATGATGATAAGCTATTGTATGACAATTTAAACTTTAACCTACCGCAAGCAGGAATTGTAGGGATAATAGGACCTAATGGTGCTGGTAAAACCACAATTTTCCGAATGATTATGGGTGAGGAAAATTCTGACAAAGGAAATTTCAAAGTCGGAGAAACAGCCAAAATTGCTTACGTAGATCAAAGCCATTCTAATATTGATCCTGAAAAATCCATTTGGCAAAATTTTAGTGATGAACAAGAGTTGATCATGATGGGAGGACGCCAAGTTAATTCACGAGCCTATCTAAGTCGATTTAATTTTTCAGGGAGCGAACAAAACAAAAAAGTGAATATGCTTTCGGGTGGAGAACGCAACCGTTTACACTTAGCCATGACTCTCAAGGAAGAAGGAAACGTTTTGCTTTTGGATGAGCCGACAAATGATCTCGATGTCAATACGTTGAGAGCTTTAGAAGAAGGTCTTGAAAACTTTGCGGGCTGTGCAGTGGTAATTAGTCACGACCGTTGGTTTCTAGATCGTGTATGTACTCATATCCTTGCTTTTGAAGGAAACTCTGAAGTCTATTTCTATGAAGGAAGTTTTAGTGAATATGAAGAAAACAAGAAGCAACGTTTAGGAGGCGATTTGATGCCAAAACGTATCAAATACAAAAAACTTGTGCGATAGGTATGTTAGAAATGCGTTCCGTTTGTGAGCACTGTAACAAAGCTTTACCAGCTGATAGTAGTGAAGCAATGATTTGTGCTTATGAATGTACGTTTTGTAGAACCTGTGTTGAAACCACGCTGGATCATAAATGTCCAAATTGTGGTGGAACTTTTGAAAAGCGACCAGTAAAAAAACCTACTTAGCTTTTTTGTAAAAAGGCACTAAATACGAAATGTTGTAGCCAAAACCCATTCCAAATTTTCCACTGTCAAAAGTGCGGCCAAAACCAGGGATGTAGATGTTTTCAAAGTTTTCAGGCTTGGATTCAGATAGGCGTCTCTTAAGTTGTAAATTAACGCCAACAAAAAGATTCGTCAGAATTTCTGCTTTAAATCCAAACATAAGCTCTACCCAACTAGAACTTAACCCTGAAAATGTTTCAGAATCTTCAATTATGGTTTGCCCCCAAGTAGTATTATTGGTGTCATATATTGTATAATTATTCAAGGTTTGTTCGAAACTAGAGGCCCCAAAACGAAATCCAAAATATACCAGGTTTTCTAAATCACCCCAATTGTTGTGCATATTGTAGTCACTACCAATTTTAAGATAACTCCCTTTTGCAGTACTGTTTAAATAATCTGTTACTGATGTCTGTTCTTCTGTGCCAATTTCACCAGAAATATAAAGTTTATTTGTAAGGCGATAATCGCCATTAAGTTCTAATCCACTATAGTCTGATTCCAAAAAAGTGCGTGCAATTTTACTTAAGTCAACTCCAAGACGAATGCCATATTTTTTTTTAATAACGAGGCTATCGATAGTAGGAATGCTGTCTTGTTGCGCATGAAGGTTCATGCACATCATTGTACAGCCAACCAGGCTAATGAAATATTTTAACATGGATCTCATTTTCATTTGTTATTTCGTAGTTTAATATTTCAGAGTTGCGCATCCATTGATCGGTGTCCTCAGCAATACTAAACGTTTGTATTTCAAAATTTGTGATGTAACCACATGCTCTTGAGATATACAGGTTTTCAGTACTATAGGTTACTTTTATAACATCTGGATTTCCGCGAACCACACCATCAACAATGTCATAACTTTTATAGAGTACAAATTCTGTTTCAAAATCATCTGTTTTTAAGGGCAGTGTAATAGAAGTACGGGTCATCACTATTTCATTAGTTATAGGAACCTCTAGGGCATCAGTGTCTAGCCCTAGCGCATATAGTCCGGCAACCGCTAACTCCTTATCAGGGGCTGTAAGATCGTAAAATTCAATGACAAGACGAGGCGTTGTTTGTGTTGTATCAGCACAAATATCATCTTTTTCACAGCTAAAAAGGATAATTAAAAATAAATAAATAAACTGTTTCATGGCTTATTTTTTAGAATTACGTTTTTCCAAAAGTACAACATTTTCTACATGATGAGTTTGTGGAAACATATCCACAGCTTGTGTTTTTTGAATTATATATTCTGAGTCCAGTAGTGCCAAATCTCTGGCTTGTGTTGCACTATTACAGCTAACATATACTATTTTTTTGGGCGCAATCTCCAATATTTGAGCCACAACATCTTTGTGCATTCCATCTCTCGGAGGATCTGTAATAATCACATCAGGGTGCCCATGAGTGTCAATGAAGTTTCTGTTGAACACTGTTTTCATATCGCCTACAAAAAACTCTACATTATCAATTTTATTTAAGACAGCATTTTCTTTGGCAGCACTAATAGCATCAGGAACAGACTCTACACCAATAACCTTTAGGGCATTTTTGGCAACAAACTGTGCTATGGTTCCCGTACCTGTATATAAATCATATACCAATTCTTTCCCTGTTAATCCCGCCAAATCACGGGTTATTTTGTATAAATTATAGGCTTGTTCGGAATTTGTTTGATAGAAAGATTTTGCATTAATTTTGAACTGTAACCCTTCCATTTCTTCAAAAATATGATCACGTCCATGGTAGCAAATCACTTCTTGGTCATAGATGGTATCATTGGCTTTGCCATTAATAATATATTGAAGCGAGGTGAGTTCTGGAAATGTTGCTTTTAAATGCTCTAAAAGTGCAGTTCTTTTTTCAATATCTTCTTTGAAAAACTGAACAACAACCATCAATTCCCCAATACTCGTATTTCGAATCATCAGTGTTCTTAGAACCCCGGTTTGCTGACGTGTATTAAAAAAAGGAATTTCGTGTTTTAGAGCAAAATCTTTAACGGTATTTCGAATCGCATTTGAAGGATCACCCTGAAGCCAACATTTTTTCACATCGAGAATTTTATCCCACATTCCAGGAATATGAAATCCTAATGCATTGCGGTCTCCAAGGTCTTCGGTTGACGCAATTTCTTCAACGGTTAACCAACGGCTATCGGAAAATGAAAACTCCATTTTATTACGATAAAAGTACTGTTCTTTTGAGCCTAAAATTGGAGTGATTTCTGGTAATTCAAGATGTCCAATTCGAATTAAATTATTGATAACTTCTTTTTCTTTATAATGCAATTGATGCGTATAATCCATATGTTGCCATTTGCAGCCTCCACAAGTTCCAAAATGCTCACAAACGGGTTCTGTACGTTTATCCGAATATGAGTGAAATGCAATTGCTTTACCTTCATAATAGCCTTTTCGTTGTTTGAATGTTTGAACGTCCACAATATCACCTGGAACAGCATTTGGTAAAAACACTACTTTTCCGTCTGGTGCCTTTGCTATGGTTTTCCCTTTAGCGCCTGCATCAATCACTTCTAAATTTGAAAACACTTTATTTTTCTTTCGTCTACCCATGGCGCAAAAATAGAATAAATGATAGCATAATTCTAAGAAATCTATTTAGAATTCTTAAATTGCAACGCATTATGGATGATTTCTCTCCACTAAGTAGGAATAGTTATTTTATAATTACTAAAATCTCATTAAAATGGCTATTTTAAATCAGATTACACCAAAAGAAGCAATCAATTTAGAGGACCGCTATGGCGCTCATAACTATCACCCACTTCCAGTCGTATTGGCTAGAGGAGAGGGCGTTCATGTTTGGGACGTTGAAGGTAAAAAGTACTACGATTTTTTATCTGCGTATTCTTCTGTAAATCAAGGTCATTGTCATCCAAAAATTGTGAATGCTATGACGGAACAAGCGCAGACGTTAACATTAACTTCAAGAGCTTTTCACAATGATAAATTGGGGCCTTACGAAGAATATGTGACCAATTATTTTGGTTTTGATAAAGTACTGCCGATGAATACAGGGGCTGAAGCCGTTGAAACCGCTGTTAAGATTTCGCGAAAATGGGCTTATGAAGTTAAAGGTATTCCTGAAGGTCAAGCACAAATTATAGTATGTGAAAATAATTTTCATGGCCGAACAACAACGATTATATCGTTTTCAAATGATCCTGTAGCAAGAGAAAACTTTGGACCATTTACGGACGGATTTATAAAAATTCCTTACGATGATACGGAGGCGTTGGAACACACCTTGAAAAACAACTCTAATGTTGCTGGATTCTTAGTAGAACCCATTCAAGGCGAAGCCGGAGTCTATGTGCCAACAGAGGGATATTTAGCAAAAGCCAAAGCCCTATGTGAAGCTTATAATGTATTGTTTATTGCGGATGAGGTACAAACAGGAATTGCCCGTACAGGGCGTTTGTTGGCGACTTGTGGCAATTGTGATTGTGCTCAAAAAGACTGTTCAGCTACCCCTGAAACAAAACCAGATATATTAATTCTTGGTAAAGCATTAAGTGGTGGCGTGTATCCGGTATCTGCGGTCTTGGCAAATGACGCTATTATGAATGTGATCACTCCGGGGTCTCACGGCAGTACTTTTGGAGGAAACCCTATTGCAGCTGCTGTGGCAATGGCAGCTTTAGAGGTTGTAAAAGACGAACAACTCACCGAAAATGCGTATCAACTTGGAAATTTATTCAGAGCACTTTTAAATGACTATATCTCTACGAGTAAAATCGTTAAACTAGTGCGTGGAAAAGGCTTACTCAACGCTATTGTTATTGATGATGATGAAGATAGTGATACTGCTTGGAATATTTGTCTGAAACTAAGAGACAATGGGCTTCTAGCTAAACCTACTCACGGTAACATTATTCGTTTTGCACCTCCTTTAGTGATGACAGAAGATCAGCTCATTGATTGTGTAAATATTATTATAAGAACGCTAAGTGATTTTGAGGCTAACTAAATGTTCAAAACTATAATTAGTGAAAATCACTCCAATTGGAGTGATTTTTTTTATTCTAGACAAATTTTGGCTATTTTTTATCTTAAAAATAACATATTTAACCAACGGTCTTGAAACGCTTGAAATCCATTTTCATAAATCCAAATTATTGAAAACGTAAAATATATTAAATTGACAATTGATGATACAAGAACGGCTATTTTAGCAAGTTTCATGGTGTTTAATGACCCCGTATATCCTAATGGATTTTGTTGGGCTTGCTTAATTTTTTGATGAGCAATATATAAACCAGTTGCAGAAAAAATAAGGCCAATCCCACCAAAACAGGCACTTATTAAACTTACAAAACAGAGGATAAATACAGGCGTACTAACTAAGGACGTTTTCATAGATTAGGGTTTTTTCCCCGCTCTCAACAATTACCATATAATTTATGGAGGTGTAGGTTGTTAGGTTTGGGGCAGTTAATTGGAATAAATGTACTAAAAAAAATCAATCCCTTCAAAATTTTGAAAGGATTGATTTTTTAAGACTATAGTTTTGACTTAACTTATAATAAATATTCAGTACTGATAAAGTTAGATTTGCTAGATTCCAATAGGTCTTTCAAGATGGCTTTATTGGATTCATTTTCTTTAGTGGCCACAAAAGTACGAATGGAGAAAGAACGCAACGCATCACGTACACTTAGAGTACTAAATGCAGAATCTTTCCTTCCAGTAAACGGAAATACATCTGGTCCACGCTGACAAGAACTGTTAAGATTTACACGACATACTAGGTTGACCAATACATCAAAAAGTGGAGCCAGTGTATCTGCATCTTGACCAAAAACACTGACCTGTTGGCCATAATTAGATTCAGCCATGTCATCCAATACTTGTTGAACATCTGTGTATGTTATTATAGGAATAACGGGCCCAAATTGTTCTTCTGTGTAAACATCCATATCTTTTGTCACAGGGTATAAAACTGCTGGAAAAATATAATTATCAGAAAGTTGGCCTCCCTTTGAATTCAATATTTTTGCGCCTTTTTCCAAGGCATCATCAATTAATCCTTGTATATAAGCGGGTTTATTTGGCTCTGGAAGTGGGGTTAATTTTGCACCGTCTTCCCAAGGGTTTCCAAATTTCATGGCATCTACCTTTTCACAAAAACGTTTGTTAAACTCTTCTGAAATACTTTCGTGAACATATAAAATTTTAAGTGCTGTACAGCGTTGGCCATTAAAAGATAGTGTTCCTGCAATACATTCATTAATTGCAAGTTCTAAATCGGCATCAGGCAATACAATTCCCGGATTTTTTGCTTCCAGTCCTAATACAGAACGCAGTCGATTTGATTTCGGATGGCTATTTTGCAGCGCATTGGCAGAACTACTGTGACCAATCAAGGCAAGCACATCTATTTTTCCAGTTTCCATTATTGGGGTTGCTAGCACACGCCCACGTCCATATAATATATTAACAACTCCTTTGGGGAAACTGTTTTGAAATGCTTCTAACAAAGGAGAAAGTAACAAAACGCCGAGTTTTGCAGGTTTAAAAACGGTTGTATTTCCCATGATAAGTGCAGGGATTAACAACGCGAATGTTTCATTTAAGGGGTAGTTATATGGTCCTAAACACAACACGACACCTATAGGACCTCGTCTTACGTGAGCATATACGCCTGAATGTTTTTCGAATTTCGCAGAATTTCTATCCAGCTGCTTATAGTCATCTATGGTATCATAAATATAGTCAACTGTTCGGTCAAATTCTTTTTCAGAATCTGCAAGATTTTTTCCAATTTCCCACATTAGATATTTAACAACGGTTTCTCTCTTGGTTTTCATTTGCTCAGCAAAAGTTTCCATACAAGCAATTCGATCTCCAACTTTCATTGTAGGCCAAAGCCCTTGCCCATTATTGTAGGCGTTTGATGCGGCGTCTAAAGCTTCAAATGCTTCGGTTTTAGTGAGTTCAGGAACGCTTCCCAAAAGCGTTGGTTTATAGTCTTCTGTTGACGAAATTGTAGAATAGACATCTGTCATTTTACCTGTCCATTCTTTTATTTCCCCATTTACTAGATAGGTTTTTTGTTGAACAAGCGCATCAATTTTATAAGCTTCTGGAATGTGTTTAAAAGTCATATAGTTGGTTGTTAGTTTGAGCCATAAAACTAAGTAAATACAAAGCGTTTATGTCCTAAGAAAACGTTAATCTTAACCAAAACAGTCATCAACAGCGTAGGGTATTCGTAAATTAAATATAAAAATAACCATTTATTACTCTGTAAATGTTAGGGGTATTAGTTTTTAGGAGTTATTTTTAATTTCTAACATGATTTCATCCCATTTTTCTAGAATTTCGTCATAGCCTACAGTAAATATAACATAAAGTGTATAAATGAAATATAGAGCGTTAATGATTAAAACAATCAAAGCTACTGTTTTTGCAGTATTCATTGCATTAATATTACCTTCATAATCCTCAGGATTTTCGGATGCATCTTTTACTTTATTGCGAGCTATAAGGTAAGCTGGTCCAGATAAAAATAATCCAATTCCCCATATACAACAACAGAGTAATCCAATGATACTTAGTATATAAATGAGCGTGGTGTTTAATTGTTTTTTCATAGGTGTATAATTTTAAAGGAATTTAATGGTGTAGCTTGTTATGATTGTAAAAACGGATAAAATAGACAGCCAATTGATGCCTTTCTTATAATTATTAAATTTATAGAATCGTGTGAAAATAATATATGCCGTAAGAATGAGTAATGGATAAATTGCAGCATACATATAAAATGCTTCAATGAATTGACCTTTCAATATTAACAAAATTGCTCTTTGAAAGCCACAACCCATGCACTCAAACCCCAAAACGGTTTTACTAAAACATGGAAGCATATAATTTTCTAGGGCCATTTACAAGCTTAATAATGGTAGCTACTTCAAATTAAATAAAAATAAATTAAAATAAAAAATGATTATTGCTATTTATCATTAATTCAAAAGCTGTAATTTTGATGTTATAGCTTTTTATAATGTCAAAATCAATGTATTATCTGTGTTTAGTGTTAGGAATTTCCCTAATCATAGGTTCTGAATTTCAAGATAAACCGTTTTTGATACTACAAATTTGTGGTTTAGGTTTATTAATGCTTGCCTTGTATCAATTGTCAAGAAGGATCGAAAATCTTCCTGAAAAAGATTCCTATATTAAGTATGAAAATGAAGAAGAAGAATGAAATTTGAAATTAACGATGTCGTAGCCGTATTGGATGACGATCTTTCAGGAACAATAACCAAAATCGAGGGTTCACAAATCAGTGTCGCTACAACCAACGGATTTGAATTGATATTTGACGCCCATGAATTGGTGAAGATTAATCAAGATAAACTAATGGATCACGCCGTGTTTTCAAATGCTTCGATTGAGCGTGTATTAACTGAAAAGGCGTCCAAAAAACGTCAAAACCCACCAAAAACATCTTCAAAAGAACGGTCACAACCTGCTATGGAAGTTGACCTTCATATCAACCAATTGGTGAAAAATTCTCGTGGCATGCAAAATCATGAGATGCTTAATTTACAACTCGATACCGCTAAACGCCGCTTAGAGTTTGCGATCCAAAATCGCATTCAACGCATTGTGTTTATACATGGTGTAGGCGAGGGGGTTCTAAAGTTAGAGTTAGCGTATCTTTTTAAACGTTACGAGGGTTTAAAGTTCTATGATGCCAATTACCAAAAATATGGTCAAGGCGCTACAGAAGTATATATTTTTCAGTCCAAAAAACCTTAAAAGTTAATAGAATACTCGTAGGTTCCAAGTATAAAATTATCAGTTGCAAAAACAGATAAATCAATGTCTTCTAAGATGACAAAAATCTTGAACGTACGGGTATAGGCATTAGGTTTTGTAACTGTTACGGCATAAGAATTATTAACCGTATCATCTAAGAACCGTGCAACTGAAGCTCCTGTCGCAATATCATCAAACAGGTTGCCATTATTGTTTGCGTCTTCTAAACGTGTCAATGTACCATCACCGTCATCATCCGTATCTAAATAATCAGGAGTGCCATCGGCATCAGTATCTTGTGCATCTGAAAGATCGCCGTCGTCATTAGGATCTGGTCTTTCGTTTAGTGTTGGTACATTATCGCCGTCATCGTCATTGTCTTTGTAGTCTTCTATTCCATCTCCATCTGTGTCACCATCAAACTCTAGCGCATTTGGAACGCCATCCTTATCATCATCCTCAAATGTTGAAGTAAAAATAACAGTACCACTTTGGGGTTCATAATTTTGAATAACAGAAACATTCTCATCTGGAATGTCTTTACATAAATAGTCATTAGGATCACCACTGTAAGTACGGTAGTTAAAACGTACAGTATTCCCATTGATACTCATCATCTCTGTAGCTCCTGAATTTTCAGGATTAAAGATGGATTGTGCCTGTGCATTATTTGGAAATAAGAGTGTAAGCGACTCAAATGGATCTTCGCGAGTGTCATATAAAATGTAACTCCCTGTGGTACCGTTACAACGGCTTAAATTCTGATCAAACTCCAACTGAACGTTGAGGACATCTCCATCATCACAGGATAGAAAAAAACTATAGCTTAAAAGTAAGACTAATAAAGATCGCATATCAAACATATTTTATACAAAAGTAACCGATTTGTTAATTAGATTGAATATTTTTTGTCAATAATTTTATTTGATTAGATTTGTGTAAAATTAAAGCTTCATGAAATCAATTTATCTCGACAATGCAGCAACATCACAGGTTAGAGATGAGGTTATTGATGCGATGGCAACTGTATTAAAATCCAATTATGGAAATGCTTCGTCCATGCATGGCTTTGGGCGTTCTTCGAAATCAATTATCGAAAGCTGTCGTAAACGAATAGCTTCGCATTTTAATGCATTGTCTTCAGAAATTGTATTTACAGCAGGAGGGACAGAAGCGGATAATCTGGTGTTACATTCTGCAGTTAGAGATCTAAAAGTAACTCATGTTATCACTTCCAAAATTGAACACCATGCAGTACTACATACCATAGAGCAATTGGCTGCTGAGCATAAAATTACTGTAAGCTATGTAGATGTGTTTCAAAATGGTACTATTGACTACCAGCACCTTGAGAACCTGTTAAAATCCACCAAAAAAACGCTGGTATCTCTAATGCATGTCAACAATGAAATAGGTACAATTCTGGATATTCAAAAAGTAGCAGATTTATGCAAGTCTAATGATGCCCTCTTTCATAGTGATTCCGTACAATCTATCGGACATTACCATTTAGATGTAAAAACCACCCCTGTTGATTTTTTAGCTGCTAGTGCTCATAAATTTCATGGTCCAAAAGGAATTGGTTTTGTATTTATCCGAAAAAATTCTGGACTTAAAGCCCTAATTACAGGAGGAACGCAAGAACGCGGTATTCGAGCTGGTACTGAAAGTATTCATGATATTGTAGGTCTAGATGAATCCTTAGCATTGTCATATCAAAATTTAGAATCTGAAAAAACTCATATAAAGGGCTTGAAGACCTATTTTATAGCACAATTAAAGGCGCATATACCTAACATCAAATTCAACGGATCCTGTTGCGACTCGGAGCTAAGTACCTATACACTAGTGAATGTATGCTTACCTGTTTCTGAAGCTAATGCGCCTATGTTTTTGTTCCAACTAGATTTAAAAGGCATTGCATGTTCCAAGGGTAGCGCTTGTCAGAGTGGAAGCGGGAAAGGCTCTCATGTACTTGCAGAACTTCTAACTGATGAGGACTTAAAAAAACCATCGATCCGATTTTCATTTAGTATTTACAACACCAAAAAAGAAATTGATGCTGTAGTAGATAGTCTTAAAGAATTAATTAATTCAGCGACTTCTTAAAATCGCATTCCTAATCTTAGATTAAATACGCGAGGCGTCAAATAGTTTGGGATTGAATACTGTCGTTTAGAATAGACATCCCTAACCCATGTATTGGTAATAGAATTTTGAACATCAAACATATTGAAGATTTCTAGTCCAATAGATAACTCTTCAAAACGTTTTTTCCATCCCTTTTTACGACTATCCTTCGCATCTATAATTACGTAAGACATTCCAACATCGGCACGTTTATAATCTGGTAAACGGTTTTGATAATCGTAGGGACTGGCATAGCTAGGAGAACCTCCTGGAACTCCGGTGTTATAAACCAAGTTTAGATACATTTTCATTTTAGGAAGTTTAGGAACATAATCTTGAAATAAAATTCCAAACTTTAAACGTTGATCTGTTGGTCGTGCAATATAACCTTGGTTATTACTATTTTCTTCGGTTTTTAAATACCCAAAAGAAAACCATGACTCTGTACCAGGAACAAACTCGCCATTTAATCGTAAATCTAAACCATAGGCGTAAGCTTTTGCGTCATTAGTAGCTGCATAACGAATTCTTACATTCTCAACCGTATAAGTATTTACATCTGTTAGATTTTTATAATACGCTTCCGAAATGAGTTTGAATGGGCGGTCCCACATTTTAAAACTATAGTCGTTGGAAAGCACTAAATGAAAAGATTGTTGAGCCTTGACATTACTATTGACACTGCCGTTGCTATCTCTAAGCTCTCTGTAAAATGGGGGTTGATAATACAGCCCACCACTTAAACGGAACAACATATCTTTGTTCCAATTGGGTTTTATTGCCAATTGTATTCTTGGACTTACAACAGATTGTGCACTATGTTCTACACCATCGCCTTGAACAGACCATTGATGATAGCGTACACCTGCATTAGCATAGACCTCATGATCTCCAAGCATGGATCTAACATTCCATTGTCCATAGGCTTGTATGCGATTTATCTGTGTTTTATTGGTAGCACGAATGTTTTTAAAAGGCGCTAAAGGGCCTTCGTACGCCGTGTAAGGTTGGTCATTAAAACGGTCTAAATTTGGCGGGTTTATGGAAAAGCCAGCAGAATCAATCACTTCCCACTCTACAATACGATCGCGGATATCTTCATGCGTATATTTCACAGACCATTCAAAATTATGTTCTCCAGACTTTAAGTGTCCTTTATGTTCGATATTTGTAATTAAGGCATCTAAATCGTTTCGAGCATGATTAATTTGTGATCCAATTCCTTCAGAAAATTCAACGTCTCCTAAATCTTCCTCACCAATATTACTATTCACTTCTCCTAAACGGTACTGTGCTAAAATATCAAAATACTCTTGCTCTGTGGTATGAAAACTTGACGCAAAGAGTTTTAAGTTTAGATTTTCAGTTGCAAAATAACTCCCTTTGAAGGCTCCAAAATAGGTTCTATAGCTGTCATTTTCCTGACCTTGATAAAACACTAAGAGTGCTATAGGGTCTTGTAAAGTTCCAAAATTTGTTTGACGAGTTTGCGGTTGATAATTATAAGTGTTAAGTGCTAAATTCCCTAAAAAACTTAAATGAAACTTATCAGAGAATTTATAGGTAAGATAGGTTTGTATGTCTGCAAATCTCGGTCTAAAATTAGTTTGTGTCTCTTTAGCTTCAACCAACAAACTATTGTCTCTGTAGCGCAGTCCAATAAGTGTTGAAAATTTTGAATCTTTACTCACACTTTCAGCAGTGAGACTACCGCCTAATAAACTCAAATCAGCTTGCACTCCAAATTTTATAGGAGTTCTGTAAGTAATATCTAAAACCGAAGACAACTTATCGCCATATTTTGCTTGAAATCCACCGGCTGAGAAATCTAAATTTTGTACCATAGCTGTATTGACAAAACTTAAACCTTCTTGTTGCCCTGAACGCACTAAAAACGGACGATACACTTCTATCTCATTCACATAGACAAGGTTTTCATCAAAATTTCCACCTCTCACTGCGTATTGGGTACTTAATTCATTTGAAATATTTACACCAGGAAGTGTTTTTAATAAATTCTCAACTCCAGGTTGTGCGCCCTTAATGGTACGTATAATTTGAGGTGAGATTGTCGTAACTCCTTCTAATTCTTTTCGTTTAGAACCAGTGATAATTACGGTTTCTATTTGTTCATAGTTGCTTTTTAGAACAGGATTGAATTCAAATTCTTCACCATTTTTTAAGTTAAATGGTACTTCCACATTTTTGTAGTTTACATGAGAAAATCGAATTTTTACATCAGTATTTGCGGGGATTTTTATGATATAAAACCCATTACTATTAGTGGTTGTGCCTTTGGTGTCTGAAACAATATTAACGCCTTCTAAGGGTTCATTTAGTTCGTTAAGAACAATACCTCGAAGGGTAGCCGATTGTCCCATCGCAACTAATGGTAATACTATAAAAAAGAATAAAATTTTGTATGCGTGATTTGATTTCAAATTGATCAGTAGTTATTTTCTGTAAAATGTTGTTTCAAATGTAGAACTATTTCCAACATTATCGGTTACAATAATTTTTAAATTATGTTTGGTATCTGTAATTATGGCATCATTAAAATCATGAATAAGTAGCTGTGTCTTTGCATCGTATTCCATTAATATCCATTTGTCATTGATAGTAGCTCGGTAATTTTTTATTCCAGAACTGTCATCAGAGATTTTAAGTTTTAGATAGCGAAGCTTACTTATCCAACTTTCGTTTTTAAAATTTATTGCTTTAATCTTTGGGTTTTCATTATCTATACCAAGTGTATAATGGCCTAGTTTTTTTGTTCGAGCGGTCAAGGTATCGCCACGTTTTTTTGTAGGGATATAGTAAAGTTTATCTCCATATTCCGGTACATTTCCAATGAACAATTGCTCTTTATCAGCTTTTTTGTAGTGGCTAATATCAAAATTGATAGCTATTGGTTTTTGTAGAGGAATAATTGGTTTACCAAGTTTCAAAGTATCATTGATAACCTCAAAATTAAGGGCAATATCATCATAGAAAGTGTTGCTGTAAATCTGAACACTTACCCGATCTTTTTCTAAAGTAATATTTTCCGAAGCACTAATTTGACGAAGTATGTGATGTTCAGGCTCAGGTGGATTAGGTAATTCTTTTTTGAGTCCTTTTATTGGTATAGTTAATTCGGTTTGATTGCCTTCAAAATCACTCACAACGACTTTATAAACAGAGTTAGTAGTGTCGGCTACGGATACTGTGCCATTAGAATTATGATCTTTTAGAAGGGACAGCGGGGTATTTGGTTGTATAAACAGCTTTTGTATCCGTTTTTTTGTTTCCGCAAAATAGGTGTAATCAATGTAGCGGTTGAGGTGCTTTGTTTCATCAAATGAAAATCGCTTAAAATCAACTTCTAAACGTTTTGAACCATTAAAAGATGTGTTTATTAAGCTTAATCCATTTTTATTGGAAGCCAAATCGTGTTGGTCTGTACTTATAATTCCAAAACCAAGTGCTCCAAAAGCAGAGATTTGTTCTGAAATATAGTGTCCATTCGGTAATTTTTTAATTCTTATTTTAACTCTAGATCTTGCGCCGTTAACATGACTTTCCTCAGAAAGAGGATAGCCAAAGAGTTCATGAATTTGTGGTCTTGTAGTGTCTTTGATTGTTATACCAAATAGCATCGGGTTTATTGGACGTTCTTGTTTGTCTCTAATTTCAAAATGTAGATGTGGTCCACTAGACCCTCCAGTATTTCCAGAATAGGCGATGATTTCTTTGGCTGCTATTTTTAAGGAATTACGTTGTGGAAATACTTCTAATTCAAAGGTTTCTTTCTTGTATTGTTGTTTTTTGACGTACGCTTCTAGGCTTGGCGAAAATTTTTGTAAGTGCGCATATACCGAAGTATAGCCGTTAGGATGGGTGATATATAATGCCTTCCCATAGCCAAATCTTGAGATTTTAATTCTACTAACATAGCCAGATGCAGCAGCATAAACATTGAGTCCTTCTGTCCCTTTGGTTTTTAGATCTATGCCGGAATGAAAATGATTCGAACGCAATTCTGCAAAAGTTCCAGAAGCTGTTAGTGTAATATCTAATGGGCTAGTAAAATAATCTTTAGGATAGGGGGATTGCGCATTACAACATAAAATGCCAAACAGAAGAAAACAAAATATAACTTTCATACAAAAGGATAGAATGCTAAATTATAAAATTGAATGAAAATAGAAAAATAAATAATACATAGACCAGTACAGTCCTAAATAAAATAAAATTAAAGTAAAAACAATTGCGTTTTTTAATATGGAATGTTAAATTTGTGAAATAGGTATTGAAAACTGTAAATGAGTAAAGTCGAACTAATTGTCAATTCTTTAGAGAAAAAGGTGCAAGATGTTTTGCATGAATTAACTGTTTTAAAAAAAGACAATGTGTTTTTAAAAGACGAATTACTCAAAGCGACTGCTTTAAATTCTAAGCAATTAGAATTGCTTCAACAAAAAGAAGAAGAATACAACACGCTAAAATTTGCAAATTCAATACTTGGCAGTAATGAAAGTAAAAGAGAAACAAAACTTAAAATTAATACTTTAATCAAAGATATTGATGATTGTATATCAAGACTATCTGATTAAAGTTTACAGTCTATGAGTGAGCGGTTAAAAATAAAATTATCCATAGCCAATAGAGTTTATCCATTGACTATCACTCCCGATCAAGAAGAAGGGCTTCGATTAGCAGCTCAAAAGATCGAGAAGACCATAAAACAATTTGAGAAAAGTTACTCTGTTCAAGATAAACAAGATGTGTTGGCCATGTGTGCACTACAATTTGCAAATCAAAACGAACAAAAAACTATAGATAATACAAGTTTAAATGAAGATTTAGAATCCCGTCTAGTAGCAATTGACCATCTATTAGATACCCATTTAAACACCGACGTTCTTTAAATAAAATTAGGTTACTGCCTATATTGATCATTTTTTTGATAAACTCAACGGAAATTCTTTAAAAAGGAGTGCGTTTAAGTTGTAAAAGCATGCTGTCTTGTCACAGATCCTTGATCAGCTTTTCAACTCTAAATCTTGTATTTATGGAGTTTATACAAAAACCAGATTGATGTAGGCTTTTTTTTTAAATTAAACTATCAATTATGGAATCCAACATTATACTCATAGCTTTAGGCGCTGCAGTTCTAGGACTTATCTTAGGCTTAGCAATTTCTAAAGTCCGTGAAAAAAACAATGCTTCTCAGCTCACTAAAAATGCCAAACGTGAAGCAAGTTCAATTATTTCAAAAGCAAAATCGGATGGAGAATCCGTCAAAAAAGATAAAATATTACAAGCCAAAGAACGGTTTTTAGAACTAAAATCCGAGCATGAACAAGTCATTTCTTCCAGAGAAAAGAAAATGAGTGAAGCAGAAAAACGCACTCGAGATAAAGAATCACAAATTTCTTCTGAACTTTCAAAAAACAAAAAACTATCTCTAGAATTTGAATCCAAAATCAAGGATTACAATCACCGTTTAGAGATTTTGAATAAACGAAAGGAAGAAGTCGATAAAGCGCAAAAAAGTCAAATTCGTCAGCTTGAAGTCATTTCAGGACTTTCTGCAGATGACGCTAAGGCTCAACTTGTAGAATCTTTAAAGTCTGAAGCTAAAAATGATGCTTTGGTGTTTCTTCAAGACACTTTAGAGGAAGCAAAATTAACAGCAGAACAAGAGGCTAAGAAAATAATTATAAACACCATACAACGTATTGGAACTGAAGAAGCGGTAGATAATTGTGTTTCTGTGTTTAATATAGAATCGGATGATGTTAAAGGCCGTATTATTGGACGTGAAGGGCGTAACATTAGAGCGATTGAAGCTGCTACTGGTGTTGAAATAATTGTTGATGATACCCCAGAAGCGATTATCCTATCGTGCTTTGATTCAGTTCGAAGAGAAGTAGCGCGTTTATCGTTACACAAATTAGTAACTGATGGTCGTATCCATCCCGCACGAATTGAGGAGGTTGTACGAAAAACACAGAAACAAATAGAACAAGAAATCATTGAAGTTGGAAAACGAACCGTGATCGATTTAGGAATCCACGGCTTACATCCTGAATTAATTAAAACTGTAGGACGTATGAAATACCGTTCGTCTTATGGCCAGAATTTGCTCCAACACTCCAGAGAGGTTGCTAAACTTTGTGGAGTAATGGCAGCTGAGTTAGGCATCAATCCTAAGCTTGCCAAACGTGCAGGGCTTCTTCACGATATTGGTAAAGTACCAGACGCAGAAGCAGATATGGAAACGCCACATGCTATCTTAGGAATGCAATGGGCAGAAAAATATGGCGAAAATCCAGAAGTATGTAATGCTATTGGTGCTCATCACGATGAAATTGAAATGAAATCCTTAATGTCTCCAATAGTTCAGGTATGTGATGCAATTTCAGGAGCGCGTCCTGGTGCGCGTCGTCAAGTTTTAGATTCTTATATCCAACGTCTAAAAGATTTAGAAGAAATCGCATTTGGATTTAGTGGTGTTCAAAAAGCCTATGCCATTCAGGCGGGTCGTGAACTTCGTGTTATTGTCGAAAGTGAAAAAGTTTCTGATGATAAAGCAGGAAACTTATCATTTGAAATTTCTCAAAAAATACAAACAGATATGACCTATCCTGGCCAGGTGAAAGTGACGGTGATTCGTGAAACACGAGCAGTGAATATTGCGAAGTAAATTATCTAATTAGGTTTATTTAAAAAAAGCAGCTTTCGAGCTGCTTTTTTAGGTTCTGGGATGAAACTTGAGCATGACGTCTTTTAAGTGGCTTTTGTCCACGTGCATATAAATTTCAGTAGTCGTAATACTTTCATGACCTAACATCATTTGTATAGCTCTTAAATCAGCTCCATTTTCAAGCAGATGAGTGGCAAAAGAATGTCTAAACGTATGCGGTGAAACTTTTTTCTGAAGGCCTGACTTTGCAGCTGCGTTTTTGACGATTGTAAAAATCATAGCTCTACTGAGCTGTTTTCCGCGGCGATTCAAAAATAAAGTATCATTAAAAGGGGATTCAATTTTCATTTGTACTCGTACATAATCTTTGTATAGATTGATATAGTTCTGAGTTAATCCGCCTATTGGTACAAAGCGTTGTTTGTTACCTTTCCCTGTAACTTTAATAAAACCTTCGTCAAAAAATAAGTCTGAAATTTTCAAACTTGTGAGTTCACTCACACGTAGCCCACAACTGTATAAGAGCTCAATTATTGCCCTGTTGCGTTCGCCTTGTGGGCTGCTCAAATCAATAGAAGTCACAATTCGATCAATGTCCTTTACCGAAAGGGTATCGGGTAATTTTCGCCCTATTTTTGGGGTTTCAATACGTTCCAAAGGATTAGAAGTACAGTACTTCTCAAAAATCAAATAATCATAAAAACTTCGCAAACCCGAAATAAGTCGGGATTGGGTTCTAGGATTGATTTCTTTGGCCATTTCATAAATAAAGTTTTGAATATCTTCTGATGTGATTTGAAGAGGACTTAACGACATCTCATGTTTTTCGAGATACTGAATCAATTTCTGAACATCTAAGCTGTAATTGTTCACAGTATGTTCAGACATACCACGTTCAATTTTTAAGTATAAAGCAAAATCTTTTAAGGCATCACTCCATTTCATCAGATTGTTTTTTAAAGACTTTAAGTTTTAACAAATACACACAGTTCTATAACAAATATAATGAAGTGTTTTTTATATTTTCTGAATTGGTCAAAAAAAGGGGCTACTTGAAAAAGTAGCCCCTTTAATCTAAAAATTAATTAAAGTTATTAATTTGCTGAAAACGTATAGGTGATTATATCATCATCGCCTTCAGTGTATTCATCATCTTCAGTAAATACTGCAGCAGTATCGGTCAATGTTTCAATAGATATCTCTAGTTGGTCCTGTCCTACAAAAAAAGCAGTTTGAGTATCATCTGACCATCGCCAAACATCTGTTTCTGTTTCAACACCTTGGTTACTTCCATTCCAAGTTAACGTATAGGTTCCATAAGCGGAAAACGTAAGACTTATAGAAGTTGCCACTGTACAACCCTCTATATAAGTGTTTTCTTCATCGTCCTCATTATCTATGTAACAAATGTCTCTATACCACTCTGCAGAAATATCTTGATTGAATTGGTATCGACTGACAAAGTTCCAAGTTTTAGTTAATTTAGCATGGTTTGAATCCTCGGTAGCTGTAGTGCTTTCTTCCATAGGATCTTCTTTATCACACTCATAATCACCATCAAGTCCATTACATATTTCATATTCTTCATAGCCTTCAGGAATATTTAATACAATATTGAAGGTTGCATTAAGTCTATCGTCAGTTTCTGTAACTACAATTTCTGTTAAGGTAGCAACTGTTGTTTGTACTCCCTCAATATCAAGAGTTAAATCCACACTAGAAACGGTACCATCACTGTCTTCATTTAAAACATAAGTTCCAGAGAATGTTTCAGAGGTTCCATAGACTGTAAAACTCATAATAAAAATATCGTCTGTAAATTCAATAAAATTAAATGCGCACGAGTTTGCTGAAATACGCCGACTTCCAGAAAGATTCCATTTTCCGTAAATTGTTTTTTTAGCTTCAGCTGCAGTTTGATCTGCTACGGTTCCAGTGACATTAAAGTCTGTAGTTTCATTGGTTGGATCTGTAGTATCTGGTGTTGTGGAAACGGGATCATCACTACCACATGTAAATACTAGAGTAATACACAATAAATAAAGTAATTTTTTCATAATACTTAAAAGTTAGTTTTAATTGTAAAAGTAAAGTAATTTAAGTAAAAAATCAATGGTCTCGTATATATTTCCAACACAAAGTCTTAAAAACAATACTTACTAGGAAAGATTAGATAGAGTAAAATAATCCTTAAAACGTTTAGGATAAACATAAAAAAACCCTAACAGTCAAATGATTGCTAGGGTTAGCGGAGAAAGAGGGATTCGAACCCCCGGAGGTGTGACCCTCAACAGTTTTCAAGACTGCCGCATTCGACCACTCTGCCATTTCTCCAATGGGGTGCAAATATAAAAGGGTTTTTAGTTCTATCAAATACTTTTTGTAATTATTTTTAAAAAAATAACCCTAAAATTTTTAAGCATTTATTAAGACCATTTTTTGTCAAAGCGTTTTAAAATTATATACTTTTGAAAAAAATATAAATTATGGACATTATAAAAGCGTTAAATTGGCGTTACGCTACCAAAAAGTTTGATTCTGAGGCTGTTATTTCAGACGAAAAAATAGATCTACTAAAAACTGCATTTAATCTTACAGCAAGTTCTTATGGACTTCAACCCGTGAAAATGCTTATCGTGAGTGATAAATCAACTTTAAATGCTTTAGTGCCGCTATCGAGTAATCAAAAACAAGTTGGTCAAGCTTCTCATCTGTGTGTGTTTTGTGTAAAAACTACAATCGATGAAGCCTACATAAGAGCTTTTTTTGATCGCATCATAGCAACAAATAACACGCCAGATGACGTTTTAAGTCCGTTTCGATCTAGTGTTATAAGCAGCTTTGCGTCGAAATCTGATGATGATATTTTTAAATGGGGTGCAAAACAAGCGTATTTAGCAATGGGAAATATGCTGACGGTTTGTGCGACTCAAGGCATTGATGCCTGTCCCATGGAAGGCTTTGATCCAGAACAATACGATCGTTTTTTTAAGCTTAAAGAAAAAGGCTTACGGTCGGTATTAGTGATGCCAATAGGCTATCGTGCTGAAGATGATATGTTTGCAAGTATGAAAAAAGTTCGTAAACCCTTAACGGATTCAATTATAGAAATTAAATAAAAAATAGGATGCCTGGATTTGAGTTATTTGGTGATGCCGAACGTAACGAAGTAAATGATGTTTTAAATAGTGGCGTGTTAATGCGCTATGGATTTGATGGCATGCGTCAAGGCCATTGGAAAGCCAAGACATTGGAACAGGCTATCCAATCTCGATTTGAGGTGAATCATGCCCAACTTTTATCAAGTGGAACTGCAGCTGTTAGTCTCGCTCTAGCATCTGCTGGAGTAGGTGCTGGCGATGAAGTCATTATGCCTAGTTTTACATTTGTTGCAAGTTTTGAAGCCATTCTAATGCTGGGTGCCATTCCTGTAGTTGTAGATATTGATGATACGCTAACGTTAGATATTGACTCTGTTAAAGCGGCAATCTCTCCAAAGACTAAAGCTATTATGGCCGTACACATGTGCGGTAGTATGGCGGATTTAGATGCTCTAAAGCACATAAGCGACACACACAATTTATTTCTTATAGAAGATGCTTGTCAAGCTATCGGCGGAACTTACAAAGGAAAAGCATTGGGTACTATTGGTGATTTAGGGTGTTTTTCTTTTGATTTTGTAAAAACAGTAACTTGTGGTGAAGGTGGTGTAATGATCACAAATAATGAACAATTTTACACCCATTCGGATCAGTTTAGCGATCATGGTCATGATCATCAAGGATCGGATAGAGGCGCTGAAACACACCCAGTTTTAGGCTACAATTTTCGTATTTCCGAGCTGAACGCTGCCGTAGGCGTTGCACAGTTTAAGCGTTTAGATGAATTTTTAGCGATTCAAAAAAACCATTATACCATTATTAGAACTGAATTATCTAAGTTGAAAGGGGTTACTTTTAGAACTGTTCCAGAAGGCGGTGAAGAAAGTTATGCGTTTTTAAATTTCTTTTTGGACGATTTAGAAACCGCTCGAAAGGTGAGTACTGCCTTTAAAGCTAATGGTATCGATGTGTGCTTTCATTATTTTGATAATAATTGGCATTATATTCGTAAGTGGGATCATCTCAAAGAACAGAAATCACTTTTCCCTCTTAGTCAGGAAATAAAAAATGGCTTATCATATTTAAAAGCTAAAACTTTTGAAAAATCGGATCATTATATCGGTCGAAATATATCCTGTCTGATAAAATTATCATGGACAGAATCAGAAGTAAAGCAAAGAGCTCAAACTATGGCTTCAATAATCCGAGAAGCTACACTCTAGTATTTAATGTAGTCAACTATTTCTAATCCATAACCAATAATACCAACACGTTTGGTTTGTTTGCTGTTAGAGATCAGTCCCAATTTATGAATATTAAGATCATGCAAGATTTGAGCACCAATCCCAAAATCTTTAGTATCCATAACGATACTCGGGGCTTTGGTCACTTTCCCTTTTTGTTGGCTATTTTTTACAAGCTCTAAGCGTTTTAATAAATTAGCAGGTTGAATACTTTGGTTTATGAAAATAATGGCACCTTTTTCGTGTTTATTTATAAGTTGAAACATGCCATCCAACTGTTTATCTGCATTATTTGTTAACGTCCCTAAAATATCATTATTAACTAGGGTAGAGTTGATACGAGTTGGTACTGTTTCATTAGTACTCCAAGTTCCTTTTGTTAGTGCAATGTGAACGGCGTCATTTGTTGTTTGTTGGTAAGCTCTAAGTCGAAAATCGCCAAAACGTGTTTCAACTTGAAAGTCTTGTTTTTTCTTGATTAAAGAGTCGTGTTCCATGCGATAGGCAACTAAATCTTCAATAGAAATTATTTTTAAATCAAACTTTTCAGCGACTTTCCTAAGTTCTGGCAAGCGTGCCATGGTACCGTCATCATTTAAGATTTCCACCAATATTCCAGCGGGTTCAAACCCTGCCAAACGTGCCAAATCTACAGCAGCTTCTGTATGTCCTGTACGACGTAAAACACCACCATTTTTTGCCTTTAACGGAAATATATGACCAGGACGTCCAAGATCATGAGCTTTTGTGGAGGGATCCACTAAGGCTTTGATTGTTTTTGACCGATCTGAAGTGGATATTCCTGTGGTACATCCATTTCCAATTAAATCAACAGAAACTGTAAATTGGGTATTGTGAAGTACTGTATTATTTTGGACCATCATGTTAAGGCCTAATTCGTCACATCGTGTTTCGGTAAGGGGCGCACAAATGAGTCCTCGACCATGTAAGGCCATGAAATTTATCATCTCAGGAGTTACCTTTTCAGCAGCGGCAATAAAATCACCTTCATTCTCTCTATTTTCATCATCAACGACCACAACGACTTTGCCTAATCGAATGTCATTAATAGCATCTTCGATACTATTTAATTCAGCTTTTTTTTGTGGATGTTGTTCTGTGATGGACATTATATGTTTTTTTGCAAAGATATTATAAGTAATTTAATCGCTAGGCTATTTTATTTAAATCTTCTTCCATTTTTGTAATAAAATACTTTCTGTAAAAATAAAAAACAGGCATCCCAATAAGAATTAGAATGAATGCTTTATTAAAAAATTTAACCTCTAAAAAGTCGTAAAAACTAGACTGATTTTTGATTGTTTTTTTCAAAACAATTAAAAAGAAAATTAAGACTAAAACAGCTATAACAGTAAAAGTTTTGCCCACAACAGGAAATCCATTATTATTTAAAATTAGCCCCCCTAATCCTAACACAAGACATATACTATTCAATGCTAATCCTAGCTTTGAATTTTCTTTAAAATCAATATAATACTGTACTGCATTTTCATAGTTAAGGTTCGTTAAATCCCCACTCATTTTGAGTTCAAGTTCACTAATCCCTCTTGAGTTTAGCACAGCTAATGCACTTTGTTTGTAATTTAATGCGTGTTTATATTGACGGAAATTTTTAACGATATTAATTAATTTTTCATTTTCAAATGTATGTAGTTCTCTAATTTCTTCTGAGCTCGTCTGTTTGTCATTATTTAGCTGCGTGTCAGCGTTTGACACTACCAGTTTCTTTAATGGAATTAAAATACTGTCCGCATCTATCAAAGCGCGATCTTTTGTAGCTCTACTGGTTAAATAAATACTAAAAGGCAATAATATCAATGATGACATCCAAGCTGCTAAAACTGGATCTATACTACTATCTTCAGAACTGTTTTTGGCGAATAAACTGATAAAATGATACGTTAAAAATATGAGTATGGCAATGATTAACGGCAGCCCAATTCCGCCCTTTCGAATAAGTGCTCCAAGAGGTGCCCCTACAAAAAATAGAATGATACACGATAACCCTAATGCAAACTTATCATGAAATGCTACAATATGTTTGTTGATGTTAACTTGAGAATTCAACATGGTTTTTGACTTGTTTTTCAAGTCCTTTTTTGCGTTTTGAACCGTATTTATGGCTAAATCAATTAACTGAATTTTTTTTCGACTTTCATATAGCTTCAAAATATCAACTGCTTCTGTTAGAGAATCCAATTCGATTGCTTTATAATTAAGATTTAATGCATATTGATTGGTCTTTTTTAACATTGTGTTTGAAAAGTTTGTCAATATTGTGCCTCTTTTTATATACAGAGAATCTATAGCAGTGTTCAAATCAATTACATTCAACATGGTGTGTTTTGTAATGCTCTCTTTTTTAGTAAAATCAACATCATTAAATTGGGACGCATCTATGTTGATAATATATTTTTCAAAAGTACTTTTGACTTGCGGCCTATTTTTGGTGCGTTTGGTATAGTCAGCAGGTTGAATTTCATCGTAATAATTTCCGTCAAAAAGTAGGAGCTGTAAAACATCAGAAGATTCATCACTAATAAATTCTCCAGTTTTAGATTTTATTACGGTGAAGTTTCCGTTATAAGATCCTTTTTTTTGATGGATGATCACATCCTTTAGAAATTCACCATTTTCGCCACTTTTTTCTGCAACTTTAATGTTTATAGCCCCCAATTGATTAAACTGTCCTTCAGCGATTATCATGGCGGGTTTCACTTTCGCGATATTTCTTCTAAGGCTATAAAAATTAAATTCTGCTAATGGAATCACACTATTGGCAAAGAAAAAACTAATCACAGCTAAAAACACAATAAACACACTCAAACTTTTCATGGCGCGTTGGAGAGAAATCCCCGTAGATTTCATAGCCGCAAATTCATAATTCTCTGCAAATCCTCCAAAAACCATTATGGATGCGAGCAAAATAGTGAGCGGTAAAACTAAGACTACAATTCGAGGAGAAACATATAATAAGAATTTAAAGACCACTTCTAGTTCTAGATCTTTACCTGCAAGTTCCGAAATATAAACCCAAACGGATTGTAATATAAAAATCATCATCAGAATAGTAAATACACTGATAAATGTTTTCAAATAAGTACTTAGTATGTAACGGTCTAAAATTTTCAAGGGAACCTTAATCTAAAGTATTTATAAAATAGTCACTGTATTTTGAAGCGTCAAAAACAAATAAGTTTTTAGGTAAGGGTTGATTTGTTTTGAAAGTAGTTATAGTTAACGTTGTTTTTGTAGCATTATTTCCAATTTCAATTAGATTATATACATGTTTGGTATTGATGTCAATTCCCAACAACACATACTTAATTTCTGTAGTTGAATCTATAGGCGTTAATTTTATATATTGAATTTTTCGACCTCTTATATTTTGAACGATATCCATTTTATAAGTATACCCTTCTTCATAAAATGAAAGTAATTGGCTAGGGGTGATGGTATTTTCTTCTGCAGTATTTTGTGTAGAAATTGTAACTTCTTCGTCTTCGGGACTGATGGTTATAAGTTTTTCACCATCAAATATTCTAGTGATTCCAAGGATGTTTAATAGATAATTGTCACCTACTAAAGTAACATTTCCTCGTGTTTCTTGATGAATATTTTCTTCATTGTTATCTAAAACATACTTAAAATCAAGGACCATATTTTCGTAGCCATTCACTTTAGCACTGACCTGATCTAACAAGGCTTTTGCTTCAGGCTCACGATTTTGAGCATGAAAAGTCACACTATTCATCGCTAAAATAAATACAATAATCTTCTTCATAATTATTCAGTTTCTTGATCCAATAATTGGTTTAGTGCAAGGAAATCAGGAATGAGTACTTGACGTGCTTTACTGCCTTCAAATGGTCCAACAATACCCGCGGCTTCTAATTGGTCTATTAATCTTCCAGCTCTATTGTATCCCAGTTTTAATTTTCGTTGCAATAAAGAAGCTGAACCTTGTTGTGCTGTAACAATAACTTCAGCAGCTTCTCTAAAGAGTTGATCTCTTTCATCAATATTATTATCAAGACTTGTGCCAGAGTCTTCACTGACATACTCCGGTAATAAATAGGCGCTAGGATAGGCTTTTTGTGCACCAATGTAGTCTGTAAGTTTTTCAACTTCTGGTGTATCCACAAAAGCACATTGAATACGAATCATATCATTTCCTTGATTATATAATAAATCTCCTCGACCAATCAACTGATCTGCACCAGAACTATCCAAAATGGTACGCGAATCAATTTTAGAGGTCACACGAAATGCAATTCGTGCAGGGAAATTGGCTTTAATAATTCCCGTAATCACATTTACAGACGGTCTTTGGGTAGCGACAATCAAATGAATTCCTATAGCCCTTGCCAACTGTGCCAAGCGAGCAATAGGCGTCTCAACTTCTTTGCCCGCAGTCATGATCAAATCTGCAAACTCATCTACAACCAATACAATATAGGGCAAAAATTTATGTCCATCATTGGGGTTGAGTTTCCGCGCTTTGAACTTTTCGTTGTATTCTTTTATATTTCTACAAAATGCATTTTTGAGTAACTCATAACGGTTATCCATTTCAATACATAATGAATTTAAGGTATTGATAACTTTGGTATTGTCGGTAATAATGGCATCTTCGCTATCAGGAAGCTTTGCTAAATAATGCCGCTCAATTTTATTGAAAAGCGTCAGTTCAACTTTTTTAGGATCTACTAAAACAAACTTAACTTCTGCAGGATGTTTTTTATAGAGCAGGGAGGTAAGCACTGCATTCAGTCCAACTGACTTTCCTTGTCCAGTTGCCCCAGCCATTAAAAGGTGTGGCATTTTAGCCAAATCAACAACAAAGGTTTCGTTGCTAATTGTTTTTCCTAAGGCTATGGGGAGCTCCATTTCTGATTTCTGAAACTTTTGAGATGCGATTACCGAATGCATAGAAACAATCGTTGCATTTTTATTTGGAACTTCAATACCAATTGTTCCTCGACCTGGAATCGGTGCAATAATCCGAATACCTAGTGCAGACAGTGATAAAGCAATGTCATCTTCCAAATTTTTGATTTTTGAAATTCGAACTCCAGCTTCAGGAATAATCTCGTAGAGTGTTACTGTTGGACCAATAGTGGCTTTGATGTTTGCAATTCCAATTTTATAATTGTTGAGGGTCTCAACAATTTTGTTTTTATTTTCTTCTAATTCTTCTTGGTTGATGGTAATTCCTTCCGTGTTGTATTTTTTGAGTAAATCTAAGGGCGGAAATTGGAATTTAGACAATTCTAAGGTGGGATCTACTTCTATAAAGTCATCCACTAATTTTGCCGCAAGGTTATCGGTTTCAGAAACTTCTTCAACATTCGCTTCGATTTTCATTTCTATAGTATCATCTTCAATATTTTCTTCTTCAATAGGAGGAGTGACCTCTAAATTGTTTTGAGCGTCAATACTCGAATGATTTGAGATGGTAGGCTCTAAATTTTCAAGCGGAATTTCAAATGAGGATTTCACAGCTTCAGCTTCATCAGATAAACTATTATCTACCGCAACAGGTGACTGTATATGATCTTCTGACAAGTTCAGATTTAAGTTCGTTTTTTGTTCGGATAAACAGACGTGCAATGTGTTGTGGGCCAACTTTAAAACGTATTGCAACGTAAACAATAAAACAAAAGACTAACAAAAGGGCGGTTCCAATTTTACCAACATAGTCCTGAAGTAATATGTTTAATTCAAACCCAATTGTGCCGCCTAGTTTTGGTGCTGTATGAAATACAAATCCAAAGACCATGGACCCCCATATAATAACTAGTGTTCCCCAAAACCAATTACGCCATAAACGTTTTTTTGAGGAGTTAGCTAAGACTGAAATTCCTGATAATAGCAAAAGTCCTGAACCTATAAATGAAGTCACGCCAAAGCCTTTATAAATCAAGTAGATGGCTAATCCAAGCGCCCACTTTACTAAGCCAGTTGTTAGTGTCAATGGATCGGTTTGTGAAATCGCCAAGAACAGTTTGGTCACTTTCTCCAGTAAAAAAATAGGAGAGTAGAGCGATAAACAACAAGATCCCACTAATTACAAGAAAACTTCCCATCACCAACCGTTGCGAGTTCGAGAGGGTAAAATTAAATTTTGAGAAACGTTTTTGGGTAGTTTTGTGTGTTGATTTTCTAGCCATTGCTCTTTCAGAGGTTTTAACAAAAATACAAATTACAAACGTTTATCCTATTAGTTGATGCTGTTTTGTTTTCAACAATAGTATACATGAGATGTAATTAACGACTCCGTTTTTAGTTCTTTGGTTTTAAGCGATTAGATTGAACTATAAGCATGGTGATTCCAATACCTACTAAACTCATTAGAACATAAGATTGTGTTTTTTCATCAATATTAAAATATAAAACAAAATAGTTCCGATACTTATCACACTTAGACCTGTAAGCATCATATATTTTTGGGTAATACGCGTTAATTTATCCGTATCAATTTTAGCTTTCTTTTCCTGGGATAATGTGTTGTAACCTGCAATTAAATCTGGGTTATTCCTAGCAATAAGTCCTGTTAATATTAAAATTATTCCAGTAATTAGACTTCCGTATATCATAATATAACAATTAATTTGCATTCAAATTTAATAATTCAACATCATAAAAACTGTTTATATTTATGTAAATTTGATCTAGAATATAAAATTATGGAAAACGACTTAGGCGATTACCGCCAATCTTATGAAAAAGGAGCGCTTTTAGAGACTTCTATTTCAGATAATCCTATGGAGCTATTTCAGAAGTGGTTTCATGAAGTGGATACGCATTTTCAAAATGGTGAAACCAATGCTATGACCATTTCTACACTTGGCTTAGATGGTTATCCTAAAAATAGAGTAGTGTTGTTAAAAAAATACACACATGAAGGTTTTATTTTCTATACTAATTATGAAAGTGAAAAAGGAAAAGCTATCGCAGAAAACCCAAATGTATGCCTGTCATTTCATTGGGCGACTGCTGAACGCCAAGTCATTATAAAGGGTACGGCCGAAAAAATTGCTAAAAATTTGAGTGACGGCTATTTTGAATCTCGTCCAAAGGGCAGCCAGCTGGGTGCTTTAGCGTCAAAACAGAGTACTGTTATTGCTAATAGAGCTGTTTTGGAAGATAAATTAAAAGCATTAGAATTAGAATACGATACCAAAACAATTACTCGCCCTGAATTTTGGGGAGGGTTTATTGTTAAACCCATCGAAATTGAATTTTGGCAGGGTAGAGCTAATCGTCTTCATGACCGAATTCGCTACCAATTACAAGCTGATTTCTCTTGGAAAATGGAACGTTTATCGTCTTAATTTTATGAAATCTATAACCTTTATTCGTCATGCAAAATCGTCTTGGCAGTACAAGCTTCCAGATGAAAAACGCCCGCTTAATAAAAGAGGTTTATTTGATGCCGAATTTATGTCTTCTCTAGATATTATAAAATCAATTCAACCTGATGCTGTGTTTTGTAGCTCTGCAGAACGCACTCGAGAAACTCTGTAATTTTTTTCTAAGAAACGCGGTCTCTTCTGAGATAGAAGTGGCCTATTCAGAAGATTTATATGATTTTAGTGGTACAAGTGTAGAGGCGTTTATCAAGAGGATAAATCCCAAGCTTTCAAATGTGTTTATTTTTGGGCATAATAATGCATTAACAGCACTGGTTAATCAAATGGGAAATCAACACATAGACAACATTCCTACTTGTGGAATTGTTAAAATAAATTTTAAATCTAAAACTTGGTGTGATTGTTCAAAAGGAACTATTGAATTTCAGTTATTTCCAAAAAATTTAACGACTTAAGTTTATAATTATCCGTGGATGGTTTTGTCTACACTCAATGTTTTCATGATTTCCGCTTCAAATTCTAAAAGGGCATTCCATTTTTGATCTACTTCTGTTCGGTCCCCATATTGTCTAGCAAATCCTAAAAATGAGCTGTAATGATTAGCTTCACTGATCATTAATTTTCTGTAAAATTTAGCCAGTTTTTTATCTTCCAAGTGTTCTGATAACAAACGGAACCGTTCACAGCTTCTGGCTTCAATTAAGGCCGCTAAAAGTAAACGGTGTACCAATTGGGTTGTACGGCTTCCACCTTTTGGAAAAAATTGAAGTAATCGAGAAACATAGGCGTCTTTTCGGTCTCGTCCTAATGTAAATCCACGTTCCAATAATAAATCGTGAACCATTTTGAAATGACTCATTTCTTCTTCTACCAAAGCAATCATTTCTTGAACTAAGGCTGTATATTCCGGGAAACTTACAATCAAAGAAATGGCAGTACTTGCGGCTTTTTGTTCACAAAAGGCATGATCAGATAGAATATCTTCTAAGTTCTTTTCAGCGATATTAACCCAACGGGGGTCTGAAGGTAATTTTAGTCCTAACATAACTTATAAATCTAAATCAAATGTTTTGCGTAATAGCTCTACGTGTCTATTTTTTTCAACGAGTTTTTGATATTTATCTTCAGGGGTATAGGCGTATTGTTTTTCAAGCGTTTCATTGACAACAATATCCAATGTAATGGAGAAATTATTGATAGATTTTCTTAGATATTGTAATAATTCAAATTGTTGCCGTTCAACTTCAATTTTATTGGTGGTGTTTGGAAACTCTAACCGAATGGTATTTTCGTTGACTAATTTTGGCGTATCAATCTGAAGAATTGCGGCAAGGTTGTATTTGCCATCAGCTTCAAGTTTTGCAACAAAAATAGTCCAATATTTGATTAGCGTTTCAATGGTGAATGGATCATTAGGCAAGTCTTCTTCCTCGACGGTAACTTCCATTAGCTTTATCTGATGCTCTTTTTTCTTTCGGATACTACTTAGAGATAAACCAGATGTGGGTCTTTGTGTGCTTTTTATGACCGGTGTTGGAATTTTTTGTTTTTCGTAGGCTGCTTTAGGCTCTTCAGCTTTTTCAAGCTCTTGAGTTGTTTCTTTTTCTTCTTTTTGATTTGGTTTTGATGGCGTAGTGTCTGGACGGCTAACTTTAATTTCAGAGACTTTCTTTCCTCTAAAATAAGCAGCAGGAATTATGAACCCGCTAGGCTTTTTTTTTTCTCCATCAAAAGTGATAGAGGCCAGTTGCATTATACACAATTCGACAAGAAGTCGTTGGTTTTTACTGGTTTTGTATTTGAGATCACAATCATTAGCAAGCTCAATAGCATGGATTAGAAACGCTTGTGAAGTGGATTCTGACTGTGTTTTGTAAGTGTTTTTAGTATCATTGCCGACTTCTAGGAGTTCAATGGTTTGTGGAGTTTTACAAACCAATAAATCTCTAAAGTGAGATGCTAAGCCAGTAATAAAATGGTGGCCGTCAAATCCTTTAGAAAGGATATGGTTAAAATGAAGTAATAGTTCCGGTATTTTATTAGCTAAAATTAAATCAGTAGCTTCAAAAAAGGTGTCATAATCTAAAACATTCAAGTTTTCGGTTACGGCTTGGCGGGTGAGGTTTTTTCCAGAAAAACTCACCACTCTATCAAATATAGAAAGGGCATCTCTCATGGCACCATCTGCCTTTTGTGCGATAATATGCAACGCATCATCTTCGGCTGTAATCCCTTGTTCTTGTGCAATAACTTTGAGGTAGTTTTTAGCATCTGTAACATTGATTCGTTTAAAATCAAAAATCTGACAACGCGATAGTATGGTTGGTATGATTTTATGTTTTTCAGTAGTCGCTAAAATAAAAATACAATGTTTTGGAGGTTCTTCTAAGGTTTTTAGAAAAGCATTAAATGCCGATGCCGATAACATATGTACTTCATCAATGATATATACTTTATAATTACCAACTTGAGGAGGAATTCGAACTTGATCGGTGAGACTTCTAATGTCATCTACAGAATTGTTAGAAGCGGCATCGAGTTCGAAAATATTAAAGGCAAAATCCTCATTTTCATGTTCTTCGCCATTACTATTAATCATTTTAGCAAGAATTCGAGCACAAGTGGTTTTACCTACGCCTCTAGGCCCTGTAAATAATAAGGCTTGCGCAAGATGGTTTTGATCAATGGCGTTTTTTAATGTATTGGTAATCGCCGACTGGCCCACAACATCCTTAAATGTTTGGGGTCTGTATTTTAATGCCGATACAATAAATGGTTCCATAAAAAATCTTGAGTTAACAAATTTAAAAATTCATCCAATAACGCCTAAATTAAACCCTCTTAAATTAAAAGGAGTTATTAACAATTTATGTATTTTTGCCGAAAAGCAGATCGCCTTATCGCTGTTCGTTTTAACGAGGAGAGGAAAGTCCGGACACCATAGTGAATTATAGTGGCTAACGGCCACCAGTCGTAAGGCTAGGAAAAGTGCAACAGAAAGAATGTACAGGTTAAGCTGTAGTGAAACCAGGTAAACTCTATAAGGTGCAATGTCATGTATATCAGCGTTTGAGCGCGTCACGTGCGATGCTGAAGGGTAGGCAGCTAAAGTTTGCTGGTAACAGTAAACGTAGATAAATGATAAGGGTCGCAGTTTTGTGATACAGGATCCGGCTTATAGATCTGCTTTTTTTTAATTTTCAAAAAAACTAAACCGATTACCACCATATCCTTTTACTTCTGTAAATTGGGGAGCAGAAGACAAGTCTGTTTGTTTTGAGTGTTCAATAATCAGTACACCATCGGTTTCTAAAAGTTCATTTTGAAAAACAAGTTCAACGATTTTTAGAAATTTATCAAGCTCAAGATCATAGGGTGGATCGGCAAATATAATTGTTTGGGATTGCTTTGTTTTTTCTAAAAACCCAAATACTTCTGCTTTGATCACTTGAATTGGCATGTCAAACCCCTCTGATGTTTGAGTTATAAATTTAGTACACTGAAAATTCTGATCCACAGCCACTATAGATTCTGTACCTCTCGAAGCAAATTCATAACTAATATTCCCCGTACCTGAAAATAAATCTAAAACCGAAATATCATGAAAATGATAGCGATGGTTAAGAATGTTAAACAAGGCTTCTTTGGCCATGTCGGTTGTTGGTCTAACGGGTAACTTTTTTGGAGCCTGAATACGTCGGGCTTTGAATGTTCCTGATATGATGCGCATTATAAACTATTTAGAAGCGTGAAATGATTAGAATTACTACCGTTACTATATAACATAGCGTCTGAGGATAATATACTTACGTTTCTTATGTATTTATATACAATTTTATAGCGTTCATCAGATTCATCGATAGCCCCCATTAAAATTAATGGAAATTCTTCAGGATTGAGTTCTAATTGCTCTGCAGTAAACAAGAGATAATATATGAAGTCTTCTTTGGTGTTATAGTCAAAACGGTTGTAAAACTTCAAGGCGTTGTTTGCAGCTGTAATTATTTCAAAATGAGAAGTTTCAATATTGATATACATTTTCAATGATTTTGAATTTTTCTCGATAGTCAACACCCGATTAATCAAAACTGTAGCACTATGCCTATATTCAAAACTACCAAAGCGTTCAAAAATAAAATTATTAATATTAACCAAAGGAACATAGACTACTGCTAGATCAGCAATTTGTACATTATCAAATGTAATAAAGTCTGTTTTTAAGATTTTAGTATTAAACTTTAGATAATCCACCAAATTCGTTTCATCGAATAATGCTTTAGGTACAAGAGTAGCTAATTCATTATCATGAATAACCGTGACCTTAGAAAATTGATTTTGAAGTTCTTCAAAACTATTAAAACTATGGGTAAGCTTATCTAAAAGGTTTTTTGGCGTTTGTTTTTTGTCAAATTGAAGTGCCTTCAAAAAGGCGACTTCAGCCGTTTCCAAGTTTAAAACAAAAAAAGAAAGTCCACTCAAATTTACTTGAATGGACAATTCATATTTAGAAGTTGATATGTTATTGGTCTTTAGAATAATTTTTTGGCCAGTTTCCATTTGTATTTACTTCATCCATAGACCCTACTTTTAGAGTGGGTCCATTTACACCTTCAACTGATTTAACCTCTGATTCAAGATCAACTAAGTTTTCGTCTTGGTCAAATAAGAGTATCTTTTTAGAAACAGAAGCTTCAAATACTGGAATATTAACTCCATTCTGTTCTAATACCCCAGCTTTGAGGTCAAATTTTTGACCATCGTTTAGGGTTGGAATATACATCATGGTTTTGTAACGAGGATCAGCTCCAAATAAAGAGTCTTTTACAGGAACAAAACCAAGCGTATCAATAATAACGATGTCTTTAGTCGTATCAACGCCATAGATACGAGTTAACTCTTTGTCAATAACTGTTGAATCTCGACGCTGAGTAATTGTAAATTTTTCAGTTTCAATAAATTTAACTAAACTATCCCAATTGCCTTCAAACTGTCCAGTTACAGTTCTGTGCGCTAATTCAGAATCTCTAATGTCTTTTAGGTTTTCGATGACTACTTTGTAGCGCTTCTCCTTTAATTGATTAAATTGAATTTCGCCATAAATTGACATAAATGTAATATAGCCTAAATATATGATGAGAGTCCAAAGCCCAACAAGTATAAAAGGTTTATATTTTTTTGGAACATATTTATCAATTAGATAAACAATTCCAACGGTCATTAAAATTACGGCAAGGATTAATATAAAAATTGTCATAGGTGTATATATTGTTATTAGACAAATCTACACTTTTTTTTTATTCAATAAAGTGAATGTTACAAAAAATCATTTCTATATTTGAATAAATATTTTTTTGCTACAAAAACCAATGGATACAAATGCCTTTTACAGCCTTTTAAAAACGAGTTTTCCTTTTACTCCAACAGCTAAACAAAACATTGGTCTACAGCAGCTTTCGAACTTTATTTTTAGTAAGGTTGCCAATGAACTTTTTGTATTAAAAGGGTACGCAGGTACTGGCAAAACAACAATTATAGGTGTCCTTGTTAAAAATTTATGGAAAGTTGAAAAAAGTGCTGTATTATTGGCACCTACTGGGCGAGCCGCAAAAGTGATTAGCAATTATTCACAAAAAGAAGCCTTTACAATTCACAAGAAAATCTATACACCTAGAGCTGAAAAAAACGGTAAAATGTCGTTTGTATTAGCGCCAAATAAACATAAAAAAACCCTTTTTATTGTTGATGAAGCCTCTATGATCTCTGATCTATCCAATCAAGCCAAATTGTTTGGAAGTGGTGCGCTCTTGGATGATTTGATTCAGTATGTATATTCGGGATTTCAATGTAAATTGTTACTGATAGGCGATACCGCTCAGTTGCCACCAGTTAAACTTGATTTGAGTCCCGCGTTAAACGAATCTAATTTAGAACTCAATTATAACAAAGAAGTCATTCGTTTAGAGTTAGATGAAGTAGTGCGTCAAGGCGAAGATTCGGGAATTTTGTTTAATGCCACACATTTAAGAGAGGCCATTTCAAATTCGTTTTTTGAGTCTTTTGAGTTTAACCTTAAAGGGTTCAAAGATATTGTTCGTTTAAATGATGGTTATGAAATTTTAGATGCTATTAACGATGCTTACAGTAATTTAGGTAACGAAGAAACAGCTCTTATTGTGCGTTCCAATAAGCGTGCAAATCTTTACAACGAGCAAATTCGTTCCCGTATTTTATTTAATGAAAATGAGTTGACGGCTGGCGATTTTTTAATGATTGTTAAAAATAATTACTTCTGGTTAAAACCAACAAGCGAAGCTGGATTTATAGCCAACGGCGATATTATTGAAGTTCTTGAAATATTTAGTATCAAAGAATTGTATGGTTTTCGTTTTGCAGAAGTCAAAATTAGAATGGTTGATTACCCTAAAATGCGCCCATTTGAAACCGTTTTAATGTTAGATACACTCAAACTTGAAACGCCGTCGTTACCCTATGAAGACTCCAATAAATTATATCAAGAAATTTTAAAAGATTTTGAGGATGAGCCCTCTTCATATAAAAAGTTTTTGGGCGTTAAAAAGAGTAAACATCTCAATTCCCTTCAGGTAAAATTTTCATATGCCATTACCTGCCATAAATCTCAAGGAGGGCAATGGAATACCGTATTTGTCGAACAACCGTATTTGCCAAATGGGATCGATCGTGATTATTTGAGATGGCTCTATACAGCAATGACACGTGCTAAAGAAAAATTATTTCTAATAGGCTTTAAAGACGAATATTTTGAAGCCTAAGCAATATTGATTTCACTCTCTGATTTAATCAAAAAAATTGTATTTTTGAGATTCGATAAATTTAAAATCAAATGAAAATAATAGCAATGATTCCCGCGCGTTACAGTGCTTCTCGTTTTCCTGGAAAATTGATGCAAGACCTTGGAGGTAAAAGTGTCATTCTCAGAACTTACGAGGCTACGGTCGAAACGAATTTATTTAGTGCTGTTTATGTAGTGACAGATAGCGAGATTATTTCAGATGAAATTAAAAATCATGGTGGCAATGTTATAATGAGTCAAAAGGTGCATGAGTCGGGGAGTGATCGAATTGCGGAAGCCGTACACAAGGTGGATTGCGATATTGTAGTTAATGTTCAAGGCGATGAGCCGTTTACAGAACGCTTAAGTTTACAAAAAGTTTTAAGTGTTTTTGAAGACGATCCTAATGAAGAAATTGACCTCGCTTCTCTAATGGTTCACATTACAGATGCAGATGAAATTCAAAACCCTAATTCGGTGAAGGTGATTGTTGATCAACGCAATTTTGCATTGTATTTTTCAAGAAGTCCGATACCTTTTCATAGAGACAAATCAATAGAAACTAAGTATTTTAAGCATAAAGGAATTTATGCATTCAGAAAAAAGGCTTTGCTTGATTTCACACAACTGCCAATGCAAATGTTAGAAGCTTCAGAAAAAATTGAATGTATACGTTATTTGGAGTTTGGAAAAAAAATAAAAATGGTAGAAACAGATGTTCAAGGCATAGAAATTGATACTCCTGAAGATTTAGAACGCGCCAAGCATTTATGGAAAAACAATTAATTGAATTCGTAAATTGAAGAAGATAGATTTAGACAGCTGGAATCGAAAACACCATTTCAACCATTTTAATGCGTTAGCAGATCCGTACTTTGCAGTAACTATTCCCTTTGACGTTAGTAAAGCTTATAAACGGGCGAAGGACGGTGCGCATAGTTTTTTTGCATGCTATCTCCACGACTGTATGAAAGCAATTAATGCGGTAGATAATTTTAAATATAGAATTATAGACAACGAAATCTTTGAATATGATGTTATCAATGCATCAGCTACGCTTTTAAGAGCCGATAATACTTTTGGGTTTAGTTTTATTCATTACACAGAAAATTTCGAAGATTTTAACACCAATTTCGAAAACGAAAAACATCGCATTTCTACATCAACAAAACTGTATCCTCCTGTGAACGGATTAGATTGTATCCATTGTTCAGCATTACCGTGGTTTAGTTTTACCTCCCAAAAAGAACCTTTTTCGGGTGCTAAAGATTCGGTGCCAAAATTTGCCTACAGCAAAACATATAAAGATGGTGAGCGTTTATTGATGAATGTAGGGATTAGCGCAAACCACGCCTTGATTGATGGGTATCATATCGGACGTTTTGCAGAAATATTTCAAGAAAATTTAAACCGTCCATAATTTTATGGACCTATAGTAGTTAGTTATGAGTATGAGTTTTAAAAATTTTCCAATGGTCTCCAAAGTTGTTTTTGGACGTGGTAGTTTCACCCAACTCGGAGAAATTATTGCGCCAATGCGCCTTAACGAACGAGCGCCGTTCATATTTTTGGTAGATGATGTTTTTGAAAATAACGCTTCATTACTTGCCAAGATTCCTCTGCTATATAACGATCAAATTATTTTTATTTCTTCCGAAGAAGAACCAAAAACAACTCAAGTAGATAGTTTAGTTGAAAATATCATTTTAGGGTCAAGTATTTTACCATCAGGAATTATTGGAATTGGTGGAGGTTCTCTGTTAGATCTAGCCAAAGCAGTAGCATTGATGTTAACAAACAATGGTCTTAGTCAAGACTATCAAGGCTGGGATTTAATCAAACAGAAAGGTATTTATCATGTAGGAATTCCTACAATTTCAGGAACAGGCGCCGAAGTTTCTCGAACAACTATTTTAACAGGGCCCACTCTAAAATTAGGAATTAATAGTGATTTCACGCCATTTGATCAAGTTATTCTCGATCCAGAACTTACCGAAGGAGTCCCCAAAGAACAATGGTTTTATACAGCTATGGATTGTTATATTCACTGTGTTGAATCTCTCACAGGAAGTTATCTTAACGCTTTTAGTAAAACATACGGAGAAACAGCTTTAGAACTTTGTAAAGAAGTGTTCTTAGGCTCATTATCGCCTAGTGAGAGCCAAGATAAACTTATGATGGCCTCATGGCACGGCGGAATGAGCATTGCGTATTCTCAAGTCGGGGTAGCACATGCGATGAGTTATGGGCTGTCTTTTTTGTTGGGTACAAAACATGGCATTGGAAATTGTATTGTCTTTGACCATCTAGAAGCCTTTTATCCAGAAGGAGTGAAGTTGTTCAAACAAATGACAGCAAAACATAATATTTCAATACCAAAAGGAATTTGTGCACATCTCACAGACAACCAATTTGATGTGATGATTGATGTGGCCTTAAGTTTGGAACCTTTATGGGAGAATGCTATAGGAAAAGACTGGAAGCGTACAATTACAAGGTCCGTATTAAAAGACCTCTACTCTAAAATGTAAACATGCATAGAATTTCAAAATTTATATACCAACGCTTGTTAGGGTGGAAAGTAAAAGGTTTCAACGACTTTGGTTCTGCAAAAAAAGCAGTACTTATAGCAGCGCCCCACACCAGTTGGCATGATTTTTATATTGGGGTATTCTTGAGGTCGATGTTAAAGTTACAAGCTAATTTTGTCGGCAAAAAAATACTATTTAACCCTTTGACGGGATGGTTTTTTAGAGCATTAGGTGGCGCTCCGGTTCATCGTAATGCAAATGAAAAACAAGTTGATGCTATTGCACGTTTATTTGAAAACAGAACAGAGTTCCGAATGTTGTTGGCACCCGAAGGCACTCGTAAAAAAGTAACACAGTGGAAAACAGGCTTTTATTACATTGCCAAAACAGCAAATGTTCCCATAATTATGTTGTCTTTTGATTTTGAAAATAAAGTAAATCGATTTTCTGACCCCTTTTATCCAACGGACGATGTTGAAGCCGATTTTAAATTTATGCGTGCGTTTTTTGATGGAGTTAAAGGGAAAATTCCAGCGTATTCTTAATTATTCTTGCATGGTGTGATAAACGTTTTGCACGTCATCATCCTCTTCTAATTTTTCAAGTAATTTCTCAACATCGGCGACTTGCTCCTCGGTTAATGGTTTTGTAACCTGAGGAATGCGTTCAAATCCTGAAGATAGAATTTCAATATTTCGGTCTTCCAAAGCGGCTTGAATCGCACCAAAACTTTCAAACGGTGCATATATCAATATTCCATCCTCATCTGCAAAAACTTCTTCAGCTCCAAAATCAATAAATTCTAGTTCAATATCTTCAACATCTAAACCTTCTGCATTAATTCTAAAATTACAACTGTGGTCAAACATAAACACAACAGATCCCGATGTGCCCAAACTGCCATTACATTTATTAAAAAAACTTCTCACATTTGCAACCGTTCGAGTATTATTGTCTGTCGCCGTTTCAACTAGAACCGCAATGCCATGAGGGGCATAACCTTCAAACAGCACTTGTTTATAATCACCCTGACTTTTGTCACTCGCACGTTTAATAGCACGTTCTATATTGTCTTTAGGCATGTTTACGGCCTTACCATTTTGAATCACTGCTCGTAATCGAGAATTAGTATCAGGATCAGGTCCTCCTTCTTTGACCGCCATGACGATGTCTTTTCCAATTCGCGTGAAAGCCTTGCTCATTGCTGACCAACGTTTCATTTTTCTTGCCTTACGAAATTCAAATGCTCTTCCCATAAATTCTAATATTCTAACTAATGTTTAACAAAAATAAAAATGCTAAAACAAAAAACAAGTATAATTCAATATAAAACATTAAAACATATTGTCTAACAACTCTAAACTATACATTTGAAGGTGTTTTGGAAGTTTATTCTCTTTTGGCAATACCGCTAAATACCGTTCATCATTTGTAGTATAAACTAGTTTAAATTTGGGGTTTTTAGCGCTAATTTTTGATACCAAATCTTTAATGAAGTCATCATGATGTACCAAGTCTTTACTTCCAACATGAAAAATACCATATTTGTTTCTGTTGATAATATAGTGTAATTGTTGGGTTACCTTTTGGTCGGAAATAACATTCATTATAAGATTAGGGAAAAGCTCAATAGGGGCATCGAGTTCAAGATGTAATTTAAGTTCATTTACTCGAGGTGATTGTGCTCCAAACACCATTGGTAATCGTAATATAGCAATTTTTTTACTTGGCAATTTTAAAAACAACTGCTCAAGTCTAATTTTAAAATGTCCATATATACTATTACTTAGTGTGGTATCATTTTCATAACTGGGGTATTTACTGTAAGCATCAAATACATTGGCAGAAGATAGAAACACCATTTTACATTTTTTCTTCAACGAGATATACTCAAAAAGATGTTTGTGAGCTGTTAATTGTGCTGAAAAATCTCCTCTTAACGCTGAAATAATGAGTGTTGGTTTTACAGCATCTAGAATTTCAAAAATATCATCTTCTTCAAAATCATACTGATAAAACTGTTTGTTATTTTCAAATGCTAAAAGAGGTGTCCGATATGTTCCAAAAGTACTATAATAGGGGCAGAGTTCTTTATAGATAGCATTACCCAAAAAACCACTGACCCCTAAAATGAGAATGCGATGTTTTTGTAATAATGCCATAATAGATCGGTTGTTATATTTTGTAAAAGGGAGGTTTTACGACTTTGGCAGCAACTTTTTGTTTTCTAATGGCAATACGAATTTCACTTCCAACAGCTGAGTGGCTAACTAATACATAGCCCATTCCAATACCTTTCCCTAATGAAGGCGCCATCGTTCCAGAAGTAACAGTCCCTATTTTGTTTCCGTTGATGTCTTCAATGGTGTAGTCTTTGCGGGGGATGCCACGTTCCAGTAATTCAAAACCAACTAGACGGCGCTTAGAACCTTCTTGTTTTTCAATTTGAAGGGCTTCAGAATTTGTAAAGGGCTTAGAAAACTTCGTGATCCATCCTAACCCAGCTTCTATAGGAGAGGTGTGGTCATCAATATCATTTCCATATAAACAATATCCCATTTCTAATCTTAAGGTATCTCTTGCAGCTAACCCTATGGGTTTGATGTCAAATCGCGCACCTGCATCGAATATGGCCTCCCAAACCTGTTTTACTTCTGAATTTTTACAGTAAATTTCAAATCCACCACTTCCCGTATATCCAGTAGCGGAAATAATAACATGTTCAAACCCAGCAAAATCAGCAACCACAAAATTATAAAAAGGAATAGATGCTAAATCAATACTCGATAAGGACTGCATGGCTTCTATGGCTTTAGGGCCTTGAACAGCTAATAATGAATAGTCATCGCTAATGTTTTTCATTTCTGCACCCATTGTGTTTTTTGAATCAATCCAGTCCCAATCTTTTTCAATATTACTAGCGTTAACCACAAGTAAATAGGTATGCTCTTTTATTCTATAAATAATTAAATCGTCGACAATTCCCCCTTGATCATTTGGAAAACAGCTGTATTGTGCTTTCCCAATGGTGAGTTTAGAAGCATCATTAGAAGATATACTTTGAATAAGTGCCAAAGCATTTGGACCTTCAATAAGAAATTCACCCATATGTGACACATCAAATACACCAACTCCTTTTCTGACCGTTTCATGTTCGGTATTTACACCTTCGTATTGAACCGGCATTAGGTAGCCAGCAAAAGGCACCATTTTAGCGCCGAGAGCTTCGTGAGTCGATTGGAGTGCAGTAGTTTTCATAAGCAATTAAATTTATAGCATTACAAATCTAATCAAAAATAGGAATGAAAACGGTTTAAAGCTGCGTTAAAAATGCTTTAAATGCTGTATAATCTTTAATTTCAGTGGCCACTTTTTGTTTATCAATTACCGCTTGTATTTGTGGTGGTAAAGGAATTTCTGCCGGAATCACTTCCTCAACAACATCTAAAAATTTAGTTGGGTGAGCAGTTTCTAGAAACACACAATGGGCCTCTGGATTGGTTTTCAAATACGACTTACACCCTAAATATCCTACTGCGCCGTGTGGATCGGCGATGTAATTAGTTGTGCTGTAAATCTCCTTCAATGCTTCTTTAGTCTCTTCATCTGTGAAACTATACGAAGACAGGTTTTCTTTTAAGGTTTCAAACTCATTTTTATAGATGGCTTGGATTCGAATGAAATTACTAGGATTTCCAACATCCATAGCATTACTTACTGTCTGAACTGATGGTTTGGGGTCGTAAGATTTTGACTTTAAATAGCGAGTCACCACGTTATTGTCATTATTTGAAGCGATAAAATGATGGATTGGTAAGCCTAGTTTCTGAGCAATCATTCCCGCACATACATTTCCGAAGTTCCCACTAGGTACAGAAAATACAATAGTTTTGTGCTGTTGTTTTAATTGTTTGTAAGCAAACATAAAATAGAACAATTGAGGTAACCAACGCGCAACGTTTATAGAATTTGCAGAAGTTAATTGCATTTTAGAGGTCAGTTGTTCATCAAGAAATGCTTTTTTTACCATGTCTTGACAATCATCAAAAGTTCCATCCACTTCCAAAGCTGTGATATTTTGACCTAAGGTTGTTAGTTGTTTTTCTTGGATAGTACTGACTTTTCCACTTGGATATAAAATCACAACTCGCACACCTTTAACTCCTAAAAATCCATTGGCTACGGCACCGCCAGTATCTCCAGAAGTAGCCACTAAAACAGTCACTTCATTTGAATTATCTTTGTTGAAATATCCTAAACAGCGTGCCATAAATCGCGCGCCAACATCCTTAAAAGCCATTGTTGGGCCATGAAATAATTCAAGTGTTGAAATGGATTCTGTAAGGTTTACAACAGGAAAGTCAAAATTCAGTGTTTCTGAAATAATTGTTTTTAGGACGTCTTCAGGAATTTCAGGACTTATAAATTGTTTAATAGCTTCAAACGCAATAACGTCATTGGAAAGCGTTTCAATAGTTTCAAAAAATGACGGTTCTAGAGGAGTGATTGACTCAGGAAAATATAAACCTCTGTCTGGAGCAAGCCCTTTGATTACTGCATTTTCAAATGTAGTTGTCGGCGCTATATTATTTAAACTATAATAGTTCATAGTTAGTTTTAATTTAAGTGTTTAATTCCTTCAAGATTTATTTTAGACACATAGATCTCAAACGGAATATTTTGGTTTTGATAGATTTTTCTTATTTCCTTTTCAACGTTTTTTGCCGTAGCATCACTTTTACATAAACTAAATACTGAAGGACCAGAGCCAGAAATTCCAGACCCTAAAGCTCCATTTTTTAAAGCTGTTGTTTTGATACTTTCAAAACCGGGTATGAGTTGATTTCTTAACGGTTCTACAACAACATCTTCTAATGACCTACTAATTAAATCATAATCATTGGTGTGTAAACCATGGATAAGACCACCCACATTTGACCACTGTGTAATGGCATTTTTTAATGAAATATTTTCTGGAAGAATTTTTCGAGCGTCTGCTGTTTTGATTTCTATTTGTGGATGAATTACTACAGCGAATAAATCTGAAGGCGTTGGGATTTCAAGAATTTCTAAAGGCTTTAAGCTTTTTACTAATGTGAATCCTCCAAATAGGGCAGGCGCAATATTATCGGCATGCTCACTTTGACTGGCAACCGCTTCACCTTTCATAGCAAAGGCAGTCAGTTCTGTTTTAGAATACGGATTTCCAAGAAGAACATTCATTCCATATACACTACCTACAGCGCTTGCAGAGCTACTTCCTACTCCGCTTCCAGGTTTTATGTATTTATAGATTTCAATCTCAAATCCACAATTGGGTTTCGCGGCCTCATACATGGCTAATGCGGAAACTCCAGCGACATTTTTCTCAACTTCAAAAGGCAAATCATAGCCTTCGATTTTGGTAATTCGAATTCCTTTTTCAGCGGTTTTACGAATAACCATTTCATCTCCAATAGAATCTAGACAAAACCCAAGGACATCAAACCCACAGGAAACATTTGCCACAGTTGCTGGTGAAAAAAGTTTGATTTCGTTCATTAGTTTGTATTTGAGATTCTAATAATATCCGCAAATAGACCAGAAGCGGTAACTTCAGCTCCAGCTCCAGCTCCCTTAATAATCATTGGCTGATCGCTATAGCGGTTTGTATAAAACATGACAATATTATCTTTACCTTCCAAATTATGAAACGGATGCCCAACAGGAATTTCTTTTAAACCAACCTTTGATTTTCCATCTTTATATTCTGCGACATATTTTAGTTGACAGCCTTTCGCTTCTGCAGCTGCAAACAGCTTTTGAAATAATGCCTCATTCTTTTTTAACGTTTCAAAGAACAAATCAACTGAAGCTGCTTCCATACATTCTTGTGGTAAAAAAGCATCATTTTCAATATCTTCCATTTCTAGCATCTCTCCACTTTCTCTAGCTAAAATTAATAATTTCCTAGCCACATCTACACCGCTCAAATCAATTCTAGGATCTGGTTCTGTAAACCCTTCCGCTTGCGCTTGTTTTACCACATCATGAAAGCTTGTATTTTGATTAAAATTATTGAATATAAAATTCAAACTCCCCGAAAGCACAGCGTTTATCGTATTGACTTTATCTCCAGACACGATTAAGTTTTTCAACGTATCTATTACAGGCAATCCTGCACCAACATTAGTTTCAAATAAAAATGGCACATTATATTTGTGAGAAAGCTGTTTTAATTCTTTATAATTTTCTATGGCACTCGAACAGGCGATTTTATTACAGGCCACTACTGCTATACTTTGTTTCAAATAATGTGCATAGGTATTGGCTATGGCTTCGTTAGCGGTAATGTCTATAAAAATTGAATTTCTAAGATTTAATTGTTTAGCTGCTTCAAAAAATGCCATGGGTTCTGTAGGTTGACCATTTTTTAGTGCGGCTTCCCAGTTCGATACATCTAATCCATTTTCGTCAAACACCATGGTTTTAGAGTTCGATAGTGCAATGACTTTAATCTTAATTTTTAGAGTAGATTTTATGTATTTTTTCTGTTGATTGATTTGATCAATTAAGGATTTACCTACATTTCCAACTCCTGCAATAAACAAATTCACTTGTTTAACTTGTTCTTCAAAGAATTGCTCATGTAAACAATTGAGCGCTTTTTTCACATCAGATTCAGCAATCACGGCCGAAATATTACGTTCCGATGCTCCTTGCGCAATGACTCTTATATTAACATTGTTTTTACCCAATGTACTGAACATTTTACCACTAATTCCTTGGTGGCTTTTCATTTTATCACCAACAACAGCAACAATGGAAAGGTTTGGTTCAATGACTAGTGGATCAATTTTAAATAAAGAAATTTCATTTTCAAATTCTTTGTCAATTACTGCTTTTGCAGCTAATGCGTCAGCATCTGAAACGCCAATACAAATAGAATGCTCAGAAGAGGCTTGTGTAATTATAATGACATTTATTTTGGAGTGTGCTAAGGTTTCAAACAAGCGTTTAGAAAATCCAGGAATTCCCACCATTCCATTTCCTTGGAGTGTAAGTAAAGAAACATTATTGATGTTACTGATACCCTTTATAGGAAATTCAGCTCCGTTTTCGACAACTTTAGTTATCAATGTTCCAGGATCTTTAGGCGCTAATGTATTCTTAATGAGTAGGGGAATATTTTTTCTAAGTACAGGTTGAACCGTTGGAGGATACAGTACTTTGGCACCAAAGTGCGATAATTCAATAGCTTCTAAATACGATAACTTAGCGATCGGTTTTGCATGTTTAACCATTTTTGGATTAGAGGTAAACATACCACTTACATCTGTCCAAATTTGAAGTATACTTGCATTGAGCGCCGCCGCAACAATTGCCGCAGTATAGTCGGATCCTCCGCGACCAAGGGTTGTAATTTCATCTTGTTCTGATTTTGATATAAACCCTGGTAAAATAGTGACCATTTTTTGGTTACTCTCAAAATACGTCGTGATGTTTGAATTGGTTTCTTCAAAATTTACGGTTGCATTAGTGAAATTTGAATCCGTAACAATTAAGTTTTGAGAGTTTTTCAATTGGACATTAAGCCCTTTAGATTTCATGGCCTCATAAATGATTAAGGAAGAAATCAGTTCTCCAAAACTAAGAAGTTTGTCGGTGGTTTTTGGTGATAATTCATTTATCAAATAGACACCATCTAAGAGTTTCTCCAGTCGAGACAAATGCTCCAAAACAACATCAGTAGTTGTTTCATGAACTTCACCACTGAGCAAGCCATCAATAACATCGATGTGTTTTAGACGAAGTGCATCAAAATCTTGTTTATAGCTATGATCTTTATTAATTGCTTTGTCAGCAGCTGCGAGCAGTTTATCTGTAATCCCTCCAACTGCAGAAACCACGACCACTATATTTTCAGTAGCCGATTCCTCTTTTACAATTTTTATGACTTTAGATATATTTTTTGAAGAACCTACAGATGTTCCTCCAAATTTTAAAACTTTCATTCTGTTTTTTTTATGTTTTAATGAAAACTATTGTTTAGTATAAACAATACTGTGAGGGGACGAGTTTTTATATTATAGAAAAACCCAAAAGGGTGCAAATAATCATTGTAATTATTACAAAAATTGAATTCATTTGGAAGGACTCCATAAGAGATGATTTCGTAGTAGTAATTGAATGTAGCATTTGATTGTGTTATTAACATTCAAAAGTATCAAATCTAAAGGTAAAAAAAAAACATAGCGACAATTTTACAGATTATTGATTTTAGACTTGAATTACTCTTTATTTTTAGTCAAAACCAATGTATTACTGCGCTTTTAATAATAGGGCTTCTATTTGCCACAATTCATTAGAAAATGAAGTCTTTACAAATGTTAATGACTGTTTAATAAATAGTATTTCAAATTATTATTTTTTTATGAAATTAAACCAATCTAATCCTTAATTTTGCGGTCATAACTAATTGAAAAAATTATACATGCAACGCGACAAACAAATTTTTGAATTAATCGAAGCTGAAAAAGAACGTCAAATCAATGGAATTGAATTGATCGCTTCTGAAAATTTCACTAGCGAACAAGTAATGGAAGCTACGGGCTCTGTACTTACAAACAAGTATGCTGAAGGCTATCCAGGTAAGCGGTATTATGGTGGCTGTGAAGTTGTAGATGAAGTTGAGCAAATTGCTATTGATCGTGCCAAAGCATTGTTTGGAGCAGCTTGGGCAAATGTTCAGCCACACTCTGGTAGCCAGGCCAATACAGCCGTATTTCATGCGTGCTTAAATGTAGGAGACAAAATTTTAGGTTTTGATTTATCTCATGGAGGACATTTAACACACGGGTCTCCTGTAAATTTCTCTGGACGTTTATACGACCCCGTTTTTTATGGAGTTGAAAAAGAAACAGGAGTTTTGAATTATGATAAAATTCAAGAGATTGCGACTAAAGAACAACCAAAATTAATTATTGCTGGTGCTTCGGCATATTCTAGAGATATCGATTTTAAACGTTTTAGAGTGATAGCGGATAGTGTAGGAGCCATTTTGTTAGCCGATATTTCGCATCCTTCAGGACTAATTGCTAAAGGTATTTTAAATGATCCTTTACCACATTGTCATATAGTAACTACTACAACGCACAAAACTTTAAGAGGCCCACGAGGTGGACTCATTATGATGGGGAAAGATTTTGAAAATCCTTTTGGAATCAAATTAAAATCTGGAAAAGTACGTATGATGTCGTCGTTATTGGATTCTGCTATTTTTCCAGGAAATCAAGGTGGACCTTTGGAGCATGTTATTGCAGGTAAAGCTATTGCTTTTGGGGAAGCATTAACTGATACGTTTCTTCATTATATATTACAAGTTAAAAAGAATGCGGATGCGATGGCACAAGCTTTTGTAAAACGGGGTTATGATTTAATTTCAGGTGGTACAGACAACCACATGATGTTAATTGACCTCAGAAATAAAAATATCACTGGAAAAGACGCTGAACAAGCTCTTGTAAAAGCAGATATAACAGTAAATAAAAACATGGTACCATTTGATACGCAAAGCCCTTTTGTGACCTCTGGAATTCGTGTTGGTACACCCGCAATTACAACGCGTGGTTTAGTAGAATCAGATATGGAAACCGTTGTAGAACTTATTGATCAAGTTCTTAACAACCACGAAAGTGAAGCTAAACTTGAAGCGATTTCAAAAGAGGTCAATACGTTGATGAGTCACCGTCCTTTGTTTGTATAATCCTTTAGTAATTTAATATTAAATAAAAATCTCGCATTAGTGAGATTTTTTTTTTGCCTATTCTTCAAATTCAATAGCATTATACGCCCCTAAGTCGGGTGGGGAAGTTCGAGTAGTATTTGTAATATCTACATTTAAGTTTCCAGAAACAACTCCAACCCCTTTGGCAGGTGAATCCAATGGAATATTCAATTGATTCAAATCGGGGTCTAAGAATAAAGGGTCGGCATTAAAACGTACATTTTCGTAGTAATCTGTATTTGTAAAATCATATTGAGATTCGGAATAAAAATTTGTTGGATCATCAAAATAAATTAAACTATTGGTGAACTTAAAATTAAAAACCTCTGAAGGTTCTTTTTCCAATAAGAGTTCCGGATTGTCATTACCATAAATAATACAATTGGTAAAATTAGCGGATTCTAAAGGATTTGTAAATACCGTATTTTCTGCATCCACAATAAAATTATTGAGTAATAGGGCAGGGAATTGTCTAAAACTATTGCTCCAGTAGTTGGCAATAGTTGAATGGGTAAAATTATAGTTGCCGCCGTAGGTTCCTGCAAATGAAGATACACCACTATTGTTGAGGACTATATTTTCTGCACTAATGGAAGTGCCTCTTCCTAAAATTCCAAAATTACTGGAATTATAAATTTGAGAATTTGTAAGCACTAATTTTGTAGGATCGTCTTGATTGCCATCGCTAACTATACCAACTGTTGCATTTTTAATGGTAGTATGGTTAATGCTATTGTTTGTGCTTCCTTCTAATAACCATATAGTTTGCCATTGACCTGGGACATCTTCGTATTGGGGCTCCAGTCGATCTCCTGCAATAACAATTTCATTTTCCAAAACTTCGGGGTCTAAACTTGGTAATCCGTTAATTTTTAAGGAAGCATTATTGGTAATAAAAAGCCCAGAATTGGCATGAAAATGGACGCGTGCTCCCGGGTTTATAGTGAGTGTTTTTCCCGATTCTACAGCTATGTAACCATAAATTACATAAGGTTTTTCATTGGTAAATGTTAATTCTGAATCGTCTAAAAAACGCCCTTGTACATTGGTTTCATCTTCTACGCCATCGCCGTCAACATCAAACCTAAGTGTTTCAATAACCCCTTGTGCATCTTTAGTTGGGTAGAGAAAAACGGCGTCTTTTACCAAGGTTACCAATTCTACCTTTTGCATATTTGAGCCGCTTCCAAATTCAATAGCATCAGTATATAAAAACTGTGTTTCATTAGCTACTAAAGGCTGTATGTCAATAGTAGTTTCAATGAATACAAACATACTATCCTTTGCCAAAAGTTCTACATTTTCAAAAGTTTTTCCCACTAAGGTTCCATTGCCTATCATACCATCTACATTCATACGGTAGTTGGACGTTTGGCCTTTACTTAATTTCAAAGAGGGGATTAATATATCTTCATCGCTGTTATTGTAGACTTTAAGCGTATATGTGCTAGAGCCTATATTTGAAAAAATAGTGTCTAAATAGACCGTATCTTTTGAAAAGCTAAGCCCGCCAGTAGTTGGTGTAAATTCAAAATCTTGGCGGCAAGAACTCCAAAAAATAAGCGTAAAAAAACCAACTATAAAATAAAGGGAACGAATCATACGGTGAACTGTTTTGGTAAAAATATAACTTTTAGAGCAAACAAATATTGTTGTAAATTATTAATTATTAAATACCGCTGCAATTGCATTGGAAATTCGTTTAGGTTTTTTGGTTTGGGCATCTAATAAACACCAAATAGTTTCAGATTTTATAATCAATTTAGCAGACTCTTTATGATACATTTCAACGTGGCGCGTCGAAGTCACACCTTCAGAACGAGTCACATAAGTTTTAATGTGAATTTCATCATTGAGTTTGGCTGCAGATTTATAATCGATTTGATGTCGTACTAATACCCAGATATTATCGTGGCGTTGACGTGGAGTCGTGACAGCTTCCCAATGTGCTTTTGCAGTTTCTTGAACCCATTGCACATAGCGCACATTATTCACATGCATCAAGTCGTCTAAATCATCAGCAATAACGGTACGAGTAGTCTCAAATACGGTCATTAATTCTTAATTATTTTAACTTCAAATAGTTTGTCCCAGCGTTTTCCAGTGAGAAATAAAGTTTGCGTTTCAGGGTTATAAGCCATTCCATTTAAAACATCTAGTCCCTGGTGTTTGGTTACTTTATTTTTCAGAGCTTTAAAATCAATAACGGCTTCTATTGCTCCATTTTTTGGATTGATAATAGCTACCCCATTTTTTTGATATCGATTTGCATAAATTTTCCCATCGACCCATTCCAGTTCATTCAAATTAGTCAATTTTCCTTTATTGGTATAGGCTTGAATATAACGTTCTTCCGCCAGTGTGGTTGGATTTAAAATCCATAGATTTTCTGTACCATCAGATTTATAAAATTTTTCTCCATCATTACACAAACCCCATCCTTCTTTACTTTGTCCATAATTGAAGGTTTCGATTTGTTCAAAATTTTTGAGATCATAGACCAAACCTCGACCTTCTTTCCAAGTCAATTGATAAATTTTATCATTTAAAACGGATAAGCCTTCCCCAAAATACGCTGAATTTAAATTAACAGATTTAAGAACGGTTCCTTTTTTGTAATCAAGTTTTCGAAGTTTAGATTCACCATATTGTCCTGTACTTTCATAAAGGCCTCCTTTGTAAAATTCAAGACCTTGTGTATATGATGTTATATCGTGTGGATAGGTGTTTACAATTTCATAGGTATATAATTTTGGGGGCACTGCATTGACTACAATGACTTTTTTCAGGGCAACTTCAAATTTAGAATCATAAAAAATCTTTGCTTTTATGCGTTTTTCACCTAACGGAATTGTCGAAAGATCAATAGAAGATGAAATTAGTTTATTGTCCAATGACAATTGAACAGAATCATAAGCAATATTTTTTGGATTCAGAAGCTCGACTGTAAGAGTTTCTGCATTTGTAATAATAGAAGTGTCACTGTTGATTTGGATAGAAAAGTTTGATTTTTTGGAGGTTGCGTTTTTTCCGCAAGAAAAGAACAAAAGGCTAAATCCAATGAAAGTCAAGAGTTTGTAGGAATTCATAGTTCAATTTAATTTTCAGCAATTTATTTATTTATATTCAGTTAAAAAAATCATTGTGTGAATATATAAACTTTGTATCTTTGCGGTGGCAAGTCCTACACAACTAGCTCCTGTTGAATCCTCCAGGGCGGGAACGCAGCAAAGGTAAATGGTTGTAGCAGTGTGATGTAGGTAGCTTGCCTTTTTTTGTACCCGATAGTTTCCTGAAATCTTCCTATATTTAGCTGCATTTAACATCAAATTTAATGACAACAATAGTTTTAATTACGGGTGGATCTTCAGGCATTGGAAAATCTATAGGAGAATACCTCACCCAAAAAGGGTTTTCTGTTTATGGCACCAGCCGATTTCCAGAAAATTTTCCAGAATCTAAATTTCCACTTATAAAACTGGATGTAACTCAACTAGATTCTATACAATCATGTGTGGCTGAACTTATTTCAAAAACCGGGCGTATTGATGTTTTGATAAACAATGCTGGCGTTGGAATTACAGGGCCTTTGGAAGAAATTCCTATGGATGAAATGAAACGCAATTTCGAAACCAATTTATTTGGACCGATTAATATGATAAATGCTGTTTTGCCTTCGATGCGTTCACAGCATTCAGGATTAATTTTAAATATCACTTCTATTGCGGGCTATATGGGATTGCCTTTTAGAGGCGTTTATAGTGCGAGTAAAGGAGCGTTGGAATTGATAACGGAGTCCTATCGCATGGAACTCAAATCCTTTAACATAAAAATGAGTAATATTGCGCCAGGTGATTTCGCTACTAATATCGCTGCAGGACGCTATCATGCCCCTATCTTTGAAGACTCTCCTTATAAAGTGCCTTATGGTGCCACTCTAGATATGATGGATTCCCACGTAGATTCCGGAAAAAATCCCTTACTAATGGCAGAAGTCGTTCACAAAATTATCACCTCCAAAAACCCAAAAATTCATTATAAAGTAGGTGCTTTTCTACAAAAATTTTCTGTAGTTTTAAAACGCATTCTTCCCGACTTATGGTATGAAAAACTATTAAGTCGATTTTATAATATTTAATAAAATATTTTTATTATAACAGTTGTCTAACCATAATAATATACTAATTTTGTGTTCATTAATTAAAACCAATTGAAATTATGAAATTTTTTATTGATACTGCAAACTTAAATCAGATCAAAGAAGCCCAAGACCTCGGAGTTCTTGATGGCGTAACAACCAACCCTTCATTGATGGCCAAAGAAGGCATCACTGGCTCAGAAAATATTTTGAATCATTATAAGGCCATTTGTGAAATTGTTGATGGTGATGTATCTGCAGAAGTCATTTCAACTGATTTTGATGGTATGGTTAAAGAAGGAGAAGCTTTAGCGGCTTTACACCCACAAATTGTGGTGAAACTTCCAATGATAAAAGATGGTGTAAAAGCTTGTAAATATTTTAGTGATAAAGGCATCAAAACCAACGTCACTCTAGTGTTCTCAGCAGGACAAGCCTTATTAGCTGCCAAAGCAGGCGCTACGTATGTGTCTCCATTTCTTGGACGACTAGATGATATTTCAACAGATGGATTAAATCTAATTGCGGAGATTCGTTTAATCTATGATAATTATGGTTTTGGAACCGAAATTTTAGCTGCCTCTGTGCGTCACACAATGCATGTAATTGACTGCGCAAAATTAGGCTCAGATGTTATGACAGGTCCCCTAAGTTCTATTGAAGGATTATTGCGTCACCCATTAACAGATAGTGGTTTAGCTAAATTTTTAGAAGACTATAAAAAAGGAAATTAAGCAATTAATTTTTTTAATATGATTTAAAGCTGGAGGAAACTTCAGCTTTTTTTAATCATAAAATTTAAGGAGTTTTATGAATTCAGGGGCAAATAAATCAACCGTAGAGTTCAGAATAACCCCGTCTTTATCAACAATCAATACCTTCTTGATGTGATTAATAGCTAAACGTTTTTTGGCGTATGAGGGGTCAGAAAATCGATATTCATTATCAATTTTAAAACGATTTCCATAGATCATATTTCTCCAGACATTGGTGTGCATAGCATTTATGTTAATCGCTATAAAATCTATATTTGGATATATTTTTTGTAAAGTTTTCACCTTGATATGACTGTTTTCAAAATGATATCGACTTGCATTATCCCAGAAATAAATTACACTTGTTTTATCAAATATGGTGTTAATATTTAACGTTTCATTTTTATTATTAATAACTTCTATTGGTGGAAGTTGAAAGCCAGGTTGTAAGCCTTGAGCGTTTTTAAATAAGTTTTTTATATACTTCTTATCCTTTTCATTACTGCTTTTATCTAAAAAAGATTGATACAAAATATAACTCTGATCGATTGATGTCGCATTTGAAATAAAATTTCTAGTCGTATATTTTAATAAGTTGTTTTTAATCATTGTATTTGTTACTAAACTATCAATGAGTTCTAATTTTCGTATAGTATAGTCTAATTTATGATCATCTAAGTTGAAGCCCTTTTTTGTTAGAAATAGCTGCTCAAGCGCAAGGTTGTTGATGTGAGGAAATAAATAATTATAGTAGGGGTAGAAATCTTTTAAATCGATATCATTATAAACAATATCATTTCTAAAGGCATAGAAATCTGAAGGGAGCTCCTTGAAATTTGTCAGATTATTTTTTCCAAAATGGCGGTAAGGATAGAGTTCTTTACGCATGAAGTAATGGTATTGTATACTCGCAGTTGCAATTTTTTTGAAAAGTTCAGAATTTGGGTTTGTTTTCAAAAATAGTTGCAAATCATGAAGATTTTTAGAAATTAATGTTTCGATGTTTTGATGGAACTCAAACGGCGATTTTGCATACGCTTCATTGGTTTGACTGTTTTCCTTTTCTAATTTTAACAATATATTGATGAGGTAGTTATTTTTCTTAGCGCCATCACCATTATAAACAATCGATTCATCAAAATCATGTGTATTAATGTGCATCATAATACTGTCTTGTGCTTCTAGTAAAATAGATTGGTGTTTTCCGCCATGAACAAAAGAATGAATTCCTGGTTTAAAATCCGAAAAGCGATGAGCAAATCGATTTTTAGCATTCAGGAACAACGTATCAATTTGGTCTCTTGTATCATATAATACCACATAATCATTGGTTGGGTTAATGATGTCACCTCCAATAAAAACAGCCCTAGATGTCTTGTGAGTCTCTTGACAACTCCAAACAAAAAAAAGTCCAAAAAAGATGTATATCGGTTTCATTTTTATAAATATTTGGCATTCAATTTACCAAGCATATCAAAAGTAAGCTTTGAGAAGATTTAATCTTGTTAAGGCGTTGTTAAATTACGCAGCAGTTTAATTTGATTGGTGAATTCATTTTTCTACTTTTGCAAAAATTATTTTAAGCATGTTATCAGTTTCAAACTTATCAGTACAATTTGGAAAACGAATTCTTTTTGATGAAGTTAATACCTCATTTAACACAGGGAATTGCTATGGGATTATTGGTGCCAATGGTGCAGGGAAATCTACATTTCTAAAAATATTAGCTGGCGTGCAAGAGCCTACATCTGGTCATGTAAGTCTTGAAACCGGAAAACGTATGTCGGTTCTAGAACAAAACCACAACCTTTATGACGAGCGAACGGTCTTAGAAACCGTGATTATAGGAAACAAACCACTGTTTGAAATAAAAACCGAAATTGATGCATTATACAATGATTACTCGGATGAAAATGCAGATCGTATCGGAGAACTTCAAGTAAAGTTTGAAGAAATGAATGGCTGGAATGCCGATAGTGATGCGGCCTCAATGCTCTCTAACTTAGGCATCAAAGAAGACCACCACTATACGTTGATGAAAGATTTGGATGGGAAACAAAAAGTACGGGTTTTATTAGCACAAGCCCTTTTTGGAAATCCCGATGTTTTGATTATGGATGAACCTACCAATGATTTGGATTATGAAACCATTTCTTGGTTAGAAAATTTTCTAGCAAATTATGATAACTGTGTTATTGTGGTGTCGCATGACCGTCACTTTTTAGATGCTGTTTGTACGCATATTTCAGATATCGATTTCAATAAAATCAACCATTTTTCAGGAAACTATACGTTTTGGTATGAGTCCTCTCAGCTTGCTGCGCGACAACGTGCACAACAGAATAAAAAATCAGAAGATAAAAAGAAAGAATTAGAAGAATTTATTCGTCGTTTTTCGGCCAACGTTGCCAAGTCTAAACAAGCTACAAGTCGAAAAAAAATGATTGATAAATTAGATGTGACAGAAATTCGCCCATCTAGCCGACGCTATCCAGCTATTATTTTTGAGCGTGATCGTGAAGCTGGTGATCAAATCTTAAATGTTGAAAAATTAGCCTATGATCTTGAAGGTGATACCTTGTTTGATAAGATTGACTTTAACTTAAATAAAGGCGATAAAATCGTAATCTACTCTAAAGACTCTAGGGCTAGTTCTGCATTTTATGATATTGTTAATGGCAAACTTAAAGCAAAAACAGGTAATTTTCTTTGGGGTGTTACAACCTCTCAGTCTTATTTGCCTTTAGATAATAGCAGTTACTTTAAAGAAGCCATGAATTTAGTAGATTGGTTGCGTCAATGGGCTAAAACCGAAGAAGAGCGCGAAGAAGTTCATATTCGTGGGTTTTTAGGAAAAATGATATTTAGTGGCGAAGAAGCCCTCAAACAATCCAACGTCTTGTCTGGTGGTGAAAAAGTCCGCTGTATGCTCTCACGAATGATGATGATGCGTGCCAATGTTTTGATGCTTGATGAACCGACTAACCACTTGGATTTGGAAAGTATAACAGCGTTTAACAACTCCTTAAAAAACTTTAAAGGCACCGTATTGTTTACCACGCATGATCATGAGTTTGCACAAACTGTAGCCAATAGAGTTATTGAGCTGACTCCTAAAGGGGTTATTGACCGTTACACAACCTTTGATGAGTATATGCAAGACCCTAAGATTAAGGCGCTCCGTGAAAAAATGTATGGGTAGGAGTGAAGAGCATATGTTGCATTACTGTTCCACATTCCACTCATAATAATTAGAATCGGTATTTAGCACAAAACCTGTTTTTGGGTATAATGCATTTCCAATTAAATTTGTTTTTTCAGTTTCCAAAAACATTCCACATGCTTTGGTCTCCAAAACGAGGTCTTTAGCTTTCTGAATCAATTCAATAGACACTCCTTTGCCTCGGAATTCTGGATGCACAAACAGATCGTTTAATAACCAAAATTTTTTCATTCGAGTGGACGAAAAAAGAGGATAGAGTTGAACAAATCCTACGAGTTTGTGTGTTTGGGTTTCCGCAACAAAGAGTTTTGAATCTTTTTTAGTAATTCGTTCTCTTAAAAAGGCTTTTGCACCTTTTAGATCTGTGGTTTTACGATAGAAAATCCGATATCCATCAAATAATTCTGATAAGTGCTCAATATCTTTAGAAGTTGCAAATCTGTAATTCATTTGGTTTTATTTAGTAGGATTAATACGAAGTTCTAATTTACGATAAGCTGCTTCATCGCTTCATTTACATCCGTTACAGGATATTTGCAACTGTTGTTTTGACAAACATAAATTGTCGTTTGGCCAGGAATTAATTTATTTTCTAATAAAGCGAGCTGCCCTTCTTTGTTTCCACCGGATAAAAATACATTTGGATAGTATTGAGCATTTAATGCGTGGCGTTTACTTTCAAAATCATCACCTAAAATGACAACCGAATAGGGAGGACTTATAAACCAACTCATCAAGATATCCCAATTGGAGTAATAAGGGCCACCTTTGATGGTGTTTTCTTTTACAGTATTGAGCATCTGTCTGGAGCGTGCGACATAATCACTGTCATAATAATACTGTCCAAGAACAAATAAGTTTTTGGCCATTTGAGAGTTAGAAGCAGGCATTACATTATCTGAAATTTCCATTTTTCGTACAATCAATTTTTGATCCACATCTGAAGTGTAATAAAACATACTGCTTTCGGGGTCATAAAAATGTTCGATTACATAGTCTGTTAATTTTTTTGCAGATTCTAACCATTTTTCGTCAAACGTACTTTGATATAAAGCAATAAAGGCTTCAATTGTAAACGCATAATCATCTAAAAACCCATTGATAGTTGCCTTGCCATTTTTATAGCTTCTGGACAATCGATCATCTGATGATCGAACATTTGTATTGATGAAATTTGCAGCTTTGAGCGCAGCATCTAAATACGCTTTGTTATCAAAAATTGTGTAAGCATCTACATACGCTTTAAGCATAAGTGCATTCCACGAGGTTATAATTTTATCATCTAACGCTGGTTTGATACGGGTTTCACGTTCAGCGAGCAGTTGTTTTTTGGCCTTACTAACTAGTGTTTTAAGTTCGTTTACAGAATATTTATAGCGCTCTGCAATGGTAGTGTCGGTTTCAGTTTTAAATAATATATTGATTCCATTTTCCCAATTTCCGTTGGCCTCGATATTATAATAGTCTAGAATGAGTTTGGCATCATCACCCAGAATTTGTTGAATCTCTTGTTGAGACCAAACATAGTATTTACCTTCTTCACCATCACTGTCGGCATCTAAAGAGGCGTAAAATCCGCCGTCTTCAGACGTTAGTTCTCGCTGAATAAAGTCTAAAGTTTCCGTGATAATTGTTTTATAGTTTTCATTTTTTGTGTGTTTGTAAGCAGCTACATACAGGCTAACGAGTTGGGAATTGTCATAAAGCATTTTTTCAAAATGAGGAATATTCCAACGTTCATCAGTAGCATATCTAGAGAATCCACCTCCAATCTGATCGTAAATCCCACCATTTGCCATTTTATCAAGGGTAAGGGTCACAGCTTCTAGGGCTTCCGAGTTTGGATTCAGGAAATTATAATGTAATAAAAATTGATAGCCAACAGGCAAAGGGAATTTTGGTGCGCCTTTATATCCGCCATTTTCTGAATCAATACTTGTTTTCCAGTTTTCAAAAATGAGGTTCAAGTCCGCCATTGAAACGTCCTTTTGTTTAGTGCTCAAAAGGTTTAATTCATTAGCTTGAATACCATTTGTGAGTTGTTTTGCTTGTCGCTCTGTTTTTTCGGGATTAGTTTTAACAAAATCTGAAATTTTAGTAAGCACATCTAACCATTGATTTTTTGGAAAATAGGTGCCGCCATAAATAGGACGACCGTCAGGGAGAGCAATACAATTTAGAGGCCAACCGCCACTTCCAGTGATCAGTTGTACCGCATCCATATAAATTTGATCAATATCGGGACGTTCTTCTCTATCAACTTTAATAGCAACAAAGTTTTCATTCATGAAGTTGGCAACTTCTACATCTTCAAAACTCTCATGTTCCATCACATGGCACCAGTGACATGCAGCGTATCCAACACTAATAATAATTAATTTGTTTTCTTTTTTAGCTTTATCTAAAGCTTCTTGTCCCCAAGGATACCAATTGACTGGATTGTGTGCGTGTTGTAATAAATATGGACTCGTCTCATTTATGAGTTTATTTGTAAACTGATGTTCAGATGTTTTTGTCATTTTTTTATGTTGTACACATGAAACTAGAACTATAAAACTAACGATAGTAATAAAAGAATTTATCTTCATAGGTAGTGGGGTAGATAAAGAAACAGTTGTAATTCTTAAACATAAATATAACAAAAAAAGCATTCCCGTCGGAATGCTTTTAAATTATGTATGAAAATTTAGAAATTAGCTATTTAGCATTACAGGCATTACTAGCATCGTAACCATTTCACCTTCATCTAATCCGTCAACTGGCGTAAGAATACCTGCTCTGTTTGGCATACTCATTTCCAATTGTACATCATCGGCATTGAGATTACTCAGCATTTCAGATAAGAATCGAGAGTTAAATCCAATTTGCATATCATCTCCTTGATAATCGCAAGTCAACCGTTCTTCGGCTTTGTTGCTGTAATCGATATCTTCTGCAGAAATATTCAATTCAGCACCAGCGATTTTTAAGCGAATTTGATGGGTTGTTTTATTTGAAAATATAGAAACGCGTCGAACAGAACTCAAAAATTGATTTCTACTAATGGTTAAATGGTTGGGGTTCTCTTTAGGAATTACCGCTTCATAGTTTGGATATTTACCATCAATTAATCGACATATGAGTACCGAGTTTTCAAATGAAAATTTCGCATTAGAGTCGTTATACTCTATAGCAACATCCTCATCACTTCCAGCTAAAATTCCTTTCAATAAATTCAATGGTTTTTTAGGCATTATAAATTCTGCCGTTTCATTGGCAGTAACATCGGTACGTGAATATTTTACCAATTTATGAGCATCGGTGGCCACAAAAGTTAGGCTTTCTGTTGAAAACTGAAAAAATACACCGCTCATTACGGGGCGTAAATCGTCGTTTCCAGCAGCAAAAATTGTTTTAGAAATTGCTGTTGCCAAAATATCGGCACCAATTACCGTCGTGCTTGGATTGTCCAAAGAAATCGCCTTTGGAAATTCGTCTGCATTGGCATAAGCCAAAGCATATTTACCATGGTTAGAACTAATTTCAATAGTGTTGTTCTCTTCAATTACAAACGTAAGGGGTTGTTCAGGAAAGGTTTTTAGGGTTTCTAACAAGAGTTTAGCAGGAATAGCAACACTACCTTGGCTATCACTTTCGACGTCCAGTGAAGATGCCATAGTCGTTTCTAAGTCACTGGCAGACACCGTAAGTTTTGTGTGGTCTAATTCAAACAAAAAATTATCTAGAATTGGTAAGGTGTTAGAATTGTTAATCACACCGCCTAAGACTTGAAGTTGTTTTAATAAATATGTACTGGAAACTATAAATTTCATCTGTGATGTATGTTATAAATTTAATTATTGGGCTCTTACAAATATATCTTTTTGATCCTAATTATTAAAAGAAACTTATTAACATTAGGTTGATAGCTTTTTGGCTCATAAAAGGGTGTGATTTCCGTATTAATCTTTAAAGAAATCTATAGAAATAGTGTCCATCATATCTAAGCCTAACAGGGTAGAAGCACTGCCAACTGTGGCTAAGTTACTGCGATAAACGGCAATTTCAAGATAGTCGGAAGAATTAAACACCACAAGACCTTGACCTTCATCATTACGCAATTCGGCTGCAATGTTAAAATCTACAATGTCGCTATAATGGTTATAAATCCGTCTAAATTTATGATTTCGTGCAGATATTTCAAACCGCCTCCCTTTTTGAATAGATTCAAAAAAGCGTTTTTTGATGTTTGTGATGACATTGCCATAATGATCGATGTAAATTACACTTCCAACCAACTGACTTGCTCCAGATCTTACAATGGGAACAATATTTTTGATCGGTTTGATCTCGTTTATAATTTTCCCAATGACTTCTAATGTTCCACCTCGAGCAATATGTGCAGCGACTTTTACAAATACATCTAAAACAGGAAAACTTGTAGAAATCTTATCATGAATATTTATTTCTACGATTTTTTGTGGATTTATTTCAGCACAAATCATACTCATAATTCCATTATTAGCACAGATGAAATAATGGTCATTCAACTGGACGACAATATGTTTGTTTTCTTCACTTATTTCAGAATCAACTCCAATAATGTGGATGCTTCCTACAGGAAAACTGCTAAAAGCATTTTGAATTACATAGGCCGCTTCTAAAATACTAAATGGCGAAATATTATGCGAGACATCAACAACTTTAGCTTCCAGAATTTCAGATAGCAACGCGCCTTTTACAGCAGCTGTAAAATGATCTTTTGTTCCAAAATCGGTCGTTAAAGTAATGACGGCCATTCGCGCAGTATCTTAGTTTGTTTATAAATCCTCCGTAAACATGAAATATCTAGAGCACTACAAACCTACACAATTTTTATTTTAAATTTTTATTAACACTCTTAAAAATTATACTAAATTGTAACTACATTTATAGCATCGAAAGAATCGTAAAACAACTAAACATTTCAACCCTTTGAATGAACTAATTATTGAGTTAACAGATATTTCACCTAAACAGTTTTTTGGGACCCAAAATAAAAATATAGAACTCTTAAAAATGTATTTTCCAAAGTTAAAACTTGTAGCAAGAGGTACAAAAATTACAGCTTTTGGAGATGAGGATCTGTTATTAGAATTTGACAAACGTATGAAAATGTTGTTAAGTCATTTTCAGAAATTTAATAAACTCGATGAAAATATGATTGAACGCGTTCTCACCAGTGATTCCCAAGCCGATTACGACTCTTCCTCAAAAAGTGGAGACGTCATTGTCCATGGAGTTAACGGGCGTTTGATCAAAGCACAGACTGCTAATCAACGTAAGTTAGTAGATAGTGTTCGAAAAAACGATATGGTATTTGCTATTGGTCCTGCCGGAACTGGAAAAACCTACACAGGGGTAGCATTAGCAGTTAAAGCTCTTAAAAATAAAGAAGTAAAACGGATCATATTAACGCGCCCTGCTGTTGAAGCTGGTGAAAATCTTGGGTTTTTACCAGGCGATTTAAAAGAAAAGTTAGATCCTTATATGCAGCCGCTTTATGATGCTTTAAGAGACATGATCCCCTCAGAAAAATTAGATAGTTATATAGAAAATGGTACGATACAAATTGCGCCTTTAGCATTTATGAGAGGGCGTACTTTAGATCATGCTTTTGTGATTTTAGATGAAGGTCAAAACACCACTCATGCTCAAATGAAAATGTTTTTGACGCGAATGGGGAAGGATGCCAAATTTCTTTTAACTGGAGATCCTGGTCAAATTGATTTGCCTAGACGAACGATTTCTGGGCTCAAAGAAGCCCTTCTAATATTAAAAGATATTGATGGTGTCGGTATGATTTTTTTAGATGATAAAGATGTGATTCGTCACAAATTGGTAAAGAAAGTCATAGAAGCCTACAAGAATATTGAAAATAGAGATTAAAACAATTTCATGAGTCATACGATTACAGATACAAATTTTGAATTTCCTGGTCAATCCAATTTATACAAAGGAAAAGTTAGAGAAGTGTACACCCTAAATTCTGATATTTTGGTGATGGTAGCAACAGACCGCTTATCGGCGTTTGATGTTGTCATGCCTAAAGGAATTCCCTTTAAAGGTCAGATCTTAAATCAAATTGCCACTAAAATGATGGCAGCCACAGCAGATATTGTACCCAACTGGTTGATGGCAACTCCAGATCCCAATGTGGCTGTAGGTCAGTGTTGTGAACCCTTCAAAGTAGAAATGGTAATAAGAGGCTATATGTCTGGTCATGCCGCTCGAGAATATAATTTAGGAAAACGCTTACTTTGTGGAGTATCTATGCCCGAAGGGATGAAAGAAAATGATGCGTTTCCAACCCCTATTATAACCCCTGCAACCAAAGCTGAAATGGGTGACCATGATGAGGATATTTCTAGAGAAGATATTATCAGTCGCGGTATTGTTTCTGAAGCGGATTACGCAGTTTTAGAAGACTATACGCGAAAATTATTTCAAAGAGGGTCTGAAATCGCTGCTTCCAGAGGATTGATTTTAGTGGACACGAAATATGAATTTGGGAAAACTAAGGACGGAAAGATTGTTTTAATCGATGAAATTCATACTCCTGATTCTTCACGCTATTTCTATGCAGAAGGCTATGAAACACGACAAGCCAACAATGAACCCCAAAAACAACTTTCAAAAGAATTTGTACGGCAGTGGTTGATCAGTAATAATTTTCAAGGACTTGAAGGGCAAACTGTTCCAGTAATGAGTGATGAATATATCAATTCTGTAAGTGAACGTTATATTGAATTGTATGAAAATATCACAGGCGAAACTTTTGTAAAAGCAGACGTTTCAGACATCCAATCGCGAATAGAAACTAATGTTCTTAGGTATTTAAAGACTGTATAGCGGTTTTTAATCTAAACGCTTGGCGCCTAAGAAATCCATAAACTTGAGTGTTTGGTTTAATGACATAAATTGAAATTAAACTTACAACAACTAGAAAACAGATCGCTCCAAGAATGACTTCCATAGGGCTTAGATTTTTACCAAAAATTCGTTTGAGGCCCCAACCAGTAAAACTGCCATAAAGAAGGATAAAATGTACCACATAAATGGAAAGCGTTTTTTGTCCGATTTTTAAAATTACAGGATGTTTTAAATAGGTTTCTAAGGCATAGAACAGTCCAAATAAAACGAGAACATTTCCTAATCGAATACATAAATAATTATAATTGGCAACGGCTTCAAAAAGGGATATGTCGGTTTGAATAGCAAGCCAATGTAAACCAGAAGACGATCCATAAATTAAAGCTAGTCCTACAGAAAAAAATCCAGTCACAATGGCGGGTTTAAATCTAGGACGAACTAAATAGCCATAAAATAGGGTTGCAATGAATGCCCCAAAAGCAACATATCCAAACCAAGGAAAAACCGTAAATACAGAGCCATTTATTTTTGATATATAATTAGCGAATACTAAAGGAACACCATTAGCGGCATAGGCTCGGTAGAGTGGTTCACATAGAAATATCAAGGTTCCAATCGAAACCATGACAACAGAGAAAAACAGTGTCTTTTTTTGGCATAAGGCATAGATGCCGACAATTAAAATTAAAGAAACTCCTATAATTTGAAGAACATCAATAACCAAGAAATAAGTTCCAAAAGAGCCATTTAACCATCTAAAAATTGGAATCCGAAGTGCATATCCAATTCCAATTAACATAAGCCCTCGAACAACGCCGCGACGCATCCGGTAATACAATGCACCTTTGCTTTTTGCTTTGATTAATAAATAGGTGAATATTAGACCTGAAACCGTAAAAAATACAGGAGCAGTGATTCCTCTAAAATACTGCCAAGTATTAAAGGCTAGAGTGTTGGAATCTCTATATTCAATAGCTAATAAGGTGTCAATAAAATGACCTTGAAGCATCATTAATATAGCAAATGCTCTCACAGCATCAATAAAGTAGAGCCGTTTTAATTGCAAAGTTAATTGGTTAGAATGCAAAGTTAGCTTATAATTTTAACATTCAAATTATTGAAATCATGAAATGTATTAACATTGTTTGTGTAAATTTATTAACTTGTAGCATAATTTCTTAAAACTTCAACAGTGTACAATTTAAAAGACCTCAAATCTTATACAAAAAGTTATAAAAAATCAGTAGAAAATCCCGAAGCCTTTTGGGATGCAATAGCCAAAGCTAATTTTGTTTGGAAACGCCCATGGAGTAGGGTGTTAGAATGGGATTTTTCTCTCCCTAAAATTAGTTGGTTTGAAGGTGCTCAGCTTAATATTACTGAAAACTGTATTGATCGCCACCTAGAACAAAACGGCAACAAAACAGCTATTTTATTTGAACCCAATAATCCAAACGAATCTTCTGAAGCGATTACATACACAGATTTACATAAACGTGTCAACCAGTTTGCCAATGTATTAAAGTCCAAAGGGATTCAAAAAGGGGACAGGGTTTGTGTTTATTTGCCGATGATTCCAGAATTAGCGATTGCAGTACTCGCTTGTGCGCGTATTGGCGCGATTCATTCTGTTGTTTTTGCAGGGTTTTCTGCGAATGCGTTGGCGTCACGGATAAATGATTGCGATTGTAAACTTCTTATTACTAGTGATGGCGGTTATCGTGGTGCAAAAACAATTGATTTAAAATCGATTGTTGATACAGCGCTTTTAGACTGCGCTGGTATAGAAGCGGTGCTCGTTGCAAAACGCATTCATACGGACATTTCGATGGTTTCTGGAAGAGATTTTTGGTTACAACCGCTTTTAGAATCTGCATCAGCTATATGCGAGGCTACAGTTATGGATGCTGAAGATCCGTTATTTATTTTATATACATCGGGGTCAACAGGGCAACCTAAAGGAATGGTGCATACAACGGCTGGTTATATGGTTTATAGTGCCTATACATTTAAAAATATTTTTCAATATGAACCTGAGGATATTTATTGGTGTACAGCTGATATTGGATGGATAACAGGCCATAGTTATATCGTTTACGGGCCACTCTTAAATGGTGCTACAACGCTGATGTTTGAAGGCGTACCTAGTTATCCCGATTATGGCCGCTTTTGGTCTATTGTTGAAAAACACAAGGTCTCTCAATTTTATACGGCACCAACAGCGATTAGAGCTTTAGCAAAGCAGGGCTTAGATTTAGTCTCTCCTTATGATTTATCGTCTTTAAAAGTATTGGGCACAGTAGGAGAACCTATTAATGAGGAAGCTTGGCATTGGTACAACGATCATATTGGAAAACGCAAATGCCCAATTGTGGATACATGGTGGCAAACAGAAACAGGCGGAATTATGATTTCTCCTATTCCAAAGAGTTTTGACGGTAAACCAACTTTTGCAACCTTGCCGTTCGTGGGAATTCAACCCGCTTTAATGGACGAAAAAGGCGAGGAAATTGAGGGTAATTCTGTAGAAGGTCGTTTGTGTATTAAATTTCCTTGGCCGTCGATGGCACGAACAATTTGGGGTAATCACCAACGCTACAAGGAAACGTATTTTTCTGCCTATGATCAGAGCTATTTTACTGGTGATGGTGCCCTTAGAGATGAAAATGGACACTACCGCATTACTGGACGTGTAGATGATGTGATTATTGTTTCAGGTCATAATTTAGGAACGGCTCCTATAGAAGATGCCATAAATGAGCATCCTAAGGTTGCTGAATCTGCGATTGTTGGTTATCCACACGATATTAAGGGAAGTGCGTTATATGGCTATATAACGCTTAAAAATTCTGATGACACGAATGCTGCAGCTTTAAAAGTTGAAATCAACCAACTTATTAGTAAACACATTGGACCAATTGCTAAGTTGGATAAAATTCAATTTACGTCGGGCTTACCAAAAACACGTTCCGGAAAAATTATGCGTCGTATTCTTCGCAAAATCGCCAGTAAAGACACCTCTAATTTAGGGGACATTAGTACCTTGTTAAATCCTGAAGTGGTTGAAACCATCATGAAAAATTCACTATAAATAAACGAAATCACTTTAAATCATATTTTTATGATCGCCACAAATTTAAAATTTGATCACCCTAAAAAATGATTAATAGCGACCAAAATCTTCAACTATAAAACCAATAAATACAAACACATGAAAACCAATTTTGTATATCTTTTAATTTTCGCATTACTTTTTACAGCTTGTAAAACAGAACTTAAAACATCGCTTACAACTTCAAATCAGATTACTTAGACAGTTCTGAAAAAGACGATCAGTATTTAGGTGGTATAAAAATGATTCCAATCTCAACGCCTAAAGGCGAATTTAAGGTGTGGACAAAGCGTGTTGGAAATAATCCAAAAATAAAAGTATTGTTATTACATGGTGGACCTGGAATGACACATGAAATTTATGAATCCTTTGATGGTTATTTTCCTAATGAAGGCATTGAATATTATTATTATGATCAATTAGGGTCTTATTATAGTGATCAGCCTAAAGATTTATCGCTTTGGGATTTAGATCGTTTTGTGGAGGAAGTAGAGCAAGTTCGAATCGCTTTAGGATTGACAAATGATAATTTTTATTTGTTTGGCCAATCGTGGGGTGGAATTTTAGGAATGCAATATGCCTTAAAATATCAAGAACATTTAAAAGGTTTGATCATTTCTAATATGGTACCTTCAATTCCAGATTATCAAAACTATTCTGATGAAGTCTTAGCACCAAAACTAGATCCTGAGGTATTGAAAGAAATCATGTCTTTTGAAGAAAAAGAAGACTATTCCAATCCTCGTTATATGGAGTTGGTTGTTAATAATTATTACACTGAGCACATACTACGTTTACCCGTAGCTGAATGGCCAGAACCTTTAAATAGAAGTTTTAAGCACATCAACCATGATGTCTATGTGACGATGCAAGGGCCCAGTGAATTTGGGATTAAAGGCGATGCTAATTTAAAGTATTGGGATATCAAAGCGGATTTACACAAGATTACTGTACCAACCTTGAGTATTGGTGCCACTCATGACACCATGGATCCAGCACAAATGGAGTTTATTTCAGAAGAGGTTCAAAATGGGCGCTTTTTATTGTGTCCTAATGGGAGTCATCTTTCACAATTTGACGACCAAAAAATCTACTTTGAAGGCTTGATTCAATTCATCAAAGATGTTGATAATGGCGTGTTTTAAATTGTCCGTTCTAACGGCTTATTTAAAATAAAAATTACCATAGATACCATTCCACACACTGAAAATCCTAAAAATAGGGGCCAAGCTGTGGTGGTGACATAAGCCCCAATGCCACTAGCAATAAGCACACCCATAACTGTTGAAATAAACCCATTAATGGCTGCACCAACGCCGGCAATATGTCCAATAGGTTGCATGGCGAGCGCTCTCAGGTTTCCAAATAAAAATCCAACAGCAATAAATTGTATTACAAAAAATGTTAATAAAACCCATAGAGGAGGATTAGAGACATTAAAAAATAAAACCACATAAAGTAATGCACTTAAACAGTAAGCCGCTAGCGATACCAAGGCAATTCGTTTCATGCCAATACGAACAACATAAACGCCATTGAGATAAGTGGCAAATCCTACACCTATCGCCAGACTGGCAAAGATTAAAGGGAAATCTTCCCCTAAATCGTATTGAATTTCAAAAATATGTTGGGTTGTACTTAGGTATACCATAAACGAGCCTGTTATAAATCCAGAAATCAAAGTAAAAGCTACCGCTTGTTTGTGTTTGAAAAACTCTATAAATCCAGAGCTTAAGGTTGCAGTTCTAAATGGAATTCGCTTGGAAACTGCTAAGGTTTCAGGTTGTCGTTTCCAAAACCAAAATAGAACTAAAATTCCAAGTCCTAATTGAACATTAAAAATGGTTTGCCAGTTATAAGTGAGCATTAAATACTGTCCTAATGTAGGCGCGATGATCGGGATGAGAATAAATATCATCACAATAAATGACATTACTTTTGCCATATAATCTCCTTCATATGAATCGCGAATCATGGCGATACTCAAGGTACGTGGCGATGCCAACCCAATACCTTGCAGAATACGTCCTGCTATTAATACTTCATAAGAATTGGTGTTCACACAAATAATACTCGCAATTGCAAAGACTAAAAACCCTACATAAATAATCGGTTTTCGACCATAACTATCGGATAATGGACCAAAAATCAGTTGTCCAAATCCTAAACCTAAAAAAATCATGGTAATTAGTAACTGGTGTTTCTGTGTGTCGGTCACTCCTAAATCTGTTCCAATGACGGCAAGCGCCGGTAAAATACCATCTATTGATAGCGCTACTAAAGACATGAGCAACGCCATAATGGCAATAAACTCGAGTTTAAGTTTGGGTTGATTCTGCATTTGGCAAAACTACTGCTAATTATAGAATTTTTGACACTGCATCCATCACAAACTGGTAATAGCGCATATCTGCAGGTACAATACTATATATCGGATGTTTTTGGAGCCTGCATTTTTGGAGTTCTTCAAAAGAAAACAAGCGAATAGCATCCACTTCAGATTCTTGAATTCGGAGTTGAGAGAGCTCAGTGTCAAGTTTCACTAAAAACACATGTTGAAATTCACAGTCTATAATCCCATTCTTGAACCGGTTGGTGTTTTTTCGGATGTCAAGAGGCTTGAGGTCAGATGCGATAATATCTAAACCAATTTCTTCTTTGACTTCGCGAATGGCGCCTTCTAAAATGGATTCTCCAGCACTCACATGACCGGCTACAGAAACGTCCCAAAACCCAGGAAAGGTGTCTTTTGTGAGGCTTCGTTTTTGAAGTAATAGGGCAGGTGTAGCAGTGTAAAACCAAATATGCACTGTGGGATGAAACCAGCCGTTTTGGTGGGCTTCATCCTTCAAGCAAGATTGTCCTGTTGGTTGCCCATCAGAACTCCAAATGTCTAAGTATTCGTCCACTACAAATTAGTCAAAGTACGAAAATGTATCGCCCGCTATTGATTTTTAATAAGGTTTCATAAATCATTTTAATGACATTTTCAACATCCTCACGATGTACCATTTCTACCGTGGTATGCATATAGCGTAAGGGTAATGAAATCAATGCCGAAGCTACGCCACCATTACTATACGCAAAGGCATCGGTATCTGTGCCTGTTGCTCTTGAGAGGGCAGCACGTTGGAACGGAATTTTATGTGCTTCAGCAGTATCCGTAATTAAATCCCGTAATTTTTGTTGTACAGCAGGCGCATAGGCAATGACTGGACCTTTGCCCATTTCGCAATGGCCTTGTGTTTTTTTCTCAATCATTGGGGTTGTAGTATCATGAGTTACATCGGTAACAATAGCCACATTGGGTTGGATGGTGTGTGTAATCATTTCTGCTCCGCGTAGCCCAATTTCTTCTTGTACTGAATTTGTAATATATAAACCAAAAGGCAGAGTTTTTTTATTTTCGTGTAATAAACGCGCCACTTGAGCAATCATAAACCCGCCCATACGGTTGTCTAAAGCACGACATACAAAATGATCTTTATTAAGGACATGAAACGTATCAGGATAGGTGATAACACAACCAACATGAACGCCTAATTCAGCCACCGCTTCTTTGGTTTTACAGCCAACATCTATAAAAATATTATCGAGTTTCGGCGCTTGTTCTTTGGCAGCGCTTCGCGTATGTATCGCTGGCCATCCAAAAACACCTTTTACTATTCCTTTTTTGGTATGAATGTTTACGATCTTACTTGGTGCTATTTGATGATCACTTCCACCATTTCGAATAACATAAATAAGCCCATCATCTGAAATATAGTTGACATACCAAGAAATTTCATCGGCATGACCTTCAATAACAACCTTAAATGGTGCATCAGGATTAATAACGCCCACAGCAGTTCCGTAGGTGTCTGTAATAAAAGTATCAACATAAGGTTTTAGATAGTCCATCCATAGCTTTTGACCGTCCCATTCGTAGCCTGTTGGAGCTGCATTATTAAGATAGTCTTCTAGAAATGTGAGTGCTTTTTTATCTAAGATTGTTTTTTGTGCCATTTTAATTAATTTTGGTTAAAAGTAACAATTAAGAATGATAATCACACACAGATTAAGGCATATTTTGTAAGTTTGAATACACATAAATTAACTAATATATGAAGTGGATTCATTGTTTTCTTTTTTGGTTACCGGTTCTAGTATATAGCCAGACCTTTCCTGTGCAAAAGGATTCTATTTCTGATAATTTTATAGTAATAGTAGGAGATACTATTACGAATACTTCTATAAATTTAAATGAAGTTTATATTCTTCCCAAATTAAAATTTACATCTTCAGATTCACGACGTCGGTATTTTATATTACAACGTAAAACAATGAAGGTATATCCTTATGCTAAATTGGCAGCGGATCGATTGGATAGCCTAAATAAGCGTATGGGAGCTATAAAGAGCAAACGAAAACAAAAGAAATATACGCGAATGGTTCAAAAGTATTTGGAAGATGAGTTTTCAGAAAAACTTAAAAAATTCACAATAACTGAGGGCCAGATTTTAATCAAACTAATTCACCGCCAAACTGGAGAGACGGCTTTTGATTTGGTGAAAGGGTTAAGAAGTGGATGGCGCGCTTTTTGGTATAACAATACAGCGCGACTATTTAAGATGTCTTTAAAGCTTCCATTTGATCCTCATAATTCTGAAGAAGACTATTTGATTGAGGATATTCTGAACCGTCAATTCCAAAATGGACGTTTAGAGTATCAAAAATCTTTTAATACATATGATTTATACGAGCTTTCTAAACGTTGGAATCCATAGCGTTTATCAGATCAATCCGAATGCAAAAAGACTTAAATCCGTTAATTACGTAAAACTCCCGCTTGTTACGTAGAATGTCCGTTTGTTACTTAAGCCTTTGTACTTTGAAGAATATGAGGTTATTTTGACTCGAAATAGATTACAAATTTTGTTTTAAACTATGAAATTTGATTAGCCTTTTTTGCCTCAATACATTAAACCTACACTAATACGGTTAAGACTCAAATCTTAACCGTATTTTCATATAAATTATAAAAGTCTTCAAACTTAATCATCGATTCATTAAGAAATTCCATTGTTGTTTTCCAAGTTGATTTATTGTGAATAGAGACCTTTGAGGGTATTGAAACAAAAACAGCTGGAAGGATTTTGTCTTCTGATACTTGCAGCTCTTTTTCAAATTGTATTTCTGGAAAATAATCAGATTCAAGAATCGATTTGTGAGACTTTATAGTGTCCCAATAAGCATTTTGTTTGTCTGGGGCCATATCAAAACACAGCGCGACATAGGCGGTTTTGGTATCAAAATGGAATTTAAAACTCAACCCTTTAACCTTGGTATTGTAGCGTATCCATTTTCTGGGAAATGATTTCCCAAAACTAGTCCAAAACTCTTGTCGTAATTGTTTAGATTGACTTTTACTAAACATGAGGTCTAAATAAAGTATGCCAAAACAACAGCACTCAAAATCATTAAAATTTTATTCAAATTAAAATGATGCCCTTCACTACTTTCAAATAAAATAATTGTAGAGATGTGAAAAAACATTCCAATTACGATGGCATTAATGCTATGTATGACGTTAGAAGAGATATTAAAAAGTTCAGAAGAAATTGCTCCTAAAGGGGTCATGAGTGTGAAAATAATTAAAAACAGTACCACTTTAGTGGTTTGTAGTTTTGATTTTAGGAGATAGGTGGTAATGAGTACAGCAATCGGAATTTTATGAATGACCACTCCAATAATAATATTGTTATGATCTTTTAAGGGAAACCCCTCGAAAAAGGCATGAATTCCTAAACTAATAAATAAAAACCAAGGAAAATTACTATTGGATTTCTGAAAATGTACATGCCCATGTTCTGCTCCTTTAGAAAAAAATTCTAATAAAATTTGCAGTAAAATACCACTCATTATAAACACTCCAATTTGTTTGGTGTCAAGATGTGAATACACTTCGGGAAGAAGTTCAAAAATTGTGGTAGAGAGTAAAAAAGCACCACTAAATGCTAAAAATAATTTTAAGTTTAATGGGTGTGATTTACTGTAAAAAAATACAATTGCGACTCCAAATCCAACAGCCAATATAGGTGCTAAAAAACTAATCATTAGCCATAAAAATTAAAATTAAACGTTCTGAAGTTTTACTATTAAAAGGTTCTAAGTTATAATTTCCAAAACAGTCTAGCAAATGTAATCCCGCATTTGCGAGCATTGTTTCAAAATCTTGAAATGTAAACGCACGTACTTTTTCTACGTAATGCGTCGTTGTATTCCCATCAATAACTTCGATATCTTTATAAATAAATCCGTCAGAAAGCCGACGTTTTAGGTTAAATGTAATGTTATCGTCTTCGTAAGAATTATGGGCAATCAAATTTTCAATTACAAATGGACTATTCATGAAATCGATAACCCCAATTCCATTTTGTTTAAGGCTAGATTTAATAGTCTGAATCACTTTGAAATTATCTGTTTCTTCCTCAAAATAACCAAAACTAGTAAAGAGATTTAAAACGACCTCAAATTTGGTAGAATAAAAGTTACGCATATCATGGACATCAAAATGTAAGGTCTCCGATTCGTAAGTTTTGGCGTGATTGATGCTGTTTTTTGACAAATCAACTCCTGTAACACTGTATCCTAACGAGTTTAAGTATATCGAATGTCTTCCTTTTCCACAAGCTAAATCTAAAATCTTATCGTCTTTATCGAGGTTTAAATAAGAGGCTAAGTTTTTAATAAAAACTTCAGCTTCTTTGTAATCTCTATTTTTATATAAGAGGTGGTAGTACGCAGTGTCAAACCACGACTGAAACCACTTTGAATGTTCTTTTGTCATTTATTTACTTCTAACTCGCACAAAAATACTGTATTTTTGTGCGTACTAAATAATTTTGATGGAGAATAATTTTAAGATGGTTGCTAAAACCTTATTTGGTTTTGAAGAACTTTTAGCTAAGGAATTGACTCAACTTGGGGCGCAAGCGGTAAAAATAGGGGTACGTCACGTGAGTTTTGTTGGGGACAAAGGCTTTATGTATAAAGCTAATTTGGGATTGCGGACGGCCATAAAAATCCTTAAACCTATAGCCAGTTTTAAAGTTATAAATGAAACCGATCTTTATAAAAAAATTAATGCAATTCCTTGGGAAAATTATTTGAAATCAAATGGTAGCTTAGCAGTTGGTTCGACCCTAAATGGTGATACGTTTACACATTCACAATATTTGTCCCTTAAAACCAAAGATGCGATTGTTGATCGTTTCAGAGAAAAAACTGGCGAACGTCCAAATGTAGATTTGAGATTTCCAGATTTAAAAATTGATATACATATTGATCGTCATTTTTGTACAGTTTCATTGGATAGTTCTGGAGAATCCTTACACAAACGTGGTTATAAAGTTGCGACAAACATTGCACCGATAAACGAGGTTTTAGCTGCTGGATTAGTGCTGCTTTCTGGTTGGGATGGTCAGAGTGATTTTATGGATCCCATGTGTGGTTCTGGAACACTCCTCATTGAAGCTGCCATGATTGCCTGTAACATTCCACCAAATTTGATGCGCAACGAGTTTGGCTTTGAACGCTGGGAAGATTGGGACGTAGATTTGTTTGAGAAAATAGAAGACTCTTTACTGTCTAAAACTCGAGATTTTCATCATAAAATCATGGGGTTTGACAAATCGCCAAGTGCGGTTGAAAAAGCCATTCAAAATGTTGAGAACTCGAAATTAGATGATTTTATATACATAAAACACGAAGATTTTTTCAAAACTCAAAAAGGAGGCGAAGCACACCTTCACATGGTTTTCAACCCTCCTTACGGAGAACGATTAGATATTGAAATGGAAACTTTTTATAGTGCCATAGGATCAACTTTAAAACATAAATATCCAGGTACTAATGCATGGATGATTTCTTCAAACTTAGAAGCTTTAAAGCATATTGGTTTAAGACCTTCTCGAAAAATAAAATTGTTCAATGCGAAATTAGAAGCGCGTTTTCAAAAATATGAAATGTATGCCGGCTCAAAGAAAACCCATAAGTTAGGCATGAAAAACAACAACTAACTTAATATTCCCTTTTGATCCTTGTTTTTAGAGAACCAGATTAAGTATCCTCCGATTAAAGTGGTGAAAAAAGGTAAAATTAGCTGTTTGCCACTAAAGCTTAGAAAGTCTTGTATAAATAAATTATAGAGGTGTTGAACGATCAACGCAAAAAATGAAATTAAATACAATAGGTATGCAATTTTCTTTCTTAATAGCAAACAAATACTTCCTGAAAACCCTGCAAAGACTGCAGTTGCAAATGCTGCTGTCACCCATGCCGGAATACTTAAAAAATAGTTTTGTTCAGACTGTGAAAGGGTTTTAAGGATTTCATCATTCATGAACGATTGTCCCAAATAAACAAACACACCTACTAGATTCCAAATTAAAGCACTCACACCTATAATCCAAAATTTATTCGAAGGATGAATTGATTTTTTAATCATAATATTCGGGATAATATTAAGTACAAAGTAATGAATATTTTTTAATTAAAAAAATTAGATTAGTTTGAGCCTTCCATTTATTTTTTAAGAACTTTTTAATACTATCAAAAAATATTCTAAAATAATTCTTTGTAAACACAATAAAGAACGTACTTTTGCAAAAATACATCAAAAACAACTATGCTTTCTATACCAGATCAATTAGAACGTAAAACAGGAAAAGAACTTTACAGCTATCAAAAAGGAGCAATTCAAAAAATATTTCAATGTTTTGAAACTGCTGTTGACGATTACCACCTCTTATACCAATTACCTACAGGTGGAGGTAAAACTGTAATTTTTTCTGAAATTGTTAGCCAATACTTAAAAACGCAAAAGAAAAAGGTATTAGTAATGACGCACAGAATTGAACTCTGTAAACAAACCTCGTCTGTTTTGACAGAGTTTGGAGTTCAAAACAAAGTCATTGACAGTAAAGCGAATTTAGAAGATCAATCAAAATTTGATTGTTTTGTGGCTATGGTTGAGACGCTTAATAATCGACTAAAAGATGATAAATTAGATATTTCTGATATTGGATTAGTTATCATTGATGAAGCGCATTACAATTCATTTACAAAGCTTTTCAAGTTCTTTGAGAAGTCTTTTATACTAGGCGTTACTGCAACCCCATTGAGTTCAAATATCGAACTCCCAATGGCGGATAATTACAATGAATTAATTGTTGGTGAGAGCATAGAGTCACTCATTGAAAATGAATTTCTTGCACAAGCAAATATGTATTCTTACAATGTTGGTTTGACCTCTTTAGTTGTCGGCGCTAATGGAGATTATACTGTAAAATCGTCAGAAGATTTATACACTAATAACGAGATGTTATCCAAGCTAATGGAAGCTTATATCGAACGTTGTGAAGGTAAAAAAACACTTATTTTTAATAATGGTATCAATACCTCATTATTTGTTTACGATCTGTTTAGCAATGCAGGTTATCCTATTGCACATTTAGATAATACGGCCTCGAAAAAAGAACGTACTCAAATTTTAAAATGGTTTAAAAATACGCCAAATGCTATTCTAACCTCGGTGAGCATATTAACTACTGGGTTTGATGAACCAACAGTTGAATCGATTATTTTAAATCGTGCGACTAAATCACTAACATTATACTATCAGATGATAGGGAGGGGGTCCCGTATTCTAAAGAACAAAAATTCTTTTGATGTCATTGACCTTGGCAATAATTTTCACCGTTTTGGGCCTTGGGGAAGTACAAATCTAGATTGGCAACGCATATTTAAGTATCCAAATTATTATTTAGATGGCGTTTTAAGTGACGAAGAGCTTGAAAGTAATTTCATATACGAAATGCCTGAGGATATTAGAGCATCTTTTTCGAACTCAAAAGAGGTCTATTTTGATGTGAATAAAACGTATATCCAATCCATTCGAAATGGAGAGTCTTCAAAAGTCGTCTTGAAACGTTCTATAGAGCAGCATGCACAAATTTGTATAGAAAATAGTGAGGATGTATATGATGCTTTAGACCTAGTGAAATTACTCACAGATGATATCGATTTTAGAATACATCGCTATTCAAAATGTATAAGTAAGAGCACGCATAACTTTTTAACTTGGCTTAAAGAGGATTATAAAAAGAAATTAAGAGCCTATTTGAGAGAAAATTTTGATGAAATTATGGCTGAACTTCCAAAAGTTTAAATTTTCATAGGGATGTTTAATGCATTAATTTTATTTACAGCGATGACTATGTTTCAATCTCCATCTGTTATTTTTAAATTTGAATCCGGAATTTCAACTGATGGTTGGCAAATTGTAGATGATCGTATCATGGGAGGAAAATCTCAAGGATTATTTGTATTAAATTCAGAGGGTCGTGGCGTTTTTAAGGGTGCTGTGACAACAGAAAATAATGGCGGATTTTCGTCTTTACGTTACAATTTTGAGGCGATTCAAACTGCGGGATTTGAATCTGTTGTTTTAAAATTGAAGGGTGATGGTAAAGCTTATCAATTTAGGCTAAAATCTAATTCTAATGATCGCCATTCCTATGTGTATCGTTTTACCACAATTGGAATCCTGGAGGAGATTGTTATCCCTTTAAAACTATTTCGACCAACTTACAGAGGTCGTGCGTTAACGCTGCCTAACTTTGATGCGGATGCACTTGAGCAAATCGCCTTTTTAATAGGTAACAAAACCAATGAAGATTTCTATTTAGAAATTGAAAGTATTAGCCTTAAATAGTTTCTCTTACACTTGATTACCCTTTTTACTTCGAATTTTTAATCTGTTTTTGATTCAAACTTCTTTGTTTATATTTTTATTTTATATATTTACTTTCAAATTAAAACTAATATAAAATTTACCAAAAATGAAAACAAAATTAATTGCATTACTTTTAGTCGTTAGTTCAATATCTGTATTTGGACAAAAGAAAAAAAATGGAACCGTATATATTGATCATCCAGCAATCGATATTATCTATCAAATGTATGATGCTGTAAATACAAACAATTTAGAAGGCTTTAGATAATTTATTATCCGATGATTTTAAAGGGGTATGGGGTGATGAGATGAACAAAGACAGAGAGCCAACAACAAAAAAACAGTTTATAGATAATGTTGAATCATGGAACACAAAAAACAGATATCATTCACTTAAAACGGCCAATAATGCATACCCTGATGCCATTAAATACAATGACGAAAACTTCAAAGATGTAACCTTGGTGTACTGTTGGGAGGCAATTTCTGGCGTAGGAGGGATGACTGGTGTGAAGTTTTCACAACGCAGACACACGCAATACGCAGTTAATTCTGATAACAAAATATCATTTTCACGTACCTATATGAACCAAATGCCTTTTGTCGAAAGTTGGAGAAGTAGAAGTAATTTAAGTGATGGTAAAATTTATTCGAATCACCCTAATATTAATACGGTAAGAAAAGCGATGCATGCCTTACAATATGGAAACATGGACCACTTTTTTGAAGCTTTCGATGAAAACGCAAAATTTGATGGGTTGTTCAGTGACTGGGATGCTGACGATTTATCTATTGATGAGTTTAAAAATATGCAGACAGAGTTCTTAAATAATTATTCTATTGAAAGTGTAGATAATAGGGGTATAAAATATTACGAATTTGATTCTCAAAAAGGACTGGTTCAATCTTGGTGGCGTATATCTGCTGTGACAACAGAAAATAATGGCGGATTTTCGTCTTTACGTTACAATTTTGAGGCGATTCAAACTGCGGGATTTGAATCTGTTGTTTTAAAATTGAAGGGTGATGGTAAAGCTTATCAATTTAGGCTAAAATCTAATTCTAATGATCGCCATTCCTATGTGTATCGTTTTACCACAATTGGAATCCTGGAGGAGATTGTTATCCCTTTAAAACTATTTCGACCAACTTACAGAGGTCGTGCGTTAACGCTGCCTAACTTTGATGCGGATGCACTTGAGCAAATCGCCTTTTTAATAGGTAACAAAACCAATGAAGATTTCTATTTAGAAATTGAAAGTATTAGTTTAAGGTAATGTAATTTTTTAAATGATTTTTGCCTTTTTTACAGTTTATTGATACTATAACCTCATCGAACAAAAAAAAGATATTACGTATTAAAAACTGCTAAAAATGAATATTCAAATGTAATTAAATTCGTTGATGAAGGTAAAATTGTGAAGTCATTTGAAGCATGTAATGGCTATAAATTATAAGCGTTATTATTATTTAATTAGTATTATATTTAAATTAACTTGACTATGTAGTGTGTTTCTTAGTAAAAGATTGTAGTTTAGCATAAATATAAATTTAATTACACTATTATGAGTAAAGGAACAGTAAAGTTTTTCAATGAATCTAAAGGATTTGGATTTATCACTGAAGAGGGAGTTGAAAAAGATCATTTTGTACACATTTCAGGATTAGTAGATGAGATTCGTGAAGGCGATATCGTTGAATTCGATCTTAAAGAAGGTAACAAAGGATTAAATGCAGTAAACGTTAAAGTTATCTAATACATATACTTTCAAGTTTTTAAAAAAAGCCTATCATCAGTGATAGGCTTTTTTTTGCTCTAATTTATAGCATAAATAAATTGATTTGTAAATATTCGGATATAACAAAGCTTCAGCGTATATAAACAAATTTCTAACAAACGATTCTAAAGTAAGCTAACCTGATACGTTTTGTAAAACGTATCATCCCCTTGAAATAAATTTACAGAAAACCCTAAGTCCATGACGAGTAGGTCTATATTATATTTATTTGTTTTTGCTAGTTGAGATCTATCCCTTTTTAAATTCACATTACAATTTACACGTTTGCTGGATTTTGTATACTTATCTTTGTTTAAAATTATAATATGTCAAAACGATTTTCAGATTTAGGGGTTAATGATCTTTTACAAAAAGGGTTGGATGCATTGCAAATTTCTGCTCCTACAGCTATTCAACAAAAAACCATTCCCTTAGTGTTAGATCAAACAGAAGACCTTGTAGCCGTGGCCAAAACAGGTACTGGGAAAACTGCTGCATTTGGAATTCCTTTACTTCAGCTCATCGAAATAGACAATCCAAATGTTCAAGTTGTCATACTAGCTCCAACTCGGGAGTTAGGCCAGCAAATTCATGCAAATTTAGTTTCATATGCGGCAAAAATCCCATCAATTTCTATTGCTGCCATTTGTGGGGGCATTCCCATAAAATCTCAAATAGAACGCTTAAAAACGCCGACTCATATTGTGGTGGCAACACCTGGACGTTTGGTAGATTTAATCAATCGTGGTGCCTTAAACACTAAAACGATAGCCTATTTGGTATTGGATGAAGCCGATGAAATGGTGAGTGCTCTAAAACAAGATTTAGATCTTATTATTAAAGCTATTCCAAAGACCCGTCGAACACTATTATTTACCGCGACGCTTTCTGGTGCCATCAAACAATTGGTTCAAAATTACATGTCCAAACAGTTGATATATATTGAGGCAGATATGAAAACCGTTGGTCATCAAGGCATAGACCATAAGTATGTAGTGGTTGAGCCAATTGAGAAATTGAATGTTTTAATGCATTTTTTAAATCAAAAACAGGGTAAACGCGGGATTATATTTTGCAAAACCAAAGCGGCAGTTAATAAACTAGCTAAAAACTTAGCCATTAATAAATTCTCCTCAGGCGCCTTACACGGGAGTTTGTCACAAGGAATTCGGGATCGAATTATGGGACAATTTAGAGAAGGTCATATCGATATTTTAGTTGCGACAGATTTAGCAGCTCGTGGTATTGATGTGAAAGCAGTGGCTTATGTTATCAATTATCACCTTCCTGATACCTTTGAAGCATATGTGCATCGAAGTGGGCGAACCGCTAGAGCAGGAGCAAAGGGATTATCCTTAACCATTCTTCAAGAAGATGAAGTCCAAGATCTTCCAGAATTTGAAAATGAATTAGGAATTGTTTTTAGTGAATTCAAAAAGGCAGATGCCCAAAGTATCGAAGAGAATAATGGATTATTGTGGGCTAAAAAAATATTTAAAACCAAACCAAACCGTACAATATCAAATGCGTTTAGAGAAAGTATAAGTACTGTTTTTCACCACTTAACGAAAGAAGAGTTAATAGATAAAATCTTAGCGCAATATTTAGCACAAACTGCCACTGCGAATCCTAAAGCGGATGTTTCAAAACCGCATAAAAAGAAGTAATTATTATGGCAAATACGATTAAAGACCTACAGGATATTTTAACAAAATTAAATATTCATGTATTAAATCCAATGCAAGAGGACGCCGTTGCTGTGATTGAAAAAACAACCAATACCGTTTTGTTATCGCCTACTGGTACGGGAAAAACACTAGCGTTTTTATTGCCGCTTATTAAATTACTTGATCCTGACTGTACAGATGTTCAAGCGTTGATTATAGTACCTTCTCGTGAATTGGCCATACAAATTGAACAAGTTGTTCGCAGTATGGGATCTGGGTTTAAAGTGAATGCCGTTTATGGCGGGCGTCCGATGTCTAAAGATAAGATAGAACTCAAACATATTCCTGCGATTTTAATTGGAACACCTGGAAGAATCGCGGATCATTTTAGTAATAACCGCTTCACTAAGACAAGTATAAAAACCCTGATATTAGATGAGTTTGATAAATCCCTCGAAGATGGATTTGAATCTGAAATGAGAGAAATCATTGGTCAGTTACCACATATCAATAAACGGATATTAACCTCGGCAACTCAAAGTATAAGTATCCCTGGATTTGTACGTTTAAATAAACCTACAACTGTCAATTATCTGAAAGCAAAGGTACAGTCTAAATTGGAGCTTAAAACGGTGGTATTTCCTTCAAAACATAAAACACAAACGCTTCTAAATGTAATTGGACATTTGGGCAATCAAACCGGAATTATATTTTGTAATTTGAGAGATAGTGTAGAATTGGTAAGTCGGTATTTAGATAAAAATAAGGTCAATCACAGTTGTTTTGTTGGCGGTATGGCGCAAAAGGATCGCGAACGATCGTTGATAAAATTCAGAAATGGAACCAACCAAATTCTTATTGCAACAGATTTAGCTTCTCGAGGTATAGATATTCCTGAACTAAAATTTATTATTCATTATGAAGTGCCACGTGCCAAAGAAGAATTTATTCATCGAAATGGGCGTGTCGCTAGAGTAGACGCTAAAGGAACAGCGTTTATAATGAAAGGTGAGGCGGAAGATTTGCCGGCTTATGTCACCAATTCTAAAGTAGTTACGCTTAATACACAGCTTGATCGGAAACCACCTTTCTGGGAAACTTTGTTTATTTCTGGTGGTCGGAAAGATAAAATCTCCAAGGGCGATATTGCTGGACTCTTTTTTAAACAGGGAAACCTTACTAAGGATCAGTTAGGAACAATTGAATTAAAACAAGATTGCGCTTTTGTGGCGGTACCCAAAGTGCTTGCAAATACCTTAGTAGATAAATTAAATAATACACGACTCAAAAAGAAAAAAGTACGGGTAATCGTTCTAGACGACTAAATCAAAACCACCAGAGTACAATACGGCTTTTTTTGTTCCCTAAACTCATAGATAAGACTTCAAAATTCGCTTTTGCTTTAGTCAATTGTTTTTTAATAGGCGTGAGGCTTGCCGATTTAGAAACTAGTGTAGAAAATACTTTAACTTGATTTTTATACCCTACGCTTTCTTTAATCAATCGTTTGATAAAAAGCGCTTCACCGCCATTGCACCATAATTCGTTCGCTTGGCCTTCAAAATTAAGGGCGACGTTTTGGTTGTGTTCTCTATGACCTAAATTGTCAAGCTTTCTTAGAGCGCTTTTGAGCGCCTCTTTTTTAGACGTATGAAAAGGTGGATTACAGACGGTGAAATCAAATTGTTCATTTGAGTGAATTGTATTTTTAAAAAGGAAACTCTTGTTTTCTTGGTGTCGAATCTCAATATTTTCTTTTAAGGTTGATGTGTACTGAATGTTAGTTTTTGCAATTTCTACGGCTTTGGCATCACACTCACTACCCACCATGGTCCAATTGAAATGTTGTGAACCCAAAATACAAAAAATCCCATTTGCGCCAGCTCCGATGTCTAACCCTCGAAGTTTTGTGTTTTTATCAATATTAAATTGATTTGAAAAAAACGCTTGTAAATGCAACAAATAGTCTAACCGACCAGGAATCGGAGGGATAAGATAACCCATTGGGAGCTCGTAGTTATCAACTTTGAAATCCATCAAAAGCATGGCTTTATTTAGTTCGTAAACCGCGGTTGAATTACTAAAATCAATGGTTTCTTCACCAGATGGATTTAGAACAATATGGTCTAGTAATTGCGGATGATGTGACGCTAATCGTTTCAGTTCATAACGGTCGCAATAAGGGTTTTGTGCATGCATATTCGCAAAGGTAGTGTAATTAAAAACGAACTAAGCGTCTCCTATTATTTATTGAAACGAATGGCGTTGTTCTTGAGTTGAAGAAGCGCTAAGTAACTGATTAAATAGTTTAATCGTATTAAAATCTTGTGTGATTTGTTCAGAAACCCCAACTCCAGAAATCCCCGTTTCAAGAATGGCTTTAACGTCTGTTGTGGTGATGTCTCCAAAACCAATAATCGGTGTATTGGTTTGCAAGGCTTCTTGGATCGCGGTAAAACCATTTAAGCCTAACACAGTGTTTTGCGTATGTTCACTAGCTCTAAAGGGCGCTAAGTAAATATAATCAACTTCTTTTTGGCTTAAAGTCTCACAGGCTTCTAAGTTATTAGCGGTTGCTCCAATCCATTGCCAAGAAAATAATTTTTTTCTAAGTGTAATTGGGTCCTGCACAGTAGAATCCAAATGTACACCATCAACTTTTAGATCTTTTGCAATCGTTAAATTCGTATTTATAATTAAGCGTGTTTGATAATGAGCTGTTAGCTCTCTTGCTTGTTTTGCTGTGTTTAAATACTTTTTTTCAGAGCTATTTTGAAGATCTAAAACTACCAATTCTATTCCAGCAGCACAGGCATTTTGGATGTTATCCAAATGTGCTTTAGGTGAGTTTCCTTGAGATATATAATGTAATTTAGGGATCATTTTAGTTATGTGTTGTGAAAAGTAACTTCTAAAAAGAAACAGTTTTAGAGCGTTCCATAAAATAGGATTCAAAGCGTTTTAGAACCGGATGCATTTTGTCTGAATAGATAACATACTGACATTTTTGAATGCTTTGAGCAATCGACATAAGCGCTGTATAAGAAGAATGTTGAGAGAGAAAGTCTGCATCATCGATACTAATAATTTTTAATTGAGCGGTACTGACGCCATTTAATAAAAATAATTTATTCATTGTTTTTGGAGTCGAAATAAGGATGTCTGTACCTTCAAATATCTCTGATTTCTGAATATCTATATGTAATTGTTCGTGACCAACATATACGCGTAAGGAGTTGTATTTTGTATAGGCTAAAAACGTGTCATATAGTTCCATGGCACGTTCCTTGTTTTCCACAAGTACAACTGCTCTAGGAGCATTCCCTACAGCTTCACATTTTAACTTTTGTAGCGTAGTCCACACCAGTGTAGAGGTTTTGCCACTCTCTTTAGGAGCTGTACAATAAACATTAGCACCACTTTTTATGACAGGTATACTACTGGATTGAAACGGAGTTGGAGTTTCAATGTTTAAAGTGTTAAGCTTCTCTTGAATATCAGCATGTAATTTTTTAAACGGCATAAAATTTTAAGAGATCTCTGGTTAGTACGGAATTCATTTATTAGGACAAATATACACCCTGTAAACTTAATATACAGAAAAGATGAAGTTCAATTTTAATGAATACCTAATAAAAAATAGCCAAGTAATTTAATTAATACTGTTTAACTTTATTGAATATTAATTAAACATATTATATATTTATATTCTATTTCTTAATTACCGTAAAAACTTATATTATCAGGTGTTTTACGTTTTATAAACTAATATATTTTATGGAGTTGTTTAACCAAGAAGATTCGATATTTCCTTTATCTTACGCTGAAATACTTCAACGGATTCGTGCTGTTGACCCCGTTAAATACGGATCAACTCGTAACTATATCAATGGGGCGGTTACTTACTTATCTCCTTATATTTCAAGAGGCATAATTTCCACTAAACTAATACTATCAGAAGTTTTAAAAAAAGGATACAAGCCCGCACAAATTGAGAAATTTATTCAAGAGTTGGCATGGAGAGATTATTGGCAACAGGTTTGGATTGCTAAAGGAAATACCATAAATCAAGATTTAAAACATCCACAAAATCCAGTCTCCAACAGTTCAGTTTCTACATCTATTGTAGAAGCCACTACTGGAGTAGAAGCCATAGATAACGCTATTAAAACACTATATACAACAGGATATATGCATAACCATTTGAGGATGTATACTGCAGCTGTAGCCTGTAATATGGCACAGAGTCATTGGAAAGTACCTGCGCAGTGGATGTACTATCATTTATTGGATGCCGATTGGGCCAGTAATGCTTTAAGCTGGCAGTGGGTTGCTGGCGCTAATGCTAATAAAAAATACGTTGCCAATCAAGATAATATTAATAAGTACTGCTTTACGACTCAAAACAATACCTTTTTAGATGTACCTTATGAAACCTTTGCTACTATGCAAATACCAGAAGTATTAAAGGATACGCCCGAAATTGAGTTGAAAACGCCATTACCAAACACAAATCGTTTAGAAATTGATACTGCGCTTCCAACATGTATTTATAATTTTTATAATTTAGATCCACTATGGAAAAATGAGGTTTCAGCCAATAGAATATTACTTTTAGAGCCGTCTCATTTTGAGGCCTATCCCGTATCACAAAATACCATTGATTTTATTCTAAACATATCGAAGGAAAACATAGATGGAATTCAAATTTATGTGGGTGCGTTTAAGGATTTAGTGACAGCATATGCTCTTAAAAATATCTATTTTAAAGAACATCCCTTAAACCAACATTACGAAGGTTATGAAGATCAAAGAGATTGGATGTTTGAGGTTCAGGGGTATTATCCGTCGTTCTTTTCGTTTTGGAAAAAGTGTAAAAAACAACTTAAGTATTGAGTAATGAGCCTATAAATATAGTATGGTTGAAACGAGACCTTCGATCACAAGATCATGCGCCTTTATTAAAAGCTGAGCGTGCTGGTATTTCTTACCGCATTGTTTATGTGTTTGAACCGTCCAAAATTGAATATCCAGATACAAGTCCTCGACATTTGCAGTTTGTGTACCATTCTATTTTAGCATTAAATAAAACCTTAGCGCCTTTTAATAGGTGCGTAGAAGTGTTTTATGGAGAAGCGCTTGACGTTTTCGAATATCTTAATGAATGTTTCGACATAAACAGTCTTTTTAGCTATCGTGAAAGTGGTACTCAAAGCACTTGGCAGCGCGACAAACAGCTCAAAGTTCTCTGTAACCAACACCAAATTGATTGGCAAGAATCACAGCGTGATGGGATTTTAAGAGGCATTACAAATAGAGTCGATTGGAATAAACAGTGGCATATCACAATGCATAAACCTGTAATTCAGAATGCGTATTCAATTTCTAAACAAGCGCCTTTAAAACATTCTTTTTTAATTCCTAAAAAATTAGAAACGCAGTTAAACGAATACTCTAAACAATTTCAACCGCCAGGAGAACAAAATGCCTGGCGATACCTAAAGTCGTTTACTGCTCAACGTGGGTTTAATTATCAGAAACACATCTCTAAGCCTACAGAAAGCAGGAAATCTTGTAGTCGCTTATCCCCTTATTTTGCTTGGGGTAATATGAGTATCAAACAAGCATTTCAGTTTATTGGAACACATCCTAACGGCACCAAAAATAGCAGAGCATTTTCAGCCATGCTGACTCGATTGCATTGGCATTGTCATTTTATTCAGAAATTTGAAGTGGAGTGTCGCTATGAAACGGAATGTATCAATAAAGGTTATGAGTTATTAGCACACGATAAAAACGATGCGTTTATAAAAGCATGGAAAACGGGTACAACAGGGTATCCTTTGATAGATGCCTGTATGCGCGCTGTGGAAGCCACGGGTTGGATCAATTTTCGAATGCGTGCGATGGTGGTTTCGTTTTTAACATTAAATTTAGATCAAGATTGGCGAGAGGGAACCTACCATTTGGCACGGCAGTTTTTAGATTATGAACCTGGAATTCATTATCCGCAGTTTCAAATGCAAGCTGGGACTACAGGAATAAATACGGTACGATTGTATAATCCTGTCAAAAATTCTCAGGAGCATGACCCAGAAGGTGTTTTTATAAAAAAATGGATTCCTGAGTTAAATGCTGTCCCTGTAGAACACATTCACGAACCTTGGGAGATGACGGCTATGGAGCAAACATTTTGTGGGGTTATTATTGGAAAAAATTATCCGCTTCCCATTGTTGATTTGCAAGAGAGTGCTCGATTGGCAAGAGACAAGATTTGGGGGCATAAAAAACATCCTGCCGTACAACAAGAAAAAAAGCGTTTATTACAAACTCATGTAAATGCTAGATAAAATTTAGCAGCAAACAAAGAATGACAAAAAAAGAATATAACATACATATTATTGGTGCAGGTATAAGTGGACTTATAGCCGCTCAAGTTTTAGAAAATTACGGCTATGCGCCAACTGTTATTGAAGCTACAGATCGAGTAGGGGGGCGTGTTAAAACGGATCGTGTAAATGGGTATCAACTGGATCATGGATTTCAAGTGTTACTTTCAGCGTATCCAGCTGCACAGAAGTATCTTGATTATGATGCTCTAGATTTGCAGCCTTTTTTACCAGGCGCATCGATTTTTAAATCAAGTAAACAAAAAATAATAGGGGATCCTTTAAGAAATTTTTCATTACTTTTTCCCACGCTTTTCTCTGGAATAGGGAATTTTTCTGATAAATTTAAAATACTAAAATTAAACCAAAAACTGAAAAAGAAATCTCTGGAGGCTATATTTTCAGAACCAGAACAATCTACACAAGAATATATAGAAAAATTAGGATTTTCAAATGGGATTATTACTGATTTTTTTAAGCCTTTTTTTAGCGGTATTTTTCTTGAAACCCAACTTGAAACTTCTAGTAGAATGTTTGAGTTTGTTTATAAAATGTTTGGTGAAGGTCAAGCTACACTTCCAAAAGCGGGTATTGAAGCCATTCCCATGCAGTTGTTAACGAATTTAAAGACAACTTCATTTAGATATAACACCAAAGTAAAATCATTAAAAGATGGCGAAATCACACTTAAGGATGGCACGAAATTAGAGAGTCACTACACAATTGTTGCTACTGAAGCCAGCGGTTTAATTTCAAATTTAAAACAACAATCAACAGCTTGGAAGTCTTGTGTAACTTTATATTTTGAAACCAATTCCCGCGTAATTGACCAAAAATTGATCGGACTTATACCAAAGTCTGGAGCCTTGATAAATAATATTTTTTATAATACAAGTTTAGAAACTGTTACGGATCCTCAAAATGAATTGCTCTCGGTAACTGTTATAGACACACAAGGGCTTTCTAACGCATCGCTAATAGAAGCGGTTAAAACTGAATTAAATGAATGCTGTGGGATTACAACTACAAATTTCATTAAACTTTATAACATTCCAAAAGCATTACCAAAATTGACCGATTTGAAATATGAAATGATGCCTTCAGATACCCGATTGACAGATCGCTTGTTCTTAGCTGGAGATACGCAACTCAATGCATCTCTTAATGCCGCTATGATTTCAGGAGAGCGCGCTGCATTGGGTGTGATTGCGTCCATAAATACAGCGATTTAATCTAAATATTTTAATAGTCTTCTAGCCACAACTCATATCGGCTACAATTTTCCATTCGTCTTCTATTTTTTTAAATATAACCATAAAAACACCACTAGCATCACCTATGTTTCGGCTTAAAACATAGCTCCCCATAACCCAATAACTTTGGTTTTCAATAGGAGAGATATCTATAATTTTAAAGGTGAGTGTACCACTATGATCTTTGGAAGGGTAGCCTTTTTTATAAGTATCAAGAGTTTGTTGCCAACCCTTTGTTAAGCCACTTTTTCCATAGAATTTCAAAGAATCACTCTGGTAGTAGCCTTCCATAAAACCGTCTAAATCATTTTGACTCCAAGCAAGTTCTTGAGTATTCATTACTTTTAGGATTGCGGCTTTATCGTCTTCAATTTTGGATGTCTTAATTTCAAATGTGTTTTCTATTTCTATACTAACCTCAGGTTTTGTTTGGAAATTACAGGCATAGAGAGATATTAAGATTGTAAATACTAATAAATGTTTCATAGCTATAAATTTAAATTTTAAATATACCTATTATAATTTCAAGAGTGTCATCTGTACTATAAATACCTTGATTCTCAGCATGAACCTATTTATAGAATGTTCTATAATTTATATTATGTAAAATTAATAATTTCAACATCCAATACCCTCTATTCATTAATTCTTTACTAATTTTGTACTTTAATGATTATAGAATGAAATTAATTACAATTTTTCGAATCGTAGCCTTTTTAGAAGGCTTATCTTATATTCTTCTCCTGTGTGTTGGTGTACCCTTAAAATATATTGGTAATGACGTCACAGTTGTAAAATTACTTGGAATGCCTCATGGGTTTCTATTTATGGCGTACATCGCCTTTGTTATAGTATTGCGATTTGATAATTTGTGGTTCAAAAAACATTTTATTCTCATAACATTAGCTTCGATTATTCCATTTGGGACGTTTGTCGTTGAACATAAACTTAGAAAAACAATTTCCTAATGAAACATATTATAGAATTATTAGTGCAGCTGTTGAGCTCTTGGGGCTTGCCTTCAAATGTTGCTACGAACCTTAGTGTAACCATTTTATTTATAGGCTTAACTCTCCTCATATATATTGTTGATATTATCCTAAAAAAAATTATTCGTGCGACATTTACAAAAATAGCCAACAAATCTAAGACGGATTTTGACGATATCATGTTGGAAAACAGAGTTCCAAGTAGTATTGCTCAAATTGTGCCTTTTATATTAACGTACAAGCTTATTCCGAGTCTATTTTATGATTTCGAAAAATTGCAATCCTTTTTTGAAAAAACAATTCTAGTAGTTGGTATTGCTCTTACGATTTGGGGTTTAAAAAATGTACTCAACTCTCTAAAGATATATTTTAAAACTCTTAGTTTTCTCAAAGACAAACCTGTAGATAGTTATATCCAGGTGTTTATGATTTTTGTTTGGCTTACCGGTATTTTTGCTACCGTTGCCATTGTGTCTGGGATTTCCTTTTTAGAATTTATTGCTGGATTAGGAACCATTTCTGCTATTATCATTTTGGTGTTTAGAGATACCATTCTCGGGTTTGTAGCAAGTATTCAAGTGTCCATTAACGATATGGTTCGTATAGGCGATTGGATTTCTTTTGAAAAATTTGGAGCCGATGGCGATGTTATCGAAATTAACTTAGCTACTGTAAAAGTTCAAAATTTTGATAATACCATCACCACTATTCCAACCTATGCCCTGATTTCCGATTCGTTTAAAAACTGGCGTGGTATGAATGACTCTAAAGGCAGACGTATCAAACGTGCTTTGAATATTCGTATGGAAAGTGTGAAAAATTTAAGTCAAACGGACATTCAGAACTTCTCTAAAATTCAATTGATTTCCGACTATATCCTTCAACGCTCAGAAGACATCAACTCCTATAATACGTCTAATAATATTGATAAATCCCTTTTGATTAACGGAAGAAACCTGACCAATATTGGGGTGTTTAGAAAATACATGGAAACCTTTATCGAACAGCATTCGGCGATCAATAAAGACATGATGATTATGGTGCGTCAGTTGCAACCTTCTGCTCACGGTTTACCCATTGAGATTTATGCGTTTAGTAGTGACAAACGTTGGGCAAATTATGAATATATTATTGCCGATATTTTTGATCATATGATTGCTTCTGTCAATGATTTTGATCTTGAAATATCGGAAACCCCAGTGTTTACGTCTTTAAAATAATATCTAATGAGCACAAGAGATCTAAGCCTGAAATCTATTCGTATAGACTCTATTTCAAATGTGATTAATTCAGAAATGTCTTCTGATGAATACTTTCAAAATACGGTTCTGCGCCCTATTATTAAGTTTCAAAATGACCTCTTAATTGCAGCGTTTTTAAACTTCTGTAATACCTATAAAAATGTGTTTTTTGAACTCTCTGTTGAGAACAAAATTAGTTATATCGAAAATGCCCTTATCAAAGATCGTGCGTTTAGAAACACTCTCAAAGATATGATTGTCGGATTGTTTACTGTGGATGAATATACCATTTATAGTTCTAATGCCTCGGCACTCAATAAACGCATCATTGGGATTGTGAAAGAACGCCTAATTAGTCATGTACAATTGCTCTCAGAACTGGGGCCTACAGCGTAGATTCTCCATTTAAATTTGTTGTTAATACCGCACTCATATAGTCAAAATAAGGGCTAATAACTTTAAAATCTGTAATGATTTGTTGTCCAAAATCTTTTGAAAGGACTTCCTTGTCTGTAAATTTTTTAGTGAAAATGAACTGCTTTCGGCGAATCAAATCAATATTTGGATCGTTTTTATCAAACCCTCTTGGTGCTGACTTTAGCTCATCGCCTTGCAACGCTCCCCAAACCGATTTAAATTTCGGCTGCACCATCAATTCACGTATCTCGTCAGCATCAATTTCAAACTCTTTTCGAATTCGAAAAAGATCCTTTTTGTTTGGATTCCAAAATCCTGTAGCAATAAAACTCTCGTTTTGAGGCGCAATATGTAAATAATACCCGCCTCTTAGTTCTGGTTTTGTGCGATGAAAACTACCCCCAAAATGGGTTTTATAGGGTAATTTGTTTTTTGAAAAACGCACATCTCTATATATGCGAAATAGTTTAAACGCATCGATAGAATCAACTGTGTTTAGTTGTTCAAACACTTGAGCATAAAACTGTTTCACTCCCGTTTCTATAGTTTTAAATGCTGTTTTATGGTCATGAAACCACTCTCGATTATTGTTTTGTTTTAATTTTTTTAAGAAGCTAAAAACGTCTTTGGTTATCATATCCTAATTCTTAAATTCAATTTTATGTAAAATCAACCCTGAAGCTGGTGCAATATAATCCATCACATAGTCGCTTTCTGGTTTCAAACTATTCTTTATGTATTCCAAATCAATAGCACCACGTCCCAATTTAATCAAAGCCCCCATCATTAACCGGATTTGATGGCGTCCAAACCCCTTACCGATCACTTTTAATACATAACTTTTATCAGGAAAAAAATTGGCAGTATAAAGTGTGTTTTCTACAAGTTCACATCGTTTTAATTCTCTGTTGAACACTCCTTCAGCTGAAGGTTTATAGCAATAGGTTTTATAGTTGTTTTTGCCCTCAAATAACTTTGCGCCTTCTTTCATCAATTCGATATCTAAAGCTTCTAAAATAGTGGTCATAATCGGAGCGGCAAACGGATGAAATTTATCGCCTTGAGCAAACACATAATGGTATTCTTTTAACTTGGAGTCCTGAATGATATTAAATTTCGAATCCACCTCTTTGATGCGTAAAGCTCGAATATCTTGTGGTAAATTTGTATTGAATAGATCTAGAAAAACGTTTAAATCCTCTAAAGGTTCATCGTCTAAGAACAATTCAAACGCTGCTTGGTTAGCTGAAACCATGGCATCAGTTCGTCCTGCTCCTAAGGTTTTAAACTTTTGTTCTCCAAGGATATACTTCAAGGTACGATCGATCATTAAATGTACCGTTTTAGTATTGGGCTGTTTTTGCCATCCATGAAAACGATACCCTAAAAACTGAACATTGACCAAATAAAAGAAGCGCTTTTGCAACATGTCTACAAGGTCGGAATTTTAAAAAGAGTTACAAAATTAATGTCTTGATTTTAGAACCTCAACTACATTTTCAAGTTTAAACCCTTTGGCTTGCAATAATATTAAGTAATGAAATAATAAATCGGCACTTTCATTTAAAAACAAATCAGCGTTGTTGTCTTTGGCTTCTATTACAACTTCAACGGCCTCCTCGCCTACTTTTTGGGCTATTTTATTCAGACCTTTCTCAAATAATTCAGAAACATAAGAGGTTTCTGAAGACGCATTTTCTTTTCGGTCTGTAATAATCGTTTCGAGTGTTGATATAAATCCAAAAGATTCAACATTGGATTCACTCCAACAATTGTCTGTGCCTTTGTGACAAGTTGGACCATGAGGTGTGGCTTGAATTAGTAACGTATCGTTATCACAGTCATTTTTCAAACTGTCTAAACTAAGAAAATTACCACTCTCCTCCCCTTTTGTCCAAAGGCGTTGTTTGCTACGACTGAAAAAGGTTACTTTATTTGTTTCCAAAGTTTTAGAAACGGCTTCAGCATTCATATAGCCAAGCATTAAAACGGTTTTGGTAGTCGAATCTTGAATAATTGCAGGGATTAATCCTTCACTGTTATAAGTAATTTCCATTAGAGTCGTATGTTAATGTTATTAGATTGTAATTCTTGTTTTAAATCATGTATAGCAATTTCACCAAAGTGAAATACACTAGCGGCTAAGGCAGCGTCAGCTTTACCTTCTGTAAATACATCTACAAAATGTTGAGTTGTTCCTGCACCACCAGATGCAATTATAGGAATATTTACCGTTTTAGATAATTGTGCCAGTGCAGCGTTAGCGAAGCCTGTTTTTACGCCATCATTATTCATTGAAGTGAATAAAATTTCGCCAGCACCACGAGTTTCCACTTCTTTAGCCCATTCAAATAAATCTAGTGCTGTAGGTATGGTACCGCCAGCCAAATGCACAAGCCATTTGCCCTCCACTTGTTTAGCGTCAATTGCCACTACAATACACTGGTTTCCAAAAGCCTTAGAAAGCTCATTAATAAGCTCAGGGCGTTTGATGGCTGCAGAGTTTACTCCTACTTTATCGGCTCCAGACTTTAATAATAACTCCACACCTTCTTTGGTGCTAACACCTCCACCAACAGTAAACGGAATATCAATCTGTTCTGCCACGTTCCGAACCATATCTATAGTTGTTGAGCGCGATTCTAAAGTTGCGGTAATATCTAAAAACACCAATTCATCAGCTCCATTTTCTGCATATTGTTTTGCCAATGCTACAGGGTCACCAGCATCTCTAAGGTTTAGAAAATTCACCCCTTTTACGGTCCGTCCGTTCTTAATATCTAAGCATGGAATAATTCGTTTAGCTAACATGATTATGAACGGTTTAGTTGATAGGTTTCTAATTGTTTTAAACTGATATTTCCTTCGTAAATAGCTTTGCCAATAATGACGCCTTCGCAACCTAAATTGGCTAATTTTGGCAATTCATCAAAAGCAGAGATACCGCCAGAAGCTATAAGCTTTAAAGGATTAGCTGAGGATAAAATTGTTTTGTATAATTCAAATGATGGGCCTTGCAACATTCCGTCTTTGGAAATATCTGTACAAATCACATAAGAAATCCCTTTGCCAACAAACTCTTTTATAAATGTAATCACTTCTTTATCACTCTCTTCTTGCCAGCCTTGAATTGCTATTTTTTGATCTAAACAATCTGCACCTAAAATAATTTTATCTGCACCATAAGTTTCTAACCACTTTAGGAACTGAGTTGGGTTTTTAACCGCAATACTACCACCAGTCACTTGATGCGCACCAGATTCAAAAGCTATTTTTAGATCTTCATCGGATTTTAATCCGCCACCAAAATCGACTTTTAAATTTGTCTGAGTTGCTATAGTCTCTAAAATGTTGTGGTTGATGATATGTTGTGCTTTAGCGCCATCTAAATCAACCACGTGTAAGTGTTCAATGCCGACGTCTTCAAACATTTTGGCAACCTCTAAAGGGTTTTCATTATAGACTTTTTTGGTAGTATAATCGCCTTTTGTTAGCCGAACACATTGTCCATTGATAATGTCTATTGCTGGAATAATTCGCATGTTATAAATTTAAAAAGTTTTGTAATAATTGAGCGCCATCTTTACTGCTTTTTTCAGGATGAAATTGGACTCCATAAAAATTATCAGATTGCAAAGCTGCCGAAAATTCAATATCATATTGAGAACGTGCAATAGTTTGTTTACCAATGCTAGCATAATAACTGTGAACAGCATACATATAGCTCGCTTCAGGAATATGTTTTAGTAATCCTGATTGTAAATTTTGAATTGTATTCCATCCCATTTGTGGTACTTTGACAGCGTTAGAAAACCGTTTGACATCAACCTCAAAAACGCCAAGTCCTTTGGTGTTTCCTTCTTCGGTATGTTTACACAATAACTGCATCCCCAAACAAATCCCTAATACGTCTTGTTTAAGCGTTGGAATTATGAGGTCTAATTTTGATTTTTTAAGCATTTTCATCGCCTGACTTGCTTCGCCAACTCCAGGGAATATCACTTTATCGGCACTCAAGATTTCTTCTATGGAATTCGAAAGTTTAGCGTTTATGCCTAAACGTTGAAATGCAAATTGAATACTCTGAATATTTCCTGCGCCGTAATCGATTATTATAACATTCATTTAGTCTAGTGTTCCTTTGGTTGATGGTAATATCATTTTATTTACATCGCGTTTAACCGCCATTTTTATAGCTTTAGCAAAGGCTTTAAAAATCGCTTCAATTTTGTGATGCTCGTTAGTGCCCTCAGCTTTAATATTCAAATTACACCGGGCACCATCTGTAAAGGATTTAAAGAAGTGCATAAACATTTCTGTGGGCATTTTACCAACGTATTCACGTTTAAAATCAGCGTCCCAAACCAGCCAATTACGACCCCCAAAATCAATGGCGACTTGTGCCAAACAATCATCCATAGGCAAACAAAACCCGTAACGTTCAATACCAAGTTTTGATCCTAATACGGAATTAAATAAATTCCCTAATGCAATGGCAGTATCTTCAATCGTGTGGTGTTCGTCAACTTCAAGGTCGCCATCAACTTTGATGTCCAAATCCATTTGCCCATGACGCGCAATTTGGTCTAACATATGATCAAAAAAGGCAATTCCAGTATCGATTTGACTTTTTCCTGTGCCGTCCAAATTAACTGTGATATCAATTTTTGTTTCGTTGGTATTTCTCACAATGCTTCCTACACGTTGCTTTGCCTTTAAAAAACTATAAATGGCATCCCATTGGTTAGTTTCTAAAGCCACAAAAGGAGTTAGTTCCTCTTGTTTGACCGATATTTCATGTTCTCCTAAATGGGTTTGATCATTAATATAAATCCCTTTACAGCCTAAATTCTTAGCGAGTTCTATATCTGTTAGACGATCCCCAATTACAAAAGAGTTTTCTAAATCATAGGCTTCAGAAAAGTATTCAGTTAATAAACCTGTTTGCGGTTTTCGTGTCGGTGCATTGTCTTTCGCAAAAGTACGGTCAATGAATTGTTTTTCAAATACGATACCTTCGTTTTTAAAAGTATCAAGAATGAAATTATGCACTGGCCAAAACGTGTGTTCTGGATACACTTCTGTCCCCAAACCATCTTGATTTGTAATCATCACAATTTCGAAATCTAATTCTTGACAAATCTTTTTTAAATTTGAAAATACATTAGGATAAAACTCTAACTTTTCAAAAGCATCAATTTGCTCATCTGCAGGTTCTCGGATTAGAGTGCCATCACGATCTATAAATAATACGGGTTTCATATTAGTGTCTTTAATAGTGTTATTAATTGTGTGTTTTCAGAAGGTGTTCCCACTGTGATTCTAAGGCAGTTTTCGCAATGTAATTGTGAACTACGATTTCGAACCACAATGCCATTTTTTATAAGCTCTTCATAACGCTTGTTCGCATCATCAACCTTAATTAAAATAAAATTAGCTTCTGAAGGGTATATTTTTTTAATAAATGGAACAGATTTAAAGGCATTAATTAAGTTGCTGCGTTCGTTTAAAATCGATTCAATTTGAGCCTGGACACTATCCTTATTTTCAAACGCTTTAATAGCAGCTTCTTGAGTAAGTGAATTAATATTATAAGGCGGTTTTATCTTGTTTAATACGGCAATAATTTCCTTAGAGGCATAACAAATCCCTAATCGAATTCCCGCTAAACCATAAGCTTTAGAAAGTGTTTGGGTAACAATTAAATTTGGATATTGTTCGAGCACTTGTGTCCAACTAGGGTCTTTAGTAAAATCAATATAAGCTTCGTCTATAACCACTAGACCATTAAAATTTTTTAAAAGACGTTCTATAGCTTTACGCTCAACGGAATTTCCAGAGGGATTGTTGGGCGAACAAATAAATAGTAATTTAGTTTGAGGTTTAATAGCGTCAAAAATAGAATCGACTTCAAGTTGAAAATCTGGCGACAAAGGCACTAGAATATTGTCTACGGCGTTCAAATTTGCTAAGACATCATACATTCCATATGTTGGTGGAGTTGTAAGAATACTATCTTGATTAGGTTCACAAAAGGCCCTGAAAATTAAATCCAAAACTTCATCACTGCCATTACCTAGCAATAGCTGATCTGTTGACACCTTTTTTTGTGATGCAATACTTTCTTTTAAACGCGTTTGCTGTGGATCTGGATAGCGATTTAGTGGCGTATCGAAAGGGTTTTCATTGGCATCTAAAAATACCATATCTGCTTGTAAATCTTTGTATTCATCACGTGCTGATGAATAGGGTTTCATTCCCAATATATTCTTTCGAAGCAATTTATTTAGATTCATCACCAATAGATTTTAAGCGGATTGTAACTGCGTTTTTGTGTGCCATTAAGCCTTCGGCTTCAGCCATAAGTTCAATGGTGTTTCCAATTGTTGATAGGCCTTCTTTTGTGATTTCTTGAAAGGTGATATTCTTTAAAAAACTATCTAAATTAACACCCGAATAGGCTTTTGCATAGCCATTTGTTGGGAGCGTATGGTTGGTTCCAGAAGCATAATCTCCTGCACTCTCCGGGGTGTATTTTCCGATAAATACAGAGCCTGCATTAATCACATTGTCAACATAAAACGAAGTGTTATCTGTACTGATAATATAATGCTCTGGCCCGTAAAAATTAATTAAATCTACAGCTTCCTGATCGGAATCCACCAAAATAAGTTTCATATTCTCAAGGGCTTTATCTATAATCGTTTTACGATCTAGGACTTGAGTTTGAAGTTGGACTTCTTTGGCAGTATCTAAAAGCATCTTTTCATCTGTTGACACTAAAATCACTTGACTGTCAATACCATGTTCTGCTTGACTCAATAAATCAGATGCAACAAAGGCAGGATTGGCATTTTTGTCTGCCATAATCAATAATTCACTAGGCCCTGCTGGCATATCAATTGCCACACCAAATTTTGTAGCCAATTGTTTTGCTACGGTTACATATTGATTTCCAGGACCAAATATTTTTGAGACTTTTGGAATACGTGCTGTGCCAAACGTTAGCCCTGCTATAGCTTGAATCCCTCCTACTTTAAGAATGGTAGTGATTCCACATAAAGCTGCTGTGTATAAAATTTCATTAGCAATTGATCCTTCACTATTTGGTGGACTGCACAAAACGATATTTTTACATCCTGCAATTTTAGCAGGTACAGCTAGCATTAGAACTGTTGAAAACAAAGGTGCTGTACCACCAGGAATATATAAACCAACAGTTTCTATAGGGCGTTTCTCTTGCCAACAACGAACACCAGGCTGTGTTTCTACATCAACTCTAGTAGTTTGTTGTGCACTGTGAAATACTTCAATATTTGATTTGGCTTGTTTGATGGCGGCCTTTAAATCTTCTGATACTGCTACTGTTGCGGCGTCTATCTCCATTTGAGACACTAAGAGGTCGTCTAATTCTACGTTGTCAAACTGTTTTGTGTAACGCGCCACCGCTGAGTCACCGTCTTGTTTAACCGCTAAAAATACAGCATCAACAACCGCTTCAATAGCTTCCACAGACTGTGTTGGTCGTTCTAAAAGCGTTGCCCAAGTAGTGCGTTTAGGATAGTTTGTAATAGCTGCCATTAGAGTACCATTTTTTCAATTGGACATATGAGTATACCTTGAGCTCCTAAACCTTTTAAATCGTCTATAATGTCCCAAAATTGATATTTATCAATTACACTATGTACAGAGCTCCAACCAGATTCTGCTAAAGGAAGTACTGTTGGACTTTTCATACCTGGCAACAGCTTAATGATCGCTTCTAAACTGTCATTTGGTGCATTAAGTAAGACATATTTAGAAGATTGGCCTTCAAGCACGGCTTCTATACGAAATTTAATTTTATCTAAAATAGCTTGCTGAGGAGCTTCAAGTGTTGGAGATACTGCTAAAACGGCTTCTGATTTAAGAATCACATCTTTTTCTACCAAGTTATTTTTGAAAAGTGTTCCGCCTGTTGATACAATATCGACAATAGCTTCGGCTAGTCCAATATTAGGAGCTATTTCTACAGATCCATTAATGACATGAATATTTGCACTAATGTTATTTTGTTTTAAAAAGGCATTAACGGTATTGGGATAAGACGTTGCAATTTGTTTTCCATTTAAATCTTTAAGCGATTGGTAAGCCATAGATTTTGGAACAGCAATCGAGACTCTACATTTTGAAAATCCTAGTTTAGCAACATATTCTATGGAGTTCCCTTTTTCTACAAGAACATTATTTCCAATAATAGCGGCGTCCACTACTCCGTCTTTAAGGTATTGAGGAATATCGCCATTACGGAGGTAAAAAACTTCAACAGGAAAATTAGTTGCCGTAGCTTTGAGTTGATCTTTTCCATTGTCGATGGAAATTCCAATATCTTTTAAAAGCTTCATGGAATCGTCTTTTAAACGTCCCGACTTTTGAACTGCAATTTTTAAAGTATTCATTCGTATTTGATTTAGTATAAAAAAAGACCCGCTTGATTGCTCAAACGGGTCCGTATATAGTTAAAATAGTATCCTACATAAGATTACCTCGCTTGACAGCCAGTTAATGAATGATGATGGATAACTATGTTTGTTTTCATTGTAAAATATTAATTGCAAATATTCAAAAAATAAATAGTGTAAACCTAACTTATTTTTAAAAATTATTGATTTCTTAAAATAGCACTTAAAATGCTAACTAATATTTATTGGTTCCCTAATATAATTGGTAATCCATCTTTTCCAGAGCCAATAACAATCACCTTGCTATTAGGAGATTCAGATAATTTTACTGTAGCTTCAATCCCTTTGTCTTGAAGGATTCTGTCGTTAAGGGATGCACTTAAAATTTTGTTGGCATCAGCTTTACCTTGAGCTTCAATACGTACTTTCTGCGCTTCTTTATCAGCAGTTACTAATCTAAATTCATATTCCAATGATTCTTGCTCTTGCTTTAATTTGCTCTCAATTGCATTTTTAATTGTATTTGGAAGTTTAACATCTTCTACAAGAACACGTTTCACATTGAGGAACTGACCATCTAATAAATTTATAACTTCATCAAGGATCTCTTGCTCGATTACATCACGTTTACTAGAATATAATTGTTCTGGCGTATAACGGCCTACGACACTTCTTGCTGCAGCATTGACTGCTGGGCCTAAAAGTTCGTTTTCATAATCTTCTCCTTTAGTTTTAATAAGTTTTCCAAGATTCTCAAATTCTGGCTCATACCATATTGTACCATTGACTTTAACTTCTAGTCCGTTTACAGATAAAACGTTCATTTCATCTGAAATAGACTGTTGTCTCACTTTATGAATTAACATGCTATTCCAAGGGGCTACAATTTGAAAGCCTTCTCCGTAGGTTTTGTCCGTATTGATACCGTCACCAAAGCGCTCAAATAAGACTCCGCCTTCACCTGGTCCGATCGTTACAGCTGTTTTTGATATTAAAATAATTAGTGCACCAATTATAAAAATAACGGGTAATCCGATTTTAGGAAAGTTTTGCATTTTGTTCTTTTTTAAATTATTAAATAAATCCGTTGTATTTTCTGATAAACCATTCGATTGCCAAACTAATTAATAGTACTAACAAGCCTAGTTTTAGAGCAATCAAAGGTACAGTTTTTTTTATGATTTTTTGAATACTTGAAAATCGATTATCAGAAATTAATGTTAATATTAGATCTTCAAGTTGTGTGTCAAAATAAGCTGTTCCATTAGTGTTATATGCGAGTTGTTCTAGATGTGAAGTATTAGCATTTATAAATTGATGTTCGATGTTAAAATTCAAAATATCTAACTCCCCTATTGTACGATGTGTTCCACCATTGACCTTGACTTCAAAAGAATAGCTTCCAGGCTCCAGTGTGTTTAGGTTTAAACGATAACCGTTAGCATTAGCAATCATTGGAAATTCAAATCGATCATCAGATAGTTTGTTTTTAAATGAAACTCGTATAGTTTCATTTGAAGTGGGCTCATAATTTTTATTAAAAAATTGAGCTTTGATTTCTAAAGGCTGACTTCCATCATAAATAGGCTCGTAATGTACTAAGAGTTGCTTATTTTGATTTTTAAGAGTTAAATATTGAATCAATTTTGATATAAATGCATCAAATGTCTCAAAGTTTTGATGTTCCCGATAGGAGTGCATTCGCCATTTCCATAAATTTTCAGCTAAAAGAACTGCTGACCGTCCTAAATTATAATCATAAGTAAACCACAAGGGCTGCTGTGTTGCGGTCCCATTTATGGATTTAAATACTAAAGTTTCATGCGGCACGTTTATAGCAGTACTTCCAAATTCTGAAGCTAATGGAGGATAGCCTTTAAATGAAAAATCAGAAATCGAAAAATTATTAAAACTTGAATTAATCATACCTTGATACTCCTCATTTTGCCCCGTTACTTCCTGATTAAAATTAGATTGAATTGAATTGAGATATCCCCATTGCGTTTGTGTACCGCCTATAATAAAAGAATTTAATTTTTTGTTCTCGATACGTTTAAAAATTGCATTAAATTCTTGATTAGGTTGATATAATATCACAAGTCCATACAATGCCTCACTTTCTAAATATGCTTTAGGAGAATAAAGACTAACGAGCCGCTGTTTATTTGTTTCTATCGCCCCTTTTAAAGCCCCTAAGTCGGGATGTGTAATGGCGCTAACTAACGCAATTTTGGTGTACTCATCGATTGTTTCAATTGCAAAGGATTTCAGATTGTTAGCCGTATTTTTTTCGTTCTTAATTGGCGTTAAACTAACATCGTACTGTTGCACACCTACTTTTGAGGACTTAAGCATTGGTGTTCGGATTATTGAATTTTTTTCGGCTGAAAATTGAACCTTTTCTTGATAAACTAATCGCTTTCCAGAACGAATTTCGAGTTTCGATTCTACTGCACTAGTTCCAGAATATGAAGCGATAATTTCAACTGGAAATTTAGAATTTAAACTTGTGTAGGAATTGACATTAATGGTTTGTATTTTCAAGTCGGATTGATAAATACTATCGCCTAAAATTAGAGGGAATACAACTTGTTTAAATTGTTTAGACGCAAATTGATAATCAGTGCCAAAGGTCTGATTGCCATCAGTAATAAGAACAACAGGGGCGAGTTGTGTGTCATAAATAGATTCAAAGTCTTGAATGTTTTTTGTAATATTGGTTTGAGCATCCTCAAAAGATAGTAAAGGATTTTGGTCAATTTGACTTCCAAAGCGATACAATTGTACATCATACTTCGCGTTTAGAGCATCGTTTTCTAAAATCGTTTTAACAGTCAACGCGGCTATACTATCCTTCTTTAAATAACTAATAGATTGTGAGTTATCAGCCATTATAGCAAGTACTGGTTTTACAACAGTACTAGTAGTTTTTTCAAATCTAGGATTGATAATTAAAAGGAATAGAGTAAAGAGTGTTATAAACCTAAAGCCTGCTAAACTCCAATGTAATCGGTCGCGTTTCGTTTTATATATATACTGAAAAACGCTATAAAAAGCGCTAAAATTCCAGATCCTATGATATAAAAAATTGTTAATGAGGACATCATAATAAGAAACGCTGAGAACAGCTATTTGTTAGAGGACATATTAAGTTAGCATCCCACCATCGACATTAATGGTTTGTCCGGTAATGTAGGCCGATAAATCACTTGCCAAAAACACACAAGCGTTGGCAATATCTTCTGGTGAACCGCCACGTTTCAATGGGATTCCTGCACGCCACCCTGCAACTGTAGCTTCATCTAATTTTGCAGTCATTTCAGTTTCTATAAACCCTGGTGCAATAACATTACTTCTAATGTTTCTAGACCCTAACTCTAAAGCTACAGATTTAGAAAACCCAATAATTCCCGCTTTTGAAGCTGCATAATTGGTTTGTCCAGCATTTCCTTTCACGCCAACTACAGAACTCATGTTGATAATTGAGCCTTTTCGTTGTTTTAACATTGTTCGTTGTACAGCTTTGGTCATGTTAAAAACAGATTTTAGATTAACTTCAATTACTTTGTCAAAATCGTCTTCTCCCATTCGCATGAGCAAATTGTCTTTGGTAATTCCTGCATTATTTATAAGGATGTCAATACCACCAAAATCGGCGAGAACATCAGTTGCAAGTTGTTGGGCTTCGTCAAAATTAGCTGCATTACTTTGGTAGCCTTTTACCGTTGTTCCAAAAGCTTGAAGTTCTGTTTCAAGTGCTTTTGCAGCTTCTACAGAAGCACTAAATGTAAATGCTACATTTGCGCCATGTTGTGCAAAAACGGTAGCTATACCTTTTCCTATGCCACGACTAGCACCTGTAATAATTGCTGTTTTTCCTTCTAATAATTTCATGTTTCTAAGGGTAAAAATTAATGCCTCAAAGATAGTAAAATGCTTTCAAATAAATTCTTTTAAAACTGTTTTGTAATTACTTATTTAACTTCGGCAGTAATTCGATTCTAAAAATTTACAATAAAAAAACCTCCTATAGTTAATAGGAGGTTATATAGTTTAGTTTAAAATTGTGTTTTACGCCAATACTTGAGCTACTTTTTTACCAATTTCAGCAGGAGATTCTACAACGTGGATACCACATTCTCTCATAATTTGTTTTTTAGCTTGAGCAGTATCATCGCTTCCGCCTACAATTGCACCAGCATGTCCCATTGTACGTCCTGCAGGAGCTGTTTCACCAGCAATAAATCCAACAACAGGTTTTTTACTGCCACTCTCTTTATACCACTTTGCAGCATCGCCTTCAAGCTGCCCTCCTATTTCTCCTATCATCACCACACATTCAGTTTCAGAATCATTGATTAGCATTTCTAAAGCTTCTTTTGTTGTTGTCCCAATGATTGGGTCTCCACCAATTCCAATGGCTGTAGTAATACCAAGACCTTGCTTTACGACTTGATCCGCGGCTTCGTATGTTAATGTTCCTGATTTAGAAACAACGCCGACAGTTCCTTTTTTGAAAACAAATCCAGGCATGATACCTACTTTAGCTTCTCCAGGCGTGATGACTCCAGGACAATTTGGACCTACCAATCGGCAGTTTTTATCACTAATATAATTAGAGGCTTTAATCATATCTGCTACAGGAATACCTTCTGTAATTGTAATAATAACTTTAATTCCTGCATCAGCTGCTTCCATAATGGCATCGGCTGCAAATGCCGGCGGTACAAAAATGATAGTTGTATCTGCACCAACTTGTGCTACTGCTTCTTGTACAGTGTTGAAAACAGGTTTATCTAAATGTGTCTGCCCTCCTTTTCCAGGAGTTACTCCGCCTACAACATTAGTACCGTAGTCAATCATTTGAGAGGCATGGAATGTACCTTCACTTCCTGTAAATCCCTGAACTATTATTTTTGAATCTTTATTTACTAAAACACTCATGTAGTTTTATTTTGATTAATTTTTTACTGCTGCAAATGTAATTTTTTGTTTGCTATTTATTTTTGTTTATTTAATTTTTTTTTAAACAAAATTGTAACTGTAAAAATTAAGTTATAAATGAATGACATTACGACATTAGAGCTTGGGACTTTTATCCTAAAAATACAGCCAAAATAATAATGAAGTATTTCGAGAACAAATAATTAAAATTCTTAAGTTTATAAATTTTTAGTTTCCTTAAATAACTCGACATCATCGTATATTGGGGGTACAACTTCTTTGCCGTCTGAGTTGATAAATCCAAACTTATTATTTTCTAAACCAATTTTTGCCCATCCTTTTCTGTAGACATCAAAAGCATCAACCGATAAGTATTTTGGCGTTACCACTACTCTTCCTTCTCTCGAAATAAAACCATATTTTCCATTTTCAGAAATTCTAGCCCAGCCCTTTTTAATGATGTCAAATTTTTCAATTAAGTCATACACTGGCTTAATAACTTCTTTTCCAGAAGTATCTATAAATCCATTTAATTGATTGAGTTTTACTAGAGCCCAATTTTTGTGGTAATTTCCATACATCCCAATAGAATCGTAAACTGTTTGAGTCACAATGCTACCAGATTTATCAATAAAGCCAAAGCCGCCATCCTTCTTTATTTTCAATAAGTTTTTGTGATAGTCTCCAAAATATCCTAATTCGTCGTATTTTACATCTACAACTATCTCACCGTCAGTATTAATAAATCCGTATTTGCCGTCTAATTCTACTTTAGCCCAACCAGATTTAATAGCTCCAAAATTTTCTATTGAATGATATGTTGGGGGTAAGACGATGACGCCATCGTTGTTTAGGATTCCATAAAAGTCTCCAGACTTGACAATAAGTAAATTTTGTGCACTTACTAAACAAATAGAAAATAATGCATAATAGAATAATGTTATTTTTTTCATGATAAATAATTTGGGGTTATTATATGTAAAAGTAGAAATTTATATTAATTAAACAACAAAATTTTTATATAATAAAGTTTAATATTGTTTATATACTTTATTGTAATTAAACATTGAATTAAATTAGTAGTTGAACGTATTGAAAAAAATAATTTTACATAAAAATACAGTGAGTTAACTACAAGAATGTAGTAACATTTAATTAAAGCTATATAGTGTAGAATTAAAAGACTAAACTACTATTTGTCTCCCTTTAATTTTTCAATTATTTCAGGCAATTTTCGTAGTAAAGCCAGTTCTTTAAGCTTAGAACGCGATTCTTCTATGGGAGTGCCAAAGTAGGTTTTTCCACCTTCAATAGATTTTGTTACCCCAGTTTGACCCAATATAACCGCTTTGGAACCGATGGTAATTCCGCTATTAGTCCCCACTTGTCCCCAAATTGTAACATCATCTTCTATAATACAACACCCGGCAATGCCAGCTTGAGAAGCGATAAGGCAGTTTTTTCCAATGCGTGTGTCGTGACCAACTTGAATAAGATTGTCTAATTTAGAGCCTGCTCCAATAGTAGTATCTCCTGTCACGCCACGATCAATAGTACATGACGCTCCAATATGCACGTTATTTTCGATGACGACACGCCCACTAGATTTTAATTGGTCATAACCTTCTGGACGTTTTTTATAATAAAAGGCATTCCCACCTAAAACTGTACCCGATTGAATCACAACATTATCCCCAATAATGGTATCATCAAAAATACTCACATTGGCGTGGATTAATGAATTTTCTCCAATTACTACGTTATGTCCAATAAAACAATTGGGTTGAATTTGAGTCCCTACTCCTATCAATGCCGATTTGGAAATTGATTTATCAGACGCTTGAAATGGCTTGAAATGTGAGGTTAATATGTTGAAATCTCTAAAAGGATCATCAGAAATGAGTAACGCTTTTCCTTTTGGACAGTCTACTTTTTTATTGATTAGAACGACGGTCGCGTTTGAAGCTAGCGCTTTATCATAATATTTAGGATGGTCTACAAATACAATATCACCAGGAGTAACAACGTGAATTTCGTTCATGCCCAATACTTCAAAATCAGGATCTCCGACATACTCACAATCAATCAATGCTGCAATTGTTTCTAAAGTATGCGGCTGAATAAATTTCATATTATTCTTTGATACGTTCTTTATAGGATCCTTTGGCTGTTTCTACTTTAATTTTATCGCCTTCATTGATAAACAATGGAACCATTACAGTTGCTCCTGTTTCTACCGTAGCCGGCTTCGTTGCATTGGTTGCGGTATTGCCTTTAATCCCTGGCTCAGTAGAAATAACTTCCAGAACCACACTTGCTGGTAAATCTACAGAAAGTGGTGAATTATCTTCTGTATTGATCAGCACAGTTACAACTTCACCTTCTTTCATCAAATCGGGATTATCCAAGGCTGCTTTTTGTAGTTCGATTTGAGAATAATCTGCAGTATTCATGAAATGAAAGGTGTCTCCATCATTATATAAATATTGAAATTTATGGGTTTCAACTCGTACTTCTTCAATTTTATGTCCTGCCGAAAATGTATTATCGATGACTTTACCGTTAGTGACACTTTTCATTTTAGTTCTTACAAAAGCTGGGCCTTTTCCAGGTTTAACATGTAAGAATTCAATGATTTTAAAAATATCGTGATTATATCGTATGCATAATCCGTTTCTAATGTCTGATGTACTTGCCATATGTTTTTAGTTTGATTTAAAATAACCTTTCATGATACCACGATGAGAGTTTTTGATGAATTGTAAAATTTCATCACGCTCAGGAGTTGCCACCATCTCAGCCTCAATGATTTCAGAAGCTTGTGAGTTATTATAATTTTTTTGATAAAGTAATCTATATATATTTTGAATTTCTTTAATTTTCTCGGACGTAAACCCGCGACGTCTTAACCCTACAGAGTTTATTCCAACATAAGATAAGGGCTCTCTTGCAGCCTTTACATACGGAGGGACATCTTTACGAACCAATGATCCTCCAGTGACAAAGGCATGGTTTCCAATAGAACAAAATTGATGTACCGCAGTCATTCCTGCCAATACCACATAATCCCCAACCATAGTGTGCCCAGCTAATGTACTGTTGTTTGAAAAAATACAATTTTTTCCTACAATACAATCGTGTGCAATATGACAATAGGCCATAATCAAACAGTTGTCTCCAATAACTGTTTTCATTTTATCTGTTGTGCCACGGTTAATTGTAACGCATTCTCTTATGGTTACATTATTCCCGATTTCAACAGTAGTATCTTCATCGTCATATTTAAGATCTTGAGGCATAGCTGAGATCACAGAACCTGGAAAAATATTACAATTTTTTCCGATTCGTGCCCCCTCCATTATGGTAACGTTTGAACCAATCCAAGTTCCTTCTCCAATAACGACATTATTATTAATAGTTGTAAAGGGCTCTATGACCACATTTTTAGCGATTTTGGCTCCAGGATGAACATATGCTAACGGTTGATTCATGTTGTAAAATTATTTTATAAGTAGATTTATTTAACTTTAGATATTTGTGCCATTAATTCTGCTTCAGCGCATAATTTACCATTGGCATAAGCATAGCCCTGCATGTGACAAATTCCTCTTCTAATAGGAGATATCAATGAACATGTAAATATAAGCGTATCTCCTGGCACTACTTTCTGTTTGAATTTTACTTTATCCATTTTCATGAAAAAAGTAAGGTAATTTTCTGGATCAGGAACGGTATTTAAAACCAATATACCACCCGTTTGAGCCATTGCTTCCACAATTAGAACCCCCGGCATTACTGGTGCTCCTGGAAAATGTCCTACAAAAAACGATTCGTTCATGGTGACATTCTTTGATCCAATCACATGACTTGGTGATAATTCATAGACCTTGTCTAAAAATAAAAATGGCGGTCGATGTGGTAACATATCCATAATGGCATTAACGTCCATCAATGGGGGTTGATTTAAATCGATATTAGGAACCTTATTTCGGCGTTCCATTTTAATGATTTTCGCAATTTTTTTTGCAAATTGAGTGTTGACAAAATGCCCTGGTTTATTTGCAATAACTTTGCCTTGAATACGTGTCCCAATTAATGACAAATCTCCTATGACATCTAAGAGTTTGTGTCGCGCAGCTTCATTTGGATAATGTAATGTTAAATTGTCTAAAATACCATTGGGTTTAACCGATATAGAATCCTTATTAAAAGCTACTTTTAGACGCTCCATGGTAGCTTTAGAAATAGGTTTATCTACATAAACAATCGCATTATTCAAATCACCACCTTTGATTAATCCGTGTTCTAAAAGCATTTCTAGTTCATGAAGAAAGCTAAATGTTCTAGAATCTGAAATTTCTTCTTTAAAATTTGATAAGTGTTGTAGGGTTGCATTTTGAGTACCTAGCACTTTGGTTCCAAAATCGACCATAGTCGTAATTTGGTATTCATCTGATGGAATAATTGTGATTTCACTACCACTTTGTTCATCAGTGTATGAAATGACATCTTTGACCACAAATATCTCTCTAAATGCATCTTGTTCTTCTTTACCTGCACGTTCTAAGGCTTCTACAAAATACTTAGATGACCCATCCATTATCGGAGGCTCAGACGTGTTTAGTTCGATAATAACATTATCAATTTCTAAACCTACAAGTGCAGCAAGAACATGCTCACAGGTTTGAATAATAACGCCATTTTTTTCCAAACAAGTACCACGTTGTGTATTTGTCACTAGATTAGCATCGGCATTAAGTATAGGCATGCCTTCAAGATCTACTCTTCTAAAGGAATAGCCATTATTAATTTCAGCGGGAAGAAAATTAATTTCAACATCTAATCCCGTATGAAGGCCTACGCCTTTTAAGGATACTTTTTTAGAAATCGTTGTTTGTTTTAATTTGGATTTAACAATCATGATTTGAGGTTTTTTTCTAGTGTATTAACTGTTTTAACAAGAGTTGGGAGGTTTTTAAAATGTACGTATGATTTATAATAATCTCTGAACGTAAACGCTGGAGTTCCTTGTAGAACTTCATTGTCTTTTATGTTGTGTCCAATTCCAGATTGTGCTTGAACTTTAACGTTGTTTCCAATAACGATATGACCGGCAATACCAACTTGGCCACCAATTTGACAATTGGAACCAATTTTGGCAGAACCAGCGATCCCAGTTTGTGCCGCAATAACTGTATTTTCTCCAATAACTACATTATGAGCTACTTGAATTTGGTTATCAAGCTTTACTCCTTTTTTGATAAGTGTTGACCCTAAGGTCGCACGATCGATAGTTGTTGCTGCTCCAATATCAACATGGTCTTCTAGGATTACGTTTCCAATTTGAGGTACTTTTTGGTAGGCGCCGTTTTCATCAGGACTAAACCCAAATCCATCCGCACCAATAACTGCAGCAGAGTTGATAAAACAATGTGAACCAATAACACAATCTGAATAAACTTTTACACCAGAAAATAAAGTCGTGTTTGATCCAATAGTAACATTATCGCCAATAAAAGTGTTTGGATAAATCTTAACATTATCTCCAATGACGACATTTTCTCCAATATGAGAAAATGCACCCAAGTAAATATCTTCTCCATAGGTTGCAGATTCTGCTATAAATACAGGGGATTCTATGCCTTTTTTATTGTTTTTTATCTGGTTATAATATTCTAATAATTTAGAAAAAGCTCCATAAGCATCTTTAACTTTAATTAGGGTTGTTTCTATTTTATGTTCAGGTTCAAAATCCTCACCTACAATAGTAATGGAGGCTTGAGTAGAATAGATGTATGGAGTATATTTTGGATTCGCTAAAAAAGTAAGAGATCCTTGTGCAGCTTCTTCTATCTTGGACAGTGTATCAACTTCTACATCTGGATTACCAAAAATCTCCCCAGTTAATATCTCTGCTATTTGTGTGGCTGTAAATTTCATTGGTTGCAAAAGTAAAAAAAAATATCATAGAATATCCTTTGGGTAGCATATATAATGCTTTGAAACAGTTTTAGAGAGTGCTTTCAACGATAGGTGATCCGATGCTTTTATAATATCTTTCTTAGTGCCGTTTTTAAATAAAATTGTTAATCCTCCCTGATCTTGGTTGTATGCCAAATTTTTGACCTGACCTTTGAATACAAAATAAGAGGCTTCATCTTTACTTAATTTATGAGTTGACATTATGTCTTGTGTCATCGCTTCCGTTTTTGAATCTGATATGGGTTTATTTTTAAATTTTATTTTAAGTAAGGTTCTGTTTAAAAGCATTGTTGATAGGTGACTCAATACAAAATCGTCATGAAATTGCCATGATTTTAAAGCTGACATGATATCATAATCATCAAGAAGTGAGAATTGATTGAGCGTAGAAGCATCAAACTTTTCATTCAGAGTATCTGAATTTAAAAAAAACCGTAATGCCGAACTCGCTTCAAGATTCAGGCCTTCGTGAGTTAAATCTTTAGCTCGTTTTAAGATGCGTGTAATCATTTGTTCAGCAACTAAACTTGTTTTATGGAGATATACTTGCCAGTACATCAAACGTCTAGCGGTAAGAAATTTTTCAATAGAGTATATTCCTTTTTCTTCAATGACCAATTCATCATCAACGACATTCATCATTGAAATCAAGCGATCACTATTGATGTTTCCTTCTGAAACACCAGTATAAAAACTATCTCTTTTAAGATAATCCGAACGATCAATGTCGAGTTGACCTGAAATAAGCTGGCCAAAAAACTGACGACCATAAGCGCCTTTAAACATTGAAATCGCCAGATCTAACGCCCCTTCAAATTCTATGTTTAAAGCCTCCATGAATTTCAATGAAATTGCTTCATGACTGATGTTTTCTACGATGCTGTGCTCCAAGGCATGACTAAATGGTCCATGTCCTATATCGTGGAGTAAAATGGCAATATATAAACCATTTTCTTCTTCTTCAGAAATAACAACCCCTTTGAATTTTAAAATTCTGACTGCATTTTGCATCAAGTGTAAACAACCTAAAGCATGATGAAAGCGGGTGTGGTGTGCTCCTGGGTAAACTAAATACGATAAGCCCATTTGAGAAATACGACGCAAACGCTGAAAATACTTGTGCGCAATTAAATCAAAAATTAATGTGTTTGGGATTGTAATAAATCCGTAAATTGGATCGTTAAATATTTTAAGCTTGTTGTTCGTATTCAAACTTTATAGTATTAAATTTACACTCTAAACTTGCTTAAAGTGTTTAATGCTGTAAAAATACTAAAATGAAAGGACTTCTATTCTTAATTAAATTATATAATATATGAGCGTTATAAATATTCTGTGGGTTGATGATGAAATTGAGTTTTTAAAACCTCATATCATATTTTTAGAGCAACGCAACTATAATGTGACCTCATGTCAAAGCGGAACAGAAGCGCTGAACCTCATAAAAGACAACAACTTTGATATTGTTTTTCTAGATGAAAATATGCCAGGGCTTTCAGGTTTAGAAACCCTCTCTGAACTTAAAGAAATCAAGGCAACCCTACCAGTGGTGATGATCACCAAAAGTGAAGAAGAATATATTATGGAAGATGCGATTGGAAATAAAATCGCAGATTATTTGATTAAACCTGTAAACCCCAATCAAATTCTATTGTCTTTAAAAAAGAACCTTGACCATAATAGATTAGTATCGGAAAAAACGACCTCTAATTATCAGCAAGAATTTCGTAGAATAGCTATGAATTTAAACACTATAAATTCAGTTGATGACTGGGAACAGTTGTATAAAAAATTAGTGTTTTGGGAATTAGAACTAGAATCTTCTAATGATATTGCTATGCGAGAAATATTAGAAGCTCAAAAAATGGAGGCTAACAAACAATTTGGACGTTTTATTGAAAAAAACTATCCCGATTGGTTCGAGAGCAACCAAGCGCCAGTTATGTCTCACACCCTATTTAAAAGCAAGATAGCTAACGAATTAAACACTTCGCAACCTACATTATTAATCGTTATTGATAATCTTAGATATGATCAGTGGAAAGTTTTGGAGCCTACTGTGAATTCGTATTATAAAATCAAAGAAGAAAGTTTGTATTATAGTATCCTTCCAACAGCGACTCAATATGCTAGAAATGCGATGTTTTCGGGGCTGATGCCCAATGAAATGCAAAATCTATTTCCACAGTATTGGAAAAATGACACGGATGAAGGCGGTAAAAATTTATTTGAAGCAGAATTTCTTGAAGCGCAGTTAAAACGATTAGGTCTTTCGCATTTGAAACATGAATACATAAAAATCACAAATTTAAAAGCAGGACAAAAACTGTCGGAAACGTTTAAGACAAAAGTGCACAACGACTTGACTGTACTGGTCTATAACTTTGTTGACATGCTTTCGCATGCCAAAACAGAAATGGAAGTTCTAAAGGAGCTAGCGTCAAACGATAAAGGCTATAGGTCGCTCACAAAAAGCTGGTTTCAAAACTCACCGTTGTTAGAAATTATTCAACAAGCAAAAGAGTTGAATTTTAAACTGATTATCACTACAGATCATGGGACAATAAATGTGAAAAACCCATCTAAAGTCATAGGTAACAAAGACACAAGTCTTAATTTACGTTACAAGACTGGACGTAGTTTATCTTATGACGAAAAAGATGTTTTGGCGGTTAAAGATCCAAAATCAATCCACTTGCCTTCAGTAGCGATGAATAGTACTTTTATTTTCGCAAAGGATAACCTCTTTTTTGCTTACCCAAATAATTATAATTACTATGTGAATTATTTCAGAAACACCTATCAACATGGAGGTATTTCTCTTGAAGAAGTTGTTATTCCTTTTGTCGTTTTAAATCCGAGATAATATGGCAATAGAACTTAATTTTAAGCTTGATGATTTATCAGATATAGCGAAAAAAATAGTGGATAACGCATGCTCAAAGACCTTATTGTTTTATGGAGAAATGGGCGCGGGAAAAACAACTCTTATTAGTGCTATTGTATCAGAACTAGGAAGTAAAGATAAAGCTAGTAGTCCAACATTTTCCATTGTTAACGAATATAAAATACCTGATGGTATGCTCTATCATTTTGATTTTTACAGGCTCAAAAATCAAGTTGAAGCTATGGACATGGGGGTTGAAGATTATTTCTACTCAGGGGCATGGAATCTTATCGAGTGGCCAGAAAAAATTATGGATTTACTTCCTGATAATATAACAGTTATAGAATTATCCATTTTAGATGATAATTCTAGACTTCTCAAACTATCAGAAAAATAGTTTTCTACGACATGGTCAAAAAAATAATTGTAAATTAGAGTTTTATACTTATAACTATGCATAAGCCATCCTCTCCTTTTACGCGAGAACAACTGCTTCCAAAAGAAGAAACTTTAGAAATCACTAAAGAAAAAGGAGCTTTATTTATTGGAATTCCTAAAGAAACCTCTTTTCAAGAAAAAAGAGTTTGCCTTACTCCTGATGCTGTATCCGCTCTAACAAGTAATGGGCATCGTGTACTGATTGAATCAGGTGCTGGAGATAATGCTTGTTTTGGAGATCATGAATATAGTGAGTCAGGTGCAGAAATATCAAATGATAAAGCCAAGGTTTTTGCTTGTCCAATTATCCTTAAAGTTGAACCACCAACTCTAGAAGAAATTGAACTTATACAACCAAAAACGCTTCTAATTTCTGCATTACAATTAAAAATGCAGCATAAAGATTATTTTAAAAATCTAGCGGAGAAACAGGTCACAGCTCTAGGGTTTGAATTTATTAAAGATCAAGATGGTGTGTTTACTGCGGTTCGTCAATTGAGCGAAATTGCGGGAACCGCCTCCATTTTAATAGCCTCTGAAATTATGTCGATAACCAACGAGGGCAATGGCCTTATGTTTGGTAATATAAGCGGTGTCCCTCCAACTGAAGTCGTTATTATTGGCGCAGGAACCGTAGGCGAATTTGCTGCACGATCAGCAATTGGTTTAGGTGCGAATGTCCGTGTTTTTGATAATTCTATCACAAAACTTCGCGCACTTCAAGCAAATATTGGACGTACGGTTTACACCTCTACTATGCAGCCTAAAAATTTACAAAAAGCATTGATGCGCTGCGATGTGGCTATTGGCGCTACAAAAGGCCGCAACAGAGCACCTATTCTTGTTAGTGAAACCTTAGTGGAGCAAATGAAACCCGGAGCAGTAATCATTGACGTCAGTATTGATATGGGGGGCTGTTTTGAAACCAGTGAAGTTACTTCTCATGACAATCCTACCTTTGTAAAACATGAGGTGATTCATTATTGTGTTCCAAATATACCAGCAAGATATGCACGAACTTCCTCAGTTTCAATCAGTAATATTTTTACGCCCTACCTTTTAAAAATTTCTGAAGATGGTGGTATAGAAAATTCATTACGTTTTGATAAAGGATTAAGAAATGGGTTGTACTTTTACCACGGCATTGTGACCAATAAATCTGTAGCTGAATGGTTCGATTTAGATTATAGCGATGCTAACCTTTTAATCTTTTAATTTTAATAGATGAAACTTGTTTACCGTTTTGGCTTTTTCTTTGGAGGCTTTTCCATTGGATTGGTGTTTTTAATGTTTTTTTTAAGTGGAAAAAAAACAAGCTGTGCTTATGGTCCAGATGCTCGGGTACTAAAAAATATACAACTGAAAAGAATTCAGTATTCTGAATCCGTTCAGCAAGAACTCAATTTGAATACTATTGATACTTTAACTTTAATGTCAATTTTTAAAGGCGCTGACATTAACTTTGGTAAAAGTGACACCAAATCTGTTCCCTGTAAAACCTATAGAGTTGTTGGTGAAACCTATGAGATGGATGTTGAAAATTGCGAACGCATAGCAACAATCAAAACTGTTATAAAGCGTTAAATATTCCGCCTTCTTTTTTCTTTTTTAATAAGATCTAGTTCTCGACTTGTTTGTCCTGCAACTGATGTGTTTTCTTCAGCTCTTCTTATCAGATATGGCATCACATCTTTCACGGGTCCAAACGGTAAGTATTTGGCAACATTATAGCCTTGATTAGCGAGATTGAAACTAATATGATCACTCATGCCATATAATTGTCCAAACCAAACGCGAGAATCCGCATTTGAAATCTGTAAATTGTTCATGAGTTTAAGGGCTAAATGTGTACTTTCTTCATTGTGAGTCCCAATAAAAACATGAATAGTTTCTAAATTTGAAAAAATATAGGTTGTGGTAGCGTTAAAAAGAGCATCGGTTAACGCTTTAGTTTCACAAATAGGAGATTTATAACCAAAATCTTTGGCGCGTTGACGCTCTTTTTCCATGTATGCACCACGAACGATTTTGAATCCAAGTTTAAAACCAAATTCTTTAGCTCTGGCATGTATTTTTTTAAGGTAGTCAAGGCGGTCCCAGCGGTAGGTTTGTAATGTGCTGTACACCGTTAATGTGTCAGAATTATAAGTTTGCATTAGTTTTAAAATCAAATCATCTACAGCATCTTGAATCCAACTCTCTTCGGCATCAATAAGAATTTTAACATCATTTAATTTCCCTGAAGTACAAACTTTTTCAAAACGGTAAATTATACGTTCCCATTCTTTATTTTCAGCAGTTGATAATTGCTGACCTTCACTTACTTTTTGATATAATTCAAACCGTCCAAAAGCGCTAGGTTTAAATACCGCAATAGGTAAAGCAGCTTTATCTTTTGAAAATTCTATAAGTTTTAAAATTGTCTCAAGGGCTGAATCAAATTTATGCTCCTCACCTTTTCCTTCAACAGAGTAATCTAAAACACTATAGACTTTACTGGCGTACATTCTATCGATTGTTGGTAGACAATCGTCTTCATTTACACCGCCACAAAAATGGTCAAAAACTGTGGACCGAATGAGACCTTCAACAGGAAGGTGTGCTTTAAGTGCAAAATTTGTGGCAGCTGTACCTATTCGAACAAGAGGTTCAATTGAGATCATTTTAAACAAAAAATAGGCGCGTTCCAGTTCTGAATCTGACTTTAGGTGGAAGGCAATCTCTGTATTATTAAAATCAACGCTCATAAAAGTTCGTTTTAGTTTCAAACAAATATATTCAATAGTAGATATAATATTTATAAATTTCTGCTTAATTTCACGTTTTGAAATTTTCATCAAATTAATTCATGGAATCAATACAGTCTACATCTTATTCAATTCATTTTAATGCGAAGTGCTACAGCGAATTAAACGCTTATTTAGAAGCCTCTAATTTTTCTAAGGTTTTTATAGTGGTTGACTCTAATACGCATATACATTGTTTGCCAAAATTTTTGTCAAATATTGAGAGTGACATGGCTTTAGAAATCATTGAAATGGAAGCAGGAGAACGCCATAAAACTTTAGAAACGTGCACACAAATTTGGCATAGTTTATCAGATTTGGATGGTGATCGTAAATCACTAATCATCAACCTTGGTGGTGGTGTAGTTACAGACTTAGGGGGGTTTGTGGCCTCAGCCTTTAAACGTGGTATTCGTTTTGTCAATGTTCCAACCTCACTCCTATCCATGGTTGACGCATCTGTTGGTGGAAAAACGGGTGTGGATTTAGGAACTATAAAAAATCAAATTGGCGTCATAAATTTTAGTGACATGGTGCTTGTAGATACAGCTTTCCTAGATACACTTCCTGCAGAAGAAATGCGTTCTGGTTTGGCTGAAATGTTAAAACACGGATTGATAAAAGATGCAAATTATTGGAGCCGTTTATGTGATTTAAAAGCCCTAGATAGTTCTGATTTAGAAGAGATGATTCATGAATCTATTACCATAAAAAATGAGGTTGTAAAACGAGATCCAAATGAACACGGAGAGCGCAAACAATTAAATTTTGGGCACACATTGGGACATGCTATAGAATCCTATTGCTTAGATAATGAAAATCTTCAAACTCTTTTACATGGAGAAGCTATAGCAGCTGGGATGATTATGGAAGCTTATATATCGACTAAAACTTGTGGATTAAGTGAAGACGCACTTTCTGAAATTAAACAAACTTTTAAGTCTATTTATGGGACTGTAGTCTTGTCCGAAAACGACAAAAGCTCAATTATTGAGCTTTTGAGATATGATAAAAAGAATTCTCATGGGCAAGTTAAATATGCGCTATTAGAATCTATTGGATCGTGTCGAGTTGATGTTATTGTTGAAGATAAACTAGTTGATGAAGCGTTTGCATATTACGCCACCTAAATCGATTTACCCATTCAAATCATTAAAAATAGAGTGCATCAGACGTTTTTTGTCATTGATACTTTCCTCTAAGGAAATCATTGTTTCAGTTCTGTAAACACCTTCTATTCCATCTAACTTAAAGATAATTTCTTTGGCATGAGTGGTGCTTTTAGCACGGATTTTACAGAAAATATTAAATTTACCTGTTGTAATGTGTGCTACGGTTACATGCGGAATTTCATAAATGCGTTCTAAAACAAATTTAGTTTGAGATGTATTTTGTAAAAATACACCAACATAAGCAATAAATGAATAGCCTAATTTTTGATAATCTAAAGTAAGCGACGAGCCTTTGATAATTTTAGCATCCTCCATTTTTTTCACTCTAACATGAACTGTACCAGCAGAAATTAATAATTTTTTTGCAATGTCTGTGAATGGTACTCGTGTATTATCAATCAGCATATCTAATATTTGGTGATCGATTTCATCTAATTTTACTTTAGCCACTATATTTGATTTAAGTTAATAAATAGTATAAATGCAAATTTAGTAATTTAAATACAATAAAATTGCTCTTATGTTAAGTAATTGTTATCGAATAGTGATATTTCCTTTAAGTTTAATAAAATGAAATCGATTTCGTAGTCTTTTGACAATACCTCGTAGCTGGGATGCGATACAGAATTAAAATCAGCATCGATCTCAAAATGCCCGTAGTTTTCTTTTAAATCTCCAATAGCTACGATTTTTGGTTTAAATACAATTTCTCCAGCCACAAGCACTTCTGTGTACTGGATACCTAAATCACGAACTTGAGTGGGTTCTAAAGCGTCTAGGATGGCATTTCTCACTATGACATCGTAAAATAATTTGTTGTTTTCAGGAATTTTAAGATAAGGTGCATAGTCTTGTCCAGAAACTGTGTGTGTAGCTACATGATTAATTGCACTCATTAAAGCTAATGCCATGTATTTTCGAGTTTCTTCTCTGTTATAGTCGTTTGGAAAATGACCTGCTTCAAACAATACTGTTGGTGTATTATGACTTTGAAAATAATCTCCAACACAATTGATATTGTATCCATCATCATATCGTCCAATCTGATGTGGTAAGTACGGCTGAAGAGTTTGATTCATAACCTGTATCAATTCCATCGCTTTTTGACGTGTTTTTGTAATGGATCGCGCTTCATCTTCTGAGGGTGATAAAAAACTTAGTACAGCGGAGTTGTTTGTGTTTCCTGCGCTGAAAATCGTACGCTGACCATGCATATTAAAACAAAAATGAGGATCAAATGTCTGATAAACTTCTCTAAGAATCCTACTCTCAGACTGAGTTTGAGCCATAGCATCTCTGTTTAAATCAACTTGATTGGCATTTACTCGTGTATATGCTTTCGCGCCATCTGGATTGAGAATTGGTATAACACACAACGTACAGGCGCTCAAAAGATAATTATAGTCTCTTAATTCCAAATAATTAAAGAGGTCAAATAATGCTTTTGTGGTTGTACTTTCATTACCGTGCATTTGAGACCATATTAAGATTCGCTTCGGACCAGTTCCCGTTTGAAGGCAATGTATAGGAAGTCCAGTCTCTGAAGTTCCTAAAATAGAGGTCCTAAATTTTGGCGACAAAACTTTTATTAAAGGTTCGATATGCGAATTGGTTATATATCTACGCTTTAGTGCTGTTGCTTTTGCGGTATTATAATGAGATAAAAAATGAGGTGTACGAAACATATGTAATTTTAAGATTACAAATGTAAACATTCTAATATTTACATATGTAAACAGTAAAACAGGCATATAATTTACAAAAGTATACGGTTAAATCCATGACATACCCCTGCGTTGTAAACATTAAAATCGAAAAACTATAATTATATAGTTAAATTACTTATAATCATTATTTTAAAGTATTTTTATAAAGTTATAGTTTAAATAATATTTGTTATATTTTCATTCATATTTGCATGAAAGTTATCAATATGTTACATTTGTAAACTATTCCTTAACTCTACATATGTAAACAATGATAAACACAACCCACTTCAGTTCTCGTCTCAAAAAAATTCTTGATTATTATAGTTTGTCGGCTTCTGCATTTGCAGAAACTATCGCTGTTCAACGTTCAAGCATTTCCCACATATTAAGCGGACGAAATAAACCTAGTCTTGAATTTCTAACCAAAGTGTTAAACGCTTTTCCTGAGATTGATCTTTTATGGCTTCTTAGCGGTGAAGGAGATTTTCATAAAACATCCACGACTCCTCGTGTTGAAGTTTCTAATACCTCTGCCTCTACTCCAATACATACAACACCTCCAAACACTAAAATTCCTACTGAGACTGCTCCAATTGAACGGATCATTATTTTTTATAAGGACGGTACTTGTAAAAATTACGAAATGAATGATTCTAAATAACTAAGATTTCTAGATCTCTTTCGTATGTTTGTAGTATGAGATACGTATTTATGTGCAGTGTTATACTGTTTTTTAACGGGTGTTACCAAATTGAGCGAAATTGTAATGATTTTAAAACTGGGACTTTCGAGAGCTCAATTACTATTGATGGTGTTCAATATACCTCTAGATTTACAAGAACTTCAGATCTTCAAGTTGAAGACTTCAATGGAGTAATTGATTCCACAAGTGTGCGTTGGATCAATGATTGTGAAATGGTATTTAAAACACTTAACCCAAAGAATCGTGCAGAACAAAAGGATATCCACCTTAAAATACTAACGACAACCCAACAAGGTTACAAATTTGAATACGGCTATGTTGGTGACACCAATAAACAGAAGGGCGTAGCTAAACGCTTAAATTAAAATAAAGTGATCTGACCTTCATTATCTCCATCTTGATTTGATTGTGTAGAATCAGGTTTAATAGGACTATCTTCTGAGGTCAGATTTTCATTCGAATGTTCTGAATCTTCAACAGTTTCAAGTGATGGATTAGTTTCAGTTTTAGTTATAATTTCTTCATCAACAACTTGAATATCATCTGCTGGGGTTTCTTTTGGCTCTTCAAATGGTAGTGGTTCCATTAAGTCAATTTGATTAATTTTTAGCTTGGTTAATTGGTTGCCTAACGCTGAGACTCCTTTAACACTAATAAATTGCTCAATATCAATAGTTTGATCTTCGCGTCGGGCTTTTCCCCTGTCTTTTGCAAACGATAGTTTCACTACAGGACGCCAATCCGTGGATACTAATTCTAGAGTACTCGACGCATGATCCGAAATAAAAACATCTTCTCTGTTTTCGTTTTCAATCATAAAACGTTTTACGTAGTACTTTTCTTTAGCGCCATCAAAATAAATTGCTGATAGTGGTTTGTTTGGAACCCATTTTTCTAAGACGATCATGTCTTCCTCGAAATGTGCTGTAATTTCAGGGATAATTGTTTTAGCAATTCCACTTTGCGTGATCACCAATATACGGTCCTCACCTCTAAATTCGCCTACGAGTTCCCCACGACCATCGACGTTTAAACGCTGAATAGTATCATCAAACCAAATTTTTCTAGGTTTTAGGGTGCTTACACCTTTTTCTTTAAGTTCTATGCGTTTTACCGCATGTTTGGTTACCAAATTCCCTTTTGAAACGCGTCCTTTTATAATAATATCAGCAAAATCAATATCCCATTTCAATTTTTTAACACTTCCTACTTGACGTAATAAGACAGAAACGACTTCACCTTCGCCATTTGGATTGGCAGAAAAATATAACACATTAGAATTGGCATTTCCGTTGGTTAAATCATATTCTTTATCTCTTGTGACTCCTGTTACCGCAAAACGCTTGATGTAAGAAGGCCCCCCTTTTCCATCTTTATAAATCATATTATAGATGGTACGTTTATCTTTTTTCTTAAACACGGCGACATGAATGATCCCCTTCCCTATAAACGTTTTAGTGCCGACTTTTGTAATCATCAGTTTACCGTCTTGTGTGAATACAATAAGATCATCAATATCACTACAATCACAAACGTATTCATCCCGTTTTAGCCCTGTACCAACAAACCCTTCTTCTCTATTGACATAGAGTTTGGTGTTTCTAATAATGACTTTGGTAGCATCAACATCTCCAAACGTTTTTATTTCAGTTTTACGTTCTTTCCCTTCGCCATATTCTGATTTTAAACGTTTAAAATAAGCTATAGCATAGGCGATAAGATTTGCTAAAAATCCTTTGGTTTCTGCAATTTGATCTTCTAAAGCATCAATTTTCTGTTGTGCTTTATCGATATCAAACTTAGAGATTCTCTTAATTCTTATTTCAGTTAATCGCGTAATATCCTCTTCAGTAATTGGACGCTTTAAATGTTTGATGTGCGGTTGAAGTCCTTTGTCAATAGCATTTATAACGCCAGGCCAGGTTTCTTCTTCTTCGATATCGCGATAAATTCTGTTTTGTATGAAGATACGTTCTAAAGAAGCAAAATGCCATTGCTCTTCAAACTCTCCTAACTTAATTTCTAATTCTTGTTTTAATAAATCAACCGTATGATCCGTTGAGCGTTTCAACATTTCGGTTACCCCTATAAATAAAGGCTTGTTGTCTTCAATTACACAACCTAATGGAGAAATAGAAGTTTCACAGGAAGTAAATGCAAATAAAGCGTCTATCGTTTTATCCGGGGAAATTCCGGCGGGTAAGTGAACTAATATTTCAACTTCAGCAGCAGTATTGTCTTCAATTTTTTTGATTCTAATTTTACTTTTCTCATTTGCTTTAAGAATCGAATCAATCAATGAAGATGTTGTAGTTCCATAAGGAACTTCTGTGATCACCAGTGTATTTTTATTAAGCTGAGAAATTTTAGCTCTACATCGTACTCTCCCTCCTCTTAATCCATCATTATAATTATTGAAATCAGCAACACCTCCGGTTGCAAAATCAGGAAGAATAGTAAATCGTTTTCCTTGAAGATGTTTTATAGATCCCTCAATAAGTTCAATAAAATTATGAGGCAATACTTTTGTCGATAAGCCCACTGCTATCCCTTCTGCGCCTTGTGCTAACAGTAATGGAAACATTACAGGAAGATTAATTGGTTCTTTACGACGCCCATCATAAGACGCTTGCCATTCTGTAATTTTGGGATTAAAAACAACGTCCAAAGCAAATTTAGAGAGTCGGGCTTCAATATATCTTGAGGCTGCAGCTCTATCTCCAGTTAGAACGTTTCCCCAGTTCCCTTGAGCATCAATCAATAAATCTTTTTGACCAATTTGAACCATTGCATCGGCAATACTTGCATCTCCGTGAGGATGATATTGCATAGTATGGCCAACAATATTGGCAACCTTATTATAACGGCCATCATCCAAATCTTTCATCGAATGTAAAATTCGACGTTGAACAGGTTTAAATCCGTCTTCGATAGCAGGTACTGCACGTTCTAAAATAACGTAGGAAGCATAGTCTAAAAACCAATCTTTAAACATTCCCGTAACTCGAGTAATGGTTTCTTGATTGTCTATTGGGTCATTGATTATATCATCGTTTTCTTCTATCATACTACTTCTTCTTCGATAATATCAAGTTCTACTTTTAGGTTTTCTATAATAAATTTTTGACGATCTGGCGTGTTTTTGCCCATGTAAAACTGAAGTAACGATTCTATGGTCATATCTGAATCTAACATGACTGGGTCAAGCCTAATGTTTTCGCCAATAAAATATTTAAATTCATTAGGAGAGATTTCACCAAGCCCCTTAAATCGGGTGATTTCTGGTTTTGGCTTTAATTTCAAAACCGCATCTTTACGTTCCTGTTCAGAATAGCAGTAGATGGTTTCTTTTTTATTACGCACTCTAAATAATGGGGTTTGTAAAATATATAAATGCCCTTCTTTTATAATTTCTGGGAAAAATTGAAGGAAAAACGTGATCAATAATAAACGAATGTGCATTCCATCAACATCGGCATCTGTGGCGATGACAATATTATTGTAACGCAGATCTTCTATAGACTCCTCTATGTTTAAGGCTGCTTGAAGAAGATTAAATTCTTCATTTTCGTACACAATCTTTTTAGTGAGTCCATAACAATTTAGAGGCTTTCCTTTTAAACTAAAAACCGCTTGAGTATTAACATCTCTAGATTTAGTGATGCTACCAGATGCAGAATCTCCCTCAGTGATAAAAAGGGTCGATTCTAGATTACGTCCATTTTTGATGTCTCCAAAATGTACACGGCAATCTCTAAGTTTCTTGTTATGTAAGCTCGATTTTTTTGCACGATCTCTAGCAATTTTACGAATGCCTGATAGCTCTTTACGTTCGCGTTCGGCTTGTAGAATTTTTCGCTGAATGGCTTCTGCGGTATCAGGATTTTTATGTAAAAAATTGTCAAGCTGTGTTTTTAAAAACTCATTGATAAACGTTCGAACCGTAGGTAAACCGCCGCCCATATCTGTCGATCCTAATTTTGTTTTGGTTTGACTTTCAAAAACAGGCTCCATCACTTTTATAGCAATAGCAGAAATAATTGATTTTCTAATATCTGAAGCATCATAATTTTTACCATAAAACTCACGAATAGTTCGCACAAATGCTTCTCTAAAAGCCGCTAAATGTGTTCCTCCTTGAGTGGTGTTCTGACCATTAACAAAAGAGTGGTATTCTTCGCTATACTGTGTTTTACTATGTGTAATAGCTACTTCAATGTCTGTTGACTTCAAATGAATAATTGGATAAGTCATGTCAGCAGCATTGGTATTGTCTTCTAATAAATCTTTTAAACCATTTTCACTAAAAAACTTTTCTCCATTAAATACTATGGTTAATCCTGGATTAAGATACACGTAGTTTTTGAGCATACGTGCGACATATTCATTTCGAAATTTATAATTTTTAAATATAATTTCATCGGGAATAAAAGAGACTTTAGTTCCTTTTCGTCTTGTCGTGTCGTCTAATAAATCTTGATGATTTAAGACTCCTGATGCGAATTCTGCAGAAGCAGATTTGCCATCTCTAGTCGATTCTACTCTAAAAAATGAAGATAGCGCATTTACCGCCTTGGTACCAACACCATTTAGTCCTACTGATTTCTTAAAGGCACGAGAATCATATTTACCACCAGTGTTCATTTTTGAAACAACATCGACAACTTTACCTAGAGGAATACCACGACCATAATCGCGTACTATAACTTTAGGGCCTTGGATCGATATTTCAATTGTTTTGCCTGCCCCCATGACAAATTCATCAATGGAGTTGTCTAAAACTTCTTTTAATAAAATGTAAATCCCATCATCAGCAGAAGATCCGTCGCCTAGTTTCCCAATATACATTCCAGGACGCATGCGAATATGCTCCTTCCAATCGAGGGATCTAATATTGTCTTCTGTATAATCTGTGTTTTGAGCCATAAGGTGTTTTCTGACAGAACGCTAATATAGAACATCAGCACAAAAAATAAAACCTTTAAAACACAAATTAATTAACAAAAAAAAGCCAATGCTGTTGAGAACATTGGCTATCAATTTATTAGTCGTCTATTTTTTAGACATTAAACAGAAAATGCATGACATCACCATCTTTTACTGTGTAATTTTTGCCCTCTACACGCATTTTTCCTGCTTCTTTAACTTTTGCTTCCGATCCAAAATTTTCAAAATCTTCATAAGCAATCACTTCAGCGCGAATAAACCCTTTTTCAAAATCAGTATGAATCACGCCAGCAGCTTGTGGTGCAGAGCTTCCGATATTAATGGTCCATGCACGGACTTCCTTGACACCTGCTGTAAAGTAGGTTTGAAGGGTCAATAATTTATAAGCGGAACGAATGAGTTTTGCAGAACCTGGCTCATCTAATCCAATATCCTGAAGGAAAAGTTGGCGTTCGTCATAATCATCTAATTCATTGATATCAGCCTCAGTTCCAACAGCAAGAACCAATACTTCAGCATTTTCATGAGCAACCTTGGCTTTGACTAAATCGACATAAGCATTTCCTGAAACCGCTGAGGCTTCATCGACATTACATACATACAGCACAGGCTTGTCAGTTATAAATTGTAATGGTTTTACGAATTCCAAATAATCATCTTCTGAAAATTCTATAGCTCGAATAGATATCCCAGCTTCGAGGCTTTCTTTAATTTTTACAAGAATCACTTCCTCTTTTTGGGCATCCTTATTTCCTGTTCTAGAAGCTCGTTTTACTTTTTCTAATTTTTTTTCTGTGGTCTCCAAGTCTTTCAACTGAAGTTCCATATCGATAGTTTCTTTATCTCTAATAGGGTCTACATTACCATCTACGTGTATAATGTTATTGTCATCAAAACAACGCAATACATGAAGAATAGCATCTGTTTCCCGAATATTAGCAAGAAATTGATTCCCTAAACCTTCGCCCTTACTAGCGCCTTTTACCAAGCCTGCGATATCTACAATTTCAACGGTTGCGGGGATTACTTTTTCTGGATTTACAAGGTCTTCTAATTTTGATAACCGCGGATCAGGAACGTTTACGACGCCTATGTTAGGTTCAATTGTACAAAATGGAAAATTAGCACTTTGTGCTTTCGCATTTGACAAACAATTGAAAAGAGTCGATTTCCCAACGTTTGGTAATCCAACAATACCTGCTTTCATATCTTAAAAATTTGACTGCAAATGTAATTATTTAAATCCACATTTTACACTCCCTAATTTTTAAGTTAAAAACTGTGAATATTAAATTAAATACGGTTTTACTTTTTTATCATAATTATAAAATCAACCTCATAATTAGTTTAGTTATTTATGATAATGTTTAATTATTTTAATTTAATACTCTACATTAATAATTCAATTTATTTTCAGAATTTTATAAAATTACAGATAAAAAATAATAAATTTAATTAAAATCTTATCTATATATTGAAGAATTGTTAAATTAATTAAATTATATTTGTTTATTATTAACTTTAATTAATCAAACAAACTAAAACAAATGAAAAAAATTTACATCCTGATGCTAGCTTTTGCTAGTGTCAATTTTGCAATGGCTCAGGTTACCGGAACGGTTACAGGAGCAGATGGCGCTCCTATTACTGGAGTAAATGTCGTCGAAAAGGGCACAAGCAACGGCGCAATTTCTGATTTTGATGGGAACTATCAAATTAGTGCTGCTTCTGATGCAACACTTGTGTTTAGTTATGTCGGATACGAAACTCAAGAAGTTGCTGTAGCCAATCAATCGGTCGTGAACGTATCACTACAAGAAGGTTCATCATTAGATGAAGTGATTTTAGTAGGATCGCGTACAGCGCCAAGAAGTAATGCAGATTCGCCACTTCCTGTGGATGTTCTTCAATCAAAAGAACTTTCAACAACAGGTCAAGCGACATTTGATAAAGCATTACAGTACAGAATTCCATCATTTAACACCGTTCAAACACCTGTTAATGATGCGACTTCTTTATTAGATCCTTATGAAATAAGAAATATGGGACCTAGTAGAACATTAATACTTATTAATGGAAAACGTAAAAACCTAAGTGCATTACTGTACACACAAACCTCTCCAGGTCGTGGTGAAACAGGTGCTGACATTTCTGCAATTCCAACAGATGCGATTAAGCGTGTTGAAATTCTTCGTGATGGTGCATCTGCACAATACGGATCGGATGCGATTGCGGGTGTAATGAACATCATTTTAAAAGATAACGTAGCTGACGGATCAGTAACATTGAGAACTGGAATTACTGGTGAAGGCGATGGTGAGATGTTAGGCGTTAGTGTAAATAACGGAACAACAATCGGAGACGATAAAGGGTTTATTAACTATACTGTTGATATGTCTAAATTAAATAACGCAAATAGACCAGGAACTGTTAGTGCTGCTGGTGAAGCAAATGATTTTGGAGCTAACTTAGCTGAGGTAGAAGAATTTTTATCTCGTAATCCAGATGCTAATAACATCAACGGATCACCTGAAACTGCAGCGTCTAAATTCTTAGTCAATGGTGGATATGATCTTTCTGACGATACAGAACTGTATTTTAACGCAGCTTATGTGTATAAGAAAGTAAATTCTTTTGCAAACTACAGAACGCCTTACTGGAGAACTGCTGATGCATTTCCATATTTAGCTGACTTTTTCCCTGGAGATAACCCTAATACAGCTGGAGGATATGATGGTTATGTACCAACTTTCGAAGGTTTATTAAACGATTACAACGCTACTGTTGGAATCAAAACTAAAGTAAACGACTGGAATGTAGATTTAAGTTTTACAACTGGTGGAAACACACAAACGTATAAAGTAAATGATTCTCATAACAGAAATGCTGTTTATGGCGTATCTTATAATGACGCTACTGGTACTTTTGAAGCGACTCCTTTATACCAAGCAAACAGTCAGCAATCTTTTGATCCGGGTGGAACACGTTTTTCTCATAACGTAGGAAACATTGATATCAATAGAATTGTATCTGACAAAGTAAGCATAGGTATGGGTGCTGAGTTTAGAAACGAAACATTTGAAGTGATTGAAGGTGAATTAGCATCTTACGATGGTGGTGGAGCCGATTCATTTGCAGGAAATAGCCCAGAAAATTCTGGTAAATTTAACCGTTATAACTTTGGAGGGTATTTCTCTTTAGACTATGATGTAACGGAGGCTTTCTTATTAAGCGGTACAGTTAGAGCAGAAAACTATTCTGATTTCGGTAACACATTCGTTTATAAGTTAAGTTCTCGTATGAAGCTATCTGATAAGATTACGGCTAGAGCTTCTGTATCTTCAGGATTTAGAGCACCTACCCTACACCAGATTTATACGCAAAAAGCACAGTATAGCTTTGTGCCTGGACAAGGAATTCAAGTTGGTGGTTTAATTAACAATGTATCTACACAAGCCAAACTTTTAGGTATTGAAGAATTAGATGCTGAAACCTCTAATAACTTTACAATTGGTTTAGGTGGTAAATTAACTAATACTTTAAGCTTTACAGTGGATTACTACAACATTGCAGTTGAAGACCGTATTGTATTAGGATCTGAAATCGGAGCGACAGGTAATGCTGCAAATCCATTAGATCAGTTACTGACTCAAAATAACTTGAGTGATGTTAGTTATTTCTCTAACGCATTAGACACAAGAACTTCTGGTCTTGATGTTGTAATTAGCCAAAAAGATATCAACTTAGGTTCTGGTGTATTAGATCTTAATTTATCTGGAAACTATACCATCCAAAACGAAAGAGATGGTGCTGTAAAAGATATTGCACTTGTATCAAATGCTGGACAGTCTGTAGTTAATGCTACTCAAGAAGCTTTATTCTTTACATCTCGTCCAGAAACAAAGTGGATCTTAGGCGCTAACTACGAAATTGGAAAATTCGGATGGAATTTAAATAATACGTATTTTGGTAAAACAACGTTCAAGCAACAAGGAATGAGTTCTGACTTAAGAACTGAGTTTACTCCTAGTATTGTAACGGATCTTGCAATTAACTTTAATGCAACTGACAAATTAACGATTGCTTTAAACATTAACAACTTGTTTAATGTGCTTCCAGAATGGGAATTCAAAGCTGAAAATGTTAACGGTCAAGCTATGATTGATGATACATCATTAAATTCTTATGGAATCACTGCGATCCAAGAACAATCTAACTTAATCACTTTTAACCAACGTTATTCTCAAATGACTTACGATGGTTACCACTTTAGCCAATTAGGTACAATGTTTAACTTATCGTTAAACTACAAGTTCTAATAACAAGCTAGATTGAAACATACGAAAAAGCCACGCAATTTGCGTGGCTTTTTTATTTACTAAAAGTAGTGTTAAAAATTATTCAGGATGCATAAAGCGTTGCTTTCCTAACAACACTTCTTCTGTTTCGACATTATCCTCGTCGGGAACACAACAGTCCACAGGACAAACCGCAGCACATTGTGGTTCTTCATGAAACCCAACACATTCCGTACATTTATCTGGAACTATATAATAAAGTTCATCGCTGATAGGCGTTTGAGCCGCATCTGCATTGACTTGCTTACCGTCTGTTAACACTAAATCGCCTTCAAGACTGGTTCCATCTTTATAACGCCAATCATCAGCACCTTCATAAATTGCTGTATTTGGACATTCAGGCTCGCAAGCCCCACAATTGATACATTCGTCAGTTATAATAATCGCCATAGCTGTATTTTGAGTATTTATTACTTAAATTTGCATGCAAAAATAACTCCAAAAATGCGGTTACACAAATAATGGATCACAAAACAATTACAATTAAGGCTTTAAATGAATTGGGGCGATTTTTAAGTCAATTCACTATAAAATCAACTCAAAAAAACGAATCTGTTCTTTTGAATGATTTATTTTTTGATGGATTTAAGCATCAAATAAAACTATCTAAAGAACACAATGGATGGTTTTCAGAAGCGAATATTCTCTATGCCATAGAAAATTGGGCAAAACTACTCACGACAGAAACACTAGATAAGTGGACATCGAAATATGCACTAAATTCAATTACACAAAAAAAAGTAGCCATCATTATGGCGGGTAACATTCCTTTGGTTGGCTTTCATGATTTTTTATGTGCATTGATTTGTAATCATAAAATTATCATTAAACAGTCGTCTAACGACAAACACCTTTTACCGTTTTTAGTGTTGTATTTGACTAAAGTTGCTCCAGAGCTAAAAGAAACCGTTACATTTTTGGAACAAAAACTTGAGGATTTTGACGCTGTTATTGCTACGGGAAGTGACAATACTGCACGGTATTTTGAATATTACTTCAAGGATAAACCTTCTATAATACGTAAAAACAGGAATTCAATCGCCATCTTAACGGGCAATGAAACTAAAGCCGATTTAATAAAACTATCCAATGATGTTTTTCAGTATTATGGCTTAGGTTGCCGAAGTGTTTCAAAACTGTTTGTACCAAAAAATTATAATTTTGACGCCTTTTTTGAAGCTATGTATCACTGGCATCCTATTATTGAAGGCGCAAAATATGCCAATAATTACGACTATAATAAAGCAGTCTATTTAATGAGTGAATTTAAAATGCTAGAAAATGGATTTTTAATGCTCAAAGAAGATCCAAGCTACGCCTCTCCTATCGCCACACTATTCTATGAACATTATGAATCTCTTGAAGCTTTAACAGAAACCTTAAATTCTGATGCCGATAAAATTCAATGTATTGTATCTGATTCGTTGTCAAAAGAACACCTTCCATTTGGAAGTACACAAACCCCTCTATTAGAAGATTATGCGGATGGTGTCGATACTGTTGATTTTTTATTAAAAATATAACATAATATTAGCATTTTGATATTTAATTATCTTTAATAAATTCAGACCTTTACAGCTTCAAAAAATTAACATTAATTTGCACTCTTGTAGACACAACCAAATTCAAATGAAAAAACACAATTTTAGCGCAGGACCCTGCGTCCTTCCTCAAGAAGTTTTAGAAAAATCAGCACAAGCAGTGTTAAATTTTGATGACGGCCTCTCATTAATCGAAATTTCACACCGTAGCAAAGCATTTATCAATGTCATGGAAAAAGCTACTGCTCTAGCATTAGAGCTATTGGGCTTAGAAGGCAAAGGCTATAAAGCTCTATTTCTTCAAGGTGGCGCAAGTACTCAATTTTTAGCGACAGCTTTAAATTTATTAGAAAACCGTGCGGGATATCTAAATACGGGAACTTGGAGTGATAAAGCTATTAAAGAAGCTAAACTATATGGCGATATTCTTGAAGTTGCATCTTCTAAAGAAGCTAATTTCAATTATATTCCTAAAGGGTATAAAATACCTTCGGACTTAGATTACTTCCATTGTACATCAAACAATACTATTTTTGGAACTCAGATGAAAGAATTCCCAACTATTGATGCACCTCTAGTGTGTGACATGAGTAGTGATATTTTTTCTCGTACTCTAGATTTTTCAAAATTTGATTTGATTTATGCCGGTGCTCAGAAAAATATGGGCCCAGCAGGAACAACCTTAGTTGTCGTAAAAGAAGAAATTCTTGGGAAAGTTACACGTAAAATTCCTTCTATGATGAACTATCAAGTTCATGCCGATAAAGAAAGTATGTTCAATACTCCGCCAGTATTTGCGGTGTATACGTCTATGCTTACACTTGAATGGTTAAAAAATCTTGGTGGGATCGAAGCTATTGAAAAAGAAAACTTCAAAAAAGCACGTCTAATGTATTCTGAAATAGATTTGAATCCTTTGTTTAAAGGGTTTGCAGCTACGGAAGACCGCTCAACTATGAATGCAACATTTTCTCTTAAAGATGACAAACTGAAAGCGACATTTGATGCCATGTGGAATGAAGCCGGAATAAACGGTCTGAATGGACATAGAAGTGTTGGAGGGTACAGAGCATCAATGTACAATGCATTGCCTTTAGAAAGCGTTGCAACCTTAGTAGACGTAATGAGTGAATTAGAACGAAAAGCATAACAAATGAAAATATTAGCAAACGACGGTATTTCACAAAGTGGAATCGATGATTTAACTGCAGCAGGATTTGAAGTCCTTACCACTACTGTAGCACAAGAACAATTAGAAAACTTTATCAACTCAGAAAACATTGTAGCGCTCCTAGTACGAAGTGCAACAACCGTAAGACAAGACCTTATTGACGCCTGCCCTAACCTAAAAATTATAGGAAGAGGTGGTGTTGGAATGGATAATATTGATGTAGAATATGCACGCGAAAAAGGGTTGAGTGTGATCAATACGCCAGCTGCCTCTTCAGAATCAGTTGCAGAACTTGTATTTGCACACTTATTTTCTGGGGTTCGTTTTTTATATGACTCAAACAGAACCATGCCTTTAGATGGAGATTCAAAATTCAAAACTCTAAAAAAGGCTTATGCCAAAGGCACTGAATTGCGAGGGAAAACTTTAGGTGTAATTGGATTTGGACGAATTGGACAAGCCACTGCAAAAATGGCTTTAGGCTTAGGCATGAACGTCCTAGCATTTGATCCATTTCTAGAAAAAACTACACTGTCGCTCGCGTTTTATGATGGACAAACAGTAGATTTTGAAATCAAAACAGTGTCTAAAGATACCGTATTGAAGGAGTCAGATTTTATTACACTACATGTACCAGCACAGAAAGAATTTGTTATTGGTAAGCCGGAATTAGAACTTATGAAAGATGGCAGTGGATTAATTAATGCCGCTCGTGGTGGCGTAGTTAATGAAGTGGCACTAGTTGAAGCTTTAAATTCAAATAAATTAGCCTTTGCTGGGTTAGATACTTTTGAAAATGAACCAACTCCTGCAGTTCAGTTGCTGATGAATCCAAAAATATCATTGACGCCTCACATTGGCGCTGCGACCAATCAAGCTCAAGACCGTATCGGAACTGAATTAGCCGCTCAAATTATTTCTATATTGAAGTAATTCGAGTTATAAATTACCTAGTATAAAAAACCTTAACATATGCGTTAAGGTTTTTTAAGTTATAGTATATTTGATTTAAATTTTTAAAGCATGAAAACATTTAAAACTAGATGGGAAATCACACAAAACTGGCAACTCCTTTTTCCATTTCTAGGACTATGCTTTTTAGGATATAGTGTGTTTAAATTCGTGCCTTTATTACCATTTACAGCACTGTATTTTACCATTCCTACTGCCCTAGTACTATTTTATGTTCTATTAAAAATTGTATTGTTTGCAATTTCTAAATTAGAAGCCAAATGGGTTGTTGATCAACGCTGGGAACTGATTCGAATTTTTATCGTGTTTGCAATTACGGGCTCATCATCAGTTGTTGTAGGGCGCCCTGTCATTAAATTGATAGGCATTACTCAAGAGAATTTACATCCTTTTTTATATTGGATTTTATTTGTTACAATTAGCCTTGTATTTTATCAGATTTTACTGGTTCTTTTAGGTTGGGTTTTTGGTCAATTTCAGTTTTTCTGGAATTTTGAAAAGAAAATGCTTCGTCGATTTGGTTTTGGAAAGCTTTTAGATAAATAGGCGCCTTAACTATTTTTATATAAAGACGAACATTAATTTGAGCTTTCATCTTTAACTATAGGCGTCTTATCAAAATAATGGGTGTAAATCCACATTATAGTAAAGGTGGGAATCACATCAGAAAACGGAAGAGCTTCTTCAATAAAAACAATAATTCCAGCTATTTTTCCTTTTTTGCCGTCATACAATTGTGACATCAAATACCCTGACAACGGAGCCCAGATAATGTCAAATACAGGAAACACAAAGGACACATAGCCCAGTGCATCAAAACACAATCCTAAAAATAGTTTTGAAATTTTAGAGTTATGTTTTAAAGCCATTGCATTGATTTATTGTCAGTATCTTATTTCAAAAGCGTTTTGAAATGCGTGCTAAGTTTTTTTATTTTCGGATCGATTAAATACGTGCAATAGGGTTGTTCTCTGTTTAAATCATAATAACTATCATGCTCATCTTCAGCGTCATAAAACACATCTAAAGGCGTTAGTTCTGTAACAATAGGGTTTTCGAAAACTTTTTCAGCTTCAAGAGCCTTCATAAATTGTGATGCCGTTTCAAACTGTTCATTATCTGTATAAAATATACCCGAACGGTATTGTGTACCCACATCATTTGCTTGGCGGTTCAGAGTTGTGGGATCATGTGTCGCAAAAAACACTTCTAGTAACTCTACATAGGAAATCAGAGTTTCGTCATAATCTAACCGAATTCCCTCAGTATGTCCTGTCCGGCCTTGACAAACCTCTCGATATGCGGGGTTTTTTATAAAACCCCCAGTATATCCAGACTTAATGCTTTCAACGCCTTTTAGACGTTTAAAAACCGCTTCAGTACACCAAAAACAACCTCCAGCAAAAACAGCACGTTTCATAAGTTTAACATTTAGAGTTCAAAGTTAGTAAACAATTAATTAAAACACAGCTGAAATATTGCACATAAAAACAATAAAACTTAATTTCACACTATGATTTTTGCAAAAAACATACACAAATATTACGATCAGCTTCATGTTTTGAAAGGCGTTGATTTAGATATCAAAAAAGGTGAAGTAGTCTCTATTGTTGGGGCATCTGGGGCTGGAAAAACAACACTATTACAAATTCTTAGGACCTTAGATTTTCTATCTAAAGACTCAGAAAGTCAACTTAAAATCAATGGTACTGATATTGCTTTACTCTCCGAAAACTCTTTAGCAAAATTTAGAAATGAACAGTTGGGCTTTATTTTTCAATTCCATCAATTATTACCTGAATTTACAGCTCTTGAGAATGTTTGTATCCCCGCATTTATTAAAGGAACTTCACAAAAAGATGCCGAAACCAAAGCAAAAGAATTGCTTCATTTTTTAGGTTTAGAAGAGCGCTATAACCACAAACCAAACGAACTCTCTGGTGGAGAACAACAACGGGTTGCAGTGGCACGGGCTTTAATCAATAATCCTGCTGTCATTTTTGCCGATGAACCTTCCGGGAATTTAGACAGTGAATCTGCGGAACACCTGCATAAACTGTTTTTTAAATTAAGAGATCGTTTTGGACAAACGTTTGTTATTGTGACACATAATCATGAATTAGCTGATATGGCAGATCGAAAAATCACCATGGTTGATGGTCTTGTAAAAGCAAATTAGTTTGAATATACTACACCCTACAGAACTGAAAGACTTTTTAGATGCTAAAGTAATTCAATATAATACTCCTGATTTTATCGGTTCTGACCCCCTTCAAATTCCACACCGTTATACTTTAAAGGAAGATATTGAAATTTCTGGTTTTCTAACCGCAACCATAGCATGGGGCAACCGAAAAAGTATTATTACTAATGCAAAGCGTCTAATGACGCTAATGGACAATGCACCTTATGACTTTGTAATGCAACACCAACCTAAAGATTTAGAGCCTCTAAAAGCTTTTGTGCATCGTACTTTTAATGGGATAGATTGTATGCAGTTTATGGAAAGTTTAAACCATATCTACACACATCACAATGGATTGGAAGGCATATTTAACACCTATGCAGAAGCAGATAGTTTACAAACGGCTATACATCATCTAAAGCAACATTTTTTTGAAATTGACCATCTACAACGTACACAAAAACACATCAGTGACCCCTTGAAAAAGTCAGCAGCTAAACGAATCAACATGTTTCTTCGATGGATGGTACGGCCTAATGATACTAAAGTTGACTTTGGATTATGGACACAGCTATCGCCTTCGCAACTCTCTTGCCCTTTGGATGTACATTCTGGAAATGTAGCGCGTAAACTAGGGCTATTAAACCGTTCACAGAACGATGCTAAAGCTTTAGCTGAATTAGATGCATCTTTACGCCACTTAGATCCAAACGATCCCGTAAAATATGATTTTGCATTATTTGGATTAGGGGTATTTGAAAAATTTTAAAACGTAAATGTTTTACCGTCTTCTGCTAGAAGTACGTCACTAAATACAGTTTCGGCTTCTGACTTAAACCCTTCAAGCCCACCATAACGAGTTGAGTAATGTCCTAATATTAAGTGTTTAGCATTGGCTTTCAATGCTATTGTAGCCGCTTGTTTGGCTGTAGAATGTTTCGTTTTAACACATAAATGCTCATGATCTTCAAGAAAAGTAGATTCATGATAGAGCACATCTACGTCTTTAAGGATTGGAACAATATCTTCTTTATACGCAGTATCGCTACAAAACGCATAACTCTTTGGTTGTTTCCCATCTAAGGTCACCGCTGAATTTTCTATTACTTCATCATCTTCATTAACTACGTCTGCTCCTTGTTTTAATTTTCTAAAATAGGCTTTATCAATATTTAAGGCTTTGGCCTTCTCAATGTCTAACTTGCGTTCAAATGGTTTTTCTTTAAAAATAAACCCATTAGTATAGACCCGATGATCTAAAGGTATGGTATGGACACTCACTTTATCGTCTTCAAAAATAAGTTCCGATTCCTTAGAAGATAATTCATGAAAAATAAGCTTAAAGTTAGTCCAAGAATTTGAAAGTTTCAACTGTAAGGTAATAATTTCTTTTAAGCCTTTGGGGCCATAAATATGCAAATCTGTTTCTCGAGTAAGTAATCTAAATGTTGAAATTAAACCAATTAATCCAAAGTAATGATCCCCATGTAAATGAGAGATAAAAACATGTTTAATTTGATTAAATTTGATTTTATGACGTCTCAATTCAACTTGCGTTCCTTCTCCACAATCGATCAAAAATAAATGCCCTCGTGTTTCTAGAACTTGTGAGGTTGTGTGCGCTATAATTCGTGGTGTTGCACTGTAGCAACCGAGGATGGAAAGTTTCAAAAGTTATGAGTTTAAAATCCTAATTCACGTTGTATAAGTTCCATTTCAATATAGTCATGTGCTTCTTGAAGTGTGGGTACAACGCTAAAATCGTCTTCAAAATCATCTTGTTTTAACTCGGAGCTGACAACTACAAAAGACTGCTTTAACAACCGATGTTTTGCAGATAAAGAAATTAAAGGCTCCATTGAAGTAAGGGTTGCTTCTTTGAGGTGTATGATTAAATCAACATTTTTGAAACGTTCATGCAAAACCAAAAGTTTGGTTGAAAATTCAGAGATGCTTGTTTTTTCTTGTGTAATTATTGTGGTCGAATTATGCTGTTCTATGGTCATAATTATTGTTTTATTTTTGAGGCTAAAAGATACATTACCGCCATTCGAATGGCTACACCATTTTCTACTTGATTCAAAATAATGGCTTGGTCAGAATCGGCGACTTCACTAGTGATTTCTACGCCTCTATTTATGGGACCTGGATGCATGATTGTGATTTCCTTGTCTAAGGACTCTAACACATTTTTGCTAACGCCATACTGTTGAGTGTACTCTCTTGTAGTTGGAAAATAACTGATCTCCATACGCTCATTTTGAACACGCAACATATTGGCTATATCGCACCAATTTAGTGCTTTACGAAGGTTTGTTTCAACTTTAACTCCAAGTTTATCAATGTGCTTTGGGATTAAAGTTTTAGGGCCGCAAACCATAACTTCAGCGCCTTGTAATTGCAGCGCAAAAATGTTTGATAATGCAACTCTACTGTGTAGAATATCGCCAACAATTACGACTTTTTTACCTTTCACTTCGCCATATTTTTCGCGAATAGAATAGCTGTCTAATAAGGCTTGTGTTGGGTGTTCATGTGCACCATCGCCAGCATTTATAATCTGTGCATTTACGTGTTTTGATAGAAATGATGCAGCTCCAGGGTTGGGATGACGAATAACAACCATGTCTACTTTCATCGAAAGAATATTATTGACTGTATCAATGAGTGTTTCTCCTTTTTTAACAGAAGATTGTCCAGAAGAGAAGTTAATAACATCGGCGGACAAGCGCTTTTGTGCTAGTTCAAAAGATAATTTTGTACGAGTCGAATTTTCGAAAAACAGATTTGCAATTGTGATATCTCTTAGAGAAGGTACTTTTTTTATGGGACGATTAATCACTTTTTTAAAATGATCGGCAGTGTCAAAAATAAGGTTAATATCATCGTTGTTTAGATATTTAATTCCTAATAAATGATCTACACTTAGTTCGCTCATAGTTTAATTTTTTATCAAATAAACGGCATCTTCACCACTAGTTTCTTTCCAGTTTACCAACACCTTTTCGTCATTAATGGCATCTACTTGACGACCTCTATAATTAGGTTGAATTGGTAAATGTCTACTAAAACGGCGGTCAATTAGGGTTAAAAGTTCAATTTCACTAGGACGACCATAGGATTGTATTGCTGTTAAAGCTGCTCGAATACTACGTCCTGTATATAAAACGTCATCAATAAAAACAACACATTTTCCTTCTATCAAAAAATCAATTTCAGTAGCGTTTGCTTCGAGAACTTTTGATGAACGTCTAAAATCATCTCTATAAAATGTAATATCTAGAAGTCCTAATTGTACATCAGGAAGCTTATAGTCTTCTTTTAAAAGGCGCTTCAATCTATTAGCCAAAAACACACCTCTTGGCTGAAGACCAATGAGTACAGTGTTAGAAAAATCGGTATGTTTTTCAATGAGTTGACAAGCCAATCGATGTAGAATGATGTTTACTTCTTTGTTGTTAAGTAAAACTTTTGGACTCATAGGTATTCAACGTATTCGTTGGGCAAAGGTAATCAAAAAATTAAAATAACATTGCGACGCGCTAATTTAATGACAATCTCCTTTAACGGTTAATTCTCCATATTTAACAACTGTTCTATCGAAGTCGTTTATTTAAGCGCTCATTTCCTTAAAAATAATGACTATCGCCATAACAATCATAAAGTAAGCGAAATTAGTTTTTAGAGTGGATTCTTTTAAATAATTTGAAATATAAGTTCCTATAAAAATCCCAAAAACAGAAAGGATGGTAAATGTAATTAAGAAAACCCATTCAATCTGTAAAAAAACTAAATCAGAACTAAATCCAATAATAGAATTAAACGTAATGATGAGTAATGAAGTTGCAACCGCCTGTTTGATTGTTAATCGCGCAAACAAGACTAATGCTGGAACAATTATAAAGCCGCCTCCGGCGCCTACTAAACCCGTTAGGAGTCCAACACCTAAACCAATCAACACTAATAGGCAATAATTTAGACTAGGGTTTAAATTTTGTACGCTATCTATTTTTGTTTTTTTCTTCATGAAAAAAGCCGATAACAAAATTATGAAACTAAAAAACAGCATTATCCCCATGTCTTTGGTAAACACAAAATGATCTGTGGTCATTAAAATTTCGGGAAGGTTTGGAATTACAAAGCGTCGCGTTAGAAAAACAGAAAAAAGCGCTGGAACTATAAATACCAAAGCGGTCTTATATTCGATTAGGTTGTTTTTAATGTTTATGAATGTTCCAATTGCTGCTGAAAACCCAACTACAAACATGGAATAACTCGTCGCAAGAATGGGGTTTATTCTGAATACATACACAAATATTGGAACAGCTAAAATGGATCCACCGCCTCCGAAAAGACCAATAACTATTCCTGTAAAAAAAGCACCAAAATATCCGATAGACTCTAAAAAACTCATGGGGGCTAATTTAGTGCATTATAAAGAACTTCAATAGGATGTAGTGCTGTTTTATTTAGGCCGTCTTTAATTTGGTGTCTGCAACTCGTTCCAGAAGCAGCAACAAGCGCATTTGAATCGATTGTTCTCAAAGTAGGAAAAAGGCGGTCCTCTCCTATTTGTTGACTTAATTCATAATGTTCTTTTTCATAACCAAATGCGCCTGCCATACCACAACAACCAGCATCAATGGGTTGGACAGTAAAATTAGCAGGTATCCCTAAAGTGGTTAGCGCATAACTATTTGAAGACAAGGCTTTTTGATGACAATGCCCGTGATAATAAATCGTTTTTGATGCTGTGGTGAATTTTGAAACATCGATTGTATTTGCCTTCATTTCATAAGCCAAAAATTCTTCAATAGTAAACACATTTTTAGCCAAATTTTCTGCTTTTGGTTTTAAAACTGAATCTACTAAATTTGGATATTCATCCCTGAATCCTAAGATTGCAGACGGTTCAATTCCTAGCAAAGGCGTTGTTGTGTTTATAAGCGCATTAAATGTCTTTATGTTCGCAGTTGCAATTGCTTTGGCTTGTTCTAAAAACCCTTTGGAGATATAGGCTCTTGCGCTCTCAGAATGAGCAGTCATGAGCACATGATATCCTAATGAATTCAAAAGGATAATCGATTTTTTACCAATTTCTAAATCGTAATGATTTGTGTATTCATCACAAAATAAATAAACTTTCTTGGGGTGTTCTTTTTGTTGATAGCTTGCAAACCATTGTCTTAATGTTGTTGAATTTAGACTTGGAAGCGATCGGTTTGGATGGACTCCGATTAGGGTTTTAAACCATGAGGTGTTTGCAATGAAATTATAAACTCCAGAAAAGTGTCTGGCTATCGAATTGAGTTTTGCATTATGAGCAATAAGTTTGGTTCGAAGTGAAACTGGATTTGATTTTTGATATTGAAATAAAAATTCTGCTTTTAAGCTTGCCATATCCACATTTGAAGGGCATTCTGACTTACAGGCTTTACAAGACACACACAGGTCCATTGCGTCCTTAATTTCTGGATGATCAAAGGGATTCTCTTTTGTATTTTGGGTTAAAAACTCACGTAATACATTGGCGCGACCGCGAGTCGAATCTTTTTCATCCATTGTTGCTCTATAACTCGGGCACATCGTCCCTCCAGCAAAACTCAACTTTCGACAATCGCCTGATCCGTTACATTTTTCAACAGTGCTTAAGAGTCCTCCAGTAGATTCAAAATTGTAGAGCGTGTCAACTTTTGGAATATCCGTATCAGCCTCATAACGTAAGGCAGTATCCATCGCCACTGCATCTACTATTTTTCCTGGATTGAAAAGAGCTAAAGGATCCCAAGTGGATTTTATACGCTTAAGAAGTTGATAATTATCTTCTCCTAAAACCAAAGGAATAAATTCTGAACGAACGCGACCATCGCCATGTTCTCCACTCAGAGCACCTTTAAAAGATTTCACTAATGTTGCAGAGGCTTCACTAATACTTCGAAATAAGGCGACATCTTTTGAGGATTTTAAATTTAATACAGGTCTAAGGTGCAATTCTCCTGCACCGGCATGTGCATAGTACACTGCTTTTTGGTTGTAAGTTTTCATGAGCGAGGTAAAGGCCTCAATGTATAAAGGTAAATCTTCTAAAGCGACTGCGGTATCTTCGATACACGCCACAGCTTTAGCATCTCCCGGAATATTTGCCAACAATCCTAAACCTGCTTTCCGGAGTTCCCATACCTTATCACAATCCTGACCTTCAACTAAAGGGTAAGCAAAACCTAAATCCAATTTTTTAAGATTTAATTCTAAAGTTTGAGCCTGTTGTTTGGCTTCTTCAATGGTATCGCCTCTAAATTCTACCATTAAAATCGCTTCTGGATCGCCTTCAACAAAAAATCGATTTTTTTGCTGGGAGATATTATCTTTGGTGCATTCTAATATGGTCTTATCCATCAATTCACAAGCTGATGGCGCTTGTTTCATCGCAATTAGTGTGGCTTGAAGACTTTCTGATATTGAATTAAAATGCGCATTCAAAACCACTTGAAAAGGCTTAGGAAGGGGGACAATTTGAAGTTTTAGTTCTGTAGTAAATGCTAAAGTACCTTCTGATCCGCAGAGTAATTTAGAAAAATTAAACGCTTCCTCAGTGTCCTTAAACACGTTTGTATCTAATAAGGCATCAACGGCATATCCTGTATTCCGTCTAGTGATCGACGCTTTTGGATAACCATCACTTATTTGATTTTGAATTTTTGAGGTATTCAGTTCAGAGAAAATCTGTTTATACAAGGCTGCTTCTAAAGTGCTGCCTTTTGTTTTGGCGCTAAATTCATCTTTAGTTAAGGCCGAAAATTCAACAGCACTGCCATCACTTAAAATTGTTTTCACTGCCAAGGTATGGTCACGAGTTGCTCCATATACAATTGAAGTTGAACCACAAGAGTTGTTGCCAACCATTCCGCCCATAGTGCAGCGATTTGCAGTTGATGTATTAGGGCCAAAAAAGAAGCCGTAGGGCTTTAAAAATGCATTCAAATGGTCTCTAACTACGCCAGGTTGTACCCGAACCCATTGATCTTGGGTGTTGATTTCCAAAATAGTGTTCATGTATTTAGATACATCTACTACAATACCATCACCAACACATTGACCTGCTAACGAGGTTCCAGCGGCTCTTGGGATAAGTGGTATGGTATTCGCCTTAGCAAACTCAACAAGCTGTTTGATGTCGTCTGTAGTTTTTGGAATGGCCACTGCATAGGGAAGCTCTCGATACACAGATGCATCGGTAGCATATAATGTTTTTACTAGAGCACTGTCATAAAGTTCTCCAGTCAGCTGGTGTTTTAAAGTAGCGAGTTTTCTGTGCACTTGAAATAAGTATAGAAAAGTAAAGGTAAGAAAATGGAGGCTTTAATTATTTAAAAATGAAAAATAAAAAATGAACATTTAAAGTTTGGAATATTTATTGAAAGGAATTAAAATCAAGATTACAAAAAATTATTTTTGAGATGTACAAGACCGTTAAAATCAATATATTTACAGTTCAAGAAATCTTTGTGCGTTTTATGAATCGAAATTTGATAGTAGTGCTGCTTTTAATGGGAATACAACATACAGTGTATGCACAGCTAGACTCTAATCAAGAGAAATTTCGGATTAAAGCTTTGGCTTTAGAAAAGAACGACTTATCTGAACAATTTCCTTTAACGCTCTCTCCTATCAAGGGATTAACAGACAAAGGGTTTACAATTACCATGGGCATCAAACCTATTGATGGGTTTGCAAAAAAGAAATATGGCATCACAGAAACACGCGATGTGGTAGACCCTACTTGGGAAATAAAGCAGCAATTTAATGAGAACCGCACCAATGTGTCTAAGTTTGATCGCAATTTTTATTTGGGCGATATAAAAACAACATCAAAATACATTCGTATTTTGTGTAGAGATCACGAATATGAAGATGGCGATCGTATTAAATTAATGCTCAATAAAGCCATTATCCATCCTAATATTACACTCCGAAATTCAGCCTATATTATTGATGTCGAATTGGATGAAGGTTTAAACACTATTGAGTTTTATGCACTAAACGAAGGAAGTTCGAGCCCTAATACCGCCCAATTAAGAGTATATAATGAGGACGATAGCCTCATAGGCTCTGGAGAATGGTTATTGACTACAGGCTATAAAGCGAGCTTAATTGTGTTGCGTGAGTGAGTGTGATGGATTAAAAACACTTGTGTTTTACATCAAATGATTCAAATTAACTTCAGTTGTAGATTTACTTTGAGATAAAGCGACATAACTCTGAACATTGCTTAAATCTGTAATCACAGCCAGTTTAGTTAAAATAAACTGTTCATAATCTTCGATATCCACCAAAACTAATTTCAGTAAATAATCAAAATTTCCGGATACACGGTGACATTCAACCACTTCAGGAAATCCTTCAATCGTTTTTACAAATTTTTCCAAATAACTACGGGTATGGCTTTTTAGGGCAATTCCTGCAAAAACAGTCAATTTTAAGCCTAATTTCTTAGAATCCAATATCGCAGCATATTTACTGATATAGCCTCGTTTTTCTAATTTTTTGATGCGATCAAAAACTGGTGTTGTGGTCATGCCTAAGAGGTCAGCAATATTTTTAATGGTCCGATTACTGTTTTGTTGTAGTAGTCTTAATATTTCAATATCGGTTTTATTTAGTTTTTCAAGCATATAGAATAAAAATATAATTATCGTAAAGTAATACTGTTAAAAAAGAATAAAATTCTTTATAAATGTAAAAATAAACATAAATAATCTTATATAAAAACAGTTTAAGTACTAAACGAATTCATAAACAATATTATATATAGCTTTGTTCTTATTATATCTTATAAGAAATGCCTATGCCAAGATACCATACACTCGGACAGATTCCTCCAAAGCGACACACCGTCTTTAAAGACAAAAATAACAACTTCTATTATGAAGAATTATTTGGCACCATTGGGTTTGATGGCATGTCCACATTAATGTATCACACCCAACGGCCTACACAAGTAAAAGCGATTTTAAAATCTTATGATGTTGCGCCTAAAATTGCAGTGTCTAAAAATATGAAATCCTTAAAATTAGACGGGTTTAAAGTGGCGGCAGTACATGATTATCTGGAGAGTAGAACCTGTATTTTAGCGAATTCTGAATGCCAAATAAGTTTGGCAGCGCCCAAAGATTCCTTAACCGCCTATTTTTATAAAAACACAGATTCAGATGAAGTCCTTTTTATTCATAAAGGTTCAGGAACGTTAAGAACCCATTTGGGAAATATTAACTTCAAATACGGAGATTATCTAGTCATCCCAAGAGGAATCATATATCAAATTGAGTTTAACGATACCGATAATCGGTTGTTTATCATAGAATCTAAAAGTCCTGTATATACTCCCAAACGCTATCGAAACTGGTTTGGTCAGCACGTTGAAGGTGCGCCATATTGTGAACGTGACCTCCACCCTCCTACCGAACTTGAAACCTATAACGAAACGGGTGAGTTTATCATCAAAGTTAAAAAACAAGACACCATACATGAGTATGTGTATGCAGCTCACCCTTTTAGTGTGGTTGGTTGGGACGGATATAATTTCCCTTATAAATTTTCTATTCACGATTTTGAGCCTATTACAGGGATGATTCATCAACCGCCACCAATTCATCAAACATTTGAAACACGAGGCTTTGTCATCTGTTCGTTTGTCCCTCGATTGTATGATTACCATCCAAATTCGGTGCCCGCTCCTTACAACCATTCTAATATCGATTCCGATGAAGTCCTTTACTATGTAGATGGTGATTTTATGAGTAGAAACGCCATAAATCAAGGTAGTGTTACCTTACATCCTGCAGGAATACCTCATGGCCCACACCCTGGAACTATGGAAAAAAGTATTGGCAAAACTCAAACTTTTGAACTTGCAGTAATGGTGGACACCTTTAGTCCATTGATGGTTACGGAAGACGCCCTAAAATTACAAGACGAAGCATATTATAAATCCTGGATTACAGAATAAAAAAAATAAAAATTTAACGAACATGAGTAAAATAGAAAACGTAGAATACGGGTTGGAAAAAATATTTGAAGAAGCACAGGACTTTCTTCCGTTATTAGGAACTGATTACGTAGAATTTATTGTGGGTAATGCCAAACAAGCAGCCCATTTTTACAAAACTGCTTTTGGATTTCAATCCTATGCCTATAAAGGATTAGAAACAGGATGTAAAGAGTATGCATCTTATGTTGTTAAACAAGATAAAATAAAAATCGTATTAACTACGCCACTTAACCAAGATTCATGGATGAACGCGCATTTATCTAAACATGGAGATGGGGTAAAAGTTGTGGCTTTATGGGTAGATGACGCTAAAAAATCATGGGAAGAAACGACCAAAAGAGGCGCAAAATCTTATATGGAACCAACGGTTGAAAAAGATTCAAATGGTGAAATAGTGAGCGCTGGAATTTATACCTATGGAGAAACCGTTCATATATTTATAGAAAGAAAAAACTACAAAGGTCTATTTTTACCAGGTTACGAAAAATGGGAATCAGCATATAATCCGGAGCCTATGGGGCTTAAATTTATAGACCATATGGTAGGAAATGTGGGCTGGAATGAAATGGATACTTGGGTAAAATATTACGAAGATGTTATGGGCTTTGTAAACTTTTTGTCTTTTGATGACAAGCAAATCACAACAGAATATTCCGCCTTAATGAGTAAAGTGATGAGTAATGGCAACGGAAGAATTAAATTTCCAATTAACGAACCTGCAGAAGGAAAAAAGAAATCACAAATTGAAGAATACTTAGATTTTTATAATGGTCCAGGAGTGCAACATATAGCAGTTGCCACAAATGACATCATTGAAACGGTAGCCAAAATGAGAGCTAAAGGAGTTGAGTTTTTAAGCACACCACCCGACGACTATTACCGTTCTGTTCCAAAAAGACTTTCTGATCACAACCATGAATTAGTAGAAGATATTGAAAAGTTGAAATCCCTTGGGATTATGATTGATGCAGATGAAGAAGGGTATTTATTACAAATATTTACCAAACCTTTAGAGGACAGACCCACCTTGTTTTTTGAAATTATTCAAAGAATGGGGGCTCGAGGGTTTGGTGCTGGAAACTTCAAAGCCCTTTTTGAAGCAATTGAACGTGAACAAGAAAACAGAGGAACTTTATAACTAATCACTATAATAGAAAACTATTTTAAAGAGTCGAATGCAATTTAACAGTGTAACACAAAAATTACCAAAACACCTTCATAAGTTTATTGTGCAACAACCTTATGAAGCATACACTGCCCAAAACCAGGCAGTATGGCGGTATGTGATGCGCTTAAATAGTCATGTATTAAAACATATTGCCCATAAAAGTTATAGCAAAGGGCTAAAAAAAGCTGGAATCACAGAAGATAGAATCCCAAAAATGGAAGGCATGAACCGCATTCTGAAAGACATCGGATGGGCGGCGGTGGCTGTCGATGGATTTATTCCTCCTAATGCTTTTATGGAATTTCAAGCCTATAATGTATTGGTGATTTCTTCTGAAATCAGAACTTTGGAGCATATCAATTATACCCCTGCTCCTGATATCATTCATGAAGCTGCGGGCCATGCGCCTATTATCGCAAATCCTGAATATTCGGAATATCTAAGACGCTTAGGAGAAATTGGGTCTAAAGCCATTTCGTCTCCTAAAGATGATGCACTATATGAAGCCATTCGCTTATTATCAATTTTAAAAGAGAATCCAAATTCCTCGAAAAAATCGATTCGTGATGCCACCAAATCCATTTATCAACTTCAAACAGAAATGGACGAGTTATCTGAAATGGCTAAAATTAAAAATCTTCACTGGTGGACTGTTGAATATGGTCTTATTGGGACACTAGAAAACCCTAAACTCTATGGGGCAGGACTGTTGTCCTCTATAGAAGAAAGTCAATTGTGTTTAAAAGATAAGGTGAAGAAAATCCCCTATTCTATAGCAGCAGCCGAGGTAAATTTTGACATAACAACCACTCAACCTCAATTATTTGTGATTCCTAACTTTGCAAAGCTTAGCTTTGTTTTAGAAAAATTTGCAAATACTATGGCGATACGAACAGGCGGTTTAGAGGGAATTAAAAAACTCATAACTTCAAAAAAATTAGGAACCATCGAATTGAGTACAGGTATTCAAATATCGGGAGTGTTTAGCACTGTTTTAGAGGCGAAACAAAAACCAATCTATTTTCAAACTACCAGTCCTACAGCTTTGTCTTTTGAAGGCACTGAGCTGATTGGGCATGGCACAAACCACCATCCATCTGGATATGGCAGTACAGTAGGACAATTAGAAGGCATCAATATTGCTATTGAAGACATGTCTCCAAAAGATTTAGAAGTCTATGGTATTATAGAAGGAAAAACGACTTCACTGAAATTTGAAGGCGGTATTACAGTTGAGGGTAAAATCATTACTGGAAAAAGAGATCTTCAAGGGAAAATTATTCTAATAACATTCAAAAACTGTAAAGTTAGCTATAAAGATAAGGTTTTGTTTGATCCGAGTTGGGGTGTTTATGACATGGCAATTGGAAAACATATAAGTTCTGCTTATGCGGGGCCTGCAGACCCTAATTCTTTTGAGGAGATTTATAGTGTTTCAAAAACCAAAACTGTCAAAATAACGTATTCAAAGAAAGAACAACGCTTACATCAGTTGTATGAAATCGTCAAAAATCAACGTACAACAACTTTAGATTTTGAGCTTATTTCTGAGGTGTTTTCAGAAGTTTTAACGGCTTATCCCTCGGAGTGGTTACTCTTTTTGGAATTGTATGAACTTGTACACGCCAACAACACTTCTTTAAAAAAAGAGATTTATGCGTATTTACAAAAATTAAAACAAAACCCTGATTATTCTAAACTTATAACAGATGGTTTAGCATTAATCACTAAAACATAACATATGCACTCATGGATTAAAATTGATAAGAATTCTGATTTTAGTATCTATAACTTACCGTTTGGCATTTTTTCTGAAGCGGACAACATCAAACGTGTTGGGGTTGCTATTGGAGATGAGATATTAGATCTTTATGCTGCTTATGAACTGGGACTATTTAAAGATTTAAATTTTGATATTTCGGTATTAGAATCAGATTATTTAAACGCTTTTATAGCCTTAGGTAAAGCGATTACAGTTAAGGTTAGAAAACACATTCAAGACGAGTTGTGTGCTTCTAATTCCATCCTAAAATCGCATCCTTCTGTATTTATAAAACAAGCCGCAGTACAAATGCATCTTCCTGTAAAGATCGGAGATTACACTGATTTTTATTCAAGCATCGAACATGCCACCAATATAGGCACAATGTTTAGAGACCCAGACCATGCATTGCTTCCTAACTGGAAGCATTTGCCAGTAGGCTATCACGGTCGCGCATCTTCGATTGTCGTTAGTGGAAAAAACGTACACCGTCCAAAAGGACAAGTGATTTTAGCCCCTGATACAGCACCGGTATTCCAAGCTTCTACTCGAGTAGATTTTGAATTAGAAATGGGGTTTATTATTGGAAAATCCACTAAACTTGGTGCGTCAGTTTCCACCGCCGAAGCTGAGGACTATATTTTTGGTAAAGTATTATTTAACGATTGGTCGGCACGAGATATTCAGAAATGGGAATACGTTCCTCTAGGACCTTTTTTAGCCAAAAGCTTTGCGTCCTCAATATCCCCTTGGGTGGTGACTCTAGAAGCCCTGGCTCCTTTTAAAATTGATGGGCCCTCACAAGACCCCGCTGTCCTCCCCTATTTAAACTTTGATGGGATGAAAAATTACGATATCAAATTAGAAGTTTCCATACAGCCAAAAAATTGTAAAGCAACCGTAGTGAGCCAGTCGAACTTCAAATATATGTATTGGAATATGAACCAGCAGTTAGCACATCATACCATCAATGGATGCAACTTAAATGTTGGCGATTTGATGGCTTCTGGAACGATTAGTGGAAAACACCCCAATTCCTACGGTTCGATGTTGGAACTCGCATGGGCAGGCTCAAAACCCGTAGAATTAATTGAAGGTGGCACACGAAAATTTATTCAAGATAATGATACAGTCATCATGAGAGGACATTGTGAAAAAGGCCCTATTCGTGTGGGATTTGGAGACGTTAAATCTACACTTTTAGAAACAATTTAAAATAATTAACATGGCAACATTAACATCATTTGATCCTGAATTATTAGACACTAGAACGGTTCATAAATTACTTTCTGCATCTATTGCACCCAGACCAATAGCGTTTGCGAGCACTGTTGACGCCAAAGGAAATGTCAACCTGAGTCCGTTTAGTTTTTTTAATGTCTTTAGTTCTAACCCGCCTATATTGATATTTTCTCCAGCACGACGGGTACGCGATAACACGACAAAACACACGCTTCAGAATGCTGCAGAAACAAAAGAAGTCGTGATTAATATAGTCAATCATTCAATTGTAGAACAAATGTCAGAATCTAGCAAAGAATATGCCAAAGGAGTCAATGAGTTTATTGAATCTGGATTAACGGAAGTGCCTTCACTTAAAGTGAAGCCGCCTAGAGTTTTGGAGTCTCCAGTGTCTTTTGAATGTGTGGTTGATAACATTATTTCTCTTGGTGAACATGGCGGTGCTGGTCAGTTGGTCATTGCTAAAGTGGTGCATATCCATGTCAAATCAGAAATATTGGACGCTAATAATGAGATTGATTCAGAACGATTAGACCTTGTTGCGCGCTTAGGTGGCGATTGGTACACACGAGTAACGAAAGAGAGTATGTTTAAATTGGAGAAGCCTAGAGGGTAATCTAATTACTTCCCGATACAGAAATTAGCAAAGATATTGCCTAATAAATCATCAGAGGTAATTTCGCCTGTAATTTCGCCAAAATGATATAATGCTTGTCGAATATCAATTGCTAACAAATCACCCGAAAGTTTAGCGTCCATCCCTTGCTTCACTTTTTGAACCTCGGCAAGCGCTTTTAAAAGGGAGTCGTAATGTCTGGAGTTGGTAATGATGGTGTCATTATTACGCAAAGCTCCTGTGTTTACAAATTCTAAAAGCTTTGTTTTTAAAGTATCGATTCCTAATCCACTTTTGGCGGATGTATAAAGCGTGTGCGGATACACAAAAGAACTTTCTATAAATGCTTTATCGGCTTGATCCATTTTATTTGCCACAACAATGAGTTGTTTATCGGGATAGTGCTCTTGAATTTTTCGAATATCGGTATTAAAGTCCTGAACGGTTGGGGTTGAAACTTTAGACGCATCTAATAAATACAATACCACTTGGGATTGCGTGATCTTTTCAAATGTTTTCTTGATTCCGATACTTTCAATGGTATCATCGGTATTACGAATTCCTGCTGTATCAATAAACCGGAACTTAATACCTTCAATAGTAAGTTCATCTTCAATAGCATCTCGTGTAGTTCCTGCGATGGCACTAACAATGGCTTTGTCTTCGTTTAAAAGCGCATTTAATAGGGTTGATTTTCCTACATTTGGGGCGCCAATTATAGAAATTGGAATGCCATTTTTGATCACGTTTCCAGTGGAGAAAGAATCAATCAAATGTTTTAAAACACTACTAATACGTGTTACTAAATTTTCAAATTGTTTTCGATCAGCAAACTCAACATCTTCTTCAGAAAAATCGAGCTCTAATTCGATCAAGGAAGCAAAATTAAGCAACTCATCACGTAAGGCTTTGATTTCATTACTAAACCCTCCACGCATCTGTTGCATGGCAATTTGATGGGAGGCTTTATTATCACTCGCAATTAGATCTGCGACAGCTTCGGCCTGACTTAAATCGAGTTTGGCATTCAGAAACGCACGAAGCGTAAATTCTCCTGGATTTGCAATTCGAGCGCCATTACGTACAAACAATTGTATAATTTCTTGTTGAATATACGAACTGCCATGACACGAAATTTCAATCACATCCTCACCGGTATAAGATGTTGGATTTTTAAAAACAGAAACTAAAACTTCGTCTAATGGTCTTGAAGCATCAATAATATGCCCTAAATGAATAGTATGAGTCTTTTGAGTTGACAGTTTTTTGGTATGAATTGATTTAAAAACCGAATCCACCATCTGAATTGCATCAGGCCCTGAAAGTCTGATAACAGCAATCGCACCTGCCCCAGACGGCGTAGCTAATGCAATAATGGTGTCGTTTTGATACACTAATTAATTTTTTTACAAAAGTATTAATATTACTTCAAATGTGATTAGTAATAAATTTAATTTATTTTTGTTGAAAATTATAATTGTTTACAAATGAGAACTCGAATCATCACATTAATTAGTATCACACTGTTGATAGGTTGCAAACCCTCCACTCCACAACTCGAAGATAATTATTCAGTACATATTAAAGCCGAAGGAGTTTATAACGGCTTGAGAGCATATTTGATGAAATTCGATCGTGGAAGATCTAAAATTGCTACTGATACAGCTATAGTTTTTAATGGGGTCACGACATTTAAAGGAAACAGCAATGGCGCTGAAATGCGTGCTTTAAGAATTGATGGAGTAAACGGTCAACTTCCTTTTGTTCTTGAAGCAGGAGAAATTGAAATAGAAGTGATTAAAGATAATTTAAAGACCTCAACAATAAGCGGCACAAGTAACAACAGCGTTTTTAATGCCTATAAGCTATTAACGCAACAAAAACAGGATGACCTCAAGGCTATTAGAATTGCAATCTCTGAGGCTAAAGACAATCCAAAACTTTTACAGTCACTTCAACAAAAAGGCGATTCTCTACGAAAAGATTTCAAACTCTACGGCTTCGAATTTATTAAAAACCATTCTACTGCTGAGTTCTCATTACTTATGTTGAATGAGTTGACAAGTCGAAATAATTTTGATTATAAATTAGCGGTAAACGCTTTTGAAAGTATTGACCCCGCGCTAAAAACTAAAAATAAAGCAAATCAAGATATCGTATTCAAAATAGAACAAAAACTTCAAAACAATCCTAACAAAAGTAAGGTTTTGATTGGTGATAAAGCTCCAGATTTTTCTGCTCCTAATCCGGATGGAAAAGACATTAGGTTAAGTGAAATACAAGGAAAAGTGACTATAATTGACTTCTGGGCCTCTTGGTGCAAACCGTGTCGAGTTGAAAACCCTAATTTAGTTAATCTTTATAACACATATCAGTCAAAAGGCTTAGAAATAATTAGTGTATCTCTTGACCAAAAAACACAAAAAGAAGCTTGGATTACAGCTATTGAGAAAGACCAGCTAAGCTGGTTTAATGTTTCTAATTTAAAATCTTGGCAAGACCCTATTGCAAGAACTTATGGTGTAAATTCTATTCCTGCTACGTTTATCATGGACGAAAACGGAACGGTTATATCAGAGGGTTTGAGGGGGGCAGCATTAGTAGCTAAAATTAAAGCCTTATTAGATTGATTTTTAAGATTAGTTTAGATTTTATTGTTATGATGCATTAGAAACAATATCAGTATGGGCACAGCAAGAATAATGACCATCCACAAATGGGATTCTAAAACTTGAGGAACCATTAATACAGTCAAAACATATCCACCAATAGCACCCCCAAAATGGGCATCATGTCCAATGTTATCAGTACGTCTTTTCATGCCATAAATAGAATATAACATATAGCCAACCCCAACGATATAAGATGGGATTGGAATGGGAATAAAGTACAAGTAGAGCTGCATTCCTGGATACAATAAAATAGCCGCATATAAAATACCCGTAACCGCACCACTAGCACCTACTGCCGTGTAATAGGGTTCATTTTTATGAAAATAATAAGACAAAACGTTTCCGCAAATTAAGCTCCCAAAATAGATGATAAAGAAATATAATGGCCCAACACTATAGATAACATTGTTTGCAAAAAAGTAGAGTGTAATCATATTAAACAGCAAGTGTTGCAAGTCAACATGCAAAAAACCCGAAACAAGAAATCGGAGCAGCTCACCACGTTTTAAACCGCTAATAGTAAACGAGTAGGTTTCAAAAAATGATCGATCTTGAAAGCCTTTAAATGAACACAGGGCGTTAATGACGATAATAATCAGAGTATAAATGCTAATGTCCATAGGGGATATATTAAATAAACTATATATTTGCGGTTGTAAATTTAATCTTTTTAAATGCAATTATTAGCGTACATTTTAATTTACCCAATTTTGTGGTTTGTTTCCTTACTTCCCTTTCGTTTGTTGTACGCTGTTTCAGATGTATTGTATGTTGTGATTTATCATGTTTTTGGCTACAGAACAAAAACCGTTACTGAAAATCTAAAGCTTGTATTTCCTGAAAAATCAGATCTTGAAATCAAGACAATTCGAGGAAAATTCTATCATCACCTTTGTGATATGATTTTAGAGTCCATAAAATCAATGCATATTTCTTTGGAGTCCATGCAAAAACGCTATACTTTTCAAAATCTTGAAATCATTAAAGAGTTTGAAAAACAAAATAAAAGTATTGTTCTAATGTGTGCCCATTATGGGAGTTGGGAATGGATTTTCATACTTCAAACCTATACTAGTCATCGCGGTTATGGGATCTATAAAAAACTACAAAACAAATATTTTGATCGTTTAGTTAAATCTATTAGAGCGCGTTACAATAGTTATTTAATCACCACCAAAGAAACATTTACAGTTTTGGAAGAGGCGAAGAAAAATGGGATACTGTCCATGAATGGATTTGCTTCTGATCAATCGCCTAAAAAAGAAAAAGCCCGTCATTGGAATGAATTTATGGGCATTAAAGTTCCTGTCCATACAGGAGCAGAAGCCCTTGCAAAACAATTAGATATGCCCATAGTCTTTTTTGCCGTAAAACGTAAAAAAAGAGGCTATTATGAAGCAACCTTTCAGACCCTAGCGGAAAACCCGGCTGATTTTAAGGATTACGAAATTACGGATCAATTTCTAAAGCTGGTAGAAAAACAAATACACGAAGCACCCGAATATTACCTTTGGACGCACAAGCGCTGGAAACACCGACAATAAGCAGTAGATACTAGAGCTTCAAGATACTCTGTTACTTTTAAAAATAAAGTCATATATTTGTACTGATTATCCCAAATCTTACATTATGACAATACGACCTAATCCTCCTACACTTGTGTTTTTTGACACTATTTTTAGTGTACTTCATGTTCTATTTACTCCCAAAACTACAGCCAATTCATTTTTTGAATTTATGGCAAATCAACTCATACCCTACACTTATGCTATCCAAAATCAACGTCCTGTTACGACTTGTAGTCTCAATAATTTTACTACAATCACTCTATTTTAAATTTACTGGCCATCCCGAAGCTATTCATGTTTTTTCAACTCTTGGCGTAGAACCTTGGGGAAGATATGTTTTAGGCGTTATCGAACTCATAACGGGTCTCGCACTACTCGTTCCAAGAACCAAAATTACCGCACTTTTTGTAACTGTTTTTTTAATGTTGGGAGCTCTCGGATCTCATTTATGTACGCCTCTAGGAATTGTTGTCGAATGGGATGGAAACTCTGATCATGGTCAGCTTTTTATAATGGCGATAATTGCTTTTATTTTTAGCTTAACGAGTATTATTCTATACTGTAAGATTAGAAAATGTTCCATTAGTCAATTAATTGCTCAAGAGCTTTTTAAAAACTAATCTGTAATGAATTGGAAGCGTTTTTTACATTATGAGTTTTGGCCGTATTGGGTCTTTTATATTCCTGCCTATTTTTATTATTTTTATTTAGCGATTAAATTAAAACGATGGGTCTATTTTTCAGTACTAAATCCGTGTATGAAGTTTGGAGGCGCATTTCTAAGTTCTAAACACAATTACCTTAAAAAAATACCAACAGAATGGACGCCAAAAACACTTTATATCTCTGATTTTAATTCTCTTGAGACCCTCACCTCTCAGTTAGAAGATAACAGTTTAACTTTCCCATTGATTGCTAAACCTGATATGGGCGAACGTGGAAGAAATGTAGAGTTGATTGCAACGCTAAAGGCCTTAGAACAGTATCTCGAAACCATCAATCAACCTGTTTTACTTCAAGAGTATATTGATTATCCTATTGAAATAGGAATTCTGTTTTATTGGGATAGTGATAGAAATCCACATATAACATCTGTAGGAGCAAAAGAATTCTGTAAACTAACAGGAGATGGCATACGAACGCTAGAAACTCTAGTGAAAGATCATCATCGAATCACCCATCGTAAAGCTATTCTTAAAAAACGTTTCCAAACACAATGGCATCAAATCATTCCAAAAGGAAAACAGCTTCTTGTAGAACCTATAGGAAACCACAACCGCGGTACTACATTTTTAGATGCTAGAGAACACAAGTCAAAAGAAATGCTCGATTGGATTAAGAATTGCCTGGAACATCTCCCCGATTTTGATTATGGTCGTATTGACCTAAAAATTGAAAGCTGGCAGGCCTTTAAAAACAATAAAGGCCTAAAAATATTAGAAATTAATGGTGTAAATTCTGAACCTATTCACATATATGATCCTAGCTGCTCGATTTGGAGTGCTTATGCCTCTATTTTTGAACACATGCACATCATTTATACATTGAGTAAAAATAAATTAAACACGCAAAGTCAAACCCCATCCCTTTTTGAATTCATTAGCGGTGCCCGAGTGGTATTGAGTAAAAAAGGAACTCCCCAAATCTCCTATTCATGATCATTCACTTGCACAAAAAAGTCCTTCTAGACTTAAAAAAATTATTAATTCAGCTAGATGAAAACGCATTTAGCTATAAAAATACAACACTTTTTGGAGGCTCCATAGGCGAACACTTCAGACATATCATTGAATTTTATTTGTGTTGCCTGTCACAAAAAGCATCAGCTAGTGTGAATTATGATTTACGCCACAGAGACAAACAACTTGAAGTCGATATAATCAAAGGTATAAGAACTATTGATAAGGTTTTAAGCGACTTAGATCAACTAAAAGATAGTGGTAATACTTCACTAACAATGTATACATTTTTAGAAGGTGAAAAAAATGAAAGTAAAGGAGTCAAAACTTCATTTTTTAGAGAACTTAACTATTGTATGGACCATTGTATTCACCACCAAAGTCTAATTAAAATTGCACTTTTAGAACAAGATTTAACGCATTTAATAGATCCTAATTTTGGTGTTGCTTTTTCAACACAATTATATCGAAACCAATGTGCATCGTAACTTATTTTCCTAACTCTGATGGTTTTATCTTCTCTAGTAATAGAGACGAAAATCATAATCGCCCTACACTTGAACCTGCTTTCTATGCGCAACCCTCAACATTGATGTATCCGAAAGATTTGGATCATGGTGGCACTTGGTTTGCTGTAGATTCTAAACAAAAACAACTCTTTTGTGTCTTAAATGCAACTGGGCAACAGCCTAAAAATGTCAAAAAAATTAGCCGCGGACAATTACCAATAAAATTACTTTTGGGAGACAAAACCATTTTATCTCCTGCGCGATTAAGCGCTATTGCTCCTTTTCAATTGATAAGTATAAACTTTTGGGAGTCCCCAAATCTTGAACACTTCCATTGGGATGGCATACGGTTTACTAAAACTCTAATCGACGCCTCAAAACCTCACATATGGTGTTCAAACACACTTTACACTGCTAAAAAAGCACTAGATTTAAAGACTGATTATAAGAACAAATCAAGCGGATTTAGAAAGTGGAATGATTTGATTAGTTTTCATGAAAATGTCGCTCAACCCTTAAATAATACAGTGTTTCTGAAAAAAGATAAAGCGCTTCAAACTATAAGTATCACAAGTTTAATACTCCAAAATAAAACTATAGAGTTGTATTATGACAACTTACTTAATGAGGCTCAATACTTTAAAAAAGCAATTTAAATACCAGCTACTGCTTTAATTTCTGAGATAATTTTATCGCCCAAGAGGTCTGCAGCTTCTTGAGTAGGCGCTTCTGTGTAAATTCGAATAATTGGTTCTGTATTACTTTTTCTTAAATGCACCCATTCCGTTTCAAAATCAATCTTAACTCCATCTATTGTAGAAATCTGTTCATGCACATATTTAGCTTCCATAGCCACAAGAATAGCATCAACATCTATAGAAGGATTTAAATCGATTTTCTTTTTACCCATAAAATAAGAGGGATAACTTGCTCTTAATGCACTAACCGCAATTTTTCGCTCTGCTAATAAACTCAAAAACAAAGCTACGCCTACCAAAGCATCACGGCCATAATGCGATTCGGGATAAATAATACCCCCATTTCCTTCACCACCAATTACGGCTTTTGTGGCTTTCATAGCATTAACGACATTGACTTCTCCTACTGCACTAGCAGTGTAGGTTCCACCATGTTTTTCGGTAACATCTCTTAAAGCACGTGTTGAACTTAGATTACTCACCGTATTTCCTGGGCGTTGGCTTAATATGTAATCGGCACAGGCTACTAGCGTATATTCTTCACCAAACATAATTCCTTTTTCATCTATAAATGCCAAACGATCCACGTCAGGATCAACAGCAATCCCAAAATCGGCCTTAGACGCCACCACAGTTTCAGAGAGATCTGTTAAATGTTGTTTTAAAGGTTCTGGGTTATGAGGAAACTGTCCGTTTGGCTCACAATGAATTTTGATAGCTTCTACGCCTAAACGTTCCAACAGTAGCGGAATTGCAATTCCACCAGTTGAATTAACGGCATCGACCACCACTTTAAATTTACAGTCCGAAATGGCTTTTGTATTTACAAACTCTAAATTCAGGACTTCGTCTATATGAATGTCAAAATAAGCTTGATTTTTAGAAATAGCTCCTAAATCATCAACATCAGCAAATTCCATGGCGTCAGCTTCTGCAATATCTAAAACGCGTTGGCTATGCGCTGCATTTAAAAATTCACCGTTCTGATCTAAAAGTTTTAGAGCATTCCATTGTTTGGGATTATGACTGGCTGTTAAGATGATACCGCCATCGGCTTTTTCCAAGGGCACAGCAATTTCTACAGTTGGTGTGGTTGATAAATCTAAATCAATCACATCAATCCCCAAACCAATCAGTGTATTCATGACTAAATTTTGAACCATACTTCCTGAAATTCTAGCATCTCTTCCAATCACCACACGATAATTGTCTTTTGTACGCTGTTCTTTAATCCATGTGCCATAAGCTGCTGCAAATTTCACAGCATCAATTGGCGTTAAATTCTCACCAACAGTCCCTCCAATAGTACCACGAATTCCAGAAATTGATTTAATTAGTGTCATGTATAATATAAATTTGAACAAATATAAGACTTCAAATCAATTATATTAAATTGTATTCATAATATTGCAAAATGAATTACTTAGCACATATTTTTCTTTCTGAAGGTCAACCTAACGTTATGATTGGAAATTTTATTGCAGACAGTATAAAAGGTTCAAAATACAGCACCTACCCTTCTGAAATACAAAAAGGAATCTTATTACACCGCCAAATTGATACGATGACAGATGCACATCCCGCATTTAGAAACAGTACCAAACGACTGCATAAAAATTATGGGCATTATTCAGGAATAATTGTCGATATTTTCTATGATCATTTTTTAGCTAAAAACTGGGCGGAGTATTCAGACGTGCCTTTAGCAGATTATATTCAAGAATTTTATAAGATATTGCGAAATAATTTTGAAGTTCTTCCACCAAACATTCAAAAAATGGCACCGCTTATGATGGACAGTAATTGGCTCTTAAGCTATGCAAATCTAGAAGGGATTGACCGAGTTTTGGGCGGTATGAATCGACGCACCAAAAACAGATCAGGAATGGATAAAGCAGGCCATGAATTAAGAGAATTCTACACCCTTTTTGAAGCTGATTTTAAAGTGGTGATGAAAGACCTTCAAAAATTGAGTACGGCTTATTTAGCAGCTTAAAACTTTAACTAATATAATTCCAGATATTCTTATATTTCCCCATTTTGATATAGGTTTGAGCAATGGGTTGGTGTTTGGGATTCGTTAGTTTAGGATCGGAACCCAATACTTTTTTTGCCCAATGCCGTGCCAAAGACAAGATGTCTTTATCTTTTACAATATTGGCGATTTTTAAATCTAGGACACCACTTTGTTGTGTACCCATCATGTCTCCGGGACCACGTAATCTGAGATCTACTTCAGCGATTTCAAAGCCATCACTTGAATTAACCATAGTTTCCATTCGAGTTTTACTGTTTTCTCCTAATTTATGACTGGTCATCAAAATACAATAACTCTGCTCGCTTCCACGACCAACTCGACCTCTCAACTGATGCAACTGAGAGAGTCCAAAGCGTTCTGCACTTTCAATAATCATTACGGAAGCGTTGGGGACATTTACCCCCACTTCTATAACCGTTGTGGCGACCATAATTTGAGTTTCTCCTTTGACAAAACGTTGCATTTCAAATTCTTTATCTGCTGGTTTCATCTGCCCATGAACGATAGATACATGATAGTTTGGCATTGGAAAATCACGTACAATACTGGCATAACCATCCATTAAATCTTTAAAATCCAAGGTTTCGCTTTCGTTTATTAGCGGATATACAATATATATTTGTCGCCCTTTTGCAATCTCATCTCTAATGAATCCAATAACTTTAAGTCGATTGCTATCATAGCGATGTACTGTTTTTATGGGTTTTCTACCAGCGGGTAGCTCATCTATAACAGAAATATCTAAATCGCCATAAACAGACATTGCCAATGTTCGTGGAATTGGGGTGGCGGTCATGACTAATATATGCGGAGGCGCCTCATTTTTTTTCCAAAGTTTACTGCGTTGTGCAACGCCAAAACGGTGTTGTTCGTCAATAATAGCCAAACCAAGGTTTTTAAATTGAACTTTATCTTCTAAAAGTGCATGTGTTCCTACTATTATCTGCAATGCTCCTGATACTAAATCCTCGTGAATAATTCGTCGAGCCGCTGTTTTGCTTGAACCAGTTAACAGTGCTATTTTAACCCCAATGGCATCACAAAAGGGTTTAAGACCATTATAATGTTGGAATGCTAAAATCTCAGTTGGGGCCATTAAAGCTGCTTGAAAATTGTTGTCAATAGCTATAAACATCGACATCAACGCCACTATGGTTTTTCCAGAACCCACATCGCCTTGTAACAGTCGGTTCATTTGTGCATTGCTGCCCATATCTATTCGAATTTCTTTCAACACGCGTTTTTGAGCATTGGTCAATTCAAATGGTAAATGAGATTTATAGAATGTATTGAAATAAGAGCCAACCGTATCAAAACGGTAGCCTTTTAGTTTAGACTTATGAATGATGTTTTTAAGAATAAGTTGGAGTTGGATATAAAATAACTCCTCAAACTTTAAACGAAATTGCGAAAGACTTAATAATTTTTGTGATTTTGGAAAATGAATATTTACTAATGCTTCGCTTTTAGAAATCAATTTTTGATGTTCTAATATATCAGAAGATAATGTTTCTTCGAATCGACCATTGAATTGCAAAAACAGCTGTTCCATAATCTTACAAATCACACGATTTGAAATGCCTCTATTCGCTAACTTTTCTGTGGACGGATAAATGGGTTGAATGGCCTTAGAAAGGCTTTTGTCGTAATCTGTTTTGAGTTCAATGTCTGGATGCGGCATACTAAAAACACCATTGAACAAATTAAGTTTTCCAAAAATCACATAATCTGTATGGGTTTTGAGTTGTTCACGAAGCCATTTGTGACCTCTAAACCAAACGAGTTCAATAAAGCCTGTTTCATCTCTAAATGTAGCAACTAAGCGTTTGCCACGTTTCTGCCCAAGTTCTTTAAAACCTGTGATTTGACCCACAATTTGAACCTCTGCTTTGGAAGGTTGAAGTTGTGCTATTTTATAGAAACGGGTACGATCAATGTAGCGATTTGGAAATAAATTAATGAGATCTTGATAGGTGCTAATTCCTAACTCTTTACGCAACACTTCTGCACGACTAGGCCCAACACCTTTAAGGTAATCAATGGGAGTTTGAAGGCGTGTGTTTTGCATTACTCAATCTGCTTTAGTAGGTTAATAACTTACTGACCTCATTTTTCAGATACGCTAACGCAGCATAACTTGGTGCTTGCATATCCATAGATTTAGTCAGTACTAATTCTCTAAATTGATCTGCGTTAGTAGTAGAATTTGAAATGTCGCAATTTCTAATAAATTGAATGGTTGTATTTTTAGCCGTTAAAATGATATTCCAACATTCTTCTGAAAGGTAGATTTGCTGTGCTAAATTATGTTCAAATTCTTGTTCGATATTTTGAATTAATAACTGTTCATAATCTTCTTTACGCTGAGAAATAGGTTTGATTCTTATCAATAAACTATTGGGAGCCATACGTTCCAAAACCAAAGCTAAACGTTCATAGGCTTGAAGTTTAAGCGGAAGCACTTCTTTTTGAAGGGATTTATGTAAAATATAGTGACGTCTTTTGTTTTCGTTAGCCAAATTTTCTTTAAAAAATAAATATGCAATAGTACCTGTTAAAAGCGCAGGGATACAGTACATGACCAAACTATAAAACTCATTTTCCATTTAAAAATGTTTCGTGATGATTAATAAATGCCAAGTTAATAATTTCATTCAATATACACACACAATTTAAACACTTACAAATTTTTAAAAAAGCTTCTAAATAAGGTTTCATAAATTGTTTATAATTTATAGTAATTCAACCTAAAATTACAAATTACATTGCTTAATTTCACGTCTTAGAAAAAATGAAATTTGAAACAGTATTTAAGTCAACTTAACGAGGCCCAATTAGCGCCAACCCTTCAAAAAGAAGGACCAATGATTATTATCGCAGGTGCTGGTTCTGGAAAAACCAGAGTCCTCACCTACCGCATCGCCTATTTGATGAGCGAAGGTGTCGACCCCTTTAATATTCTTTCCCTGACCTTTACCAACAAGGCGGCTCGTGAGATGAAAACGCGAATTTCGACAATTGTGGGAGACAGCGAAGCTAAGAACTTATGGATGGGAACCTTCCACTCTGTATTTGCGAAAATATTACGTTTTGAAGCCGATAAGCTTGGCTATCCTTCAAATTTCACAATTTATGACACTCAAGACTCACAACGTTTGATTTCGTCGATAATCAAAGAAAAGAAATTAGACAAAGATATTTATAAATACAAACAAGTTCAGTCGCGAATTTCAGCGTATAAAAACAGTTTAATTACCGTTAAAGCCTATTTTCAAAACCCAGAGCTTAAAGAGGCTGATGTTATGGCTAAGCGTCCAGAAATGGGCGAAATTTATAAGGAGTATGTGTCTAGATGTTTCAAAGCTGGTGCTATGGATTTTGATGATTTACTGCTTAAAACCAATGAATTAATTACACGATTTCCTGAAGTATTGGCGAAATATCAAGATCGTTTCCGATATATTCTTGTCGATGAGTATCAAGATACAAACCATTCGCAATACCTTATTGTGCGTGCGCTTTCGGACCGGTTTCAGAACATTTGTGTGGTTGGAGATGACGCCCAAAGTATCTATGCTTTTAGAGGAGCAAACATCAATAATATTTTGAATTTCCAAAAGGATTATGACAATGTAAAACTGTTTCGATTGGAACAAAACTACCGCTCCACTAAAAACATTGTTAATGCTGCAAATTCGATTATTGAAAAAAATCAAACCAAGTTAGATAAAGTCGTTTGGACGGCCAATGAAGAAGGTGAAAAAATCATTGTCAACCGATCATTGACCGATGGCGATGAAGGACGCTATATTGCAAGTACGATTTTTGATAACAAGATGCAAAACCAAGCCAAAAATGGTGATTTTGCAGTGTTGTACCGTACCAATGCACAATCCCGTTCTATTGAAGATGCTTTGAGAAAACGAGGCCTAGAATATCGTATTTATGGCGGCTTATCATTTTATCAGCGTAAAGAAATCAAAGATGTACTTTCCTATTTACGGCTTATTATAAATCCTTCAGATGAAGAAGCCTTGAAGCGTATTATTAATTTCCCAGGACGTGGAATTGGACAAACTACGGTTGATCGTTTAATTGTTTCTGCAAATGAACATAACAAAACAATTTTTGAAATTCTAAAACACCTTAATGAATTACCAATAAACATTAATGCAGGCACCAAAACTAAACTGCAAAACTTCACCACCATGATCGAAAGTTTTAAGGTGATGAGTCAGACCGCAAATGCCTTTGATTTAGCAGAGCATGTTTGTAAAGCTACGGGATTGATTCAAGAGTTTAAAAAAGATGGCACTCCAGAAGGTATTAATCGTATGGAAAACATCGAAGAATTGCTGAATGGTATTAAAGATTTTGTTGAAGGTCAACAAGAACTTGCGGATTCTACGGGATCGATAGCGGAGTTTTTAGAAGATGTAGCGCTTGCTACGGATTTAGATAATGAAGAAGGTGACGACAGCGATAAAGTCGCACTTATGACCATTCACTTAGCAAAAGGCTTAGAGTTTGAGTATGTCTTTATTGTGGGCTTAGAGGAAGATTTTTTTCCGAGTGCTATGAGTATGAATACTCGAGATGAACTTGAAGAAGAACGCCGTTTGTTTTATGTCGCTTTGACACGTGCCGAAAAACAAGCCTACCTAACCTATGCCCTATCCCGTTACCGTTGGGGGAAACTTGTAGATTCAGAGCCAAGCCGATTTATTGAAGAAATAGATGAACAATATCTAGAAATTGTAACTCCAAAAGAAGAACGGCGTTTCAATCCCATGTTAAGTGCCGATATTTTTGGAGATATCGATACTAATACGGTGCGTTATAAAAAGCCTGCTTACATGAAAAAGAAACCAAAGCCCGCTGAGAAATTTAAACTATCTACGCCAAAAAACTTTAAAAAAATTAGTGACACAAAATCATCGTCTAACATCCTTGATACTAAATTAATTGTTGGAGATACTGTAAATCATCAACGGTTTGGAAAAGGAACGGTATTGAGTATTGAAGGAAAAGCCGCAGATTTAAAAGCAGAAATTAAATTTGAAAATGGCGGAAGTAAAAAGCTTTTACTCCGATTTGCGAAACTTGAAATTCTATCGTAAATCAAAACGACTATGGCAGAACTTCTCAAAATATATCCTGAAAACCCTAATCCAAAAGCGATCCAAAACGTTGTGGATGTGCTTAAAAAGGGTGGGCTAATTATCTATCCAACCGATACAGTGTATGGATTGGGTTGTGATATTACCAATGTTAAAGCCTTGGATCGAATCGCCAAAATAAAGGGGGTTAAATTAGAGCGCTCTAACTTCTCTTTTATCTGTCATGATTTAAGTAATTTGAGCGATTATGTGACCCAAATCGAAACCCCCATATTTAAACTTTTGAAACGAACACTTCCAGGACCCTATACGTTTATTCTTCCGGGAGCAAATTCTTTGCCCTATCCTTTCAAGAAAAAGAAGACTGTTGGAATTCGTATTCCTGATAATTCTATAGCTTTGAACATTGTTGAAGCATTAGGCAACCCTATCGTCTCAACATCAATTCATGACGAAGATGCTATTTTGGAGTACACTACAGATCCCGAATTGATACATGAAAAATGGAGTTCTAAGGTTGATTTGGTTATTGATGGCGGTTATGGCGACAACCAGCCTTCAACTGTTTTGGAAGTCAAGGGATCTGAAATTACTATTGTTAGAGAAGGAAAAGGAAGTATTGATATATTTTAATTACGAATTATTAGGCGCTGATCGCAAACGATATGAGCAAGGTTGATGAATTTATTGAAGTAAAGGGTGCTAGAGTACACAATTTGAAAAACATTGATGTAAAGATACCACGTGACCAGCTAGTTGTAGTTACAGGGCTCTCTGGAAGTGGCAAATCTTCACTGGCATTTGATACGATCTACGCGGAAGGTCAACGCCGTTACATTGAAACATTTTCTGCTTATGCGCGTCAGTTTTTAGGAAGTTTAGAGCGTCCAGATGTTGATAAAATTGATGGGTTATCCCCAGTAATTGCGATTGAACAAAAGACGACCAGCAAGTCGCCACGCTCCACAGTTGGAACTATTACCGAAATTTATGATTTTTTAAGACTCCTATTTGCAAGAGGAGCTGATGCCTATAGTTATAACACAAATGAAAAAATGGTGAGTTATAACGATGAACAAATCAAAGCCCTTATACTTGAATCTTTTCAGGGAAAACGCATTTCGATTTTAGCACCGGTTATTCGCTCACGAAAAGGACATTATAGAGAGCTTTTTGAACAGATTGCAAAACAAGGCTTTGTAAAAGTCAGAACAGATGGGGTGATTGTTGATATATCTAAAGGAATGAAGCTTGATCGTTATAAAACGCACGACATCGAAATTGTTATTGACAGGCTTAAAATTGATAGCAACACACAAGCTACAAGTAGACTAAGTGAAAGCATAAATACGGCGATGTATCACGGGGAAAATATACTGATGGTCATTGATGAAGACAGCAAAGAAGTCCGTTATTTTAGTCGTGATTTGATGTGTCCAACTTCAGGAATCTCCTACCCAAACCCAGAGCCTAATAACTTCTCATTTAACTCTCCCAAAGGTGCATGTTCGGATTGTAGTGGAATTGGAACGCTTTATAAAGTTAATGAATCAAAAATTATTCCTGATAAGTCGCTATCCATAAAAAATGGGGGGTTGGCTCCTCAAGGCGCTCAGAAAGATTCATGGATATTTAAACAATTAGAGCTCATTGCACAGCGCTATAAATTTAAACTTTCAGATCCTATATCAACAATTCCCAAAGAAGCCTTAGAAATTATATTATATGGCGGCAAAGATGATTTTTCAGTGAACAGTAAAACTTTAGGAGTTTCACGAAATTATGTTATAAATTTTGAAGGGATTGCAAATTTTATAGAAAGTCAATACAAAAATGCCGACTCCACTTCAATTAAGCGCTGGGCTAAAAACTATATGGACAAAATTAAATGTCCAACTTGTGAAGGCTCACGACTTAAAAAAGAATCCTTATACTTTAAAGTTAACGCTAAAAACATTGCCGAACTATCTCACATGGATGTTGTAGATTTAGTCAACTGGTTTAAGGAATTACCAAAATATTTGTCGGATAGTCAGAATCAAATATCAAAAGAAATTATAAAAGAAATATCTACCAGACTTCAGTTTCTATTAGATGTTGGATTGGATTATTTAACAATTGACAGAAGTTCTAAATCGCTTTCTGGAGGTGAAGCCCAACGCATTCGATTGGCTACGCAAATAGGATCTCAACTTGTAGGAGTATTATATATTTTAGATGAACCTAGTATAGGTTTACATCAGCGTGATAATGAAAAACTAATCAAATCTTTGATTGCATTAAGAGATGTTGGAAATTCAATAATTGTAGTAGAACATGATAAAGATATGATTGAACAAGCCGATCATGTCATCGATATTGGACCCAAAGCAGGGAAACATGGAGGAGAAATCATTAGTCAAGGCACACCAAAAGAGTTATTGAATAGTAGAACGGTCACAGCAGATTATTTAAGTGGCATACAAAAAATTGAAGTTCCAAAAACACGGCGACCTGGAAATGGTAAATTTTTAGAACTAACAGGCTGTACTGGAAATAACCTTAAAAATGTTTCCATAAAACTTCCCTTAGCCAAAATGATAGGGATAACAGGAGTTTCTGGAAGCGGGAAATCGACCTTAATTAACGAAACGCTATACCCTATTTTAAATAATCATTATTTTAATGGGGTTATGACCCCTATGCCCTATAAATCAATTAAAGGGTTAGAGCACCTCGATAAAGTCATCGACATAAATCAATCTCCAATTGGACGCACACCACGAAGTAACCCTGCGACATATACTGGAGTTTTTGGAGAAATTAGAGCCTTATTTGCCAAAATTCCTGAAGCAATGATTCGAGGCTATAAATTAGGCCGATTCAGTTTTAATGTCGTTGGTGGGCGTTGCGAAACATGTAAAGGTGGTGGGCTTAGAGTGATTGAAATGAATTTTCTTCCAGATGTATATGTAGAATGTGAATCCTGTCAAGGAAAACGATTTAATAGAGAAACTTTAGAAATCCGATATAAAGGGAAATCGATTAGTGATGTCTTGGAAATGACTATCGATGAAAGTGTAGATTTCTTTGAAATGATCCCAAAAATACACAGAAAATTAAAAACTATTAAAGAAGTTGGTTTAGGTTATATTACTCTTGGTCAACAAAGTACAACACTCTCTGGAGGAGAAGCCCAACGTATTAAGCTTGCCTCAGAATTAAGTAAACGCGATACGGGAAATACAATTTATATTTTAGATGAGCCTACAACTGGTCTTCATTTTGAAGATATTCGCGTGTTGATGGACGTTCTTAATAAATTGGTAGATAAAGGAAATACGGTTATTATTATCGAACATAATTTAGATGTTATTAAAACTGTAGATTACATTATAGATATCGGCCTTGAGGGTGGTAAAGGTGGAGGAGAAATTATTGTTAAAGGTACTCCTGAAACAATTATAAAAAACAAATCAAGTCATACGGCTCGGTTTTTAAAAAAAGAATTACATTAGTAGGCATTAAAAAATTGAATTATGGGGCCGGAACAGAAACACAAAAGATGGAATGAAATAAAAACAAATGACTCGTGGGCGATATTTAAAATCATGGGAGAGTTTGTGAATGGGTTTGAAAAGATGAGCAGAATTGGGCCATGTGTTTCAATTTTTGGATCAGCAAGAACCCCAACAGATGATGCCTATTATAAATTATCTACAGAAGTCGCTAGTGCTATTGTTGATGCTGGATATGGCGTCATTACAGGCGGTGGTCCTGGAATTATGGAAGCTGGAAATAAAGGTGCCCATCTTGCTGGAGGAACTTCTGTAGGCCTAAATATTGAACTTCCTTTCGAGCAACACAACAACCCTTATATTGATGACGATAAAAGTTTAGATTTTGATTACTTTTTTGTGAGAAAAGTGATGTTTGTCAAATATTCTCAAGGCATCGTTGTTATGCCTGGTGGATTTGGAACTTTAGATGAATTGTTTGAAGCAATTACTTTAATCCAAACTAAGAAAATTGAAAAATTTCCAGTGATTTTAGTGGGTACACATTTTTGGAATGGGTTACTTGAATGGATCAAAGCCACACTTTTAGAAAAATTTGAAACTATTAGTGCAAAAGATTTAGACTTAATTCACGTTGTAGACACATCTGAAGAAGTCATTAGTATTCTAAATAATTTCTATAACGAATATAAATTAAGTCCAAATTTTTAATAAATTTTCATTGCACTCAAAAGCTATTAATTCTACAAAACGAAATTGTTGTACCTAAGACTGATATTTAAGCCCCTTTTTAGCCTTATTATTTTTGGAAATTTGTGTTCTGTTTTTGGACAACAAACGATGCAAATTGAGGCGTTCTTGAATGAAGATAATCATACAATATCGATCAAACAACGCATCCATTATCAAAACACTTCAAAGGAGGACTTAAGTGAATTATATTTTAACGACTGGACCTCTAGTTTCAGTAGTCCTACAACTCCATTAGCTAACCGATTTGTAGAAGAGTTTAACGGAGATTTACTAGCGGTTAAAGCTAAAGATCGTGGATATACAAAAATTAGATCTATTCAAAATTTAAGGAATAACTCTCTTAATTATACCTACTTAGAGCAACACCCTGACCTGTTTAAAGTAACCCTAGATTCAATTCTAAAACCTGATGCAATCACAACTTTAGTTTTTGATTATACAATTCAAATCCAAAACGATAAGTTTACGGGCTATGGTGTCACTAAAAATGGAGAATTCAACTTGAATTACTGGTATTTTACTCCAGCAGTATATGAAGCTTCTCAATGGAAATTGTACAGTAACAAGAACCTTAATGATTATTATACACCTGAATCTACTATAAAACTAACTATTACTGTTCCTGAGTATTTCGATATAGCCTCTGAGTTAAATTTAGACGCTAAACAAACACAACAGCAAAAAAGCACCTATACTTTTATAGGTGAAAACCGAACCGACAGTCGCTTGTATATTTCTAAAACTCCTTTTTTAAAGGTTAATTTTGAAAACTTAACTATTATTACTAACGATAATGAGTCCGTATTGAGTTCTACGGAACAGATTATTATACTTGATAAAGTTAAAACTTTTATAGAAGCAGAACTTGCAAACTATCCACACGAAAATGTATTAATTACAACCTTAGATTTAGATAAATATCCTATTTATGGTCTCAATATTCTACCCGATTTTTTGTCCCCATTTTCCAAGCAGTTCAAATATGAGATTACCCTTGTAAAAAATATGTTACGCTTGTATTTGGATCGCCATTTAGGCATGAATCCTAGAGAAGAACATTGGCTACAATCTGGTTTTGAGAACATTCTATTGATGAAGTATGTCGAAAAACATTACAAAGACGAAAAATTAATTGGAAGTTTGTCAGATATTTGGGGCTTGCGATCCTATAATTTAGCCAAATTAAAGTTTAATGATCAGTATCATTTAACCTATTTACATATGATCAGAACGGGGCGAGATCAAGCCCTAAATACACCAAAAGATCAGCTTTTAAAATTTAATGCCAACTTATCAAGCAAATACAAAGCAGCTAAGGGACTATTGTATCTTGAAAATCGTATTCAGGGTTCAACTATAGAAGAGTGGATGAAAGAGTTTATTTTTAATCCAAATCAGCCCCATAAAACTACTGAGGATTTTAAAACGTATTTAAAAACTAAAACCTCAAAAGATATAGATTGGTTTTTTGATTCATTCCTTACTAACACCAAACAAGTAGATTACAAAATCACCTCCATAGAAAATACTAAAGATTCGATATATTTTACTGTAAAAAACACAAAAAGTGGGCAACGACCGGTATCTCTTTTTATGTTAAAAGATGGTGAAATCATTTCAAAACAGTGGTTGAGTGGAATTAAAAACGAAAAGAAGTTTGTAGTTGCAAATAATCAAGCAGACCATTTAGTGCTTAATTACGATCAAAAAGTACCTGAGTTTGATTTGAGAAATAATTGGAAATCTGCAAACGGAAAATCTCTTTTAACCAAACCCTTACAGGTTCGACTGTTCAAAGACTTTGAATCTCCGCATGATCATCAGTTGTATTTTTTACCTATAGTTGAGTTTCAAAACATTTATGACGGCGTCGATTTGGGGCTTAACTTCAACAACAAAGGCATTTTAAGTAAACCTTTTATATTTGGAATTACTCCTACATTCAGTACACGTTCTAGAGCTTTAACGGGTTCTGTTCAATTACAATATACAAACTTCTTTGAAGATCAAAACCTATACAATATAAAATATGGAGTGTCTGTATCGCGCTCGAGTTTTGCGAAAAATGCTTTTGTTACAAAGACAGTCCCCTACTTGAGTTTCAATTTTAGAAATGCTTCTGATTTGAGGTCAAATGCTTTTAAGAAACTTAATATAAGATATGTTGGTATTGAAAAAGATTTTACGACCTCTGAAACGTCTGAATCAACAGGGCCACCCTATCAAATATTTAATATCAGGTATTTAAATTCTTATAATGGCTTTAAAAAATATAAACAATGGTTTTTAGACACTCAATTTTCTAGTGATTTCGGAAAGCTTTCATTTGACTTTGAAGTGAGACGTCGTACCAATAAAAATCAGTTTTATAACTTAAGATTTTATGCAGGGGCATTTTTATATTCTAAAATTCCAGCGGGAGAGCAAAATTTTGATTTTGCTTTAGATCGACCAACGGATTATTTGTTTGATTATAATTATTTAGGCCAATTTGAATCGAGTGGAATATTTAGTCAACAACTCATTATTGCTGAAGGTGGCTTCAGATCAAAATTAGATACTGCTTTTGCTAATCAGTGGTTGACCACATTAAATGCCAGTGCGTCTATTTGGAAATTTATACAAGCCTACGGCGATATTGGTTTTCTTAAAAATAAAGGCAATACATCCTTATTCGTTTATGACGCTGGAATTCGTTTAAATTTAATAACGGATTATTTTGAAATCCACTTCCCTTTCTATTCAAACCTGGGTTGGGAAATTGCTCAACCAAATTATAGTGATAATATACGATTTGTTTTTACGGCTGATCCTCAGGCTCTGTTAGGGTTATTCCGAAGAGAATGGTTCTAATTTTCGAAAAATTAAAGTCTCTATTTTGGATTCATAAACACTCGTTTTCGAAATTTCATTTGTTTAAGCTTTACTATTTTTGCAGTAATTAATTATAATTGTAAAGCATAGGACATCGCCTTGAAATATTTTATATTTGCACCACAAAAGAAATAGTTTACAATGCAGATTAAAAATGACCTTACTAAAGATATTACATTTGAGGACTTCAAAGCTGAAGTACTTAATGATTATACTATAGCAGTCACTAGTAGAGAATGCAGCTTACTGGGAAGGCGAGAAGTTTTAACAGGAAAGGCAAAGTTTGGTATTTTTGGTGATGGAAAGGAACTTCCACAATTAGCTTGGGCTAAGGCATTTCAAAATGGCGATTTTAGATCTGGATATTATAGAGATCAAACCTTTATGATGGCTATTGGAAAGACTCAGTATTGAGGAGTTTTTTGCCGGTTTATATGGAAATACAGATATTAATCAGGATCCTATGAGTGCAGGTCGTCAGATGGGAGGCCATTTCACAACTCATTCATTAGATAATAATTATAACTGGAAAAATTTAACACAACAAAAAAATTCAAGTTCAGATATTTCGCCTACTGGGGCTCAAATGCCTCGACTATTAGGTTTAGCGCAAGCTTCAAAAGTGTATCGAAATCTAAAGGATATTGATGCAGAAAAATTTTCAAATTCAGGAAATGAAGTCGCTTGGGGAACTATTGGAAATGCGAGTACTAGCGAAGGTGTGTTTTTTGAAACTATTAATGCTGCCGGCGTACTTCAAGTTCCCATGGTGATTAGTGTTTGGGATGATGATTACGGAATTTCTGTTCCTGCAAAACACCAAACAACCAAAGAAAATATTTCTGAAATTTTAAAAGGGTTTCAAAGAGATTCAGAACATCAGGGCTACGAAATATTACGAGTCAAAGGATGGGATTATGTAGAACTTATTAATACCTATCAAAAAGCCAGTCAATTATCGAGAACAGAGCACATTCCTGTTTTAATTCATGTTAATGAGCTCACACAACCACAAGGGCATTCTACTTCGGGATCTCATGAAAGATATAAAACGACTGAGCGTTTAAAATGGGAACAATCAAATGACTGTAACCTAAAATTTAGAGACTGGATTATTTCTAATAATATTGCTACTGAAGATGAAATTACGGCTATTGATCGAAATTTAAAAAAGAAGGTAAGAGAAGGCAAAATAAATGCATGGAAAAAATTCTCTGAGCCTATTCTTAAAGAAAAGCAAGAGGTTATAAAACTTATACAATCTGCAGCAAAACCTGCAGTTCAAAGCGTTTTTATTACCAAAATAGTCTCACAATTAGAAAGTATTAATGAACCCTTACAAAAAGATATTCTGAGTACAGCTCGAAATGTATTAAAATATCTTGTTCATGAAAAATCAGCAGCAAAAGACGCATTAGTAGCATGGATTAATTCCTATTTTGAAAAAATTCAAGCGAAATACAGTTCGCTTTTATATAGCGAATCTGCTTCAAGAGCGACAAATATCCCTGAAGTTCTTCCTACTTTTGATAGCACTTCAAAATTAGTTGATGGACGCGTTATTTTAAGAGATAATTTTGATAAAGTTTTAAACAAATATCCAGAAGTAATAATTTTTGGAGAAGATACGGGAACAATTGGAGATGTAAATCAAGGCTTGGAAGGTTTACAAGAAAAGTATGGAGAGATAAGAGTTTCAGATACTGGAATTCGTGAAGCGACTATTATTGGGCAAGGTATTGGAATGGCGTTACGTGGTTTGAGACCAATAGCCGAAATTCAATACCTCGATTATATGCTCTATGCGCTTCAAATCATAAGTGATGATTTATCGACATTGCATTACCGTACATTAGGGAAACAAAAAGCCCCATTAATTATTCGAACTCGTGGGCATCGTTTAGAAGGGATATGGCATTCTGGATCACAGCTCGGAGGTATTCTTAATCTTATCAGAGGTGTGTTTGTATTGGTGCCTAGAAATATGACAAAAGCAGCAGGGTTTTATAATACACTGTTAGAAAGTGATCAACCTGCGATGGTTGTAGAATGCTTAAATGGCTACCGATTAAAAGAAAAAGAACCCTCGAATTTGGGTGAATTTAAAACACCAGTAGGGATTATTGAAACGATCAAATACGGAGCAGATCTTACGATTGTTTCTTATGGATCTACCCTACGCGTCGTTGAGCACGCTGCAAAAGAATTACTTGAAGTTGATATCGATGTTGAAATCATTGATATTCAATCTTTAATTCCTTTTGATCTTCAAAAAGAGATTTCTAAAAGTATCGAAAAAACAAACCGTTTGCTTATTGTCGATGAAGATGTTCCTGGAGGCGCTTCTGCATATATACTCAATGAAATATTACAACATCAGGAAGTTTATCAAAATTTAGATAGCAAACCACAAGTACTTACGGCAAAAGAACACCGCCCTGCATATGGTTCTGACGGTGATTACTTCAGTAAACCGTCAAGTGACGATGTTTTTGAAAAAGTTTATTCAATGTTTCACGAAGTTGACCCTAGCGCTTTCCCCAAGTTAAGATAATACGATTTACTACTTAATTTTTCACTTGCAGAACTGGGACTAAAATCGTAACATTACAGTTATAAAATACTGAATAGCTGTCCTATGAAAAGTCAAAATACTACTTCAAATAATCTGGTAGACACCACTACTACCCTATTAAAACCTGAATTAAATCTTTGGCATGCTCTAATTCCTGTTATCGCTTTAGTGACTATGTTATTTTATAATGTATTTTATGTATTTGGAGATGATGCCCTTAGTGGTAGTAATCAATTCATTTTAATCTTGGGTGCCGCTGTAGCAGCAGTTGTAGGATTTTATAACAAAGTAAGTTATAAAAATATGCTAGAAGAAGTTGCTGAAAATGTTAAATCTACAACCGCAGCACTTTTGATTTTATTAATGGTCGGGGCCTTAGCAGGAACATGGCTTATAAGTGGCGTAATTCCCTCAATGATATATTATGGTTTACAAATCTTAAACCCCACTTTTTTTCTTGTAGCTTCTGTTGTCATCTGTGCAATCATATCAATTGCAACAGGAAGTAGTTGGACTACATCTGCAACGGTAGGGATTGCATTAATTGGAATCGGAAATACTTTAGGGATTTCAGCAGGAATGACTGCCGGGGCGGTATTGTCTGGAGCCTATTTTGGTGATAAAATGTCACCCCTAAGCGATACCACCAATTTAGCCCCTGCGATGGCAGGAAGTGACCTATTTGATCATATCAAATATATGGCTTACACAACAATCCCAACGATATCGGTAACTCTAATTATTTTTTTAATTATAGGGTTAAATCTAGACACCAATGGCACACCAGATATTTCAGATAAACTTCAAGCAATCGATGGCGCTTTTAACATTTCGCCTTGGTTGTTTAGTGTTCCAGTATTAGTGATTCTATTAATTGTTAAAAAAACACCACCACTAATTGCCTTACTTGTTGGAACATTACTTGGAGCAGTAGCGGCTATTATTGCGCAACCACAAATTGTAATGACAGTTGCAGACGCCACTGTACTCGATTTTAAGACAGCTTATAAAGGCGTTATGAAAGCGATCACAGTCGATACTGCTGTTGAAACAACTAGTGTAGAACTGAATGATTTATTTACAGCAGGTGGGATGTATGGCATGCTACAGACAATTTGGTTAATAATTTGTGCAATGATATTTGGAGGGGTTATGGATGCCATTGGCGCGCTCTCCAGAATTAGTAAAGCTTTGCTGAGTTTAGCTACGACAACTTTTGGTTTATTTGCAAGTACTGTGGCAAGCTGCTTGGCGCTTAATGTTACCGCTTCTGATCAATATTTAGCATTAGTTGTTCCTGGAAAAATGTTTAAAAAAGCGTATGAAGATCGTGGGCTTGCTCCCGAAAACTTAAGTCGTACTCTTGAAGATTCTGGAACAGTTACATCTGTATTAGTACCTTGGAATACTTGCGGCGCATATCAAAGTGGTGTTTTGGGGGTTTCTGTAGCAGATTATTTCATCTTTGCCTTTTTCAATTGGATTAGCCCTTTTATGACACTTCTATTTGCAGCATTTTCTATTAAGATAAAACAACTTAAAGCCTCTTAAGTGTCTTTCTAAAATAAAATTATAATTTATACTTATAGCTGTATAAGAAATTATAATTTTTTTAGGGATTTAGATCGTCTTTCTTAGTGTATCTTTACACTAAATAATTTAACATATCTTAAACTATACATTATGGCATTTGTAGGAAAAAAATTCCCAAACTTAAGCGTAGACGCAATGAATGAAATGGGCGATACTTTTAAAGTAAACGTTCTAGAAGAAGCAATCAACAATAAGAAAAAAGTAATTTTATTTTGGTATCCAAAAGATTTCACTTTTGTATGTCCAACAGAATTACATGCTTTTGAAGCTGCAAAAGCAGAATTTGAAAAAAGAAACACAATCGTAATTGGCGCATCTTGTGACACACCTGAAGTTCATTTTGCATGGCTATCTACTGCCAAAGACAATGGTGGAATTGAAGGCGTTACCTACCCTATTTTAGCAGATTCTAACAGAAACTTAGCATCTACATTAGGAATTTTAGATATTTCAAATGAAACTTACAATGAAGAAACTGGCGTAGTTTTAGTTGAAGGTGATAACGTTACTTACAGAGCAACTTATATTATAGACGAAGAAGGAACTGTTGTTCATGAAGGCATTAACCACATGCCACTTGGTCGTAATATTGCTGAGTTTTTAAGACTCATTGACGCCTACACACACGTACAAGAAAAAGGCGAAGTATGTCCAGCAAACTGGGAAGAAGGTAAAGATGCCATGCAACCCAATGCTAAAGGAACTGCTAGCTATTTAGCATCTCACTAAAACTAATTTATCATGCAGGAACTTTCTGAAGACAATTTACAATCTATAATCTCTGACAACGCTTTTGTAGTGGTTCAGTACTCCGCGACTTGGTGTGGAAACTGTAGAATTATGAAACCTAAATTCAAAAAACTAGCTTCTGAAATGACAGACGCGACGTTTGTGATTGCAGATGCAGAAAAATTCCCTGAAAGTAGAAAACTCGCAACCGTAGACAACTTACCTACTTTTGCTGTTTTCAAATCAGGTCAGTTTATAAACCAAACGCAAACCAACAAGTTTGACGTTCTAAAAGCTCTTGTTGATGAAGCTGCCAGTAATTAAGCATTTAACACAATTTATTGAGGCCAATGATGAAGATTATATCGTTGAAACCCTTGAAACCTTAGAAGCACTCACTGAAGTTCCGAGTCTAAAAGATGAAGAATTAGATGTGATTGGAGAATTAATCTCTAATATGTACGGTGCACTGGAAGTTCATAAAATGGTTAAAGATGGTACTCCTCAAAAGGAAGCGTTAAATAGTTTTATGAAACGCGTTCTAGGGTCTATTGATTCTTAGAAATTAAAATCACTTATAATATAAGCCGCTTCTAGTTTAGAAGTGGCTTTTTTTTATTACATCTATAGCACATAAAGTCCCAACCCTAAAGTCAAATGATCACTACTTGAGATGGTATTTGTTTACAATATGTAACTAACACCTATTTAATTTAAAATGTATTTTTTGAGATAAATGGTATGGAAAATACGCGAACTAATGAACACTATAGCTTCCAGAAAAGACGTTCATTTGTTAGTGAACACCTTTTACTCAAAAATCAGAAAAGATGATTTCATGGCCCAAAAAATGACGACTGGTCACTACATATCGTTGTAGCAGAATAAAACCGGGCAAAAAAAATATAAACACAAACTTAACACATATATAAAAAAAGAGCCTTCTCAGTAGAGAAGGCTCTTAAATTATAAGACTTAGGAGAGGATTATTTCCCGTCCATTTTGTCTTTAAGTGCTTGTAAAGCATCGTTCGCATCTCCTAAAGTAGGTTTTGCTTCAGCTGCAGTACTCGCTGCTTTTTTGACCGCTGCTTTCACATGCTTCACTTCTTCTGCTTTAAATAAGGCAGTATGTGAAGCTACAACACGTTTGAATTCTTTATTGAATTCAATGATTACAAACTCCGCTTCTTCTCCTTTTTTGAGCTTACTTCCATCTTCTTTTTCAAGATGACGTGAAGGAATAAAAGCGATAACATCGTCGTTGAATTTAACCGTGGCACCTTTGTCAACGATTTCTTCAATAGAAGCCGTATGCTTAGTGTTTAAAGCAAATTCAGTTTGATATTTATCCCAAGGATTATCAGTGGTTTGTTTATGTCCTAAACTTAGTTTTCTAGCTTCAACGTCTAATTCAAGAACTACAACTTCTAAGTTATCACCTACAGCACAAAATTCGCTAGGATGTTTCACTTTCTTAGTCCAAGATAAATCAGAGATGTAAATTAAACCATCAATACCTTCTTCTAATTCAACAAAAACACCAAAGTTTGTGAAGTTTCTTACAATTCCTGTATGCTTAGAAGCTACTGGGAATTTAGAAGTAATGTCAGTCCAAGGATCAGCAGATAATTGCTTAATACCTAGTGACATTTTACGATCTTCTCTATCTAAAGTTAAGATCTGAGCTTTAATTTTATCTCCTACTTTTACGAAGTCTTGAGCAGAACGTAAATGTGTAGACCAAGACATTTCAGAAACATGAATTAATCCTTCAACACCTTCTACGACTTCGATAAATGCACCATAATCTGCAATGACTACAACTTTACCTTCAATCTCATCTCCAATTTTCACATCTTCGCCAAGGGCATCCCATGGATGTTTGCTCAATTGTTTAAGACCTAATTGAATTCTTGATTTATTTTCATCAAAGTCAAGAATAACAACGTTTAATTTTTGATCGAGTTCTACAATCTCACTTGGGTGATTGATTCTTGACCAAGAAAGGTCAGTAATGTGAACTAAACCATCAACGCCACCAAGATCCATAAACACTCCGTAAGATGTGATGTTTTTAACAACACCTTCAAGAACTTGACCTTTTTCTAATTGACTGATAATTTCTTTCTTCTGGATTTCGATGTCTGCTTCAATAAGCGCTTTATGCGATACCACAACGTTTTTGAATTCGTGGTTGATTTTTACCACTTTGAATTCCATTGTTTTGTTGACATACTGATCGTAATCTCTAATTGGCTTCACATCGATTTGTGAACCTGGTAAGAACGCTTCAATACCAAATACATCAACGATCATACCACCTTTAGTACGACATTTAACGAAACCATTTACGATTTCTCCAGTTTCATTAGCAGAGATCACACGATCCCATGCTTTGATAACTCTAGCCTTTCGGTGAGAAAGAACTAATTGACCAGTTGCATCTTCACGTACATCAATTAAAACTTCTACTTTGTCTCCTATTGCTAAGTTAGGATTGTATCGAAACTCATTTAATGAGATGACACCCTCAGATTTTGCATTGATATCAATAATCGCATCACGATCAGAAATATGAACAACTGTACCTTCTACAACTTGATCATCAAGTGTATCAACAAAATTACTTGCAACTAACTTCTCGAATTCATCAAGTTTAGCGTCGTCAACGGGATCAATACCCTCTTCGTAATTGTGCCAGTTAAAATCTTTTAGGAATTGCTCAGGATTTGCTTGAGCTTCGTTTACTTGTGGCGTTTCTACTGCGGTAGTTTCTGCAGTTACCTCTTCCACATTTGTGTTTTTTTCTTCAGCCATGGCTGTTTAAAAATTTGTATTTTACAGAGGAAAGATTCGTTTAAGCACCCCTATAAAAGTGTTATTAATTAAAGTTAATCCCTTTTACTGAACCTATTATTTGCTAAAAGGAGTGCAATATTACAATTAATCCCTAATGATTCCTAATGTTTTCTTATCTGTTTTTAAGAGAGAAGTTACGCAATTGCTAATTTTGAATTTACGAGCGCTAATACCTTTTCGAATTGGTCTTCTAAACTAAGGCTAGAGTTATCAATTTCAATGGCATCTTTTGCTTTAAAAAGTGGCGAATCTTCTCGTGTAGAATCAAGATGATCTCGTGAAGTTATATTTTCTAATACAGCGTCAAAAGAGACTGTTGTTCCTCCGCTAACTAACTCCTCATACCGTCTTTGTGCTCGGGTATGGGCAGAAGCGGTCATAAACAGCTTTAGTTCTGCATCTGGAAAAACAACTGTGCCAATATCTCTTCCATCCATCACAATGCCTTTCTTTGCGCCCATTTGTTGTTGAAGAGCGACTAATTGCTTACGAACTTCAGGTACTGAGGCGACTATGCTAACTGCATTAGAAACGATCATGGATCGAATTTCGGTATTTACATTTACTTCATTTAAATATAGTTCAGAAGCTTTTAAAGAATTGTTGTATTGAAAAGCAACATTTATATATGGTAAGCTTGCTATGAGTTTTTCTGTATTTAAAACATTATCATCAATTAATTTATGCTCTAAGGCATATAAGGCGACTGCTCGATACATTGCTCCAGAATCGACATAAACATACTGAAGCTTTTGCGCTAGTTGTTTGGCAAGTGTACTTTTTCCAGTAGAGGAAAATCCATCAATAGCAATTGTTATTTTTTTCATTAGTTTAAATGTATTTGAAGCCCCAGAAAACTAGTATTTGAGGCTAATGTATAGCGCGCATGTGTAAAACTAAATCTTATTTTATTAAACTTCAAGCCAATTCCAAAAGAAAAACCTGAAAAATTCCGCTGATCTATAATTTTTAACTCCGCTGCCCTTCTAAAACTATATCCTAATCTTAGGTTAAATCCTTTTTCAGGAAAAAGTTCTAGTCCCACAATCGTATGACGAACAACATTACTAAGAAAGCCAACGTTTTCCTCTGTTTGATTTCCGTTTAAATCTGATGTCGCTCGTGCAGGGTTGGCTTTAGCAATTGGCCACTGTTGTAGATTTTCAAAAGTAAGATGCCATCTTAAAGGAACATTTTCAAGCGTTTGAGAAAATCCAAGTGCAATTTCAAAAGGTAACGACTCCTTCAAGCCTGCATAGGTTGTGAGTTGTGTTCCAAAATTACGAATTACAAGAGCCGCATTAAACTCTAAATACTCATTAATATAGATTAAACCTAAATCTCCTGCAACGCCAAGGGAATTATACTGTTCAAGTTTTGAGGAAATTAATTTGAGGTTTCCTCCGATATAAAAATCAGAATACCCAACTTGAGTTGCATACCCCATAGAAATTGCGGCTTCATTTCCAGTAAATGTTCCTGTACTTATTCCATTTTCATCGTAGCCATCAAAACTCCCATAATTGATATAAGTCATTCCAATATGAAATGTTTTAGTTCTTCGGTCCCAAGTATAAGCATATGCTGCAGTGCCATAATTTAAATCCCCTAAATAATTGGAATAATTTAGCGCCAACTGATTGTCCATGTCTTGATTTATAGTAGCAGGATTGTATAAAGCTTGAGTGACATCATAGTCAACATTCGTAAGAACTTTTCCGCCCAAAGCAGCTTGTCTTGGTGAGGATACAAGGTTTAAGAACTGGTATGTAGATTCACCTCCTAACTGCGCATACGAAGCTGAGCTACATAAAAACAAAAAAAACGCAACACTTATCCTAATTCTCATGTGAAAGTAAATCAGTTCTAAAACGGCAATTAGGAGTGTTTATTTTGAATGATAAAAAATTTAACCAAATTAAAGTGTTTTTGCATTTTTAACTTTTTGATTTGTAATCGCAATGTCAATGACTTCACTCATATCTGAAACAAAATGAAAAGTTAATCCTTTTAAATAGGTTTGATTGATATCTTCAATATCACTTTTATTGTCTTTAGAAAGAATAATATCTTTTATTTTTGCACGTTTGGCCGCCAAAATTTTCTCTTTGATACCACCCACAGGAAGTACTTTACCACGCAGGGTGATTTCTCCGGTCATTGCTAAGTTTTTCTTTATTTTCCTTTGAGTAAACAAAGACACTAAAGAAGTTAACATGGTAATTCCAGCACTAGGACCATCTTTTGGTGTAGCGCCTTCCGGAACATGAATATGGACGTTATAAGTGTCAAAAATTTCGGGTTTCAAGTCATATAAGTCTGCATTTGCTTTGATGTATTCCATAGCAATTGTTGCTGACTCTTTCATAACTTTTCCTAAATTTCCAGTAATATTTAAACTTCCCTTTCCTTTAGATAAGATAGACTCAATAAATAAAATATCGCCCCCAACCCGAGTCCAAGCTAAACCAGTTACAACTCCTGCAACATCGTTATTCTCGTACTTATCGCGCTCAAGTTTTGGACTACCTAAGACCTCGACTATGGCCTCATTAGAAATTTTTGTAGCGTAAGGTTCTTCCATTGCAATATTTTTAGCAGCGTAGCGAACCATTTTTGCTATTTGCTTTTCAAGCCCTCGCACTCCGGATTCTCTTGTATAGCCTTCAACAATTTTTTCTAATTGTGGTTGTGCAATTTTTAAGTCCGAAGAAGTTATGCCATGTTCTAAAATTTGTTTTGGTAATAAATATTTTTTTCCGATTTGAACTTTTTCTTCAATAGTATAGCCACTCACATTAATGATCTCCATTCGATCTAAAAGTGCGGGTTGAATCGTATTTAGACTGTTAGAAGTTGCTACAAACATAACTTTTGAAAGGTCATACCCCATTTCTAAAAAGTTATCATAGAATTCTGAATTTTGTTCAGGATCTAGAACTTCAAGCATTGCAGACGATGGATCGCCTTGATGAGAACTTGAAAGCTTATCAATTTCATCTAACACAAATACAGGATTAGAAGTCCCTGCTTTTTTTAAACTTTGCAAAATTCGTCCTGGCATGGCACCAATATATGTTTTTCTATGCCCTCGTATTTCAGCTTCATCTCTAAGACCACCTAAAGAAATTCGAACATATTCTCTGCCTAATGCTTCAGCTATCGACTTTCCTAGAGATGTTTTTCCAACTCCGGGAGGACCATGTAAACACAAAATTGGAGACTTCATATCATTTCTTAGTTTCAAAACCGCTAAATATTCTATGATTCTTCGTTTGACTTCTTCTAAACCAAAATGATCACGATCCAATATTTTTTGTGCGCGTTTCAAATCAAAATTATCTTCGCTAAAAGAATCCCAAGGTAAATCTAGAAACAGATCTAAATAATTACGTTGAATAGAATACTCGGCAACTTGTGGGTTCATACGTTGCAGTTTTCCAATTTCTTTGTTAAAATGCGTAGCGACTTTTGTATTCCAAGATTTTTTTTCCGCACGAGATTTCATTTCCTCAATTTCCTCTTCATAACTCACGCCACCCAATTCTTCTTGTATGGTTTTAATTTGTTGTTGTAAAAAATATTCGCGCTGTTGCTGACTCATGTCGCTTTGCACTTTGGATTGAATATCGTTTTTAAGCTCTAAGCGTTGAAACTCAACATTCATATGTTTCAAGGTTAGTAACGCACGCTCTTGAAGATCATGAACTTCTAATAATTTCTGTTTTTCAACAACAGAGAGGTTCATATTTGAAGATACAAAATTGATTAAAAACGAACTGCTTTCGATATTTTTGATCGCAAATGAAGCTTCACTAGGAATTGTAGGGCTTTGTTTTATGATTTGTAAAGCTAGATCTTTGATGGATTCAATAATGGCTGGAAATTCAGCGCTACTAGATGGCGAAATTTCTGGAACACCCTGAATTTTAGCTATCATATAGGGAGCTTCTGAAACTATTTCAGATATCTGAAAACGCTTTTTTCCTTGAATTATTACAGTAGTATTACCGTCAGGCATTTTAAGGACTTTTAAGATCCGTGCAACTGTTCCTGTGGTATAAATATCATCTAGACTAGGATCTTCTACGGTTTCGTCTTTTTGTGAAACAACTCCAATAACTTTAGAACCAGAATTGGCATCATTAATTAACTGAATAGATTTATCTCGACCAGCAGTAATTGGAATAACGACGCCTGGAAATAAAACAGTATTTCTCAAGGAGAGAATCGGTACTGTTTCTGGAAGTGATTCATTTTTTATAGCTTCTTCATCTTCGGTAGTCATCAATGGAATTAACTCTGAATTTTCATCAAAGTCTTGTAATGACAAACTGTCAAGCATAGTGAATTTTGATTTGCTCATATGTATATTAGGTCATTCTGTCATAAAACAGAACTGTTTTGATATTAATAGTTCATGTTAAATGCAAGTTGACGCCTTTTATCAGCGTATTTACTTACATCTATAGCAAAGGTTCAATTGTTATGCCAACTTTATAAAAAAGGGGATTAAGAATAAATTATTTTACAAACTCGGTTGATTTGACAGCAGACAAAACAATATACGCACAAAGAAAAAAGAAGGCTAACGACAATACAGAATATTGCATAGAACCTGTAATTGAAATAAGAACTCCAAAAACTAACATGCCTAATACAATTGCTAATTTCTCAGTAACATCATAAAAACTAAAATATGTAGCATTATCATGTGTGTCTGGCAAAAGCTTTGAATAGGTCGAACGACCAATCGATTGCGTAGCACCCAAAACAAACCCTAATATAATCCCTAATCCGTAAAAATAATAATCTACGTTCGTTTGATTGACATCTAAAGAAAAGGCTAAAAAACAAACGCCTCCCCAAATAATAAGTGTAAATTTTAGGGTTTTTAGGTTTCCGATTTTTGTTGACAGTTTAGAAAACAAATAAGCACCTAAAATAGCAACAAGTTGTACTAGAATGATTGTAAAAATTAAATTCGATGTTGGTAGTCCCAATTCTTTACTTCCAAAAATACCAGCCATCAGTACAATGGTTTGCACACCCACGCTAAAGCAGAAAAAAGCAACTAAAAAATATTTAAGTTGTGGATAATTAACAAGTTCTTTTAAAACAATTTTTAACTCTTTAAGTCCTTTCCAAATAAAGTCTTTTTCAGGTTTATGGTTAAAGATATTATTGGGCAAGCGACGGTATGTAAACTGAGCAAATCCTAGCCACCAAACACCAACTAAAAGAAACGTAATTCGTGGAGCTAAAGTAGGGTCTGTGATGCCAAATAACTCTGGCATTTGAACCATTACAAGGCTAAATACGAGTAATAATACCGAACCAATATATCCATAAATAAAGCCTTGCGCACTAACTTTATCCTGCTGTTCTGGAAAAGCAACTTCTGGAAGGTAGGCATTGTAAAACACTAAACTCCCCCAAAATCCAATACTTGCAAACACCGTACATGTGAGTGCCACCCATAAGGTATCTTCTCCTTTAAAAAAAAATAAACCCATTACTGACAGCGCCCCCAAAAGGCAAAAGAATTTCATGAATTTTAATTTATTACCCATATAATCTGCAATGGCAGAAAGAATAGGAGAGCAAAACGCTACTATTAAAAATGAGAATGACAGTGTATAATCGTACAATGCTGTTGGATCCCAAGAAGTTCCTAGAAATGATACATCTCCAGATGTGTTCGCAAATGAACTCGTTATACTGCTGTAATATATGGGAAAAATTGCTGTACTTATCACTAAGGGATATACTGAATTTGCCCAATCATAAAATGCCCATGCTTTAGTAAGCTGCTTACTCCCTTTCTCAAATTTTTTCATAAAAAAACTGCTCATTTTGTTGAGCAGTTCCCAATTTAAGCATTTATTTCAATTATAAAGTCAATATGATCTAAAAGATGTTACTCCAAATTTACGAGCTTCCTCTTTTGCTTGGTTTGATAGGGATTTTAAATTAGCTATACGAGAAGCATTCGAAGGGTGTGTACTTAAAAATTCTGGAGGTGCTTCACCGCCACTATTGGTCTTCATACGTTGCCATAGCTTATGAGCTTCATCTGGATTGTAGCCTGCTATAGCCATAAGGTACAGCCCTATTTCGTCGGCTTCCGTTTCATGAGCTCTACTGAAGGGCAACATTCCTGCTACTGAACTGCCAACGCCGTAAGCCTGCATCCAGACACGTTGTTCTGTACTACTTTTAGAGTTGGTGGCAGCAGCAACGCCGATTGCACCAGCTTGCTGAATCATTCCTGCACTCATACGCTGTTGACCATGATTTGCTAAAGCATGAGCCACTTCATGACCCATAATCGCCGCAACTCCAGTTTCACCAGCTGCTATTGGCAAAATTCCAGTGTAAAAAACAATTTTACCTCCAGGCATACACCAAGCATTTACCATTTTATCATCCACTAAATTATACTCCCATTTATAGTCTTTTAGATAACCTTGATAATTATTAGCATCTAACCATCGTTCGGCAGCTACTGAAATGCGTTGCCCAACTCTTGTAATCATTTCAGCATCGGAAGTACCTTTTAGCACTTTATTATCGGACAAAAACTGATCATACTGAGCAAACGCCATTGGTAGTAACTGGGAATTTGGCATAAATGCCATAGTTTTTTTCCCTGTAAATGGATTAGTAGCACAAGAAAAACTAAGCACACAAAATAAAAAAGCGATAAATTGATTTTTCATTATTTAAGAATTTATATTAATAAGAGTAGTTCTGATTTATTAAGACACAACTCTACACAAACAGTCACAAATTTATGTGAAAAATATATAACGAATTAAATTTATACTTATTTTTAAAGAAATTTAAAAATCCTACTCATGACACTCAAAAAATTAAGCTCAGTTTTTATAATTTGTATTCTTTTTTCATGTCAAACTAAAGCACAAAAAAAAGAAGTATTTTCTGTAACCAAAACAAATCAAGAATGGAAAACACAGCTCACAGAACTACAATATTATGTTTTAAGAGAATCGGGAACTGAACGCCCGTTTTCGAGTCCTTTGAATAAAATATATGAACCAGGGATTTATAGTTGCGCCGGATGTGATACTCCACTATTTAATGGTAGCGATAAATTTGATTCTGGTACAGGATGGCCAAGTTTTGACAGAGAAATAAAAGGTAATGTCGCATTTTCAGTAGATTACAATATTGGAATGGCACGAACCGAAGAGCATTGTGCAGTTTGTGGTGGGCATTTAGGGCATGTGTTTAATGATGGACCGCGAGAAACAACAGGCAAACGGCATTGTATCAATGGCGCTGCCTTAATATTTACACCAGCAAAAAATGAATAAATCGGAAATTGAATGGAAAGAAGAATTAACGGATGAACAATACCGTATTCTTCGAAAAAAAGGAACTGAAATGCCACACTCAGGTGAGTATAATCTACATTTTGAAAACGGTACTTACTGTTGTGTGGGTTGCAATGAACCTCTTTTTGAAAGCAGTACAAAATTTGATGCCCACTGTGGATGGCCAAGTTTCGATGAATCTATAAAAGGAAAAGTAGGGTATGTTTCTGACAAAACCCTGGGTATGATTCGAACGGAAATTGTGTGTACAAACTGTGATGGACACTTAGGTCATGTGTTTAATGATGGTCCCACAAAAACTGGCACACGCTATTGTGTAAATTCTATAAGTTTGAAGTTTAAGACTATTTAATTAATTTGTTAATGGAATTAGCTTACTTAGAAAATATATCCAAAGAATTTAACTACTATAAATCTCTAGGAGAAAAGACTTTAGATCAACTTTCTGAACCAGAAATTAATTTTATACCCAACCCTGAAGGAAATTCAATAGCTACGATTGTGAAACATTTATCTGGCAATATGCTGTCGCGTTGGACAAACCTATTTCATGAAGATGGCGAAAAATCATGGCGAAATAGAGATCAGGAATTTATAAATAAAAAAACTAGTAAAAAGGCTGTTTTAGACGATTGGAACGCTGGATGGGATTGTTTTTTTAATACGTTTAATCAATTAAGCGAAACAGATTTACACACCATTATATACATCCGTAATCAAGGACATACAGTTTTGGAAGCCTTAAACAGACAGCTGGCACATTATGCATATCATGTTGGACAACTAGTTTTTATAGGCAAATTTATAAAAAATACGGATTGGAAATCGTTGTCAATTCCAAAGGGAAAATCCACCGATTTTAACGCCTCAAAATTCTCAAATAAAAAAAGCAAAACACATTTTACGGAAGACCTTTAATATTCCCATTAGGTTTTGTAAATTTGCGCTTTAAAACCAATTCAAAATACTGATTTTATGAGTAAATACGATGTTATTGTTTTAGGAAGTGGTCCAGGAGGTTACGTTACTGCGATTAGAGCTTCACAACTGGGGCTTAAAACGGCCGTAATTGAAAAGGAAAGCTTAGGAGGTGTGTGCTTAAATTGGGGATGTATTCCTACTAAGGCGCTTTTAAAATCTGCACAAGTTTTTGAATACCTTAAACATGCCGATGATTATGGTTTAACCGTAAAAGAATTTGACAAAGATTTTGATGCTGTTGTCAACCGCAGTCGAAATGTTGCTGAAGGCATGAGTAAAGGCGTTCAGTTTTTAATGAAAAAAAATAAAATCGATATCATTTCTGGATATGGAACATTAAAACCAGGAAAAAAAGTGGATGTTGAGGGAACAGAATACACTGCCGATCATATTATCATAGCTACGGGTGCACGATCACGTGAATTACCAAGTTTACCTCAAGATGGCAAAAAAGTAATTGGCTACCGAAAAGCAATGACCTTAGAGAAACAACCTAAGAAAATAGTTATTGTAGGCTCTGGTGCTATTGGTGTTGAGTTTGCATATTTCTATAATTCTATGGGTACAGATGTAACTGTTGTAGAATATTTACCTCGAATTGTTCCTGTAGAAGATGAAGAGGTCTCTAAGCAACTCGAACGATCGTTTAAGAAAAGTGGTATAAAAGTACTAACATCTACTGAAGTGACTTCTGTAGACACTTCTGGAAAAGGCATTAAAGCCACAATAAAAACCAAAAAAGGGGAAGAGGTATTAGAAGCTGATCTAGTTTTATCTGCAGTGGGAATTAAAACTAATATTGAAAACATCGGCTTAGAAGACGTTGGGATTGTAACCGATAGAGATAAAATTTTAGTAAACGACTTTTATCAAACTAATATTCCTGGCTATTACGCTATTGGCGATGTGACTCCTGGTCCTGCCCTAGCTCACGTTGCTTCAGCAGAAGGTATTTTGTGTGTTGAGAAAATTGCAGGTCAACATGTCGAAGCTATAGATTATGGTAACATTCCGGGATGTACGTATTGTACGCCAGAGATAGCAAGTGTTGGACTCACAGAAGCACAAGCAAAAGATAAAGGAATTGACATTAAAGTTGGTAAATTTCCGTTTTCAGCATCAGGAAAAGCGAGTGCTGGAGGTCACAAAGATGGATTTGTAAAAGTTATCTTTGATGCTAAGTACGGCGAATGGTTAGGCTGTCATATGATTGGTGCTGGAGTAACCGATATGATTGCAGAAGCTGTTTTAGGTCGAAAATTAGAAACCACTGGGCATGAAGTGCTAAAAACCATTCATCCACACCCTACAATGAGTGAGGCAGTGATGGAAGCGGTGGCGGATGCTTATGACGAAGTGATTCACATATAAGCTCAACATATATAATTATAAAGACGGTCTGAAAGGGTCGTCTTTTTTGTTATTTGAAACTTTGTAAGGGCGAGTTCGTAACTTTGCAGACCAAACCCTAGAATAACGCCTTTAGCGTTAGGAGATATATAGGACTGATGTCTGAATTCCTCTCTAGAAAACGTATTGGAAATGTGTACTTCAATGACAGGGGTTTCAATGGCTTTGATGGCGTCACCTATACCAACAGAAGTATGGGTGTAAGCCGCAGCATTTAATATAATGCCATCATAAGAAAACCCAACCTCTTGTATTTTATCGATCAACTCCCCTTCTATGTTGGAGTGAAAATAAGATAATTCAAAGGTTTCATATTTGGCTTTTAACTCCATATAAAAGTCTTCGAATGATTGTGAACCGTAAATTCCAGGTTCACGTTTGCCTAATAAATTCAAATTAGGACCGTTAATGATCATGATTTTTTTCATATGACTATATCTATTATTTTGAAAAACACATGCTTTTCGCTATTAGTCATTCAGAAAGAAGATAATAATTTAAGTATGCTCGTCTCAAGTGACAAAAATACAAAAGTTATGAAAAAAAAAGGAGCCAAATGGCTCCTTTTTAAATTTAATATCAACTCTAAATTCTTAGAAGCTATACACAGCACCTAATGTAAAAGCAGTTAAACCACCAGCAGCTTCACCATCATTATCAGTGAAAACATCTTCGCTAGCAGAATCTAATCTTAATTCTGGTATGATTGTTAAAGCACCAACAGTATAATTAGCAGTCAGTGTCGGAGTGAATACCGATAAATCATTAGCAAAATCTTCAAACGTAATGTATTCTAAACGCATACCCCATGTCATAGAATCAGAAGACTTGATTTGTGGGTAAGCAGAAATAGACGTAAAACCACTTCCTGGCTGATAAGCTTGAGGATTTTCTTCATAATCAGCAATGTGCGCGTTTAAAGCAACATTGAATGACTCAGAAACTTTAAATGCTGTTTTAAAATCTATGTATGAAGTTTCTTGGCTAGATGCAAAAGATATAGAAGTATTTCCTTTCCAAAGACCAGCAGCAATAGAATAAGCTCCATTGTTATTTTGATTTCCTTCGATTACATTTACAGGATTCATAAGTCCTAAACCTAATCCAAAATCGTTACCAAGATCGAATCTAGCAACTAAACCGTTAAAGTTTCTTGCAGAATAGGTAAACATATGAGACATACTATAATGAAAGTTATTAGCAGCAGATAGTTCTTCATATCCCATCCAGCTGTTAAAGCGTCCCATTTGTAACGTTGTTTTCTCAGAAACATTCCAGTACATGTAAGCTTCATTAACAATAGCTCCGTCACCATTGTACTGATCAGCTCTTTGTCCTACAGCCAAATCAGCAATAAAACCAACTTTTTCGCCTTCATAAGACAAAGTCACATTAGCTAATCCTAAAGAAAAACCAGAATCATTGTTAAACGCACTAAAATCGCCTTGAGTGCCTAGTACTGTATTTGCATCTCCATCATTAGAAGATGATAAATTTGATCTAAAATAAGCATCAACAGAACCCGAAACATTTAGTTTAGAGGCTTCTTCCTGTGCGTAAGCAAAACCAACGACAGCAAAAGTTAAAATAGTTAATAATTTTTTCATAATTTTTGTTTTTGTTTATTATTAATACTGCAATATTAAACAAAAAAAATACATTTTCTGCACTTTATCGTTAAAAAAGCACAGTTTATAGCTTTTTATTGAGAAAAAAAAGTGTTATTTTTTTATTTATAACTAAATTTATTAAAATAAAACCCTATGAATTAACTACTGATTTAATAATTATGTGTGCATGTTTTATAAAAATATACTTGTTTAACTTGTCAAAATAAGTTCATGATCTATTTAGAATACAGCAGATGTTACAAAAAAAAGAGGAAGCAATGCTTCCTCTTTTTTAATACATAGAAAATGATTAGAAATGTAATGCAAACCCAATATTAAATTGGAAAACATTTTCTTCTGTAAAATCTTTGTTTGCCGTTAAATTATAACGTAATCCTGGTTCGACAGAAACATTAGAACCTAAGAAAATAGCATAACCAGCTCCTAATCCTATCCAAGAAGGATTTTCATCAAAGTCTTTTATTGATGCTCCTGTGTAATCTACAGTTAAGGGGATGTTACCTAAAAGATAATATTTTGCCCCTATGCGGTACGAAAAAATACTAGAATCAGTTTCGGACTCTCCAGCAAAACCTAATCCAACTTTGATTGCAAGATCATCTACTATAAAGTAACCTCCATCAACTCCTATCCCATAATTGGATTCGCCATCAACAGAATTAAATGAAAATGATGTGGTTCCTACCATTTGATTGGCAATGTTAGTTTCAATTAGAAAACTTCCTTGATCAGTTTGTGCATTAACAGTTGTTAAGGTAACTACAGCAATAGCTGTTAAAAATAATTTTTTCATAATAGTTTTGAGTTTTTTATGATTAATAGTTCGGCAAATGTATTGTATAAAGTGATAAAAACAAAGTCTTTAACAGATATGAAACTTAAAGCTGTATGAAAGTGTTTAATAATTTTACTTGAACTATAAAACAAAAACAAACATGAATTAATATTCAACTTTTTAACTAAACATTTATGTAATATAGTATTGTAGTTCATGAAAATATTTTATGTTTTGTTTTTGTTAAAATGAATATAGTATTTGTTAAACAAAAATAATTTTAAAAAGTATTGAAAACTCAAAAAATAAGGCGGTTTGTGCTGTTTTTTCGAATCTTATACCCTAAAAATATCAGTTTTAACTCATAAAAATTATTAAAAATAATTAGTGATTCCGTTATTTGTTGTAATATCGTGGGATAATTACACATTTTAAAACTCTACGCTTATGAAACTCAAATTTACTGTTGCACTGCTCGTAATTGCTAATCTATGTAGCGGACAGGCACAACTACAAGAAACCTATGCATCTAGCATTACTGCAGACGAATTAAAAGAAAAGTTATACATCTATGCTTCAGATGAATTTGAAGGTAGAGAAACTGGTGAAAAAGGCCAAAAAATGGCTATTACGTATTTAAAAAATAAATATACCGCAATGGAAGTATCCGCTGCTAAGGATGATGGAGATTACTTTCAAAACGTACCCTTAGTTATCGTAAAAACACCGGAGGTCTCAATAACTATTGCCGATAATCAATTTGAATATTACACTGATTTCATTAGTATTACTGATGCGGCATCAAACGTGCTAAATGCCTCTGAAATTGTTAGTGTTGGATATGGAATAAACGACACACGATACAATGACTATAGCGATATTGACGTACGTGGAAAAATTGTGGTTGCCATGGCCGGAGAACCAAAGGATTCGTTAGGCATCTATGGCATAAGTGGTACTAAAAAATATTCTAAGTGGTCTAATGGCCGTCAAGAAATAAGTTCGAAACGTGATGCAGCAAAAGCGCAAGGCGCTAAAGCGTTCTTTTTAATAAACGAATCGTTATTTCAACGTTATGCTTCGTATTACAAAAGGCGTGACGAAAGCGGTGGTGAAAGTAATTTGGCCTTAGATGTTAATGATAATACAATGTTTGGTTTTCTTGTGAGCGAAGCAATGGGGACAAATTTATTAAATGCCTCTTCTATTGCAATTGATTTTAAGCAAGTTAGTAAACCCCTTATATCAGAAAATGTTGCAGCCATGATTAAAGGGAGTGAAAAACCAAATGAATATATTATTCTTTCAGCACATTTAGATCATGTGGGTATGCATGATGGTGAAGTTTTTAATGGTGCTGATGACGACGGTTCAGGAACTGTGGCTATTTTAGAAATTGCAGAAGCGTTTAAAGCCGCTCAAGACAACGGTCATGGACCAAAACGTTCTATTATATTTTTACACGTTACTGGAGAAGAAAAAGGATTATTAGGCTCTCAGTACTATACAGATTATGATCCAATTGTGCCCTTAACACAAACCGTTTCTAATCTAAATATTGATATGATTGGACGAACAGACCCAAAACGTTTGGAAGGAAAACGCAATTATATCTACCTCATTGGTAGCGATAAACTTAGTACCGAATTACACAACATTTCAGAGGAAATGAATTCAACATATACAAACATCGAATTAGACTACACCTATAACGATGAAAATGATCCCAACCGTTTCTACTACCGTTCGGATCACTACAACTTTGCTAAAAATAATATTCCAATTATATTTTATTTTAATGGTACTCATGACGATTACCACAAAGCAACGGATACGCCTGATAAAATCGAATATGATCTTCTAGAAAATAGAACACGTTTGGTGTTTCATACGGCTTGGGCATTAGCAAATAGAGCTGATGCTGTACAAGTAGATAAAGCTGTAGAGTAAATTTTACAACCAATAAGTGTACAAAAAAAGCTTCTCTAAAAATAGAGAAGCTTTTACTTTTTGGGTGGAAGACCGGATTCGAACCGGCGACCCTTGGTACCACAAACCAATGCTCTAACCAACTGAGCTACAACCACCGTTTGGCATTGTAATAATGCGACTGCAAATGTATAGTATTTCGTGTTTTATACAAACACTTTTTTATATTATTTTAAGTCAAATAACGAATCAACAGCAGGAAGTCGTTCTACATTAAAGCCTTCAGCATAGGAAACTCCAGTTAATCGTCCCAAATCTGCAGCTCTATACCGTATACTCTCTACAAAGTTTTTGGAAGTAATAGGCGTTTCAGGGGCCTGACTCTTAGGGTCATAGAATTGCGTTGCATACGCTAAAACGGCTTCCATTTTCTTATCCATTTGAGCACTAATATCTACAACAAAATCAGGTTGAAGGATTTTCCATTGGATATAATGGTATAATGTTTTTGGGCGCCAAGGCTGTTGGATCTCGTTTGAATCGTCTACACAGGTTTCTATTTTCATTAATCCGCTTAAAAAACACGCATCACTGACGAGTTTACTAGCGACTCCATGGTCTATATGGCGATCATCAACTGCATTACACAACACAATTTCTGGACGATAGTGACGGATTTTTTTAATAAGCGCTAACTGATGAGCTTTATCATTAACTAAAAATCCATCTGAAAAATTCATATTTTCTCTAAGTGACACCCCTAAAATATCGGCTGCTTTCGCAGCTTCAACCTTTCGAGTTTCCGCAGTACCTCTTGTACCCAACTCCCCTTTTGTTAAATCTATAAGTACAACAGATTTACCATTTTGAATTTCTTTGATAAGTGTGCCTCCACAACTCAATTCAATATCGTCAGGATGGGCACCAAAAGCAAGTATATCAATTTTCATATGGTTTTGGTTTGGTTTTAAACGTTACTTAAAGTAATCGCCTGATCTATATCATCAATTAAATCTTTTTTAGATTCAATACCAACCGAAAAACGAATTAATTGATCTGTGATACCTTGGCTCAGTCGATCATTTTCAGAAAGTAAAGAATGTGAAGCCTTAGAAGGTAAAAGCATTGTACTTTCAACGCCTGCTAAACTCATAGAGGGTTTTATAAGTTTTAAAGCTTTCAGAAACGTATTTGAATCATAGTTATCTTTTAGTTCAAAAGAAAGCATTGCACCAAAGCCTTTCATCTGAATTTTCGCTAAACTATGGTATGGATTCGATTTTAATCCAGGGTAGAATACGGATTTGACTGCGTTATGTTTTTGTAAATATTTGGCTAAACGTTTAGCATTACGCTGTTGGGCTTTTACACGAATCCCTAAAGTTTTCATACTTCTTTCGAGGAGCCAAACAGTGTAATCACTTAAATTGCCTCCAAAATCCTTTGCGAGATCCCAAATTTTATCCATAATCTCTTGAGAAGACGCTACTGCACCTGCACTAATATCACTATGACCTCCAAAATATTTTGTAGCACTATGCATAACAATATCAATTCCAAGGTCTAAAGGATTCTGAACAATTGGTGTAGCAAAGGTATTATCTGCTGCTGTAATAATTTGACGACTTTTTGCTAGTTTGGCAATCGCAAATATGTCCACTAATTTTAACAACGGATTAGAAGGCGTTTCAATATAAATTAATGTAGTGTTTGGTTGAATACAGTCTTCAAAAGATTGTGCAGACAAATCTTTAGTAAAACTATATTCTATACCATAATTAGAGAAATGTGATTCAATAAAATTTCGTGTTCCTCCGTAAATATCATTTTGAATAACCGCATGATCACCCGATTTCAGAAACGTTAACAATGTCGAAGAAATGGCTGCCATTCCAGAACCAAAAATTAGAGCAGCTTCAGCATGTTCCAAAGCGGCTATTTTTTTTGATAAATATTCTTGATTAGGGGTATTGAAATATCGCGGGTAACGCTTCGTTTCAACATCCATAAAATCAAAAGACGTGGACATATATAATGGAGAAACACTCCCTTTAAAAGTAGCATCCTCAATAGCACCGGAATGGGTGCAAATGGTGTTTATACCTTGTTTATTAGAACTCATAATGGTAAATTAAAATCATGCTAGTCATCGCCTATGTCATTAAATTGTTTAATTAAAACAATTGCCCATACGACAACACATGCAGATACAAAAAAAGAAAACGAAAGAACTATAGTATTAGCGGTCAAGACGAAAAAGTTTAAAGAAGATCATTAGACCTAAAAGCATTGGAGCCCAGATCCCTACAAAAATACCATGTAACTCTTCACCTGTCATAAATAAGTATTCAGACACACAAATAATGATTGCACATAAGGCAAGCAATAAAATGTTGGTAAGTCCAAGTGTTTTAAGAAATTTCATTGATTGATTTTATTTAATTCGAAAGTATAAAAAATTTGTTATTTATTCTCTCTTTATTTCTAAAATCTTAGCGGTTCTATTTATTATCTTCGTAAAAAAAATACGATGTTAAAAGCAGTTCTTTTTGATATGGATGGTGTTATTGTAGATACTGAACCTTTACACCACAAGGCTTATAAAATGATGTTTACTGATGTTGGTATTACGGTAACTGACACGATGTATCGAAGTTTTACAGGTCAATCTACGAGAGGTATTTGTGAATTTCTTTGTAAACATTTTAATTTAACCTTGGACCCCATTGTTTTAGAAAAAGGCAAACGTGCTCATTTTACAAAGTTATTTTTTGAAGATCCAGACCTCAAACTCCTTGATGGTGTTGAAGATCTAATCAAAAATTATCATGCAAATGGATTAACTTTAGTGGTTGCGTCTTCTGCATCTATGTTTACAATCAATAATGTGATGAAGCGGTTTGATCTAAACCCTTATTTTAAAGATAAATTGAGCGGTGCCGATTTGAAAGCCTCTAAACCCCATCCTGAAATTTTCATTAATGCTGCCAAAGCTGCTGGCGTTTCCCCTTCAGAATGTGTGGTGATTGAAGATTCTACCAATGGAATTATTGCTGCCAAAGAAGCGAATATCTTTTGCATAGCTTACAAGAGTACACATTCTAAAGATCAAGACTATACACGGGCAGATCTTCTTGTGTCAGACTATAAAGACATCACATTTGATAAAATTAAATCTAATTTTTAATTAAGATTTTATCTTGAAATATTTCAGGTGTTTTCTGTAGGCAAACACAGAGAGTAGCGTGATAATTACGAGTGCTGATAGTATATATGAAACACTTATTTCTTGATCATCTTTGGCGTAGGAATGCAAGCCTGCAAGGTAAAAATTCACTCCGAAATAGGTCATCATAATACTTCCAAACGCTAAAACTGAAGCAACACTAAATCCAAATCGACTCCGCAAGCCGGGAATCAATCGCATGTGAATTACAAAAGCATAAATCATAATACTGATTAATGCCCATGTTTCTTTGGGATCCCATCCCCAATAACGGCCCCAACTTTCATTAGCCCACATCCCCCCTAAAAAATTCCCAATAGTTAGCATAACTAATCCAACCGTTAGTGCCATTTCATTGATAATGGTCAATTCTTTGATGTTTAGCGCCATCTTCTCTTTGTTTTTAGAGGTTGTTAAAATCATTAGTAACAACGTAATCAATCCTAAAATCATCCCAAGAGTTAACGGCCCATAACTACCTACAATAATGGCCACGTGAATCATTAACCAATAACTATCCAAAACTGGCTGAAGGTTTCCAATAGAGGGATCCATCCAATTCCAGTGGGCAATCATAAGAATCATAGCAGTTACAAAGGCGGTAGATGCAAAGGTTAAATCGCTTTTAAGTCCTAACATTACGCCAAAAGCCATAGTAGCCCAAGCCACATAAATCATCGATTCATAGGCATCACTCCAAGGCGCATGTCCTGAAATATACCAACGAGCTATAAGTCCTAAGGAGTGGAGTACAAATAGACCCAAAATTGTATATTTAAAAATTTTGACTGATAGATTGATGTATGTACTGCGGTCTTTGAAAATCTGAAATATTAACAGCAAAAACATTAAAGTACTAGCATACATATAATATTCAAATAGTTTTTTGAAAATATCATAGCGGTTATAGAGAACTTCTGTTTTGATTTTGTCTTCTGAAAGCATAGTGTCTCCACCATATTTTATTTGCGTTTTTTTAATCGCGTCTAACAATTGTTGACTTTTAGAAAAATCGACTCCTAAAACTTTATCTTTTTGAAGGGTGGCCATATAGGCCATAAATCCTGTTTTGATAAAATTTCCGTAAAGAGAATCTTGTAGCTTGTAGGCACCTTCCCTAAATTCATTTGAAGACACCCATTTGTTATTTTCATCATCTGGAATAGGAAATAAACGTAGCGTACTGCCTTCAAGTATGTTGAATAACAAACTCACGCGTTGATCCGTTTCTTTAAATATTTTTTGAATAGCTGTTGGTACTTGAGCACTGTATGCATCGTCCAAATAAGGCCCTAATTTATAATTTAAGTTAGGGTCTAAAAAATCCACTAAAGCGGCGTATTTGGCTGTGTTCTTTAAACCTAAAAGTGTACGAATCGTATCGGCTTTTTTAGCTTTTAAAAAAATAATTGGAACGTTATACCAAAGCTGTGGACTTTCTTGCATCGACAAAAATACTTGATTGGCATCAAAGTCGTTATACGTATCTTTTTTGCTTAATTTCCGAAGGAGTTCAGAAGCATATGTGTTTACAGGTTTCATTCGACCATCCGCGTCTTGAATCACCAATTGGCCCAAACGGTCAGTTTCACTAACAGGAGTAATATTTAGTTTTAAAATAGAATCGAGTTGGAGTGTTGAAGGACGGACATTATTATGGTCTGAAGTATGCGGAGTTTGTGAAAATCCATTCAATGAAAACATGAATAAAACAAGCATCACTAGTTTGGATTTCTTCTTCTTGATTTTATCGAGTTGACGGCGTAATGATTCCATGCGTGCATTTTTGGAGATTAAAATTGCCATCAAACCAAAATACAATAAATAATACCCAAGATAAGTGAACCAAGTTCCCCAATAATCATGATTTACAGATAAAACTGTACCTTTTTCATCGGGATCAAAACTCGCTTGAAAGAATTTATACCCGCGATGATTTAAGATGTTATTCATATAGATATGAAAGTCAAAATCGTCTTGCTCAGTATCAAAAACGGTTACTTTACTTTCAAATGAGGAATAGCTTTTTTCAGTGCCAGGGTAACGTTCAGCGATGAAATCATTGAGTTTAACTTCAAAAGGAAGTTCTAAAAGTTTAGACCCGTATTTGAAATTAAATTCCAAGCCACCAACTTCTATTTGCTTAAATGGATTGTTAGAGCCCTTCCCTCCTAGCAATTTTACGGTTTTAGTACTACCGTTAGCTGTAATTTTTAATGCAATTCCATCTTCATCACCTTTAAGTAGTTTTGATTTTTTAACGATATCAAATTGACCTTTTATGACTGGTTTAGGAAAAACAATTGCTTGATTACCGATAATATAACGCGAGCGTAACATAAGGGGTTGAATACTGTCTTTAATTAATCGTCCTTGCGTTCCAGACGCCATGGTCATGTACTCGCCCTCATATGGCGATTGTATGGTTAAATCCGTGTCTGAATAGGTAATATTAATAGCGCCTTCAGTTGGTTTATTTAAGGCATACAATACGTTGTGGATACTACTGACCTGCCCTAGTTTAAGGAAATGATTATGGGGAGCTCCATCACCAGCTTCTACAATTTTTAAATAATAATCGCCAACATCGGCAGGGATAATATCCTCTTCAGCTCCAGCAATAAAATCAACTAATTCAATTGAAATTGGAGTTGTACTGTACGAGGTTTTTAAATGGTAGTCGTTTGTTAATCGAGGTGAAAAATCAACAACATCTTCATGAACACGACGTTGAAGTTGACCATTAATTTCAAAATCGCCGTCAATATAAGTTGTTAAATAGGTTTTTTCAGATAAAAATGTGTTTTCAGTAGCGCCTTCTCTAATTGACATCATCCCCTCATATCCATGATAACGCGTCAAAAAAGCACCAAAAAGAATACAGATAAACGACAGATGCAAAGTAAGTGTCGCCCATTTTTCTTTTCTCAATAATCGATATCTAAAAATATTTCCAATAAAATTCACAATAAATACGACCATAATAGCTTCAAACCACCACGCATTATAGATCAGTGTTCGGGAGTACGGCGTTGGTGAAGTACTTTGGCCTTGATCCATAAATGTTCCAACAGCCATAGCAGCAGCATAAACAATAAAAAGTATTCCTGTTAAACGTGTTGAAAAAAGTAAATTAGACAGTTTTTTTTGCATTCTTAATAGGTGCGATTATTGAAATGCAAATGTACCTAATTTAATAGGAAAATTCATTTATGTTAATTGGTTTTAACAGTAATTTTAATAAAAAATTGGCATTGAGTTGTATAAACTTTCAAATGACCAATTACTTGTTTATTTTAGCTGAATGATATCTGTCGTAATTTTAGGAGCAGGAAATGTAGGAACTCATTTAGTGAAAGCTATACAGGCTGCAGAACACATAAACTTGGTGCAATGGTATTGTCGAAATCCAAAAGCCATTAAATCAGTGGTTAATGCTGTAGAATTATGCCACGATTTAGAACAATTGAGACTGGCAGATGTGTACATTATTGCGGTTAGTGATAAAGCCGTTTCAGCACTGTCTGCTCAACTTCCTTTCGAAAATCGATTGGTCGTGCATACTTCTGGCACTGTGGCTATGAAACAGTTAGACCTAAAGCTCCGAAGAGGCGTGTTTTATCCGCTTCAAACATTTTCGGCAACTTCTGAGTTGCATTTTTCGGACGTTCCGTTCTGTATAGAAACACTAAACAAAGACGATTCTAAATTACTTCAACGTCTTGCCTCTGCAATGGGAAGTCCTTATTATATGATCAATACTGAACAACGTCAGGCTTTACATTTATCAGCAGTGTTTATTAATAATTTCACTAACCAATTGTATCGAATTGCTCATGAATTATCGGATTCAAAAAATATTAATTTTGAAATCTTGAAACCCTTAATTTTAGAAACTGCAAAAAAAATACAACATACATCGCCTTACAATGCACAAACAGGTCCTGCAAAACGCAATGACCATGTTACTATAAATCATCATTTACGAACGCTTGAAAATCACCCCGAATATCAATCAATTTATAAGCAACTTACACAATCAATACAAACCACACATGGATTCAAAAAATTATAAAGAGTATTTAAACGCTATTGAGGCATTTATTTTCGACGTCGATGGTGTACTCACCGATTCCTCTGTCTTAGTCACATCAGAAGGCGAAATGCTTCGCAAAATGAGCACAAGAGATGGGTTTGCCTTAAAAACAGCAGTAGATTCTGGCCTTTTGGTCTGTATTATTTCTGGAGGCAAAAATGAAGGTGTTCGCAAACGCCTTGAAGGTTTAGGTATAACAGAAATTAGCCTAGGCGCACACGACAAGGTTGTTCATCTTAATAAATTGTTTGACAAATACCAGTTAAATGCCAAAAATGTAATTTATATGGGCGATGATATTCCTGATATTCCTCCAATGAAATTGGTTGGACTTCCCAGCTGTCCTCAGGATGCTGTCCCTGAAGTGAAGGCCGTTGCAAAATATATTTCTCATAAAAATGGAGGTGCAGGCGCAGCTCGTGATATTATAGAACAAGTCCTAAAAGTTCAAGGTTTTTGGATGAAGGGATTTGATGCGCAATATGACTAAATTCTAACAAATGCTTGCAGAAATTTTAAAATCTAGACACATCATTTTAGCGTCTTCTTCTCCTAGGAGGCAAGAACTTATTAAAGGTTTAGGTCTTGATTTTGAAATCCGAATCAAACCTGTAAAAGAAGAATATCCTGATAGGCTTCGTCACTTTGAAATATCGGACTATTTAGCACAGCTAAAATCGATGCCTTTTGTAGATGAACTAACCCCTAATGATATCCTTATTACAAGCGATACCATTGTATGGCATAATGAAAGTGCTCTCGGAAAACCAAAAGATAACACGGATGCTTTTGAAATGCTAAAAGCGCTAAGCGGGCAAACACATGAAGTTATTACTTCTGTATGTTTTAAATCCATTAGGGCTGAAAAAACTATAAATTCGATAACCAAAGTAACATTCAAGCCTCTAAGTGATGAAGAAATTTGGTACTATATTAATAACTTTAAGGTGCTTGATAAGGCGGGTGCTTACGGTATTCAGGATTGGATTGGACAAGTTGGAGTTACCAAAATTGAAGGCTCCTATTTTAACGTTATGGGGTTTCCTATGGACCACATTTACAAGACGTTACTTACATTCTAGAAAAAACTCTAATGCACGAGTTTCATTATAATAATAGCCTCCACAATTTATAAAACCAACGTGCCCACCGTGTTTTGGCGTTTCTAAAAATATATTTGGATTACTTTTAGCAGCTTCAAATGGGAAACATGCTTCCGACAAAAAAGAATCGTTTAACGCATTTAATATTAACACAGGAATTTTAATTGCGTTTAAGAATTGGAGACTACTGCATTTTTCATAATAGTCTTGTGCATTTTTAAAACCATGAGCACGCGATGAATATACCTCGTCAAAATCATTTAATGTTTTGATTGATTTTATTTTAGCTTTGGTAATAGCTTCTGGAAACTGCTTTTGTTTTAACTTTAAACGCTTGACAAGCCCCCACTTGAAACTAGTGTGATAAGGAAAATTTTTAAACGTATGTAAAGCTTTTGCTGACCCCGCTAAATCACAAGGTACAGAGACGGCCATAGCCGCTTTTACTTGCGTTGGCACTTTTGATCCATCTCCTAAATATTTTAAAAGAATATTGCCTCCTAGACTAATCCCTTTTAAGAAAATTGAATCGTATTTATTTAAAGAAACCACATAGTTAATAATATCCTCAACATCGTCAGTTTTTCCAGAGTGATAACTTGTGTAGTAGCGGTTTAACTCCCCGCTACAACAGCGAAAATTAACACAAATTGCATCACTATTATTGGCATTAAAATGTAATGCCGGACCTGTGATATATGGCCGTTGTCCATGACCTTCCAAGCCATGAAACAAAATAATGACAGATTTTGAAGGAGTGGAACTATAGCTCCAATCCAAATCAATAAAATCACCATCTCTAAGTGTGATACGTTCTCGTGTTTGGTTGATTTTTAAACGGCGAATTAAGCCTGAATAAACCGTGGATATAAACCCGCTACGAAATCTGAAATGTGCTTTAAAAGTGCTATTAACTATGGGCATTATGTTCTATAACTAGTTTTAAAATTTTAGGACTGTTTTGAGTGGCTAAAAAGCGTTGATCTGCTCGCCTGTTTACGATCCATACCACAGCGTCACCACTATACAAAACGACTGTATTTTCTTTATCAATTAAAGATAGTTTTTCGTCTTTAAAATACTTACTCAACTTCTTTTTACCTTTCATTCCGGAGGGATAAAAATAATCCCCATCACTCCAATTGGAAAGTTTTAACGGAAAGCTTAAGGACTCGAAATCTAGAAATAACACATCTTCAGATAGCGGTTCTAAAGCCGATATAACTTCTAGTGTCAAATTAAAAGGTTGACCAGGAACAGAAACCACTTGTTGAGTAGCTTCAATCATAATTGGAGCAGCACTTTCTGTAGAATCCGATAATTTACTCAAAATTAATTGTGATCTATTTTTTAATAACCGATGTGAAGAAGACTTAATTTGTTTGCCTGTCTGTGCCTCTAAAAGTGCGGTAAGCTTTGTCCAATCTGTAAAATTATAGGCCTTAAACAATTGATATAAATAGGCTTTAGAATTGTTTAAAGCATTAAGTTTATCGACATTATAGACAATTTTGTCTTCTTCTATGGATTCAATAACCCTATCCTCTATTTCCAACATATAATCCTCCAAAACAAGTTGAGTGTCTTTTAAATGACTTTGAGTGGATTGAAAACTATCACTAAAAGAAGGGTTCAATTTTTTGAGTAGTGGAATGATGCTATGACGAATGTTATTTCGAAGGTATTTGCTGCTTTTATTTGAGCTATCGTCTCGCCATTGGAGCTGTTCTTGAATGGCGTAATTATGAATATCATCTCTAGAAAACACTAACATAGGGCGGATTATTGCGCCATTAATTTCTGGAATTCCTGTAAGACCGTCTAATCCCGTTCCACGAGATAAATTGATAAGAAAGGTTTCTAAGTTATCATCCGCATGGTGGGCAGTTAATACATATTCAAATTTATGTTGTGTTTGTAACGTTTCAAACCATTCATAGCGCAATTGACGTGCAGCCATTTGAGTGGACTGTTTGTAAGTCTGCGCGTGAGATTCAGTATCAAAATGTGTAACAAAACAATTTAAATTATTGGCTTTTGCATAAGCTTTAATAAACACTTCATCTGCATCACTTTCATCAGCTCTAAGTTGAAAATTACAATGGGCTAAAGCAATATTTAAGGCTGATTTACGGCATAAATCAGTTAAAACCATACTGTCTAATCCGCCTGAAACCGCCACTAATAATGGTCTATCTTTTAAAAAAGAAAACTGTGTTTGTAAGAGATTTTGAAAGGCTTTAACCATAGGACAAAACTACAAATTAATTCTCCAAAACACTACGCATTGCTTTGGCTTTCACTAGACATTCCTCATACTCCTTTTCAGGGGTGCTTTTTGAGGTGATAGCACTTCCAACAGAGAATGAAATATAGGCATTTGTGGCATTGTATAAAATACTTCTAATAACCACATTAAAATCAAAATTTCCATTTGGAGTAAAATAGCCTACCGCACCAGAATATAAGCCTCTTTTAGTTTCTTCAAGGGATTCAATAATGTTCATCGCCGATAGTTTTGGAGCTCCAGTCATACTACCCATTGGAAATGTAGCAGCGATGATATCAACTGGAGAAACGTTAGGTAGTGCCTCAGCCTGGACCGTTGAAATCATATGATGCACTTGTTTAAAGCTGTGAACCTGACAAAGTTCTGTTACAGCAACAGATCCTTTTTGAGCAATTTTAGAAAGGTCGTTACGCACCAAATCAACTATCATTATATTTTCACTGCGTTCTTTTTGATCATCTGCCAAAGTCGTTTTTAACTCAAAATCCTCATTTAAATTTTGTGAGCGTTTGGTTGTGCCTTTAATAGGCTGAGAAATGACTTCTAAATCTGACTTCTTTAAATACCGTTCTGGAGAAGATGATAATAAAAATTTATCCCCATTTTTTAAAAAAGTAGCAAACGGCGTTTGTGCGATGGCATTCAGTTTTAAATAGGTGTCTAATGGGTTAAGATTTGCGTTTGCATAAAATTCTTGACAAAAATTAGCTTCATAAATATCACCTCTGTGAATATGAGACAACAGTGTACTAACTTTATTTAGGTATGATTTTTTTGATATTCGCTGTTCAATTTTAAAATCATTTTCAGAAAATTGAATCGTTTGAAATGAATGCTTTTTAATTGCGCTTAAGTCTTGGTTAATCTCATCAGACACAAAATTTAAATATCTAATTTCTAATGTGTGGTCTTTAATTAAAAATAATTTTTTAGGTTGAAAAAAGCAAAGGTCAGGAAATTGTAAATTATCAAAATTATGAGATTTTAAGCCTTCAATATCATTTTTCAAATCATAAGAAAGGTAACCAAAAATCCAATCCTTAGTAATCGATTGATACTCATTTAGTTTTTTAAACCCGTCTAAAGCATCCGTTTGAATGCTAGTAAATGCATCTACAGCTAATATGGAGTCATAGCTGCTATGAGGCTGTGAGTAGTTGTTAGAATCTAGCCAAACAATATCATCAAATTGTTGAGCCCAACCTATTAGTTGAGTTTTAAACTCCTCTACATCACCAAGTGTAATTTCTTTAAAGTGTCGCAATGACTTAATATTTACGTTACAAAGTTAATCAGTTCTAAATAATAAATCGTCACTTTATAAGAATACCTTACCTTTGGGGCAAAATTATTATCCAATGCTATCTTTTGAAGACTTTAAATTAACCACGCCTTTGAGTAATGCGCTTAAAGATTTAGGGTTTATAGAGCCCACTCCAATTCAGGAAAACTCATTTAATGTCATTTGTTCTGGAAAGGATGTCGTTGGAATTGCGCAAACTGGAACAGGTAAAACATTGGCATACTCCTTACCTCTTGTAAGAAACCTCACCTACTCTACGCAAGACAATCCACGTATTTTAATTTTAGTGCCTACAAGAGAACTTGTTGTTCAGGTTACAGATGCCTTAAACGATTTAAACGTTTATACAAACAACCGTGTATTAGGTGTATATGGGGGTACAAATATTAATACTCAAAAGCAGCAAATAGCGGAAGGAATAGATATTCTTGTGGCTACTCCTGGCCGGTTATACGATTTAGCATTAAGCCGTGTACTTCAGCTAAAAAGCATCCAAAAACTGGTTATTGATGAAGTGGACGTGATGCTCGATTTGGGGTTTAGACACCAATTAATCAATATTTTTGACTTGCTTCCTGAACGTCGACAAAATATAATGTTTTCGGCAACAATGACAGAAGATGTAGATGCGTTGATTACTGATTATTTTATTCAGCCTGAACGTATTTCGGTGGCTCTTTCTGGAACTCCACTTGAAAATATTATGCAGTTTCGCTATGATGTTCCCAATTATTATACAAAGGTAAATTTGATTCGATTTTTGATGGAAGACCGTGAGGTATTTTATCGGGTCCTCATTTTTGTGTCCAATAAACGTATGGCCGATCGTCTTTTTGAAGCTTTAGAAACGGTGTATCATCAAGAATGTTGTGTGATCCATTCCAACAAAACTCAAAACTATCGTTTGAGAAGTATAGAACAATTTAGAGAAGGGATTAATAGAATATTAGTCGCTACTGATGTTATGGCACGTGGGTTGGATATTGATGATGTATCTCACGTGATCAATTTTGATACGCCTCAATATCCAGAAAACTATATGCATAGAATTGGACGTACGGGACGTGCAAAACGTAAAGGAACTAGTATTCTTCTTTCAAAAGAAAATGAAACGGATGCTAAAGATGCTATTGAAACCTTGATGAAAATGAACATTGAAACCTTAGACCTCCCAGAAGTTGTCGAAATTTCAACAGAACTCATTGATGAAGAGCGCCCACAACAAAATGAGCCTTATAATCCTCACAAACAAAGTGATGAATATACTCCTGGCCCTGCATTTCACGAAAAAAAGGAGAAAAACAAAAAGGAAAATCTTGGGGGCTCTTATAAATTTAAAATTGCTAAAAAATATAAAAAACCCAAAACTAGAGGGGATAAAAATTATAATAAACGCAATAGAAAATAAAAATTATTCTACAGATTCACTATACATAACACTATACATTCCTAGTAGTTTTTCTTTAGCGCGTTTGAGTCGCATTTTGATTGCACTTTCCCCTACATTATAGAGCTTCATAAGGTCCTTTATACTTTTAAAATCTTGATACTTTGAAATCAAAATTTCTTTATCATCACTGGAAATCAACCCTAATACTATATTTAGTCTTTTTATTTTCAATGTCTTGTGAGTATCTTCATCATGTACATATTTAGAAGTATCGTCAAAAATTTGTTCAATATTTAATGTACTTTTTTCATATTTTCTAAATTTATTTCTGTGGTAATAATTCACACAATGGTTATAGGTAAAAGAATAGAGCCATGTTGAAAATTTTGAAGTTCCTTTAAAGGTTTTGATCTTGTCAAATAATTTCAAAAAAATATCCTGACAAAGATCTTCAGCTTCATGATTATTATTTGAAAAACTTAAACACTTATTATACTACCATAAGTGCATAACGTTCATACAGTACCTTAAAGAAAATGGGGTCCTGTGAGGTTATTATTAGATCCACTAACACATTATCTGTTAGTTTATAGGTTAAATGCGAATCATTCAAAATCTAAATTGGTATTTTCTTTGGAGGTCCTAAAACAGCTCCATTTGTATTATTAAAAATTTTGTTTAACTATTTGGAGATAAAGTTAGACAAAGTACTATATATCAACTAGTTAAATATATAAAAATTAATAATTAATAGCAAATAAAATAAATATTTAAATTAAATACAAAAAAAACCCTCCAATACGAAGGGTTTTGTAAAACTAACTTTTAATTAAATTTTAGATATGCAATGCACGATTTTCGGTAGCAGCTAAAGCAGCTTCTTTAATCGCTTCAGCAAAGGTAGGGTGTGCATGAGACATTCTAGAAATATCTTCAGCAGAAGCTCTAAATTCCATGGCAACGACAGCTTCGGCAATCAAATCGGCACAACGCGCACCAATCATATGAACACCTAGAATTTCATCTGTAGTTTGGTCGGCTAGAATTTTTACAAATCCATCCAAATCCATACTGGCACGGCTGCGTCCCAAAGCCCGCATTGGAAATTGACCTGATTTATACGCAACACCTTCCGCCTTGAGTTGTTCTTCTGTTTTTCCAACAGCAGCAACTTCTGGCCATGTGTACACTACGCCTGGAATTAAATTATAATCAATATGTGGTTTTTGACCTGCAATTGTCTCGGCAACAAAAACACCTTCTTCTTCAGCTTTATGCGCCAACATTGCTCCTTTAACAACATCGCCAATAGCATAAATATTAGTGGCCGAAGTTTGTAAATGCGCGTTAACTTCTACTTGTCCACGATCGGATAGGTTCACACCAGCAGCCGCTGCATTTAGACCTGCAGTATATGGGCTACGACCAACAGAAACTAAACAATAGTCTCCTTTGAATTCTACAAGTTCTCCTTTTTTGTTTTCAGCAGTTACGGTTATCTCGTCACCATTTCGTTTTACTGAAGTCACTTTGTGAGACACATTGATATTAAACTTTTGCTTTCTGAATACTTTATTTAATTCTTTTGAAAGACCAGCATCCATCGTTGGTATGATACGATCCATATATTCGATAACCGTAACATCTGAACCTAAGCGTTTATACACTTGCCCAAGTTCCAATCCAATCACACCACCACCAATAATAATTAAATGCTTAGGAATTTCCTTTAATTTCAGGGCTTCAGTAGAGGTTATAATACGTTCTTTATCAACCGTAGCAAAGGGTAAAGTAGTAGGTTTACTTCCAGTTGCAATAATACTGTACTTTGCTTCAATTTCTTCTGATGAATCACCACTAATAGTAATATGTGTCGCATCCTTAAAAGCGCCCATTCCATGGTAAACATCAATTTTATTTTTAGTCATTAAAAAATCAATACCTCCTGTTGTTTGATCTACAACAGCTTGTTTACGGTCGATCATTTTTTCGAGATTAACCTTGATTTCTCCGGGAATTTCAATACCATGAGCTTCAAAATGCTTAACAGCATCTTCGTAATGATGAGATGAATCTAATAATGCTTTACTTGGAATACACCCAACATTTAAACATGTACCTCCCAAAGTTGCATATTTTTCAATAAGTGCTGTTTTCATGCCTAATTGTGCACAACGGATTGCAGCGACATAGCCTCCTGGGCCAGATCCTATGATAGCAACATCATATGATTTCATATTTTTTGTTTTATTTATTCAATACAAAAATACAAACATATATTAAATGGGAGACTAATTTGAGGGCTAAATATTTACAGCTGTGGTATGTTTCACTTCAGAAATCACAAACATACTATTGTTACTGCCAATATGGGCAATGTTGGTAAGTTTATTCACCATAAATTCTCGAAAAGTTGCCATATCTTTTACGTGTACTTTTAGAAGGTAATCATAATCTCCACTTAGGTGGTAAGCCTCTAAAACTTCTTCTATGGTAGCGACTTCTTTTTCAAATTGAGTCACAAGATCTTGTGAATGTTTGACCAACTTAATATGACAAAATGCCACAAACGCTTTACCTATTTTTTGTTTATTTACTAAGGCAACATAGTGATCAATAATACCCGCTTTCTCTAATTTTTTTATGCGCTCATAAACTGCTGTTACCGACATATCAAGTTTTGATGCCAATTCTTTGTTGGTTTGTTTTGCATCCTTTTGAAGAAAATTTAACAATTGGGTATCAACAGAATCTAATTTCATTTTGGATAATTTTCTAGTTAAAAATAGTTTAGTTCAAAAATATAAATTTATTATCTATATAAATGTAAATTTATAGATTTATTTATTGTAATTACACAAAGTTATTGTTTATAACTCTAAATATGTTGAAATTTGAATTCATAATAAAATATACTGATCATGGGTTTTAAACCTGCAAACAATATACAAGATTTACAATATTTCGGAGAATTTGGAGGCGTAAATCCTTCCATTTCGGATGCGACGACCTTTACCTTCACTTCTGCCAAAACAATGTCTGACACTTTTGAGGGCAACTCAGAGGGTTGTCATTTATATGCACGGCACACGACACCCTCAAATTTATACTTAGGTGAAGCACTTGCAGCTATGGAAGGTACTGAAACAGCTACTGTATTTGGATCTGGAATGGGGGCTATCACGGCAGTGCTCATGCAACTTTGTGCAGCAGGCGATCATATTGTGTCCAGCCGCACAATTTATGGAGGCACCTATGCTTTTCTAAAAAACTTTGCGCCTAAACTTAATATCAAAACAAGTTTTGTAGATATCACTCGATTAGACCGTGTTGAAACTGCAATTACTCCAAATACTAAAGTTTTGTATTGTGAGGCGGTTAGCAATCCACTTCTAGAAGTGGCTGATATTAAGAAATTGTCAGCACTTGCGAAAAAATATAATTTAAAATTAGTGGTTGATAACACATTTTCACCCTTATCGATTTCTCCTAATGAATTGGGTGCAGATATTGTCATTCACAGCCTAACAAAATTTATCAATGGGTCGAGTGATACTATTGGAGGTGTAGTTTGCGGGACACAAGATATGATTGATAGTTTGAGAAGTGTAATTGATGGAGCTGGTATGCTATTTGGTTCAACAATGGACAGCCGTCCAGCGTCGTCTATACTCAAAAATCTTAGAACACTTCATATTCGAATGAAACAACACAGTACTAATGCCTTGTATTTGGCTGAAAAGTTCGAGAATGATGGTATAACAGCCGTTTATCCTGGCCTAGAATCTCATCCGTCACACGAGCTTTTTAAATCTATGATGAATACAGAATATGGATTTGGAGGCATGCTGTCAATCGATGTTGGTCGTTTAGAAAACGCTAATGCGCTAATGGAGCTTATGCAAGAAAAAAACTTAGGCTATCTAGCCGTAAGTTTAGGCTTTTATAAAACGTTATTTAGTGCGCCAGGAAGTTCTACGTCTTCTGAAATTCCTGAAGACGAACAAAAAGCCATGGGACTGAGTCATGGATTGATACGGTTTTCAATTGGTTTAGATAATGATATCGAACGCACATACCAAGAAATGAAGGCATGCATGAAAACTGTAGGTGTATTGTCTTAAATCCCTTTAAGGCGCGCCCAAAATGCAGCTCTCGCGCCTTCATTAATATCAGAAACATAAAAAGGTGCGGCTTCCCATCGGTCGTTGGATTTAGTAATGGTGAATTTAAAAATTGAGGAATTTGGATCACTTTCATCCATTAATGGATAGCGTAAATCTTTGAATAAAAATGTATCAGACTTATCCATTGGATTCAAGTTGTAGTAACCGTCGCTGAACCAAGCAAGTGTTTCCAGATCTTTAGGCATTCCTTCAATCAATTCATGGTTTTTTGGGAGTTTATGCCATTTTTTTATTGTGGGCTCAGAATCTAAAATCGAATAAAACCCCATATAATAAGCATCGGTAGTTTCAGCAATTCCGTACCACAAAATATTATTCAAAATGGTGGGCTGTGTTTGAAAGCGCAAATAATCAATCTGTTGATCTGCCAATGCTTGTTTATACACGTTGTTTACATGGTATTTGTTTACAAATGTCAAGAGCATATACAACGAACTTACCCCTAATCCTATCTGTAAAAACAAACGCCGTTTAGTTGATGTACGTTTGAAACACATCATTATAATTAGGGCGATTAGAAAAGGAAGCGTGTATATAGGATCGGCCACAGCAATGTTATTAAAGGCAACTCTATAATTTGAAAACGGTGCGAATAATTGGGTCCCGTAAGCTGTAAACGAATCTAAAATAGGGTGTGTAAAAATAGACGCAAAAAACAACCATATCCATTGTTTTTGAGTGGTCATTCCATAACGTTTCCCTCTATTGTAGAGCCAAAACACGAGCAAACCAAAACCAATAGAAGCCATAATAGCAAACAAAAACGAATGCATAAACCCACGATGAAACGCCATCGCATCGATTTCGTTATGAAACAAAAGTTTGCCGACAAAAACATCTAAATCAGGAATGGTACCGCCAATAGCACCAAAAAGCAAAGCACGGTTGCCAATTTTTTTTCCGAGAACTACTTCGCCACAAGCGGCACCTAAAACTATTTGGGTGATTGAATCCATAAGGCTGCAAAAATACGATTATTTAAGAGTAATTTCAATAGACATCATCAAATCAATTTCTGTTAGGCTTTCTGACTTTATTTGCGTTGCTTCTATAAAAATTGTATTATTACAACCGTTATGAAAGCAGCAACTGTTGTACAACTCAAAAAAGAATTAGAAACCCTAAATTCAGAAGATTTAAAGACGCTCTGTCTGCGATTGGCACGATTTAAATTGGAAAACAAAGAGTTGCTCACCTATTTACTTTTTGAATCTGAAGATGAAGCTTATTATATTGAAGGAATTAAAGAAGAAGTGGATTTTTTATTTGAAGATATTAACACCAAAAGTTATTTTTACATTAAAAAAAGTGTACGTAAAATTTTACGAATGCTCAAAAAACATGCGCGCTATTCAAACAGTAAGGAAACGGAAGTTGAACTCCTGCTCTACTATTGTTACAAACTCAAAACATTTAAACCCTCAATAAAAAACAATGTCACTCTCACAAATATCTATTTAAAGCAGGTTGAAAATATTGAGAAAAAAATTATAAAATTACACGAAGATTTGCAATATGATTTTCGAGAACGACTCAAAGAAATCACAGATTAATTTATAACACACACAAATGAAAATTTTAGGCATAGACATCGGAGGCACTGGAATTAAAGGGGCTATTGTAGATACTGAAACTGGAGAACTCTTAAGCGACCGACTTCGAATACCAACACCAAAACCAGCTACTCCAGAACGTATCGCTAATGAACTAAAAACGTTTATAGAACAATTTAATTGGAAAGGTCCTGTAGGTATTTCATTTCCAACAGTAATAAAAAATGGCAAAGTGATTCAGTATGGCAATCTTGATAAATCATGGCAATACACACAAGTAGATGCGTTGTTTAAAACTAAAACTGGTCATGACTTTTATATTGTAAATGATGCAGATGCAGCAGCTATGGGTGTGATGGAGTTTGGAGTTGGTAGAAACCAAATGGGCTTAGTGATTACAATAACCTTAGGTACTGGAATTGGTTCGGGTGTGTTTTTTAATGGTCAATTATTATCCAATTTTGAATTGGGGCGTATGTATGGTCGAAAAGGCGATATTATGGAAGCTTTTGCAGCAGATTCTGCACGAAAACGTGAAGAATGGAGTTTTAAAGCTTGGGCAAAACGCGTAAATTTCTTTCTGAACCATGTCGAAAAATCATTCAATCCCGACCTTATTATTATTGGTGGTGGCGTCAGTAAAAAAATTGAGAAATTTGAAAAGTATATTGACTTACAAACCCCGATCAAAGGCGCTGAACTAAAAAACAATGCAGGTATTATTGGTGCTGCTATTTTTGCACGGCGAACAATTGAAAATTAAAACGTAAAATACGTTTAAATAAAAATTTAATATATTTATAGCTGCAATCCCAAATTGCTGACATTATGAACACACCTACAGATGGAAGAATTGAATTCATTTCCACCCCACAACAGATCCAAATCAAACGGATTTTAATCACTGAAATCAGAGTGTCTCTAGATACACCCCATATTTTGTATCAAGTTCCTTTTTTATTATCAGAACCCCCTAGCAGAACCTGGAAGAAAGTTTTAATGGAATCTTGGCAATCTTTAACGCAACACAAAAAGCATGTTTCAAAATCTGTGATGTGGGTATTCCATAATCGGATATTAATTAATAATCTTCCCATAGAGCTAGTAAAAAAAGAATTGGAAAATCTTTTGTCTAGAGCAATAGACTACACTAATGAGCAGTTAAAATTGAGTTCGCAAAGGGCTATTTAAGAATATTATAAATCAATTCATTGTATAAATCTCTAGGGCTTAGATTGGCACCTACTCCTTTACTTTTGGTATCATAAATACGAAGTGTTTCCAATATACCACTAATCCGTTTCATTGGAAAATTTCGAGAAACTGTTATATATTCGTTCACAAAATAAGGGTTAACTCCCAAGGCTTTCGCAACAGCTCCTGAAGTTTTATCACGTACGGTATGTAATTTCATCAACTTTGAGAAATACATGTACAAAATAGAGATGGTTAGTACAAACGGGTGTTGTTTGGAATTTTGAGCAAAATAATTAACGATTTGATATGCTTTTTTATGATCTAAATGCCCTATCGCTTTTTGAAGTTCAAAGTTATTGTAGTCCTTTGAGATGCCTATGTTTTCTTCTATAATGTCGGGTGTAACTTCATTTTGTGGACCGACCACAAGTGCTAGCTTATGGAGTTCATTTGCAATTTTACTCAAGTCATTACCCAAAAATTCTGAGAGTATTAAACAGGCTTTAGGCGTAATGGTAAGTTGTTTTGCGCTTAAAAAACTTTGAATCCAACTTGAAATTTTATCATCGTATATTTTTTTACTTTCAAAAACTACAGATGATTTTGATAAGTTTTTATAAAGTGCTTTACGCTTATCTAAAGTTTTATATTTATAATTAAAAACCAAGACCGTTGACGGTTGTGGGTTTTTGGCATAATCGACAAGCTGTTCAATGGTTTTACTTAGGTTTTGCGCTTCCTTTATGATGATGACTTGGCGTTCGGCCATCATTGGATATCGCTTAGCGTTAGATACAACATCTTGTATAGATACGTCTTTACCATAAAGCACCATTTGATTAAATCCTTTTTCTTCTTCAGCCAAAACATGAGACTCAATATAATCTGAAAGTATATCAATATAATAGGATTCTTCACCCATTAAAAAATAAATAGGTGCAATCTTACTCCCTTTAATGTCAGTTATCAGCTGGTTAATAGCATTCATTCAAAAAAAATTACCAAATTTGTACTGTGCAAAATTTAAATTTTCCAACATATTCGTTCAGGTTCAAAAATAGCGAAAATATTACTCATATTTTTGATGTTATCCGTAAAAGATTTGTGGTACTTCAAGCCGAAGAATGGGTGCGTCAACATTGTGTCCACTATTTAATACACGAAAAAAAATACCCAATATCATTAATTAATGTTGAAAAAACGATTTTGATTAACGGTTTAAAGAAACGCTATGATATTGTAGTATTTAATCCTGATGGAAGTTTAGCTATAGTTGTAGAATGCAAAGCGCCAAAGGTGAAAATCACACAAGCTGCATTTGACCAAATAGCACGCTATAATTTAGTTTTAAAAGCTCCCTATTTAATGGTAACCAACGGATTAAATCATTATTTTTGTTCTATGAATCATGTTTTGGGGAATTATGAGTTTTTAGAAACTATTCCACTTTACAATACTAAAGATATTTGAAACTTGCGATAGTCATACTCAACTGGAATGGACAGCAACTGTTAGAGACCTTCCTACCTTCTGTAGTTAGGTATACTAAAATGCATGATATTTATGTGATAGATAATGGCTCCATTGATACATCTGTTGCATTTTTAGAAGCGCACTACCCTTCAATTAAATGTGTAAAACTGACACATAATATGGGATATGCTGGTGGTTATAATGCGGGATTGAAATTGATTGATGCTGACGTTTTTTGTTTGTTAAACTCTGATATAGAAGTTACAAAAAACTGGCTGAAACCGATAATAGAAGCTTTTAGAACCAATCCTAATACAGCAATCATTCAACCTAAAATATTAGATTATCATAATAAAAATAAGTTTGAATATGCTGGTGCAGGTGGCGGATTCATTGATCAACTAGGATATCCGTATTGTCGTGGGCGAATTTTTGATACTATTGAAGACGACCATGGTCAATACAACGACCAAAAAAATATATTTTGGGCTTCAGGAGCTTGTCTATTTATAAGAGCTAATGCTTTCAAATCTCTAAATGGTTTTGATAATTCCTTCTTTGCACATATGGAAGAAATTGATTTGTGTTGGCGCGCTCAAAACAAAAACATGACCGTTACCTACGTCGGAAACTCAACGGTTTATCATGCAGGAGCTCAAAGTTTGCAAACTTCTAATCCTAAAAAAACCTATTTAAATTTCAGAAATAGCTTATATACTTTGGTTAAAAACACACAAAACCCAGTTGGTTTTGTTGTCTTTTTAAGGTTAACTTTTGATGGTTTAGCGGGAATACGTTTCTTATTGCAAGAAAGACCAAAACACATGATCGCAATCATTAAAGCTCATGGTCGTTTTTACCAAGCGCTTCCAAGTTTACTCAAATTTAGAAGGCAACACTCCAAAAAAACTCATAATCAATTAAAATCCATTGTTTGGTCTTACTTTGTTTGCAACAAAAAGAATTATAATAATTTGTAAAATATTACCTTAATTATAGTTTTTCATCTAATAATTTTTTAATTTTACGTTATCAAAAAACTGATTTAATATGAAAAAAATATATGTTTTAGGAGCGACTGCAATGCTTTTGCTCGCTTCTTGTGTTTCAAAAAAAGAGTTAACTGATACGCAAACCAAATTAAAAAATACTCAAGATTTACTAAATACAGCTACAGTCACATTGAATAGTTGTCTGTCCGACAAAGCGGTAGCAGACGCTAATCTTACGGCGTTGAGAGATCAATTATCAGATTTAAGAAAAACAAATGACGCTTTAATTTCAAGTACTGAGCAAATGACCCTTTTAACCTCTAAAGGTGCTGATAATTTAGAAAAAACTTTAGAAAGTCTTCAAGAAAGAGATTTAAAAATCAACCGCTTGCAAGATGCGATCACAAAAAAAGATAGTATTACTTTAGCAATTGTTTCAAGCTTAAAGAAATCTGTAGGTATTGATGACCCAGATATCGAAATAAATGTTGAAAAAGGAGTTGTATTTATCTCAATCGCAGATAAATTATTATTTCAAAGCGGAAGCTATAACGTCACAAACAAAGCCAAAACTGTTCTTGAAAAAGTTGCAAAAGTCATTAACGACAAACCAAATTTTGAAGCGATGATTGAAGGTCATACTGACAGTCGTTCCTATTCAAATGGCGTTTTAGTTGATAATTGGGATTTAAGTGTTAAACGCTCAACTTCTATTATTAGAGAACTACAGTCTATGGGAGTTAACCCCGCTCAATTAATCGCAGCTGGTCGTAGTAGCTACGTACCTTTGACAGATAATGATACTGCTTTAAATAGAGCAAAAAATAGACGTACTCGAGTTGTTGTACTTCCGAAAATTGATCAATTCTATGAAATGATTGAAAATGAAGTAAGAGAACTTTCAGGACAATAAGTTCAGCGCACAAAAAAGATTACAAAAGCCCACCGTTTTGGTTGGGCTTTTTATTTGATAGCTAATAGCTTTATTTTATATTTGCTCAAAAGCAATAACACCGCATAATGAAGATATCATACAACTGGTTAAAACAATTTATTAAAATTGATTGGACTGCTGAAAAAACCGCTGAACTACTAACAGATTTAGGATTAGAAGTTGAAGGTTTAGATTCATTTCAATCTGTAAAAGGTGGATTACAAGGTATTGTTGTTGGACAGGTTCTCACTTGTGACCAACACCCTAATGCCGATCGACTAAAATTAACCACGGTCAATATTGGTGAAGAAACCCCTATATCCATAGTTTGTGGTGCTCCAAATGTCGAAGTAGGTCAAAAAGTAGCAGTTGCCACCATAGGAACCACTTTATACACGCCTGAAGGAGAAGCTTGGACCATTAAAAAAGGAAAAATTCGTGGCGAAGAGAGTCATGGAATGCTATGTGCTGAAGATGAATTGGGTCTAGGAACGTCTCATGATGGTATAATGGTTCTAGATGATGATCTTGAAATTGGAAGTGCATTAGCTAAACACTTTGATATTGAAGATGATTTGGTTTTTGATATTGGATTAACACCAAACCGTGCGGACGCTATGAGCCATTTTGGTACAGCAAGAGATCTAATGGCTGGATTATCTCAACATGGTATCAATGCCAAAATAATAAGTCCGTCAGTAAGTGCTTTTCATGTTGATAACAGAAGTTTGAAAATTGATGTTGTCATGGAAGATAAGATCAAAGCCCCGCGATATTGTGGTTTAACGATCTCTAATCTAACGGTTAAAGACTCTCCACAATGGCTACAAAACAGACTCAAACCAATTGGCTTGAGTCCAATCAATAATATTGTAGATGCCACGAACTATGTTTTGCATGATTTAGGACAACCCTTGCATGCTTTTGATGCAGATCGCATAACTGGTAAAAAAATAATTGTCAAAACTCTTGATGCTGGAACACCGTTTGTCACTTTAGATGGTGTTGAACGTCAACTACATCAAGACGATTTAATGATTTGTGATACTGAAAAACCACTTTGTATAGCAGGTGTTTTTGGCGGAAAAAATTCGGGAGTATCAAATGAAACAAAGTCAATCTTTTTAGAAGCGGCTTACTTCAATCCAGTGAGTATTAGAAAAACAGCCAAAAGACATACACTTAATACAGATGCCTCCTTTCGATTCGAACGTGGTATAGATCCAAACATTACTGAATATGCACTCAAAAGAGCGGCATTATTAATTACAGAAATCGCAGGTGGAGAAATTACAAGTGATCTAATTGATGAGTATCCAAACAAAATTGAAGATTCACAGGTATTTTTAAGTTTTGAAAATACGACTAAACTTATTGGAGAAGAATTACCAAAAGAAACAATCAAAGGCATTCTAAGCGCCTTAGAGATCAAGGTCAATAATGTTACTGAAAGTGGATTAGGATTGACCATTCCTGCCTACAGAAATGACGTACAACGTGAAGTAGATGTTATTGAGGAAATCCTCAGAGTTTATGGCTATAATAACATTGGTATAACAAATAAGTTAAATGCCTCCATTTCAAATATGTCAAAATTTGAAAGCCATAAAATTGAAACTATAATTGCCAATCAACTGGTTGGACAGGGGTTTTATGAGATCATGAGTAATTCGTTAACGACAGAAAAATACACTGTGCTAAGCGAGCAATTGAAATCTGCTCATGATGTTCAAATATTAAATCCTTTAAGTGGAGATTTATCAGTGATGCGACAATCTATGATTTTTTCTGGATTAGAAGCAATTGCCTTTAATATCAATAGGCAACAAAGCGATTTAAAGCTTTTTGAATTTGGTAAAACATATCACAATTTTGAATCTGCTAAAGAAGAACTCAACCATTTAGCTGTTTTTGTAAGTGGTAATAAAACTGAAAACCGTTGGAATACCCAAAACACTAGCGTTGATTACTTCTATTTGAAAGGGTTGGTTACTGCTATTTTTGATCGTTTAGGGATTCAGAAACTTAAAACTTCACCGCTTTCAAATGACATGTTTGACGAAGGTCAACAGCTAAGCGTTGGTAAAAACTCACTGGTTGAATTTGGGAGTTTAAACCCCACGATTCTAAAGGCATTTGGAATTTCTCAAAGTGTGTTTTGCGCTAGTTTTAATTGGGATAACTTGCTAAAAGTTATCAATCAGAAAGCAATTAAGTTTAAAGAAATCTCAAAGTATCCAGAAGTTAAACGGGATTTATCCTTATTAATTAATGATGATATAACTTTTGAAACACTTTATAAATTAGCAAAACAAACTGAAAACAATTTCTTAAAAGATATCAATTTATTTGATGTTTATACGGGAGATAAATTAGCCGAAGGGAAAAAAAGTTATGCAATCGGTTTCACATTACAGGACAAAAGCAAGACGCTAACGGATGTACAAATCGACAAAATAATGTCTAAACTTCAGAAGCGTTTTGAATCGGAATTAGGAGCCGAATTGCGATAATTAACCTTCTTTAGAGGCCAAGTAACGTTCCGCATCTAGAGCAGCCATACAACCTGTTCCTGCGGCAGTAACTGCTTGTCTATAAACATGATCAGCGGCATCCCCACTTACAAAAACACCATCGATATTGGTTTTAGAGGATCCTGGAGTATTTATAATATATCCTGTTTCATCTAAATTTAGATAGTCTTGAAAAATATCGGTATTGGGCTTATGCCCGATAGCGACAAAAAATCCTGTAGCAGGAATTTCTGTAATTTTATCAGTTGTATTATTTTTTACACGAACTCCAGTTACAACTTGACCATCGCCTAAAACTTCATCAGTTTCAGTATTAAAAAGGATTTCTATATTTTCAGTATTTTTAACACGATTTGCCATTATTTTAGACGCTCTAAATTCATCGCGACGTACCAGCATTGTAACTTTTGTACACAGTTTTGATAAGTAATGTGCTTCTTCACAAGCGGAATCACCAGCACCGACAATCACAACTTCTTGATTTCTATAAAAGAAGCCATCACAGACCGCACAAGCAGAAACACCACCACCAAGTTTTAAATATTTTTGCTCAGAATCAAGACCTAAATATTTTGCGGATGCCCCTGTAGAGATAACAATAGTTTCACAATGAATTTCTTTAGTTCCATTAATCCAAACCTTATGAATTGGACCAGAAAAATCAACTTTGGTAACCCAACCATCTCTCACATCTGTACCAAAACGTTCTGCTTGCGCTTGAAGTTCTAGCATCATTGCTGGGCCTGTAATACCATCTGGATATCCAGGAAAATTTTCAACTTCATTTGTGGTCGTTAATTGACCCCCAGGTTGAGTGCCTTGATATAATACGGGAAACATATTGGCTCGAGCAGCATAGATAGCGGCTGTATATCCCGCAGGACCAGACCCAATTATTAAACATTTTACAGACTCTATAGTATCAGACATATTTTAGATTTTAGGTTGCAAAAATAGGCGTTTTGAATAAAATTTGACTGGGAAGTTATCAACAGTTATTAATAAATTATAGAACAGGACATGAAATTATTATTAGTAATCGATAAACTAAATCCAGTAAAATAATCTTAACTTTGTTTTGAATTCAAAAGCGAAGGCTATGTTAATTATTGGAATTGGTGGTGGAACAGGAAGTGGAAAAACTACCGTGGTGAATCAAATTTTATCGGAATTTCCTGCTGGAGAAGTTCAAGTGATTTCTCAAGATTCCTATTACAAGGACACATCACACTTGTCTTTTGAAGACCGTTGTAAAATCAATTTTGACCATCCAAACTCTATTGATTTTGAATTGTTGGAAACCCATTTAAAAAATTTACAAAAAGGAGAGGTTATAAACCAACCGGTATATTCGTTTAAAACCCATAACCGTACTAACGAAACTACTATAACCAAGCCCAAAAAAGTGCTTATTGTTGAGGGAATTTTAATTTTATCCAATACTGATTTACGGTCATTATTTGATATAAAAATATTTGTACATGCCGACAGTGACGAACGTTTAATGCGCCGTTTAAAAAGAGATATTGCTGAGCGCGGAAGAGATTTAGACGAAGTTTTGGAGCGTTATCAAACCACGCTAAAACCTATGCATCAACAGTTTATTGAACCTATGAAAGCTTTTGCAGACATCATAATTCCAAATAACCACTACAATACTGTGGCTGTAAATGTGGTGAAATCAATAATTAATGAACAACTTTAACACCAATGAAGTCCAATCGTTTTTTAAGACTACTAAAACCTTTTAAGAATATCTATTTTCTTGTTTTGATCATATTTATAGTGTGGATGGTTGTTTTTGATGCAAATTCGTGGCTCATTCACAAGGATTTAAACACTGATATTGAAAATTTAAATTCTAAAATTGAGTTTTACAATAATGAGATCAAAAGCGATCAAAAAGAAATTGAGGCTTTAAATTCTATTGATGGCATTGAAACATATGCACGTGAACATTACAAAATGAAAAAAGAAAATGAGATCGTTTATATTATTGAAGATGCAGACAGTTTAAAAACTAATACAAATGAGTAAAACGAAGCTTTTTGAAAATTTTAATTCAACGTCTTCCAAAGCGTGGAAACAAAAGATTCAATTTGAACTTCAAGGAAAGGATTTTAACACTCATTTGGTTTGGAACTCTATCGAAGGTATTGACGTAAAACCGTTTTACCATTCTGATTCTTTTTCTAAAGCACCTACTATTCAACATAACGCTTCCAATTGGAATATTGGGCATTCTATTTATGTGAATTCCGAAGAAAAAAGTAACATTCATGCGCTTAAATGCCTCAAAAATGGAGTTGAGAGTTTACATTTCACTCTTCCTACAGCTTCAATTTCAATTGATTCACTTTTAAAAAACATAGACACTTCAACGCTTTCTATTTATTTTGAACCAGAGTGTCTTTCAGATCAATTAATTAAAAATCTTCAAACTTATTCAGAAAAAAACAATAGTTTATTTTATGTTTTACAAGATCCAATTGGACAGTTATCACGTTCAGGAAATTGGTATGAAAACCTCAAAACAGATATTCAAAATTTAAAACAAAGTTTAACTTCAGGTGTAAACTTGAAAAGTGTACTTTCTGTTGATGTAGGTCTTTTTCAAAATGCAGGGGGAAGTATGGTTCAGCAACTGGCCTATGCCCTAGCCCATTCAAACGAATACCTAAATATGCTTGACGGTAACCCCATAAAATCTGTAGTATTCAAAATGTCTGTTGGCAGTAATTACTTTTTTGAAATTGCAAAACTTCAAGCACTTCGAGTATTATGGCAAAGCTTAACACTAGATTATGGACTATCAATTGACTGTCATATTCTTACGCAGCCCAGTCAACGTAACAAAACACTATATGATTACAATATCAATATGTTGCGTACAACTACAGAATGTATGAGTGCAGTTTTAGGGAGTAGTGATACCATAATCAATATGCCTTATGATGAATTATTTCACAAGCGTAATGCGTTCGGAAATCGACTATCTATAAATCAACTTTTGATTCTTAAAAAGGAAAGTTATTTTGACGCTGTTTCCAACCCTACTGAAGGGGTGTATTATATTGAAACTTTAACACAACAATTGGCTCAAAAAGCACTGGATTTATTTAAAGATATTGAGCGACAAGGCGGCTATTTAAAATGTCTAAAGTCAGGCATAGTGCAGCGTAAACTTAAAGAACATGCACAAAAGGAACAGGACTTGTATGACCAAGGTAGTGAGGGACTTTTAGGAACTCATTTTCAACAAAATAGTTCAGACACCATGAAATCTGAATTAGAAATTTATCCGTTTATAAAACAAAAGGCACGTAAAACTTTACTTGAACCGATCATACCACGAAGAATTTCTGAGGAAATTGAAAAAAAGCGATTGAAGGATGAATAGAAAAAAGGTGCAACATATCGTTTTGAAAAGTGTAAAAACAGCATCCAAAGCACAAACGTGCTTAGAAACTGCAGAAACAATCGCCATACAATCCAAGTATTCAGAAAAAGACTTAGACTCATTGGAGCACTTAGATTTTGTAGCAGGAACAGCACCATTTCTTAGAGGGCCTTACAGTACGATGTATATTCAGCGGCCATGGACCGTTCGCCAGTATGCTGGTTTTTCGACTGCCGAGGATAGTAATGCATTTTATAAACGCAATTTAAAGGCTGGGCAAAAAGGACTCTCTATTGCATTTGATTTGCCAACACATCGCGGATATGATAGCGACCATAAACGTGTTATTGGCGATGTCGGAAAAGCTGGTGTCGCTATAGATTCAGTTGAGGACATGAAATTATTATTTGATCAGATTCCATTAGATCAAATGAGTGTGTCCATGACAATGAATGGAGCAGTTTTACCAATTATGGCCTTTTATATCGTTGCTGCACAAGAACAAGGCGTTGAAAAGCACCACTTAAGTGGAACTATTCAAAATGATATTTTGAAAGAATTTATGGTGAGAAACACCTACATATATCCCCCAGAAGCTTCCATGAAAATTGTTTCTGATATTTTTGAATATACGAGCCAGCACATGCCAAAATTTAATAGCATTAGTATTTCTGGGTACCACATGCAAGAAGCTGGAGCTTCTGCTGATATTGAACTGGCATATACTTTGGCAAATGGCCTCGAGTATATCAGGAAAGGATTAAATACTGGCTTAGATATTGACACTTTTGCTCCTCGACTTTCATTTTTTTGGGGGATTGGAATGCATCATTTTATGGAAGTCGCAAAGCTTCGAGCAGCTCGGATGTTATGGTCGAAAATTATTCAAAAATTCAACCCAAAAAACCCAAAATCATTAGCTCTAAGAGCACATTGTCAAACGAGTGGATGGAGCCTCACCGAACAAGACCCATTTAATAATGTAGCACGAACGTGTATTGAAGCCACAGCAGCGGTTTTTGGTGGTACTCAAAGTTTACACACAAACGCTTTAGATGAAGCAATTGCATTACCAACTGACTTTTCAGCAAGAATAGCTAGAAATACGCAGCTCTATCTTCAAAAAGAAACTAAAATCACTAAAACAGTTGATGCTTGGGCAGGGAGTTATTATGTTGAAAAACTGACCCACGAAATTGCTGAAAAAGCGTGGCGTCATATTGAAGAAATTGAAGCACTTGGAGGGATGACTAAAGCTATAAAAACTGGGATACCAAAACTCAGGATTGAAGAAGCGGCAGCAAGAAAACAAGCTCGAATTGACTCGGGTCAGGATATTATTGTAGGCGTTAATATGTCTAAACTCGACACTGAAGATCCTTTACATATTTTAGAAGTTGATAACAAACGTGTTCGAATGCAGCAAATAGAGCGCTTAGCACAAACTAAATCAAGCCGAGATCAAGAGCAAGTAAAGGTTATTTTGAAAAAAATTTCAAAAGCCGCATCCAATGGAAGTGAAAATTTATTAGCTTTAGCGGTAGAGGCTGCAAAAGCTCGTGCGACACTGGGCGAAATTAGTACCGCTTTAGAACAGGAGTTTGGAAGATATAAAGCAGAACAAAAAACATTTTCTGGCGTGTATAGTAAAGAATTAAAAAAAGATGAATCTTTTGAAAAAGCTAAGAAATTAGCCGATCAATTTGCGAAATCTGAAGGAAGACGTCCTAGAATTATGATTGCAAAAATGGGGCAAGACGGCCATGATCGTGGAGCAAAGGTTGTTGCCACTGGCTACGCCGATTTAGGGTTTGATGTTGATATTGGCCCGCTTTTTCAAACAGCTGAAGAAGCAGCAAAACAAGCTGTTGAAAACGACGTGCATATTCTAGGAATATCGTCTTTAGCTGGAGGCCATAAAACACTAGTCCCTATTGTAATTGAAACATTAAAAGCATATGGTCGTGAGGATATTATGGTTATTGTAGGCGGTGTAATTCCAAAACAAGATTATCAGTATTTGTTTGATGCCGGAACAGTGGCTGTCTTTGGACCTGGGACAAAAATTAGTAAAACTGCCCTCACAGTATTGGATATATTGATAAATTAATTTATATTCGAAGAATTAACCATTTTTTTGATAAGCAAGTAACAGATGAAATCCCAAATCTCAAATGTCACTATCAAAAACAATAGCGATTGCGAACCAAAAAGGGGGCGTTGGTAAAACAACCACCGCTATAAATTTATCCTCAGCTTTAGGCATATTGGACTACTCTGTTTTGCTCATTGATGCTGACCCTCAAGCCAATGCTACTTCAGGACTTGGGATTCAAACAAAAGATAACGACTTTACTGTGGTAGATTTATTTCGAGCAAAAGAAAATTCAGACCAGTGTATCTTAGAAACACATTGCCCAAACTTAAAAATTATCCCTGGATCAATTAAACTTGCTGAAATTGAACTAAATGTTGAAAACTCCATCTTAACACGTCTTAAGACAGCACTAGATTCGCTAAAATCTCAATTTGACTTTATAATTATAGATTGCTCGCCTTCTCTTGGATATTTGACTCTAAATTCATTTGTTGCCGCAGACTCCATTATCATTCCTGTTCAATGTGAGTTTTTTGCGTTCAACGGCTTACAGAAATTGCTAGCCACCATTAAAAGCATTAAAACTAATTTCAATTCAACCCTAGATATTGAAGGCGTCTTGGTGACCATGTATGACAAGCGTCTAAGTCATAGCAATCATATTATTAATGAACTAAAAAAACATTTTCAAGACCTCATATTTAAAACAATTATTAAAAGAAATATTAGTCTAAGCGAAGCTTCAAGCTTTGGTAGCAGTATATTAGATTATAACGTGACTAGCGAAGGTTCTACAGACTACCTCAATCTATCTCAAGAAATCATGAAAAAACGAGCCCTTAAACAACAAAGCCCTTTAGGTAAAAAAATACCTCAAATTTTACAAGACACAAAAGAAGAAATCTCTTTTTTAGATCCTCAAAAAGAACGAAACTTAGAGTATTACAAACCTTTTAAGTTAGAAAATAAAAATTTCAAGAAACTGATAGGCTGTACTAAAAAAGAAGTCATTGTATTACTAGGACTGGTTTATAATGACATACACAGTAATATTTGGATGTATCGTATTTCAGAAAAAACAAGTATGTTTAGAAAAAATTTTCTTTATATCTATTTTGAAAAGAACACTGTAAAACACATTCAATTAAAAAGATTTAAATTCCGTTGAAAACTTGATAAAATTCTTAGATAATTTGATTTAAATTCCTTAGAAATAATTGTATTTTTACGTAAATAAAACAACTCATTAATGGGAAAACTCATTGCTATTGCAAATCAAAAAGGAGGCGTTGGAAAAACCACAACTTCGGTTAATCTAGCTGCTTGCTTAGGGGTTTTAGATAAAAAAGTATTATTAATCGATGCAGATCCTCAAGCCAATGCCTCATCAGGTCTTGGGATTGATGTCGATGTTGTTGAGTTTGGCACCTATCAATTATTGGAACACAATTGTACAGCAGCAGAAGCCATTCAAAAAACATCGGCTACAAATGTAGATATTATTCCCGCACACATAGATTTAGTCGCTATCGAAATTGAATTAGTGAACGTGGAACAACGCGAATATATGCTCAAACAAGTAATTGAACCTGTTAAATCAAATTACGATTATATACTTATTGATTGTGCACCCTCTTTAGGGTTATTAACACTAAATGCCTTAACAGCCGCTGATTCTGTAATTATTCCAATTCAATGTGAATACTTTGCATTAGAAGGTTTAGGGAAACTATTAAATACAATTAAAAGTGTTCAGAAAATTCATAATGAACACTTAGACATAGAGGGCTTATTGCTTACGATGTATGATTCTAGACTCCGACTCTCTAATCAAGTTGTAGAAGAAGTTAAGAATCATTTTTCAAATATGGTTTTCAAGACCATTATACAGCGTAATGTGCGACTTAGTGAAGCGCCAAGCCATGGGGAAAGCATAATTTATTACGACGTAAATAGTAAAGGTGCTACAAATTACTTAAGTTTGGCTAAAGAAATCATCAGTAAACAGTAAAATAATGGCCAAAGCTATTAAAAAACAAGCATTAGGGCGCGGACTATCTGCTCTCTTACAAGACTCTAAAGAAGAAAAACGCTCGGAAGGAGTTGAAAACAACGCGCCTAAAGCTGGATCTATTATTGAGTTAGAGCTAGAACTTATAGAAGTTAATCCGTTTCAACCACGAACACAATTTAAAGAAGACGCGATACGAGAACTGGCATCTTCCATACAAGAGTTAGGTGTTATTCAACCGATAACAGTTCGTAAAACCAAAACCAATACGTTTCAGTTGGTTTCAGGAGAACGCCGTTTTAGAGCCTCAAAAGTATTAGGCAACAAAACCATTCCAGCATATATTAGAGTGGCTAATGACCAAGAAGCTCTAGAAATGGCTTTGGTAGAAAATATTCAACGTCAAGATTTAGATCCTATTGAAATTGCGTTAAGCTACCAACGATTGATTGATGATATTCAGCTCACTCAAGAACAAATGAGTCAACGTGTTGGTAAAAAAAGATCTACAATTGCTAATTATTTGCGCTTACTAAAACTAGATCCCTTAATTCAAACTGGAATGCGTGATGGATTTATTAGTATGGGACACGGAAGAGCAATCGTAAATATTAATTCGCATGCGGATCAGATTTCGATTTACAAAGAAATTATTGCACATAAACTATCCGTTCGTGCCACGGAAACGTTAGTAAAAAATTATAGTACTCCAAAACAAGTGAAAGCTATAAAAAAGAACGATCTTCCTAAATTTGTAAAAGATGGAGTTCAAAAAATAGCATCTTATTTTGGCCATAAAATAGATATTAAAATGGAAAAAAAAGGGAGTGGAAAAATTCTAATCCCGTTTCATTCTAAAGAAGATTATGATCGCATTTTAAAATTAATTGAACGTGATAAATAGATATTTACTCATCGTATTTTTTTGCGCTTATTCATTAACCAATTTTGCTCAAACCACTGACAAGTCTGAAAACGAATTCGATACAGAACAGTCAGGCGCCAATCTCATGGATCCTTTAGCACCTTCAAGAGCTGCTTTCTATTCCGCAATTCTTCCTGGACTAGGACAAGCTGTTAATAAAAAATATTGGAAAATTCCTATTGTGTATGCAGCACTTGGAACAAGTGTATATTTATATATGAGAAACAGCAAAAGTTATGACCGATTTAGAAAGGCCTACAAAAGGCGATTAGGGGGTTTTACAGATGATGAATTTTATGGGAATTCGACTATTCCACTTTTATCAAATGAATCATTAATTCGAGCGCAACGTACTTTTAAACGTAATAAAGAATTATCTATCTTAGTTACTGTAGGGCTCTATGCCTTAAATATTATTGATGCAAATGTTGATGCACATCTATTACAATACAATATGGATAAAAACTTAGCTGTCAATCCATTTATTGATTTTGACACACCAGATACTTCAGCGCAGTTTGGATTATCTTTAAATTTTAAATTTTAATATGAAAATAGCACTGTTGGGATACGGCAAAATGGGAAAAGTAATTGAAAAAATTGCAATCAGTCGAGGGCATGAAGTTACATTAAAAATTGATAAAGATAGTGATCCATACGACATTACAACTGTTGATGTTGCTATTGATTTCAGTATGCCTAATGCAGCTGTTGAAAATATTAGCATGGCACTAAACAATGGTATTCCTATTATTTCTGGCACTACGGGTTGGCTCTCTGAAATGGAATCCGTTAAGGCGTTATGTACCTCAAAAAAGGGCGCATTTATCTATGCTTCTAATTTTAGTCTAGGAGTCAATATTTTCTTTGAACTTAATAAACATTTAGCAAAAATGATGAGTAATCTTTCTGATTATTCTATAAACCTTGAAGAGATTCACCACACGCAAAAACAAGATGCCCCATCTGGGACAGCCATCACACTTGCGGAAGGGGTATTGGAACATAGCGTCTACGATTCTTGGGAGTTAGCGCCCACAGAAGATGACCGTAGATTAGCAATCACAGCAAAGCGTATAGATGACGTTCCTGGTACTCATACTGTGAATTATGAATCTCAAATAGATACTATTTCACTCACACATACCGCTCATACTAGAGAGGGTTTTGGTTTGGGCGCTGTTGTAGCTGCAGAATGGCTCATTGGAAAAACTGGTATTTTCACAATGAATGATGTGTTAAACATAGGTTAAACACTTAAAAACAAAATGTATTATCCTATAATTTAGACATTTAAATAAAATTTAAAAATATTATGACTTTATCTCAATGGTTTATTTTTTTCTTAGTCGTTCAACTTATACATGGACTAGGAACTTGGAAGCTATATATTAAAGCTGATCGAAAGGCATGGGAAGCATTTGTGCCAATTTACAATGGCATCATCTTTATGAAAATACTAAACCGACCAACTTGGTGGGTAGCTTTGTTGTTTTTACCAGTAATCAGTCTGATTATGCTAATTATTATTTGGGTTGAAACTGCACGTAGCTTTGGTAAAAACTCCATATCGGATACTATATTATCTGTAGTGTCTTTAGGATTTTATAGCTATTATTTAAATTACTTTACAGACTTAAAACATCGTAAAGACCGAAGTTTAACTCCTAAATCTGGTATAGGAGAATGGACAAGTTCCATTCTGTTTGCAATCGTTGCCGCTACTGTGGTTCACACCTATTCTCTTCAACCCTACATGATTCCCTCTTCATCTCTAGAGAAATCACTCTTAGTCGGCGATTTTTTAATTGTGAGTAAAATGCACTACGGCCCACGAGTCCCCATGACTACTGTGGGACTTCCTATGGTACATGATACAATTCCAATTCTAAATACAAAATCCTATTTGTTTAACGATAGAATTGAGGTGCAAAGCACGTCTTTAAAAAATAAATTGCAACTCCCTTATTTACGGATTCCTGGATGGGAAAAAATCGAGCGGAATGATATTGTTGTTTTTAATCAACCTGCAGACACATTGCTTGACATGAATGATTTTACTCCCGATAGAAATTATTATAAACCTATCGATAAAAAAACAAACTTGGTTAAGCGCTGTGTAGCCATTGCAGGAGATACACTTGAAATTAGAGACGGTTATGTATATATCAATGGGATACAAAATGAACTTCCTGACCGAGCACGACTGCAGTTTAGCTATGAAGTTACCCTAAAACCTGGAAAAACTTTTGAAAGAAGTATTATTCAGCAACTAAAAACGCGTTACGATATCACAGATGGCATTTACGCAACAGGAAGCAAAATTATTATTCCTGCAGCTTCAGACAATGCTGTGAAAGTCTTTAAAAACCACCCTAGCGTGGCTACTATAACTCGCTATATCAAGCCAGAAGGAGAAGCAGATCTTGGTTTATTTCCACAAGATCCTAGTTACGATTGGAATCGTGATTTTTTTGGTCCGCTTTATGTTCCTGAAAAAGGGAAAACAATGGCATTGATTTTAAAAAACCTACCTGTCTATAAGAGGTTACTAACGGAATACGAGGGCAATACGGTGAGTACCAAAGGCAATCAAATTTTTATAAATGGAAACCTAGCCGATTCTTATACATTTAAACAAAACTATTATTGGATGATGGGAGATAACAGACATAATTCTATTGATGCGCGAGCGTGGGGATTTGTACCGTTTAATCACGTTGTTGGAAAACCCGTATTTATCTGGATGAGCTGGGATACCAATGGAACAGGGTTCAATAAAATACGATGGGATCGCGTATTCACAACCGTACATGCTAATGGAGAACGTACCTCTTATTTATTACCCTTCTTAGTTTTATTAGCAGGGTGGATTGGGTTTAGTAAATGGCGTAAACGAAAAGCAGCAACGGCTTAACCCACTTGTATGGCTCTGATTTATCCGACGTATTTACCAAACATTGCTACTTATATGGTAATGGTTCAGAAAAATGAAGTCATTTTTGAAGTCCACGATTCTTATCAAAAACAAACCTATAGAAATCGGTGTTATATCTATGGAGCTAATGGGAAATTGAGTCTTAATATCCCTGTACATTATTCACAAAACAATAGGCAAAACACAAAAGACATTAAGATCGATAATTCCTCAAAATGGCAGTCCACGCACTGGAAATCTATAGAAAGTGCTTATAAAACCTCTCCTTTTTTTGAATATTATGAAGATGATTTGGTGAAACTCTTTAGCAAGCCGAAAACGTACCTTCTCGATTTTAATTTTGAATGCATAGCGGCTATTAATTCATGTTTAGGGTACGATATGTCGGAATCAAAATCTAAACAGTTTACTAAAACAAACTCTGAAACTGATTATCGATTTTTAGTCAATGCACGACAAGAAACTAGTGTAAAAACACCTAATTATATCCAGGTTTTTAATGAAAAGCATGGGTTCATTAATAATTTAAGTATCTTGGATTTGTTATGTAATGAAGGTCCAAACGCATTTAACTTTCTCAAAAACGAACCCTTTACTCTATAATAAATGATCCATAATTATGTTCATTTTGGAATCCATTTTGTAGTGCCTTTAATCATAGCCTTAATAAGTTATAAAAAACAATGGTTCAAAAGTTTTCTAATATTTTTAAGTGCTTTTATCATAGATTTAGACCACTTACTTGCCACGCCAATATTTGATGCTCACAGATGTAGTATCGATTTTCATCCCCTTCACTCCTTCGGCGCTATCGGTATTTATATTTGTTTGCTAGTACCATCAAAAACACGTTTATTTGGGTTAGGCCTTTGTATTCATATCCTTGCAGATAGTTACGCTTGTCTATTTGTGTAAAGTTAACTCGGTGAGTATAGGAAAATGATCGGAATACGGAAAAGTATAGGTTTTAAACGGTCCAACCTTTAGACTGTTATCTGCTAAAATAAAATCAATTCGAACTGGAAAATATTTGAAATCAAAGGTACTACCAAAGCCTGTTCCCGAAACATCAAATGCATCTGATAAATTACCTTTTAAAATTCGATAAACATACGAGTATACTGTATTATTAAAATCACCACACATCAACACTCTATAAGGCGATTTTGAGACATGATGAGCCACCAATTCTGCTTGAGATTGTTGTGCTTTAAAGGTAGTGCCTATGCGCTTAAATAGTTTGTTAGACTGCGCGGAGTCGAGTGTTTCTACATTGACATTAGCATCAATCCCAGACGATTGAAGATGAACATTATACACGCGTAATGTATCTGATTGAATAAGAACGTCAACAAAAATCGCACTATTCGCAGAGCTTGGAAACTCTATATAACCAGAATTTAGAATTTTATAGGTAGAAAAAATAGCTAACTCAGATTTTTTAGTGGTGGAGTTTTTGGTTTTATGTTTATAAGGATAGGATGAAAATTCTAACGCACTGTTTGAATCATACTCTTGAAAACAGACGATGTTTGGTGCTTCTTCTGAAATGAATTCTTGAATTTTTGCAGGGATTGTTTCATCCCTAATCCAGTTATACAAATTGAATAAACGAACATTATAACTCATAATGGTGAATGAATCGTCTGTAGTCTCAATAGCTTCAGATGAAAACTTATAAAATGACATCACATGGGTGAAGCCCAGTAAAAGAACAACACTTGAAATTAGCAATTGTTTTTTAAGCTTTATAAGCCAATAGACTACAAAACCAATATTTAATACAATTAATAAAGGAACAGTCAAGCTTAAAACAGAAATCAGAGAAAATGTTTTTGGAGGGACATAGGCTAAGCCGTAAGAAAGTAGCAATAAAACGGCTACAACTGAATTTATAAGAACTATAATTTTATCAAGAAAATTTAAGTTTTTCATAGGGCTTTATTTACCTGCTCTGAATAAAAAATCTTTCTCTGCTTGAGTTAAACTTTCGTAACCGCTTTTACTAATTTTATCTAAAATAAGGTCAATTTGCTTTTGGTGTGTATAGCGATCAAAGTCTTCTTTTTTCTTTCCTGCAAACGAAGCTGATTTAGATTTAGTCCTATGTACTGTTTTCAAAGGCATAGACATTCCAGAAAAATATGAAATAATACGATCCATAAATACACCAATATCTGTTCCATTCTGAAGTTGTTTCGCATAAAAATAGCCTAAAATATAACCTCCAAAATGCGCTACCGATCCCCCAGTGTTTTGAGAAAATAAACCCGGAACATCAAAAAGAACCAAAGCAATACCTATATATTTTAAAGGAAATTGAAAGGTGAAAAACCGCACTTCTTTTTGAGGTAAATAGGCGCATAAAAAAATAATTATAGCACGTATTCCAGCGGAAGCACCAACTAAAGGCCCTACAGTTTCTAAGATACCGGAGGGGTATATATTATACACGAAAACAAAAGCAAAAGCCCCAGACAAAATTCCTAGTATGTAAACCTTAAGTGATACGTTGGTTTTAAAAAGATTTGAAAATGAACGTCCAAAAAAATACAAGACCACCATATTGAAAAATAAGTGCACCAGGCTGTAGTGTGTAAAGCCATAAGTAAGAATTGTCCATGGCCTAGAAGCCAAATCTGATAATGACTTAGAGAGTGACAGCCACTCTAAATTAGCTCCAGATCCCTGAAGTTTTAGAGTTATAGAACTCAACAGAAAAACGATACCATTTGCTAAGATGATTTTTTCAAAAACATTAAGTCTTGATAATTTATCTTTGATATCTTGATTTAGACTTGTCATTAGTTCCAACGGTATTTATCAAATTGATTTTTTTTCCAGAAATACATCAACAAAAACCCAGTGATGGCGCCTCCAATATGGGCAATGTAAGCCGTGTTATTAGGACTAAATATGGACACCCCTGTAAAAGCAGAAAACAGATCTAATGCTATAATTCCAGGGATAAAATATTTGGCTTTGATAGGGATTGGTAAAAACAACATCATTAGTTCGGCATTTGGATTAAGCATTCCAAACGCCACCAAAACTCCCATAATTGCTCCTGAAGCACCAACCATTGACCCATTACTTTGAACGTTTAAATCGAATAACATTCGAAAAGATTCAGTATTGAATTGACTTAAACTATAGCCATAACTAGACATTATTGGTTCCAGCTTATTGGCTAAAATTTCACCTTGAAACATGCCATCACTAATTATATTTAGACTTGTTGCCTCTTTAATAAACTCAAACGAAAACCCTAATGCTTTCAAATGACTTAACGAAGGGTAAATTTGAATATAATAGACCAAAAAGGTCAGGGCTACAGCTCCTAAACATGATGATATATAAAAAATTAAAAATTTACGTTGTCCAAAAATACGTTCGACAGCTGTTCCAAACATCCACAATGCTAGCATATTAAACAGTAGGTGTTGAAAACCACCATGCATAAACATATGGGAAAACACTTGCCATGGCATAAAATAATCACTCAACGGATAATAGAGCGCTAATAAACCATAGAACAACTCCTTATTTCCTAGTAAGAATGTCCCTAAAAACACAATAGTATTAATAATTAAAAGGTGCTTTACTGTTGGAGTTATTTGACGCATATTAATTAAATTTTTTATCGAGTTCTTCAACCTTTAAGGTTGTGAAAACTGTTTTGTTAGCGGGTGAAATTGAGGGTTCTTTACAAGAAAATAAGGTGTTTACGATGAATTCTTGTTCTTCACGTTCTAATTTTTTTCCGTTTTTGATCGCTAAACTTTTTGCAAGCGACTTTGACAATAAATCACTAACACTAAAATTTACATCGGGAACTTCATGCTCAATGTCATGGATGAGTTGTTCAAATACAATATGGACTTCGGACTCTTTAACTCCTACAGGAAGTCCTGTAAGTTCTATACTTTGAGCTGTAAAAGTAGAAAACACAAACCCCGTTGATTCTAAGTTCTGTTGTAAGTCTTTTAATATGGTATAATCTGTCGCTGAAAACTTTAGCTGTAAAGGAAACAATAACTGTTGGCTGACGGCTTCATTTACGGTAGTTTTAAGAAATTCTTCATACAAAATACGTTCATGAGCACGATTTTGGTCAATCACAAGCATACCTGATTTAATCGTATTGATGATATATTTATTGTGTAATTGAAATGTTTTCTGAACTCTTTTTTCAGAAGCATCATCAAAAATTGACGACGTCACTTCATCAGACTCAAAATTATCTTGACTAAGAGAATCAGAATTTGATTTTGATTCTAAGCCTACATACAAGCTTTCCCAAGCTGTAGTAGCTGGTTTAGAGTACGTTGATGGCGATGGATTCGAATTTGAGAATGGATTAAAAGAGCGGTCGACCTCAACTTTTGGTAGCGTAGGTTGTTCACCCGCAAAACGATAAGGCGTATCTAAATTTTTATCTCGATCAAAATCAAGTATGGGCGCAATACTAAACTGTCCTAAACTGTGTTTCACGACGGCTCTTAAAATGGCGTAAATGGTTTGCTCATCGTCAAATTTAATTTCCGTTTTTGTCGGATGAATATTGATATCAATACACTTGGGGTCAACTTCCAAGTTTAAAAAATAAGACGGTTTTTTGCCTGGCTGAAGAAGGCCTTCAAAAGCAGATGATATGGCATGATTCAGATAGGGACTTTTTATAAAACGATTATTCACAAAGAAGAATTGTTCGCCTCGAGATTTTTTCGAATATTCAGGTTTTCCAACAAATCCTGATAGTGTTAACACTTCTGTTGTTTCTTCTACTGGAACTAATTTTTCATTTGTTTTGCCTCCAAATGTGCTAACAATACGTTGTCTAAAATTGCCTTTTAACAGATTAAAAAGATCACTTCCATTGTGATACATAGAAAAACTGATAGAGGGATGAGCCAAAACAACTCTATGAAATTCATCAATTATGTGGCGTAATTCAACAGTGTCCGATTTCAAAAAATTTCGTCTGGCAGGAATATTAAAAAATAAATTTTTAACGGCTACAGAAGACCCATTTGGTGTAGCCACAGCCTCTTGAGAGGTAATGGTACTGCCTTCTATTGCGAGTAAAGTTCCTAGTTCATCAGAAGCTTGTTTGGTTTTCATCTCAACATGAGCTATGGCTGCGATACTTGCCAACGCTTCTCCTCTAAAGCCTTTGGTGTGTAAATTGAATAAATCATCGGCAACTTTGATTTTTGAGGTTGCATGCCGTTCAAAACTCAAACGAGCATCAGTAACACTCATACCTTTACCATCATCGATCACTTGAATCAATGTTTTACCTGCGTTTTTGACTAATAATTTGATGGTTGTTGCGCCTGCATCAATCGCATTTTCTAGCAGTTCTTTGACTACTGAAGCTGGACGTTGCACAACTTCACCTGCTGCAATTTGATTCGCAACATGATCGGGTAACAATTGAATGATATCTGCCATCTACTCAAAAAATAGTGTTAAATCAAAATCTATAATCCATAGAAATATAACTATCAAAATTAAAATTATGACAGAAACGCGTTTATTCGCTAAAGCATTAGGGTTGGATTTTAAATCGTCAATTGCTGTTGTAAATTTTCCTTTCAGATTTGTTTTTTGGACAGTCACACGTTGCGCATCAAACTTATGTTTAATTTCAAAGGGGTTAGCTTCGCCTTTATAAAAACGAGGTGTGTAACTATATCTCTTATTTTTTTTGGTCTTAAATATACCCATCTTAAAACTTTAAATAGTGTCTAATATGTAAATTCCTATCAACAAAAGGAGTAATACAATCAAAAGCCAAGTTAATGAAAAACCACGTGATTTTCTAGTAGTTTTCATACGAAAACGCTCTTTTTTTGAAGTTTGATTGATCTCTGACGTTTGACGTTTTGAAGGGTTTAACAAAAATTTTCTGTGTTTTCTCGTACGCACAAGTGAGGTGTTTTGAATCTATTCAAAAATAATCTAAAGTAGAGAATCTAAAACGGCTTGGGCTAAAAAATTATCAACAACAAATATTATAAGGACTGATTCAAATGGGCCATTTTAATTGCTGTAACAGCGGCCTCAATGCCTTTGTTTCCGTGCTTCCCTCCAGATCGATCAATGGACTGTTGAACACTATTATCTGTTAAAACACAAAATATAACTGGGATGTCATAACGCACATTTAAATCTTTAATCCCTTGAGTAACCCCTTGACATACAAAATCAAAGTGTTGGGTTTCGCCTTTAATTACACTTCCAATAGCGATCACAGCATCAACATGTTGCTGTTGCATTTTTTTTGCTCCATATACGAGCTCAAAGCTGCCTGGTACAAAACAAGTTTTAATGTTAGAGGAATCTACACCACAATCTATTAAAGTTGATTTAGCGCCATTTAATAAGCCTTCAGTGATGTCTGAATTCCATTCAGAAACAACAATCCCAAACCGAAATTTTGTTGCGTCTGGGAGTGTAGAAGAATCGTAATTAGAAAGATTAGTGTTTTCGGTGGCCATAATTAATTGATCGAAGCCTCTGCTTTACCAATAAAAACGTCAATATCTTTAGCTTCTGTGCTTTCAGGAAATTCAGTTTTTATTTGGTTAAAGAATGCTAATGCTTTAGAATAGTTCTCTAATTTTAATCCAATTATACCTGCTTTAAGAAGATACATAGGAGTAGTGTAGTCGTTTGTTTTAAGTTCTGAGGCTTGAATATAGTAGTCAAAAGCATCCTCTAATTGCTCTAACTGAACAAAAGCATCACCAATGCCACCTTTAGCAATTGGGCCAAGTACATCATCATCCGATGAAAACGCATTCAAATATGTTATTGCATTTGAATAGTCTTTCATGTTTAGATATGCCATACCTGCATAATAATTTGCTAAATTTCCAGCATCAGTTCCACTATAAACATCTGCAATGTCTAAAAACCCATATTTACCATCTGCTCCGTTTAGGGCTAAAGTAAATAAAGAATCTTTTGAAGCACCGTTAACCGCTTGATCAAAATATTGTTGTGACTGAAACATATCGTTTGTGGCCACACTTTGTTTTGGTTCTTGAATAAATTTATCAAAACCTAAGTATCCTAATACCAAAGCTGCAGATAATCCAACGATAATAAAAATGTATTTTTGGTTTTTAATCACCCATTCTTCGGTACGTGATGCCGACTCATCAAGAGTGTTAAAAACCTCAGCGGTTGTTGATCCGTCTTCGATTGAAGTCTCTTTTTCTGTCTTCGTTGACGGTTTTCCGCCTCTTTTCTTATATGTTGCCATGGTAGTTTTATTATTGAGGTTCAAAAATATAATTTTTATTCGTAAAAAAAAGCCAAATTATTTGTTATTTTTCAATAATTTGCAGCATCTTTTTAAAGCCTTTTAAAGAAGATAAATAAAAATAGAGACCGATTTCACATGATTTTAAAATCATTAAATTTATTAAATTATAAAAATTTTGATGCCTTTACGGTAGAATTTGATGCGAAAATTAATTGCTTTGTTGGGGCTAATGGCGTTGGTAAAACAAACATTTTGGATGCGATTTACCACCTATCATTTGGAAAAAGCTATTTCAACCCGATTGCTTCTCAAAATATAAGACATGAACAAGACTTTTTTGTAGTCGATGGCCTATACGAAAAAGGGGATCGTGAAGAAAAAGTAATTGTTTCACTCAAAAGAGGACAAAAGAAAAGCATTAAACGTAACGGAAAAGCCTATGAGCGTTTTAGCGAACACATAGGGTTTTTACCTTTGGTTATCATATCTCCAGCCGATCGTGATTTGATTATTGAAGGCAGTGATACCCGTCGAAAATTCATGGATGGTGTCATTTCACAAAGTGATAAAAGCTACTTAGAAGCCTTATTGAATTACTCCAAAATACTTGCACAGAGAAATGCATTACTCAAATACTTTGCATTAAACAATAACTTTAATAAAGACTCCTTAGAGGTTTATAATGAACAACTTAGTGTTTACGGTAATGAAATTCATGATAAGCGAAAATTATTTTTAAAAGCCTTTATACCCATCCTTAAAAATCGCTATAAAGCCATAAGTAATAATAATGAAGAGGTTGATTTACTTTATAATAGTCAGCTAAACGATTCATCATTAATGGAGCTATTTTCTAATGCTATTGCTAAAGATCGAATGCTACAATACACAAGTGTTGGCACTCACAAAGATGATTTAGAGTTTTTAATCAAGGGCTACCCCATTAAAAAGTTTGGAAGTCAAGGGCAACAAAAATCATTCTTAATCGCTTTAAAACTAGCGCAATTTGATTTTATAAAAACACAAAGTGGCGAAACCCCTCTGCTCCTATTAGATGATATTTTTGATAAACTCGACGAACAACGTGTAGCTCAAATTATAAAACTAGTTAATGAAGAGCATTTTGGACAACTTTTTATTTCTGACACTCATGCTGAGCGGACTGAGAAAGCCATTAAAAGTGTACATCAATCTTATCAAATATTTCAACTGTGAAACGACTTATAGCACTTCTGTTTATCACTACTCTCATCAGCTGTCAATCTGATGTAAACTCTTATATTCCATTTATTGAAGGCTATTGGGAAATTGTAAGCGTTACCAAAGACCAAAAAAAAATAAAAGATTACAAAATGAGTGGTTCCATTGATTACTTTAAAGTAAATCCTGATTTATCGGGTTATCGAAAAAAAATGACTCCACGTTTTGATGGAGCTTTTGAGATGTCTCAACACGAATCCAATTTTACAATCTCCGTAATAGACCATCATTTATGGCTAAACTATACAAATAATGGCGTATCTTATAGAGAAGAAATAATTCGCGCTAACAATTCGAGTTTAGTGATTTCTAATGCCGATGGGTTTTTATATACCTACAAACCTTATGAACCCTTAATTTTTGAATAATGAGCAAACGTCAGAACGATTCCTTTAAGATAGATGATTTAATGAAGTCCTTTGTCAAAGAGAACAAACTTGAAAAAGGGCTGGATAAGGTCAATGTCGAAGCAGCTTGGAGAGCGATGATGGGAAATGGTGTCAACACCTATACTACTAGTGTCAAGCTTCACAAAGATGTCCTGTACGTAGAACTCAGCTCGTCTGTTTTAAGAGAGGAATTGAGCTATGGAAAGGATAAAATTATTGTCATGTTAAATGAATCTCTTGGTAAAAACCTCATCACAAAATTGATTCTAAGGTAAAGCTTAGACCAAAAAAAGCCACAATAAAAAATTGTAGCTTTTAGTTGTATTTATTTTAATTAAATTTAGAACATTTCTCTTCCAGAAAAATGAAAAGCACCTTCAATGGCTGCATTTTCATCACTATCACTACCATGAACTGCATTTTCACTGATAGAGTCTGCAAACATATTTCGGATAGTACCTTCAGCTGCTTCTGCAGGGTTGGTTGCTCCAATTAAAGTTCTAAAATCCTCTACTGCATTTTCTTTTTCAAGAATAGCGGCTACAATAGGACCTCGTGTCATATAAGTTACTAAATCGCTGTAAAATGGACGTTCGCTATGAACGGCATAAAACGCTTCAGCATCGGCTTTTGTAAGTTGTGTTAATTTCATTGCAACGATTCTAAATCCAGAAGCGGTAATTTTTTCGACTATTCCTCCAATGTTTCCTTTCTCAACGGAGTCTGGCTTAAGCATTGTAAACGTTTTGTTTGTAACCATGATCTTTAAATGATTTTTTTTGCAAAAATAGGGTTTTTTATTAATTACGACCTATTGGCTATAAAAATATATTTTGATTGAGTTTATAAAAACCTCAACCAGTCACTATTCTCTTCAACTACAAATTTCATTTGCGATCGCTTTATGGTGGTATGACGCTCAAGCCAACCCCACAATTCTTTCTCTCGGTCTTCGTTGTTTATGCCTTCGCGACGTATATGAGACCAATACCAATCTTCCTCCTCTGATTCTGTATATTCATACCCCTGTTTGTTTTGTACAAGAAAACCTTCAAAGGGGATGTTGCGCAATTGAATTTCAAATGAATACCTAAATTCTTCATCGCCCACATAGGCACGAGCTACTTTTCCATGCCAATCAATATTATAGCTGAATGGAGATTTCGCAGAATTAGTATGAATTGTATGATAACCTACAGCATCATGTCCTAAAATATAACAGTGAAATGCTAAATTATCAAAGCTTATTCCTCCCCAAGTTTCGCTCTCAGGCGGTGGATGATCCGCTTCTAACATCAAGTTTGACAACGATTGTAATGTAAAGGGGTGTTGTTCATTTCCTAAAAGGAGCTCCTTATTGGGTTGGATGTGACAGGCATGAAAATTTAACCAACCCCCATAATATTTCCATTCGTCTTCTATGCCTTTTTTTTCAAGGATTTCGTCATGTTCATCTGCAATATCTTGTAGGTTTTCATAGCCTTCTTTAAAATAGTAGTCCTCCGATTTTATTTCAAGATGCAAATAGACACCGTCTTCTCTTAAAAGTCCGTAGAAACGTACATCTATAAGACCATGTCCATCGGTCCAAGGATTGTCTTTGAGCCATATACGGTTTTCGGGGGTTGGTTTTTTGTTCATTTTTTTATTTGGTTTGAAAAGATTTTAGGCTAAATTGTCTTTGGTCTGAAATAAAGCTTTAAAAAAACTCATAATTAATAGGTTTTAAAATAGTACCAAGCACCTTTAAGGGGTACGAGAGTCAAATAACTATTGTATTCCAGGGGTAATATTTTTTCTTTTTCAGGAATATAGAGCAAACCTTTTCGGCACGCACCAAGATTGACAAAAGCCAACTCATAACAGCCTTCACAATAGCCTGGAAATCCAATGTTGTCCACATATTCTACACCATATTTTGACCAATCCATACTTTTTTGATCCAGCCATTTTCGGATGTTTCCAACAGGTTCTCCAGCTTTTTTGAGTACATTTTCCAATCTATTTAAATCCGGTTTAAGGCTTGCGATGTTGTTTTCTATTGAAGCCGATGCAAAAGTCATATATCGTTCCAACTCTTGCAATTGACTTTTGGAAGGGTTGTATACTTTTAATGCATAGGCTAGATCTCTTGCTTTTACTGCTTTGTTTATAAAATTGTTATTTAATACTCTGGCTATTGCAATACCATGTTGTTTGGAAATAACATCTTTTGCAAATAAGCGTTTGGGACCCATATTGGATAATTGCCAGTCAATATCTTCTTTACTTCTCGTGTCTATTTCGTAGTCTTTCTTTTTGTAAAGCGCAAGCGCTTGCGCCATAGCATCAAAATACTGTGTGAAATATTCAGCACCGTCAAGGGCATAATCATCAAACTTCCATTGCTTCTCTTCTTTTACAAAAAGAAAATATAAATGGGTAGTCAACAGACTGTCTTTTTTGGATGTAAAGGAAAGATGTACACTAGCAGATTTGTTTGAAAAAGATTCTCGGTTGGCAACTACCTCATATTCCATTCCTAAAGTGGCTATGTATTTGATATCTCGATCACTTAATTTTTTCTTAAAGCGATAGGAATACAATTGATCAATTTCTTCGCTCAAATAGTTTTTTGAGTTGAGAATTTTTAAACTTAGTTCTGTTGGAGTTTGAGCGGTACTGAAATTAATATAGAAAAATCCTATACATAACAATACACAGGGTTTAATTTTAATCATAAGAAAACGATTTGAGTTACCTAATAAATAATACAGGATTTCGTTTCATTTCTCACAAACCAATTGATATTCGTAGGTATCTAATTGATAAGCGTTAAATATGGAGCTCTAAAATCACAAATACTAAAAATTCATTTTTATAATATCATATATTTTATACTTTAGCAATTGTCACCCCATCTAAAACCTACATTATAATGGAGAAAATTCTCAACTACCTCAACCTAACTTTACCTACTTTTTTCTATAATAACTTAATTAGTTTTGGAGTTATCTTTTTTCTTTTTTTAATAGTTATACTTAGTTTTCGAAAAATTTTAAAACTTGGTTTTAATCAAATTTTGAAATTTAAAAAACTTAATAAATTTCATCAAAAAATAAAACATCTAAAAACATTATTAATGTTTTTAACTAAAATAGTATTATGGATTGGTTGCATATTTATAATAGGTTTTAGCGGGTTTTATATCTATAAAGATATTAATATTTACACTTATTTATTAGATCAAATCTCAAAAATTCCAGCAAATTTTTGGTATAACTTATTAATCAGTTTGGGTAAGATTATTGCACTTGTACTGTTTTCAAAATATGTGATTCGTTATACGAATGCATTACTTGAAAAAGGCAAACAAAAATTATTGGAATACAAAAATGTATCTAAGAATGACGAAAGCATAAAAGTGGTGTTTAATCATTTAAACCGCATTGTAAAATTTGGTGTGATTTTAGCTATTGTTAATTTTTCACTTTTCCTATTAATTTCAAACGCTCAAATCTTATCATTTGGAAGATTGATTTTGAAACTATTTTTGATTATTAATAGTGGACTACTTGTGGTCAGTATTTTTAAAGCAACAGTGGAGACCATAGATGCCATTTAAGAAAAATATGCGACCAAAAAAGGCGTAGGCGATTACTATAAAGAAGTTCATTATTTGCTTCCCGTCTTTAAAAGAACTGTGGAATACATCATTTACACACTTACGGCTTCCGTAACAATTGTACAGTTTGAAGCCTTAACAACCTTAAGCCAATATGTTTTTAGCTTAGTTCAATCCATCGGACTGTTGTTTGTGGCTCGAGTGATGATTGCCATTTGTAACTTATTTATTGATAGAAATTACTTAAATACTAAAATAGAAATTGAAATTCTCCGCCGTAATAAAACCATCTATCCAATTTTAAAAACACTTCTATCGGTGATCATCTACTTTGTTATTGTGCTACTTATTTTAAATTCATTTGGGTTTAACCCTCTCCCACTACTGGCTGGAGCTGGAATTTTAAGTATGGTTTTAGGACTTGGAGCACAGAACATTATTAACGACCTATTGACAGGGTTTATTATCATAATGGAAAACAACTATAAGGTCGGCGATATTGTAGAAATTAACGAGTTGTCCTGTGAGATTGAAGAAATTTCGTTGAGAACTACAAAAGTACGAGCAGAAGATGGTAAAATTATTATTCTTCGCAATGGAGACATCAAGCAAGTAGTGAATCATTCCCATAAATTTACAAATGCAATGGTAAATATCGGTATTGATAAAGATAGCGACTTAAACTATGTTTTTAAAGTATTGGAAAAACTATCAAAAGAGTTGTTCGACCAATATGATGACATGCTTGAACCAATGCAAAACAAAGGGGTGGTGGATTTATTGGGCCCAGAAATTGTAATTCGAACAATTACAAAATGTAAACCTGGAAAATACCTAATTGTCAAACGTATCATTAAACAAGCGATTATAGAGCGATTCCGTGAAGCACACATTAAAATACCTTTTGAAGTACGAGTTAAAGTTTTGAATAAGGGAGAATAATTGAATAAAATACTCCATTTTATATTCAAATCTCGACTTCCAACTATTTTAAAAAATCGTATATTCGCATGCTATGAATACAGCAGAAGTTTTAGCGTTAAAAGAAATACTATCCACTCCTAAAAATGTGGTTATAGTCCCTCATAAAAATCCCGATGGAGATGCAATGGGATCTACTTTAGGACTTTATCATTACCTCAAAAAACTAGGCCATTCAGCCACGGTAATTGCACCTAATGACTACCCAGAATTTCTGAAATGGATTCCTGGAACTAACGAAGTTTTAATTCATGAAATGCAGACAAATAAAGCTGAAGCATTACTAACCCAAGCAGACCTTATTTTCACTTTAGATTTTAATGCCCTGCACCGTTGTGGAGCCATGGAAACGCCTATAAAAAACGCCACTGCCATAAAAGTTATGATTGATCATCACCAGCAACCTGATGCTTATGCAACATTTGTCTATTCCGATGTTAGCATGTGCTCTACCTGTGAAATGGTTTACCACTTTATTGATAAAATGGGCGACCTAGATCAGATTGATGTACCCATTGGTGAAGCCCTTTACACGGGCATCATGACCGACACCGCGTCTTTTCGTTTCCCACTTACCACTAGCACCACGCACCGTGTGATTGCACATTTAATTGATGTCGGTGTTGACAATTCAACCATTCATAATGCGGTCTATGACACCAATAGTTTTAGCAGACTCCAACTCATGGGCTGTGCATTGAATAATCTAAAATATATAGAAGATTCTCATACAGCTTATATTAGTCTTTCAACAAACGAACTTGGGACTCATAACTTTCAAAAAGGAGATACTGAAGGCTTGGTTAATTACGGTTTATCACTCAAAGGTGCCAAATTTGCCGTTATTTTTATTGAACATCAACAAGAAGGCATTATTAAAATTTCTTTTAGATCTAAAGGCACTTTTGATGTCAATGCTTTTGCACGCACACATTTTGATGGCGGAGGCCACAAAAATGCATCTGGAGGACGAAGCTACTCTGAATCTCGAAGATACCATTGCAAAATTTATTAGTATATTGGCGGACTATAAATCGGAATTACAAACATGAATCCATTCTCGTTTTTAATATTTTCACTTCTATTATTTACAAGTTGCAAACCCTCAGACGCCAGAATTCCAGTTTTAAAAAATTCAGGGACATTTATTGATGCCTCAATTGAACGCAGTAAAGAACTTAACGCTAAGGAATATGCTCAGATTGAAGCTATAATTAAAAAATCTGATCATCTATTTTTATCCTCTCCTCATGGATTTAGTTACTCTTATATCACAAAAATTGAAGCAGCGTCCAAAACACCTAAATTCGGAGATTTAGTACAATACCGCTGCACCCTAAAAACCTTGGATGGGCAAGTCATCTACAAAGAGGATTCCTTAAAAACACAGTCGTATTATGTGGACCAACAAGAATTATTTTCAGGGCTTAGAGAAGGCTTAAAACTAATGAAGGAAGGGGAATCAATTTCGTTCATTTTTCCATCTCAGAAAGCCTATGGCTACTACGGAGACTCTGATAAAATTGGACCAAATGTACCTCTAATATGCGATGTTTCATTACTGAAACTTACTACTAATTAAATTTTTTAAACAAATTAATACCCACAAAAAATAAACAAAAAATGAAATTCACTAAAGTATTTATTCAATTATTTGCAGCAGGGCTCTTACTCAGCTCTACAGCTTGTCAACAACAATATCCAGATTTAGGTGATGGAATTTTTGCCGAATTTGTAACCTCAAAAGACACGATCATTGTTCAGTTATTTTATGACAAAGTTCCGCTAACAGTTGCTAATTTTGTAGGATTAGCAGAAGGCACACACCCTATGTTGGCAGACACCTTAAAAGGTAAACCGTATTATAATGGCACTGTTTTTCACCGTGTCATTGATAAATTCATGATTCAGGGGGGCGACCCAACAGCGACTGGATCTGGTAGCCCAGGATTCAAATTTGGGGATGAATTTGACGACAGTCTAAAACATGATAAACCAGGTATATTATCTATGGCCAACTCCGGACCAGCAACTAATGGAAGTCAGTTTTTCATTACCGAAAAACCAACGCCTCACCTAGACAATAGACATGCTGTTTTTGGAGAAGTTGTCAAAGGCTTCGCTGTTGTGGACACCATTTCTAATGTAAAAGTAGCTCAAGGTTCTAACAAGCCTTTGGAAGATGTTAAAATACTTGAACTAAACATCATTCGTCAAGGCCTTAGTGCAAAACGATTTGATGCCGCTGATACCTGGAATACTGAACTTCCATTATTAGAAGAAAAGCGTTTACAAAAACTAAAGGAAGCCAAACAAAAGGCTGAAGAAGCTAAGAAAATTGCGGAAGAAAAAATGGAAATCGCGGCTCAAGAAATGGTACCGGTTTTAAATATTTATAAGAGTAAAGCTACTGCTCTTAAATCCGGATTATTAGTGTATAACATCACCAAAGGTGATGGCCCAAAACCTGCAAAAGGAAGCACTGTTAAATTGAACTACCAAGGGTATTTTACAGATGGTAAATTATTTGGTACGAACATTAAAACCATTGACGAGAAATGTGGGTCTTATGATTTGAGAAAAGAACAACAAGGGCGCGTATAACCCCTTAGCAATGCCACTTGATCCACAAGCTCAAATGATTCCAGGGTTTAAAGAAGGTGTTTTTAATATGTCTATTGGAGATAAAACATTTTTATACCTTCCTTCCTATTTAGGATATGGCGAACAAGGTCGTGGACCAATTAAACCAAATACCGATTTAATATTTATAATTGAGATGCTTGGAACAGCAGAATAATTTATAAAATATGTATTAAAAAAAGCAGCCAATGGGCTGCTTTTTTTTTGACCTATACTTATGCTTATGCTTTAGGGATCTGTTTTAAAATTTCTAAAACAAAAACCCAAAACTTCTGAACTGATGAAATCTGGGCACGTTCATCGGGAGAATGTGCGCCTCTAATATTTGGTCCAAAACTAATCATTTCCATATCAGGATAATTAGTTCCTAAAATACCACATTCTAATCCTGCATGACAAGCCGCAACATGAGGTTTCTCGTTATATAATTCTTCATATAGACTTCTTAAAACTTTCAAAATAGACGAGTCCATATCGGGTGCCCAACCTGGATAATCTCCAGAAAGTTCGACTTCACAACCGATTAACTCAAAGGTCGCGCGCAACATTGTTGCTAAATCAAATTTAGACGATTCTACAGAAGATCGTGTTAGACAGCCAATTTTTACCTTTCCTCCTTTAATACTAACGCGTGCGATGTTATTGGAAGTTTCAACCAATTCAGGAATATCAGGACTCATGCGATACACCCCATTCCATGCGGCATAAATAGCGCGAGTCAAACCTTCTTGAACTCCTAAATCCATAATCGTTTTAGGCGTCTCTATTTTGGTTAGCACCACATTGAAATCCGGCTCTAATGTTTTAAGCTCAGTTTGAATCGCTTCAATTTGAAGCCCCATTTCATATTTAAAAGCCTCTTCTTGAACTTTATCAATCGCTACAATCGCATTACTCTCTCTTGGTATGGCATTACGCAAACTTCCACCATCAATTTCGGAAATTCGTAATCCAAAATTTTGAAAAGCATCAAATAACAAACGGTTCATGATTTTATTGGCATTGCCAAATCCTTTATGAATATCCATTCCCGAATGTCCTCCTTGTAAACCTGTAACTTCAATAGAATAGCCAATTTTGATTTCTGGCGTGTCTTCTTCGTTGTAAGTTCCTATGGCTGTCACATCAATACCTCCTGCACAACCTACCCCAATTTCATCATCGTCTTCGGTGTCTAAATTCAACAGAATGTCGCCTTTCAATAGTCCTCCTTTTAAACCCATAGCGCCTGTCATACCTGTTTCTTCATCAATAGTAAATAGCGCTTCAATAGCTGGATGTGGAATATCGGTGCTTTCTAAAATTGCCATGATAGTCGCTACGCCTAGCCCATTATCAGCACCAAGAGTGGTTCCCTTTGCTTTGACCCAATCGCCGTCCACATACATCTCAATACCTTGTGTTAAAAAATCAAAAGTAGTCTCGTTGTTTTTTTGATGCACCATATCTAAATGCGACTGCATCACAATGGCTTTCCGATCTTCCATGCCAGAAGTCGCAGGTTTTCTAATGATCACATTTCCTACTCCATCTTCAATGGTTTCTAGGTTTAATTTTTTCCCAAAATCTTTCATAAATGCAATAACACGTTCTTCTTTTTTAGAAGGACGAGGAACGGCATTCAAATCTGCAAATTTATTCCAAAGGGCTTTGGGTTCTAGTTGACGTATGTCTTGGCTCATAATAGCGGAGTTTTTGAGGCACAAAGATACGGATTCCTTACCGATCATAAATTAAAATTATTACTTTTGAGTGATGTCTAAAAAAGGAAAAATCATTCTGGCGTTGAGTTTACTTCCTCAATACTTTCTTGTACAAGTAGCGAAGAACTACCCTGAATTTATTGAGACTTATTATAGTTTAGGTTTTTTTCCACTACTTTCTAAACTATTAAATATGGCATTTAAATGGGTTCCATTTTCTTTTGGCGACCTGTTGTATCTCGGTTTGATTATTTATATGATCCGTTGGGTGGTTATGAACTGGAAACGCCTGAGAATAGCCCCAAAAGCATGGAGTTTAGATGTTCTAGCCTTTGTGTCATTTTTCTATTTCATGTTTCATTTGTGTTGGGGTTTTAATTATTACCGTATCCCCTTGCATACGACACTAAATTTAAATTCAAAATACACCACCACCAAATTGAAATCGGTGACCAATCAATTGGTTACAAAAACAAATGCATTGCATCTAGAAATTACTCAAGATTCGTTGTTAAAAACTACCCTCCCTTACACGTTTGCTGAACTGACAGACATCAGTCAAAAGGGCTATTTTCAACTAGAAAAGGTATATCCAAATTTTAAATACAGGGGCAAAAACACTAAAAAATCATTATTTAGCACACCTCTCACTTATATGGGATTTGGTGGTTATGTGAACCCCTTAACTTTAGAAGCTCAGATTAATGCTGTGATGCCCGCCAATTCTATGCCTACTACTATTGCACATGAACAAGCACATCAACTGGGATACGCGGCTGAAAACGAAGCTAATTTTATTGGGTTCCTCGCTAATATCCATAACAAAAATCGCTATTTCAACTATGCGGGTTATAAATTTGCATTGCGCTACTGTTTACGAGAATTATCTAAAAGAGACGTTGAGGCTTATACGTTGATATCGCATAGCATTAACCCGGGAGTATTAGAGGATTTTCAAGAAACATTTGAATTTTGGAGTGCTTATGAAAATCCGTTGGAACCTATTTTCAAAGTATTTTATAGTCATTTCTTAAAAGCTAACAACCAAACCAAAGGGATTGAGAGTTATAATTATGTGGTAGCACTTTTGGTAGAGTATTTAAAAGATTGAATACTCTTTAAACTATTTTTAAATTAGATGTTTAGGATTATTTATTTCAACCTAAAAACACGAGCTATTTTCCTAAAAATTTATTAATTTTAACAGCGTTACAAAAGATTATAACTACATTGAAAAACGAACTTAAAACGATGTTATGATAAAAAAACTAATCCTACTTTGGAGTGTATTCGGAGTGTTTATACTTAATGCTCAGGAATATTTCCCCAAAAATGATGGTGTGAATTCTAAAAACACAAATTTCACTGCCTTTACTAATGCAAAAATCTTTATAACTCCATCCAAAAGTATAAATGAGGGCACCTTATTAATTCAAGATGGAAATGTTATAAATGTTGGAAAAACTGTTGCGATTCCAAAAAACACAGTAATTATTGATTTGAAGGGCAAATCCATCTATCCCTCATTTATTGATCTTTACTCCGATTTTGGTGTTGCTAAACCCAAACGGAAAACTACTGGTGATCGCTCACCACAGTACAATGCCAACAGAGAAGGATTTTATTGGAATGACCACATCAGACCAGAACAAAATGCAATTGCTGATTTTAAATATGACGATAAGGCCGCTAAGTCCTTGTTAGAAGCTGGTTTTGGAGTTGTCAACACGCATTTACAAGATGGAATTGTCCGTGGAACTGGGGCATTAATTGCTTTAGATTCAAAAGGAAATAATGCACAACGAATTCTATCTGATCAATCGGTGCAGTATAGCTCTTTTTCAAAAAGTGTCCGTTCACGTCAGTCTTACCCCTCCTCTATTATGGGGGCTATGGCCTTATTGAGACAACTCAATTATGATGCAGAATGGTACGCCAAAGGAAACGTGAGCACCAAAGACCGGTCTATTGAAGCTTATAATCTAAATAAAAAACAAGTTCAAATTATAGAAGCTGGCAGCAGAGCCAATGCTTTACGCGCCGATAAGGTTGGGGATGAAATTGGCGTTCAGTATGTGATTTTAGGCGGTGGTGATGAATATGAACGCATTGATGCAATCAAAAACACCCAAGCGACCTTCATTTTACCGCTCAACTTTCCAAAGGCTTACGACGTTGAAAATACGTTTCTTACAAATTCTCTGGAGCTGGAAGCAATGAAAGAATGGAATCAGCGCCCTAGCAATCCAATGGTCTTAGCAACCAATGGCGTGCCTTTTGCCCTTACCACTAAAGGCTTGAAATCGATGAAAGACTTCAAGTCGAACCTAATGAAAGCCATTGATTACGGCTTAGATACAGTTAGTGCCTTGGATGCTTTAACCACCCAACCTGCTCAAATTTTAGGGAACTCAAAACTTGGGAATTTAAATGTGGGGAGTTATGCCAATTTCTTAATTACTTCAGGAGCTATTTTTGATGCAGAAACTACACTTTACGAAAACTGGGTCAATGGCTCTCGTACAGTGCTTGAAGATATCTCTAAAAAAGATATTAGAGGAAACTATAGCTTTACGCTAAATTCTGATACTTATGAACTCAAAATATCAGGAAAATTAAGCAAACTAAAATCCGAAATTACGTCAGATTCATTAAAACTCAGCAGTACTATAAAGTATGAAAAGGATTGGATGCATTTGATGTTTTCTTCAAAAGATACAACAAAACAAGATTATATTCGCGTAAATGCAAAAATCCTTCCTAACAACGAATCGATTTCGGGAACCGCTACTTTTCTAAATGGAGATACGCCAAACATAGAACTCAAACGTGTCGACACTTCTTCTCAAAAAAATACTGAGAATACGAACAAAAAAGAAGATCGCACTCCAAAAGTGCTCCCGGTGAGTTTTCCTAATGGCGCGTATGGGTTTACAAAATTACCTGAAGCTGAAACATTATTATTTAAAAATGCGACCGTTTGGACTAATGAAGCTGAAGGGATTCTAGAACATACAGATGTACTGGTTCAAAATGGGCGCATTTCAAAACTAGGTAAAAACCTCAAAAGCTCAAAAGCTAAGGTCATCGATGCTACAGGGAAACATTTAACTGCTGGAATTGTTGATGAGCACTCGCACATTGCGGCTGCTAGTATTAATGAGAGCGGTCAAAACTCGTCAGCGGAAGTTAGCATAGAAGACGTTATTGATGCCGATGATGTTGATATTTACAGGAATTTAGCGGGAGGGGTTACAACGATTCAAATCTTGCATGGTTCCGCAAATCCTATTGGAGGAAGATCAGCAATTATAAAACTTAAATGGGGTGAAACTGCAAAAAACTTAATTTATAAAGACACTCCAAAATTTATAAAATTTGCTTTAGGTGAAAATGTAAAGCAATCGAATTGGGGAAGCTTTAATCGTTTTCCTCAAACGCGTATGGGCGTTGAACAACTCTACATAGATTATTTTTCGAGAGCAAAAGCCTATGATGCTCAAAAGAAAAGTGGGAAACCGTACCGAAAAGATACGGAAATGGAAGTACTCGCCGAAATTCTAAATAAAGAACGTTTTATCAGTTGCCACTCTTACATTCAAAGTGAAATTAATATGTTGATGAAAGTTGCTGAGAAATTTGACTTCAACATCAATACATTTACGCATATATTGGAAGGCTATAAAGTTGCGGATAAAATGAAAGCACACGGCGTTGGCGCATCAACCTTTAGCGATTGGTGGGCATATAAGTATGAGGTCAATGATGCTATTCCATATAATGCTTCTATATTGAATTCAATGGGTGTAATTACTGCTATTAATAGTGACGATGCCGAAATGTCAAGACGTCTCAATCAAGAAGCAGCTAAAGCGGTGAAATATGGAGGGACATCTGAAGAAGATGCATGGAAAATGGTCACCTTGAACCCCGCAAAACTTCTCCATATCGACGATAAAGTCGGAAGTATAAAAGTCGGAAAAAATGCAGATTTGGTACTTTGGAGCGCGCATCCTTTATCTATTTATGCACAAGCAGAAAAAACCATAATTGAAGGGGTAACTTATTTTGATAAAGACCGAGACATACAACTTAGAAAAGCCATTCAAACAGAACGTAATGAACTTATTCTTATGATGTTAAAAGAAAAAAACAAAGGCATGAAAACACAGCCTGTAAAGAAAAAAGACAAACATCTTTTACATTGTGACTCCATAGATACAAATCAACTCTAAACACAAAAAAATGAAACTTATAAAACTCATAACTCTCATAACTGTTGGTGTATTTACAGTCCAAGCACAACAAACACCTGGCGCTAAACAATCAGAACCTATCGCCATTGTTGGTGGTACAGCTCATATTGGAAACGGCTCAATACTTGAGAATTCACTTCTTATTTTCGAAAATGGCGTCATAAAAAATGTCTCTGAATATTTAGGAACAGAAGACCTCACGCAAATGAAGGTTATAGATGCTAAAAACCAGCACCTTTACCCCGGATTTATTGTTCCTAACTCCACCTTAGGATTAATAGAAATCGATGCCGTAAGAGCTAGTGATGATGATGCCGAGATAGGAACTTGGAACCCTCATATTCGTAGTTTAATCGCCTATAACACAGAGTCTAAAGTGGTAGAAAGTATGCGGCCAAACGGTGTGCTTTTGGCACAAATTACGCCGAGAGGTGGTCGTATTTCTGGAACGTCTTCTATTGTGCAATTAGACGCTTGGAATTGGGAAGATGCTGTTCTTAAAGTAGATGATGGTATTCATTTAAATTGGCCTAACTCCTTTAGTCGTGGCCGATGGTGGCTAGGCGAAGATCCCGGATTAAAAAGTAATCCGAAATACAATAGTCAGATACAGGGTATTGAGGCCTACTTTAATGCGGCAAAAGCCAATACAAACACTATAAACACACCATTAAACGCTTTGCGTGGCGTATTTGACAAAACCAAAACACTTTACATTCACGTTAACGATGAAAAAGGTATTATCGATGCCGTTGAATTTTCAAAATCACAAGGGCTATCAAAAACGGTCATTGTAGGCGGATATGAAGCTTACAAAATTGCGTCCTATTTGAAAGAACACAATATTGCTGTTTTATTACAACGAGTTCATTCTCGACCAAATAACGATGATCATGATTATGATTTACCTTTTAAAATGGCACATTTACTTGTTGACGCTGGGGTTCTTGTGGGATTAGAGACCAGTGGAGATATGGAACGAATGAATTCTAGAAACCTCCCGTTTTATGCAGGAACAACAGTGGCACATGGTCTTACAAAAGCGCAAGCACTTCAATTGATAACCTTAAATACTGCTCAAATTCTAGGGATCGACCAAAACTATGGCTCCCTAGAGACTGGAAAAAGTGCTACGCTATTTATAAGTACAGGAGATGCCTTAGATATGCGCACAAACAATCTAACTCATGCTTATATTGATGGGCGGAGCATCAGTTTAGAAAGTCACCAAACAAAACTTTGGAAACGCTACTCAAAAAAATATGAAAACAATTAAAATTGTAACGCCATAAATAATTAAAAAAGTTCAAGCTTCGGTTTGGACTTTTTTGTTTACCCTTAAGAATTAAACACTATTTTTGTAGTATGGTTAAAACAATAAGCAGTCTTCAAAACCCTTTTATAAAACAACTGGTTCAACTCAAAGAAAAGTCGAAACTAAGAAAAAAAACAGGTCTTTTTGTTATTGAAGGTAAGCGCGAACTGTCATTAGCCATTAAGGGAAACTACAGCATTGAAACGCTTTATTATTATCCAGATTTATTTTCCGCTTCAGAAGCATCATCACTAGAAATTTATGGGATTGATATCATAGAAATTAGCAAATCAGTATATGAAAAAATAGCGCACCGCGAAACTACAGAAGGAATAGTTGCGGTAGCGAAAGCAAAAAATTTTGAGTTAGCTAATTTAGAATTGAACTCTACATCACCATTAATTCTTGTGGCTGAAGCCCCTGAAAAACCAGGAAATATTGGCGCTTTACTCCGAACAGCAGATGCAGCGAATGTAGATGCTATCATTATCTCTAACCCCTTAACAGATTTGTATAATCCCAATATAATTAGATCGAGTGTTGGTGGCGTGTTTACTGTGCCCATTGCGACTGGAACATCAGAAGAAGTAATTGACTATTTAAAACAACATGACATTTCCATCTACGCTGCGGTTCTTCAAGAGTCCGTTGCATACGATACCATAGATTTTAAAAAAGGATCAGCACTAGTTGTTGGGGCAGAATCAACAGGACTGAGCCAAGGATGGCGCACTGCATCAACAGCAAAAATTCGGATTCCGATGCACGGTAAAATTGACTCTATGAACGTATCCGTTGCAGCAGGGATTTTACTTTTTGAAGCCAAAAGACAACGAAAATCTAGCTAAGACGTACCGCAATCTTTTAAATTTATAGTGATTCATTAGGTGTTAAAACAATTTGTGTAAAAACTAAGTTTTGCTATTGCATGTTACGATTGATTGTAGTAAATTTAGGTTATGACAGGAGAAGAAGTCGCAAAGGAAAATGCAGCCATAGCTAAGGAGTACAAAGACCTGCTCAAAATTAGCTACAGAAGACTGTCTGCTCAAGATAAAAAACTAATCCGGAAAGCATTTGACGTTGCTGTTGATGCCCATTCAGATCAAAGACGAAAATCTGGGGAAGCTTATATTTTCCATCCTATTGCGGTAGCAAAAATTGTAGCCTCAGAAATTGGATTAGATGCTACATCTATTGCAGCGGCACTTCTTCATGACGTCGTTGAAGATTGCCCACGTTATTCGATTGAAGATATTCAACAATTATTTGGCGAAACTGTGGCTCGAATTGTAAATGGTTTGACTAAAATCTCTTCGCTAAATAAAGATATGAATGTATCAATGCAGGCGGAGAATTTTAGAAAAATGTTACTGACACTTCACGATGATATTCGAGTAATTATCATCAAAATTGCAGACCGTCTTCACAACATGCAAACAATTCATTCGATGCGAGAAGATAAACAACTAAAAATTGCATCAGAAACGCTTTATATTTATGCGCCTCTAGCGCACAAAATTGGATTGTATAACATCAAATCCAAACTAGAAGATCTCGCCTTAAAATATACCGAACCTGAAGTTTATAATGACATCTTAGTCAAATTAGAAGAAAGTAAAGAAGATCAAGATCTTTACATCAAGGATATTAGCAAGGTATTAACTAAAGCACTCAACAAAGAAAAAATTAAATATGTCATAAAAGGGCGTCCGAAATCAATTTTTTCGATTCGGAGAAAAATGCAAAATCAAGGAGTTTCTTTTGATGAAGTTTACGATAAGTTTGCCGTTCGAATTATATACACGTCAGATCTTAAAGACGAAAAATTTATTGCTTGGAAAGTATATTCGATTGTAACTGATCATTTTAGGCCTAATCCGATACGTTTAAGAGATTGGATTTCAGCACCAAAATCTACTGGTTATGAAGCCTTACATATTACAGTGATGGGACCAAAAGGACGATGGGTAGAGGTTCAAATTCGAAGTGAACGCATGAATGAAATTGCCGAAAAAGGCTACGCCGCGCACTACAAATACAAAGAAGGTGAACAAGAACAAGACGAAAATTTAGAAAGCTGGATTGGAAAACTTCAAGAAGTGATTGAAAATCCAGAATCCAATGCTGTAGAATTTGTTGAGCAATTTAAACTTAATCTTTACGCCAAAGAGATATTTGTTTTTACACCAAATGGCGATTTAAAATCGCTGCCAAAAAATGCAACGCCATTAGATTTTTCATTTAGTATTCATACCGAAATTGGCATGAAAACTAGAGGCGCAAAGGTTAATGGTAAGTTAGTGCCTTTAAACCACATCTTACAAAGTGGAGATCAAGTTGATATTATTACTTCAGAGAATGCAAAACCTACTGTAAACTGGTTAGATTATGTTATCACTACACGAGCGAAAAGTAAAATAAAATCAGCACTAAAAGAAGATGAAAAAGCAATTGCTCATGAAGGGAAAAGAAATATTACGCCGAAAACTAAAACAACTCAAAATTTCTTTAAACGAACGTTCAGTTAATGAATTAGTCAATTTTTTTAATCTCAATACGAGTCTAGATTTATTTTTTCGCGTTGGAATCGGCAGTATAGACAATACGATGCTCAAAAACTTTGCAGCTTCAAGGAGTAATGCTTTGGTGAGTTTTATTAAAAATAAAATCAACCGTACAAAAGGAACGCTCAAAGAAACGGTTGAAAAAGACGAAATCACATCCAAATACGATATGCTCGTATTTGGAAAAGAAGAAGAAACGTTAAGCTATAAACTTTCGACCTGTTGTAATCCTATTCCAGGCGATTTAGTTTTTGGTTTTTTGAGTATCAAGGAAGGAATCAAAATTCATAAAAAAACTTGTCCAAATGCCTTAAGTCTTCAATCAAATTATGCCTACAGAATTATGTCTGCCAAATGGATAGACTCCTCTCAACAGGTCTTTAAAGCCGTTATAAAACTTACAGGAATTGACAAACTTGGGTTGGTTAATTCCATCACAAAACTAGTTTCAGAAAGTATGAATGTTAATATTAAAACCATAAAATTTGACACCGATAGTGGTACTTTTAATGGTGAAATTGCTGTGGAAGTAAACAACACTAACTTTGTTGAAAAGCTCATGGAGCGCCTGCAAAAAATAAATGGTATAGAAAAAGTGTTTAGAGTCTAAAATTTAGCTTAAATTTGGCGGAAGTATGAGTAAAAAACCTAAAAATAAAAATCAAGAGGTTGTAAAAAATGTATTTACAAAATTCCTCGAAGATAATGGCCACCGAAAAACTCCAGAACGGTTTGCAATACTTCAAGAAATTTATGATAATAATGATCATTTTGACATAGAATCGCTCTATATCAATATGAAAAATAAAAATTACCGCGTTTCAAGAGCTACGCTTTACAACACAATTGAATTATTATTAGATTGTGCTTTGGTACGTCGGCACCAATTTGGGCAAAATCAAGCTCAATATGAAAAATCCTACTTTGATAAACAACACGACCATGTTATCCTAACGGATACTGGTGAAGTCTTTGAGTTTTGCGATCCTAGGATTCAATCAATTCAAAAGACAATAGAAGAGGTGTTTGATATTGACATTCAAAAACACTCACTTTACTTCTACGGAACAAAACGAAATACTAAAAATAACGATTAAATAGCATGGCAGTAGATTTACTACTTGGATTACAATGGGGAGACGAAGGCAAAGGAAAAATTGTAGATGTTTTGACCTCAAATTACAATATTATTGCACGATTTCAGGGAGGACCAAATGCAGGTCACACTCTAGTTTTTAATGGGATGAAGCATGTTCTTCATACAATTCCGTCTGGAATTTTTCATGAAGATGCTGTCAACTTAGTAGGTAATGGAGTTGTAATTGATCCCGTTATTTTTAAAGCTGAATTGGACAAACTTGCGGCGCAAAATGTAGATTATAAAAAAGCCTTGGTTATTTCTCGTAAAGCGCATTTAATTTTACCAACGCACCGCCTTTTAGATGCTGCATCTGAAACTGCAAAAGGGAAAGCCAAAATTGGATCAACACTGAAAGGAATTGGACCAACTTATATGGACAAAACTGGACGAAACGGCATTCGTGTGGGCGATTTAGAATTAGACAATTGGAAAGAAAAGTACCGTGCATTGGCTAACAAGCACGAATCAATGGTCGCTTTTTATAACGTTGACTTACAGTATAATTTAGACGAATTAGAAGCAGAGTTTTTTGAGGCGATCAAAGTCTTAAAATCTTTAAAATTCATAGATTCTGAAGAGTATTTACACCAAGCGCAACGCGACAATAAATCCATCTTAGCGGAGGGTGCTCAAGGGTCCTTATTGGATATTGATTTTGGAACTTATCCTTTCGTAACGTCTTCAAACACCACAGCTGCAGGCGCCTGTACTGGATTAGGAATTGCTCCAAACACTATAGGAGAGGTATTTGGAATTTTTAAGGCTTACACAACGCGTGTGGGTTCTGGCCCCTTCCCTACTGAACTGTTTGATGAGGACGGAGAAACTATGGGACGTGTTGGAAATGAATTTGGTGCTACCACTGGACGTTCTCGTCGTTGTGGTTGGTTAGATCTCGTAGCACTTCGCTATGCATGTCAAGTAAATGGTGTTACACAACTTATGATGATGAAAGCCGATGTGCTTTCTGGTTTCAAGGCTTTAAAAGTGTGTACCGCATACAACTATAAAGGTAGTGTGATCAACCATTTGCCCTACAACGTAGATCCTGAAAATGTCACGCCAATTTATACGGACTTTGAAGGGTGGAAAGAAGATTTGACTGCAATGAATAATGAGTCCACCCTTCCAGCGGCATTAATCACTTACATCGATTTTCTTGAGAAGGAATTGCAAATTCCAATCAAAGTCGTTTCTGTAGGACCTGATCGCAAACAAACGATTTTTAGATAACAATTAAAAATCTATCCCTAGGATAGATTTTTTTTTAGGCTTAAAAACCGCTTAACTTTGATTTAAAGAACTCAATATTACCTATTTTTGTATCAAACCATATGACGTTGAAACATAAAAGTATTTATTATTTTATAGGGGTTCTGTTTTTTGCAGGGGCTGTGTTACATGCACAAGACCGTCGCAGAATAGAAATTGAACATGCCCCTTTTATGAGTTTTGATGAAGCGAAACCTGAGGCGACAATTCTAACAAGAGGCAACTCAAAACAGGTACATATCAAGCATGATGGTATAGAATTATGGTGTGATGAGGCGGTGTATTATGGCTCACAAGATTTCATAGAAGCCTATGGCAATGTTCATGTAAAACAGGGGGATACTATAAACATGACCTCAAAATATGTGGAGTATAGTGGCAAAACACAACTCGCCTTTGCGAGTGGCTCAGTTGTGTTAACAGAACCCAGTTCCAAGCTTACAACGGATACATTATACTTTGATCGCGTTAAGCAACAAGCATTTTACCGCAGCTTTGGAAAAGTCGTTCGCGATACTACAGGAACGATTACGAGTACTAGAGGACGTTACTATATGAATTCTAAAAAATATCGTTTTGTAAATAACGTGAAATTAGTAAACCCAGAGTACGTTATTGAATCTGATCAACTCGATTTTTATTCCCTTTCAGGGTATGCCTTTTTATTTGGACCAACAACAATCACTAGCGAAACTAGTGTAATTTATTGTGAGCGTGGGTTTTACAATACCCAAGACGATACTGGATATTTTGTAAAAAAATCTAAAATAAATTATGATGAACGTATTGTTGAGGGCGATAGCATCTATTTTGATCGCGGCAAAAGTTTTGCCTCTGCATCCAATAACATCACCATTACAGATACCTTAAACAGCACTATTGTTAAGGCCCATTATGCAGAAGTTTTTAGAGCTAAGGATTCTGTATTTATGACCAAACGTGCACTAGCCATTACCGTTCAAGAAAATGACTCAATTTTTGTACACAGTGATACTTTAATGGTTACAGGAAAACCAGAACATAGAATAACACGCGCCTATTATAATGCCAAAATATTTAAGTCTGACTTAAGTGGTAAAGCGGATTCTATTCACATGAACCAAAAAACAGGGCTAACTCAACTTATAAATTTAGATCGTAATGTGACAAAGGATCCATTTTATAAAGTAAAACATCCCATTTTATGGAATTTTGAAAATCAAATCACAGGCGATTCAATTCATTTAATTTCAAATCCAAAAACCGAAACTTTAGATTCCCTAAAAGTCTTTGACAACGCTTTCATAATCAGTAAAGACAGCTTAGGAGCGGGCTATAATCAGATATCGGGGAAAAAATTATTTGGTCTGTTTGAAAATAACGCTTTATCAACCATAGATATCATTAAAAATGCAGAGTCCATTTACTATCTCCGCAATGATGAAAATGAATTAGTAGGCATTGATAAATCAAAATCTGGATCTATTAAAATATGGGTTTCAGGAAATGCTATTGATGAACTGCGTAAATTCAATCAAATTGGTGGAAAAACACATCCCGAAAGTGACTTTAAGGACAATGAAAAGATTCTTAAAGGCTTTCAATGGCGCAATTCCGAACGTCCAATAAGTGTAGAGGATTTATTTAAAGATGACCCTCCTTTGGAACTTCCAATAATTCAGGGCTTAAAGGCATATAGTCCTCAAGAAGAATTCTTTGATCCAACCTTACTCAAACGGATAGAAAACGCCCAACCAAAACCGTCTGAAAATACAAAGCTAAACAAAGAAAAACCTAAAAATAAAGCGGCAAGAACTTTACCAAATAAGTTTAAACGCAATCGAAAACAGTTAAAAAAACCACTTAAATAACCTTGAATACTTCGGATTTTTATAAGCATCAAGCACAAACGACTCCACATCCGTTAGCGATGGAGGTTTCGCATGCAGAAGGGTCTTATATTTATGATGAAGATAAAAAAGCATATTTAGATTTTGTGGCGGGGGTCTCTGCTTGTAGTTTGGGGCATCGCCATCCAAAAGTCGTTGCTGCTATCAAAAAGCAGTTGGACACCTACATGCATGTGATGGTCTATGGCGAATATATCCAATCTCCTGCGGTAAAATTAACCAAATTACTAGCCGCTCATTTACCACCAAATCTTGACAAAACATACCTTACAAATTCAGGGACAGAAGCCATTGATGGTGCTATGAAACTCGCCAGACGTTTCACAGGACGTTCTGAAATTATTGCTGCTAAAAATGCTTATCATGGCAATACTATGGGCGCTTTAAGCATTATGGGGTATGAAGAACGAAAACATCCCTTTCGACCACTTATACCAGACATTCGATTTATAGAATTTAATGCCCTTGCAGACCTTTCAAAAATCACTACCAAAACAGCAGCCGTTATTTTGGAAACCATTCAAGGTGGTGCGGGTTTTATTGAACCCAAAAACGGATATCTAAAAAAAGTTCAAGACCAATGTAATGCTGTAGGTGCACTTTTAATTTTGGATGAAATTCAACCTGGAATAGGAAGGACAGGAAAATGCTTTGGTTTTGAACACTACGACTGTATTCCAGATGTGGTTGTAACTGGAAAAGGACTGGGTGGCGGTATGCCAATAGGTGCTTTTACAGCGTCTAATGCGATGATGGACAGCTTATCGGACCACCCTAAACTAGGGCATATCACAACTTTTGGTGGGCATCCTGTAATTGCAGCAGCAGCTTTGGCAACCCTTGAGGAAATTACAAGTAGCACTTTAATTTCAGAGACTTTAGAAAAAGAAGCACTACTACGTAAGCACCTAAACCATCCACTGATAAAGGAAATAAGAGGAAAAGGATTAATGCTAGCACTAATGGTTGATTCACCAGATATCGCTAATAAACTGGTTTTACAAGCAAAGGAGGACGGTTTAATTTTATTTTGGTTGCTCTATGAACCCAAAGCAGTACGAATTTCACCTCCACTTACAATTTCTAATGAGGAATTGATTAAAGGCTGTTCCATTATTATCAATATCCTAAATTCCTTCTAAACAGCACTGTTAATTATTTTGTTGAAAACATTAAAGACAACTTAGTGTTTCGAGCCGATATACTATTAAATTTAATAGTACAAAAAATAATCATTTATGGAGTTCAGTAAATCTGACGAAAATGAAGAAGTAACCCTCTCAAAATTTGAGTCAATGTTAAAAACCAATAGCGTTTTTTTCTTTGATTCCAATGAATTTGAAAACATTATCCACCACTATTTAGAGAGTGGTAAAATTGCTTTGGCTAAAAAAGCAATTAAACTAGGCTTGAGTCAGCACCCAGCTTCATTAAACCTAAAATTATTTAAAATTGAAACCTTAATTTTCGAAAATAAATTAAATGAAGCCGATCGTCTTCTTTCTCCTCTTTTCGAGATCGAGCCTAATAACGAGGAGCTTTACATTCAAAAAGCAAATATTTATTCCAAAAAAGACCAGCACGAAAAAGCAATAGAGGTCTTTAAAAAAGCTATCGAAATTTCAGATACGAGTGCCGATCTCTACTCCTTAATTGGTATGGAGTATTTATTTTTAGATCAGTATCAAAATGCAAAACAAAACTTTATAAAATGTATTGAATTGGATATAGAAGATTATTCTGCGCTTTACAACATTATTTATTGTTTTGACTTTTTAGATGAAACGGAAGAGGCGATTGATTTCCTGAATGCATATCTCGACAAAAACCCCTACAGCGAAGTCGCATGGCATCAACTTGGTCGGCAATATATTGAAACCAAACAGCCTGAAAAAGCGCTTGCAGCATTTGATTTTGCCATCATTTCTGATGATACATTTATTGGTGCATATCTAGAAAAAGCAAAAGTATTAGAACAGTTAAAACGCTATGAAGACGCTATAGAAAATTATAAAATTACTATTGCTATTGAAGATTCTACAGCCTATGCTTTTATTAAAATTGGCTATTGTTATGAACGCCTTAATATGCCGGATTTAGCCCTGCAACATTACTATCAAGCTGTAAAGGAAGACCCCGCTTCCGATAACGGTTGGATGCGCATTACTAAATTTTTTATAGCCAAAAAAGACTACCAAAAAGCCTTGTTTTATATTCAAAAAGCGATTGACATTGACACCAATTGCGCTGCCTACTGGTTGTTGTATGCTACTATCAATGAGCGTCTTGCTTTGCTAGAAGACGCTGAACATGGCTATAAAAAAACGATTGAGTTGGGCGAGTATGAATTAAGTACTTGGTTATCACGAGGCGATATTTTAATCAAACTAGGAGCTTATGAAGCGGCAAAATTAAATTTTGTGCAAGCACTAGAGTACCATCCTAAAAGTGAAGAACTCGAATTTCGACTTTCAGGGGTTTGTTTAAAACTCAATAACACAGAAGCGGGCTATGCACATCTTTTGACAGGTCTACATATCAATATGGATCACGTTTTTATTTTAGAAGAATTATTTCCTGATGTTTACCACCGAAAAGCTGTCCTTCAATTAATTGAAAATTTTAAAAATTCTTACGAGTAAAGTTTATATCTTTACTAGCACTCTTAAGAATGGAAAGTTAATAACCCGCTTTAAATTTTTGTTATCAAACGTATGAACCGATCTCCACTAGATTATATCCTAATTGCGCTTAAAGGCATGGCTATGGGTGCAGCTGATGTTGTTCCCGGCGTATCAGGAGGTACAATTGCTTTCATTTCGGGGATTTATGAAGAACTTATTGAGACTTTAAATACGATTAATTTTTCGCTTTTAAAAACACTGCGGTCTGAAGGCGTAAAAAGCACTTGGAAAAAAATAAACGGAAATTTTTTGTTGGCCCTATTGTCGGGTATTTTTTTGAGTATTATTTCATTAGCAAAAGCCGTCGAATGGCTATTAGAACACCAACCCATTTTACTGTGGTCGTTCTTTTTTGGATTGGTTCTGGCTAGTGTGGTATACGTTGGAAAACAGATAAAAATTAAGGCTTCAGATTATAAAATAGGCATAGCAATGGCCATTGGAGCCCTAGCGGCATATTTCATAACCACCCTTAACCCTGCTGAAACTTCCGTTACAAATTTATTTCTGTTTTTTGCAGGAGCCTTGGCAATTTGCGCGATGATATTACCAGGTATTTCTGGAGCTTTTATTTTGGTAATTATAGGCGCTTATGGCCCTGTTTTGGAAGCCCTCAACACTAGAGATTTCAAAACAATATTGATTATAGGAGCTGGTGCTGTTGTAGGGTTGCTATCCTTTTCTAAACTACTAAAATGGCTCTTTGAAACATATAACCGTTTGACTTTAGCTATTATTACAGGATTTATGATGGGCTCATTGCCTAAAATATGGCCTTGGAAGGTCGTTTTAACCTACCGAACAAACTCTAAAGGCGTCCAAGTCCCCTTAAATGAACACAGTATTTCCCCCTTTAGTGTAGAGGGCGACCCGCAGCTTTTACAAGCAATCGGACTGATGCTTTGTGGAGCTTTGCTCATTTTAGGTCTTGAAAAAGTAAGTGCAAAAAAACACCGTCTTGAATCCTAATCGTAAACATATAAATCCTTTTCTCTTAACCCTTAAAGGCGTGGTAATGGGGGCTGCCAATAAGGTCCCTGGGGTTTCTGGAGGAATTGTCGCTTTTGTGATGGGCTTTTATGAGGAGTTTATTTATGCCTTACAGAAATTTAATATTAAAGCTGGAAAACTCTTTTTTAGTGGACGTTTCAAACAATTTTACCAGTATGTAAATGGGCGGTTTCTGTCTCTACTTTTTTTGGGGATGTTGATTAGCTATTTTAGTGTTTCTAAGCTTTTGGATTACCTTATTGAACGCCACGAACTCTATGTGTGGAGTGTCTTTTTTGGAATGATTATAGGGTCTATATTTTATATATACAAAGATTTTACCTCTTGGAACTCAAAAACAATACTGTGTGTTTGTTTAGGAATTCTTGCGGGATTAAGCATTAGTTTTCTGAGTCCAGCAACACAAAATGACAATTTGTGGTTTGTCTTTTTATGCGGGATAATTAGCGTAACAGGCATGGCTTTACCGGGGTTTTCGGGTTCTTTTATTTTGATATTATTAGGCAATTATGTCTTGTTATTGGTGGATGCGGTCAATGCACTTTTTGATACATTTGTATTTCTAGGCTCTGGAGATTTTAGTTTTTTGACAGATGAAACCCATTTAAGACTTTTGAAAGTTTTAGTTGTTTTTACATTGGGTTCTATTGTAGGACTAATTAGTCTTTCACATTTACTCGGTTATATATTAAAGCATTACAAGTTGAACACACTAGCCCTAATAATGGGATTCATAACGGGCTCACTTGGCGTCGTCTGGCCTTGGAAAGAAGCGCTTTTTAAGACCGACAACTTAGGGGCGTTTATAAACGATTCGAATGGCGCTTACATTATTGAAAATTATCAACGCTATATTCCTGAATTATCCTTACAGACTGGATTTGCTTTGCTATGTATTTGTAGTGGAGCAGCGCTTGTTTTGGGGCTAGAATGGTACGGCAAACATCGAAAACACATAAAATGAAAAACTTTGGACTGTTAGGTAAAAATATAGACTACTCGTTTTCGAGAGGGTATTTTAAAAACAAATTTGAAACTCAGCAATTAGACTGTGCTTACAGTAATTTTGATTTGGAAACCATTGAAGATTTCGAAACCTTGAAAACTTCTGGCCAACCATTATCTGGACTTAATGTCACGATACCGTATAAAGAAGTGGTCATTCCATTTTTAGATGCTATGGATTCAGACGCCCAAGCGATTGGAGCTGTAAACACTATAAAAATTGAAAACGGAAAATTAACAGGCTATAATACCGATCATTTTGGATTTGAAAACAGTCTAAAACCCTATTTAAAACCCCAGCACAAAAACGCCCTCATTTTAGGGACTGGAGGCGCATCAAAAGCGGTTGCATTTGCACTAAAAAAATTAGGTATTCCTTATGACTATGTTTCAAGAACTCCATCGGATGGAATCAAACACACCTACGAATCCATAGCAAAAGAAGGCCTTAAAAACTATCAAATCATTATCAATTGTACGCCTATAGGTACATTTCCAAACCTCAATGCATGTCCAGCTCTACCTTATGATACCTTGACGGCTAATCATCTTCTTTACGATTTAATTTATAACCCCGAGCAAACCTTATTTCTTAAAAACGGAAAAACGCAAAACGCCACAACTCTAAACGGTCTTGAAATGCTGCGTTTACAAGCCGAAAAATCTTGGGAGATTTGGAATTCTTAGTTAAGATACAATTTTAGTAATTAGATAATTTGTAATTTTAAAGGATAATGTTATATTTAGCATATAAACACCTAAAACATTGAAAGATATGTCAGAGCACGATAACCTGCAAGATGCAGATGGAGATCACAAAAATCAACACGCCCCAAGACGAAAGTACTGTAGAGAAAACGACTGCAAAAAAGAAAAAACCTTCGAAAAAAAACAGTACTAAAGATGCATCTAAGACCGCAGAAAAAACTACGGAGCTAGCAACTGACAGCGCTGTTGAAGCCGTCACGGAGCCTACAAAAAAAGACCCTACTGAAATTGGGGCTGAGACCGTTGTGGACTCGCCTGCTGAAGATGCCGAAAAATCCACAAAAAAAGCTATTGTTGAAGCCGATACGTCCTCTACTGAACTAGATACTGCAACGTCTGAAGAGGCATCTGCTGAACCAAATGAAACCACAACTCCTAAAGCCCCGGCTACGCCGTATGAGGACCTTTCATTAGAGGCCTTAATAAGTGAGTTTGAACGCTTATTGAAAACCGAGAACATTCAAACGGTTCGTAATGCAATCAACGACGTCAAAAACAATTTCAATGCTAAGTTTAGCGTTTTAATTGCTGAAAAAAAAGAAGCCTTTTTAGCCGAAGGAGGAAACAGTATTGATTTCGAATTTTCTAGTCCTTTGAAAAAAGAATTCAACGCCTTATCCAAAACATTTAGAGAACGGTACCAATCTTTTCAAAAAAACAAAACCGAACAACTCAATCAAAATCTTGAAACTCGGCTTCAAATTATTGAAGAAATAAAAGGGTTGATTAATGTTGAAGGTGATATACACTCTGCCTATAAAACCTTTAAAAATTTACAAGAACGTTGGAGAAATACAGGGCAAATTCCCGCAAGCGAAAACAACAATACTTGGAATAATTACCGTCACCACGTAGAGATTTTTTACGGCTTTTTACACCTAAATAGAGATCTAAGAGATTTAGATTATAAACATAATCTAGAACAAAAACAGAAAATTATTATTCGTACCGAAGAGTTAGCTAAAGAAACAAATTTAAACAGAGCGTTTAGAGAATTACAAGCCCTTCATAAAATTTGGAAAGAAGAATTAGGCCCTGTGGCTAAGGCGTATAAAGATGAACTCTGGGATCGATTTAGCGCTGCTACTAAAGTTATTAATGACAAACGCCAGGACTACTACAGTCAGTTAGAAGAACAGTTTGAGAAAAATCTAATTGTTAAAAAAGACCTCATTGCAAAAATTGAGGCGATTTCCGAAAAATCGATTACGTCTCACAAAGAATGGCAGGCAAACATCAAAGCGGTAGATGCACTTAGAGACGCTTTTTTCAAAGCCGGAAAAGTACCTTCAAAATTTAATGAACAAACATGGTCTAGTTTCAAAGCAGCGACTAGAGTATTTAATAAAAATAAAAATAATTACTATAAAAATTTAAAGAAAGAGCAATCAGCAAACTACCATAAAAAATTAGAATTAGTAGAAATTGCGGAACAAAATAAGGACAGTGAAGACCTGGAAACAACCTTAGTTTTGATGAAGGACATTCAAAACAAATGGAAAACTATAGGGCATATTCCTCGAAAAGATAGCGACAAGTTATGGAAACGTTTTAGAACGGCTTGTAATGCATTTTTTGACCGTTATCACGAACAAAAAAACAAAGGATCAGAAGCTGAAATTATAGCATTAGAACAAAAAAACAAGCTTTTAGACACCCTTAAAGCGTTTGAGTTAAGTGATGACAAGGCAAAAAACCTAGAGGCTTTAAATGAATTTTCCAAAGCGTGGAAACAGCTTGGACAAGTGGTTCAAAACAAGCGTTTTATAGATGGTAAGTTCTATAAAACACTCGATGGATTCTATTCAAAACTTGGTTTAGAGAAAGCGGAATTAGACGACTTAAAATATTCTCTTAAACTAGAAACTTTAGCACAAGACCAAAAATCATTTAATAATGAGGTTACTTTCATTAGAAAAAAGATGGATGAGCTTAAAAGTGAAATTAATCAACTGGAAAACAACCTTCAGTTTTTCTCTAATGTAGGCGAGGACAATCCTTTAGTGAAGGAGGTTCATAAAAATATTGCAAAGCACAAAACGGCTCTAGAAACGTGGACAGCGAAATATTCAAAAATTAAGAAATTGTTGTCCTAGACTATTACAGTTGTTTAGCCTCTTCCCAATAGACATCCATTTCTGCAAGGGTCATTTCTGAGAGTGGTTTTTGTAAAGCCTTGGCCTTAGTTTCTAAATGCTGAAACCGTTTTATGAATTTTTTATTGGTACGTTCAAGGGCATTTTCTGGATTAATTTTTAGAAAACGTGCATAATTGATTAAGGAAAATAACACATCTCCAAATTCATCTTCGATCGCGTCTTGATTTTTATTCTTCAATTTCAACTTTCAATTCACCGAGCTCCTCCTCTACCTTTTCCCAAACTTGATCTGGGTGTTCCCAATCGAAACCAACTCCTGCTACTTTTTCTTGAACTCGACTGGCTTTGACCAAAGCGGGTAAACTTTTGGGCACCCCTTCTAGAACACTGGTTTTACCTTCTTTGAGCTTGAGATTTTCCCAGTTTTGCTTTACTTCATTTTCGTCTTTGACTTTCACATCACTATAAATATGGGGGTGCCGATGAATGAGTTTTTCGCAAATGCTATTACTCACATCTGAAATGTCAAAATCTTTGGTTTCACTACCAATTTTAGAATAAAACACAATATGTAACAACAGATCGCCCAATTCATTTTTAATTGCATTCAGATCCGCATCTAAAATAGCATCACCAAGCTCGTATGTTTCTTCGATAGTGAGTGGACGAAGGCTTTCCATAGTTTGTTTTTGGTCCCATGGACACTGTTCACGAAGTTCATCCATAATAGTTAACAAACGGTCAAAGGCTTGCAATTGATCGGCTCTAGTGGTCATTTTTAGTATTTAAATTAAGTTTAGAAAGGCGGGTTTGACAGGCCTTAAATTCTGTTATAATGGCAGCTACAATGGCAGATACGGGTTCAATAGTAGCAATCAATCCCGAAATCTGTCCAATTTCCAGTTCGCCTTGTTCTAAATCCCCTTCGAACATCCCACGTTTTGCACGAGCACGTCCAAGAAATGCTTTTAGTTTTTCTGTTGAAGGCGCAGTTTTGTATAGCGCTTGTAACTCTTCATAAAATTTATTTTTCAAAAGCCGTACCGGTGCTAGTTCTTTAAGGGTTAATTGGGTATCTCCTTCTTTTGCTAAAACCACTGCTTGTTTAAAAGCCTCATGTGCAGAGGATTCTGTACTGGCAACAAAACGACTTCCGATTTGAACACCATCGGCACCTAAGGCCATAACAGCCATCATGGCATTGCCTGTTGCAATACCACCTGCTGCAAGCAAAGGGACTTTAACTTGAGCTCGAAGCATCGGAATTAAGGTTAGTGTGGTGGTTTCATCTCGGCCATTATGACCGCCGGCTTCAAAACCTTCGGCAACAATCGCATCTACTCCAGCGTCTTGAGCTTTAAGTGCAAATTTTAAACTACTCACCACATGAACAACTGTGATATGGTGATTTTGGAGCCATGAGGTCCAAGTCTTTGGATTCCCTGCAGAAGTAAACACAATGGTTACGCCCTCTTCAACAATAATATCCATCAGGGCTTCAATATGGGGATAGAGCAATGGGATATTAACCCCAAAAGGTTTTGAGGTGGCTTTTTTGCAGTTTCGAATGTGTGTTCGCAGCACTTCTGGGTACATGGATCCGGCACCAATAAGGCCCAAAATTCCGGCATTACTCGATGCAGAAGCCAGTTTCCACCCACTATTCCAAACCATTCCAGCCTGAACAATAGGATACTGAATTCCGAAAAGTGTGGTTACTCTATTTTGCATTTGTTTTTAATACGTTACGAAATTACGCCCGAACCTACCAATTCATCGCCTATATACCAAGCTACAAACTGGCCTTCAGTAATAGCCGATTGTGGCGAATCAAACGCCACGTATAGCCCAGCTGTGGTCGCATATAAGGTTGCGGTTTCTAGGGACTGACGGTAACGAATACGCGCCATCACTTGAAGGGATTGCCCTATTTTGAGTTCTAAATCGGGCCGAACCCAATGGATTTCTGAGGGATGTACCAACAATACGGAGCGGTACAAGCCAGGATGGTTTTTGCCCTGACCGGTATAGATTATATTTTCTACAACATCGGTATCAATAACAAAAAGGGGGTCTACCGTCCCTCCTACAGCCAAGCCTTTGCGCTGGCCTTTGGTGAAATAATGGGCGCCTTGATGTGTCCCCACAACAGCGCCATCGGAAGCGGTATAGTTGAATTTTCGTGCGCCAAAAACAAGCGCTTCTTCTTTGGTCTCAAAGTCAGGCGGTGCGGCGCTATAGGCCTCAAATTGCGCTGGAATTTCTATAATCTGTCCTGTTTTGGGTTGTAACTGTTGCTGTAAAAAATCGGGCAACCGTACTTTACCAATAAAACATAAGCCTTGAGAATCTTTTTTATCTGCCGTAACCAAATCTAATTTTGTAGCCAAAGCTCTCACTTCAGGTTTGGTCAATTCGCCAATAGGAAATAAGGTTTTTGAGAGTTGTTCTTGTGAGAGTTGACACAAAAAATACGATTGATCTTTATTAGAATCGATTCCAGAAAGCAGGCGATACTGTGTTGGTGACGAATGTTCTACACGACCTTTTCGGCAATAATGCCCTGTTGCTACATAATCCGCTCCTAGAGATAAGGCAATTTTTAGAAACACATCAAACTTAATTTCACGGTTACAAAGAATATCGGGGTTTGGAGTTCGCCCATTTTCATATTCCTTAAACATATAATCAACGATCTTGTCTTTGTATTCCGCGCTTAAATCTACGGTTTGAAAGGGAATATTAAGTTTTTCAGCCACTAGCATCGCATCATTACTGTCATCTAGCCATGGGCATTCATCAGAAATGGTTACGGAATCGTCATGCCAATTTTTCATGAACAAACCGATCACATTATAACCTTGTTTTTTTAGTACATAGGCTGCAACACTAGAATCTACGCCTCCGGAAAGGCCCACAACAACTGTTTTCATGTGTCTTTATTTATTGTTTTTTATCGGTCACATGGTTCATCCCTATCATCATTTTCTTGCAAATCAAGTTTTAGTTATGGATGGTTCATGTTGCAAATTTACAACTTATTCTAATGTCTTGCTAGGCTTCTTTTGGATGAATGTGGTTCTTAGACACAGGTTTTTGCAACCTATACGCACTGTGTGAGTCGGGAACCGACACTTCGACTGCGCTCAGTGTGACACATACTCAAACTCATGAACTCTAAACTCTAACTCTTTACCTTTTTCTGCACTTCGACTGCGCTCAGTGTGACATTCTATCATAACTCACAACACGTGTCACATCGCGTGATTTTCGAAAATTGTATCGAGATGTAGATTCTATATTCTTACTTCTAAATTCTCACTTCAGCATAAAGTTCACAATTGCTAAAAGTGCTAAAATTTGTCCAATCCAAAAAACAAACATCCACTTTATAAGCTCGGCGCATAAATTAGAGATGTCTTCTTTACTAGAAAATAATTTTGTTTTAGAACTGAATTTATGTTCAACCGTTTGTTCGAGTTTAGTCACAAATTCTTTGGCTTTGTTTTTATTTTTGATGAACTCTTGAGTCAATTCATACAATTTTAAACTTGTTTCAACATTCATAACACATTAGGGTTTAGACAAATGTATAAAAAATATTTTATTTTACAACTCTGGCTTTTTTATAGCACTGACGAGAAGTGTGCAGTAGATAGAACAGCTCCTCTTAGTCTATTATCATGTACTAGGCTCTGAACTCAAAAATCTACACTCTATTTTCTATTCTCTTTTATCTTGACGCCTAACTCTACACTTACTTCTTACGGCGTTGTTGGGCTTCTTTTTGTGCTTCAGCTTGTGCCATAATTTCAGCCATTTTTTTCTGGAAGCGGTTTTGTTTTTTAGGTTTTGCCTTACTGACTTGAATTTTTGCAAGCACTTTGTCCTCATCAATAATGAAGTTTTTGATGACGATCATAATTCCAATACTAATTACATTGGAAATAAAGTAGTATAAACTCAGACCTGAGGCATAGTTATTAAAGAAAACTAACATCAGTATCGGAGAGAAATAGATCATATATTTCATCATTTTTCCCATGTCCGGCATCCCCTCTTGAGTTGGTTGTGTCGCCATTTGTTGTCCCGTAGTCATTTTCATATAAAAGAAGATCGCTATAGACGCTAAAATTGGAAATAAACTCACGTGATCGCCATAAAACGGGATGTTGAAAGGCAGTTCTAAGATAGAATCATAAGAACTCAAATCATCGACCCATAAAAATGGTTTTTGACGCAATTCGAAAGCGATAGGGAAAAACATAAATAGGGCATAGAAAATTGGCATTTGCAACAGTCCAGGCAAGCACCCACTCAATGGGCTCGCACCGGCTTTGTTTTGAAGCGCTAGCGTTTCTTGCTGCAATTTCATTTTATTATTCTTGTATTTTTCGCGCAACGCATCTAATTCTGGTTTCAGAATTTTTGTTTTGGCTTGCGTCATGAATTGCTTATACTGCACAAAAGAGAGTAAGATTTTTACCATAATAGTCATCACTATAATTGCGATTCCATAGGGTAAATAGTTGGTTAACCAAGCATATAAAGGACTAAAAACAGCTTTGTTGATCCAGCCAAAAATACCCCATCCAAAAGGGATACTCGCTTCTAAATTGCGGTCGTAGGTTTTTAGAATCTTATCATAGGTCGGTCCATAATAAATAGCCATGTTATGGGTCAGCTCGCCACCAGAAAAGTTCAATGGAAGGCTAATTTCATAGCGTTTAGTAAACAGCGTATCTACGGTTTCATCTTCAACTAAATTGAAGGATTTTAAATCTGCTGTTTTAAAGGGTACTTCTGGGACTAAGATCGAGCTAAAGAAATGCTGTCTGAAAGAAATCCATTCTAAATCAACCTCTGTTTCCTCATCATCACCAGTTTGAGAAAGTTTATTCACCTTATCGCCTTCATGCTGATAAGTCATACGGGTGTAGCGGTTTTCAAACGTAATACTTTGATCCTGCCGGTGGGCTTTGTACTTCCAGTCGAGCTGGACCTCTTTAGAGGAGTTCAGGACATTAGATAAGCCTTGAGAACGAACCGAGAAACCAAGCATATAATCGTTGGGTTTCAATTCGTAACGGTATTCCAAAAACTGTGTTTCTGAGACTTTAAGACGCATGGATAAGACTTGGTTGTCACCTGAAGTACTTAGTGTAGGCTCAAAATACAAATCAGATGAATTGAGTGTACGGTTGTCTGTAGTTGCAAAATTTAGATTAAATTCAGAGCTCCCATCTTTGATTAAATAGACAGGTACCGAATCGTGATTGACATAGTTTTTGAGTTTGACTTCCGAAATAAATCCACCTTTATTATCCACTTTAAGCGCTAAAAGCTCATTTTCAAATGTGGTGTGTTGAGCTGTTGCCGAAGGTAATGTTAGGGCATAAGCAAAATCACCAACTGTATTTTTAAAACGTGCTAAGGCTAACGAATCTGAGAAGTGAAGAATCTGAAAAGGCAGACGTGTTAGTTAATTCCGCTGCGGCAGCGTTAGCAGCTTCGGCTGGCTAATTGTTCTTGTTGAGCTTCTTCTTGGGCAGCAAGTTGTTCTGGAGTGGGTTGATTTTGCCATAACATATACAGTAAAATAGCTCCGATAAGCAAAAATCCAATGATTGAATTTAGGTCTAATTTTTTGTCTTCCATTTTTCTAAATTATAACTGATTTTTGGGCTAAAGTAGCACCGCTCAAATCAGGACTTCTTATTTATTTGTTTTGTGTTTTAAAGCGGCTTTTATAAAGGCCAAAAACAAGGGGTGTGGACTGGCCACAGTACTTTTATATTCTGGATGGTATTGAACGCCAACAAACCAAGGGTGCGCTGGAATTTCAATAACTTCAACTAAGCCCGTTTGTGGGTTGAACCCCGACGCCATCATTCCCGCATTTTCAAGCGGTGTTTTATAGTCGTTATTAAACTCATAACGGTGTCTATGCCGTTCCATAATAGAGCTTGTATTATAAATCGATTCAATTTTTGTGGCCTTAGAAAGGTCGCATTTCCAAGCGCCTAAACGCATGGTTCCGCCTTTTTCGGTAATGTTTTTCTGAGCTTCCATAATCGCAATGACTGGATGTGGCGTATCAGGGTCCATTTCAGAAGAATTAGCAGCGGTTAAACCAAGAATATTTCTCGAAAATTCAATGACAGCCATTTGCATCCCTAAACAGATCCCAAAAAATGGAATGTTTTGTTCTCTTACATACCGAATGGCCTCGATCTTTCCTTCTATTCCTCGTTCACCAAATCCAGGAGCAACCAAAACACCATCTAAATGGGCTAGTTTAGTGGCTATATTTTCTGGCTTAAGGTATTCGGAATGTATGGACTCTATTTTGACTTTAACTTCGTTGGCTGCACCTGCATGAGTAAAAGCTTCTAAGATGGATTTGTACGAATCTTGAAGCTCGACATATTTTCCTATTAATCCAATAACAACTTCGCTTTTTGGATTTTTATGTTTTACTAAAAAGTTATTCCAAGAGGTTAGGTCGGGTTTATGACTGGCTAATTTTAGTTGTTCTAAAACGACTTTATCCAAACCTTCTTCCAACATTAAATTGGGCACATCATATATTGTGGAGGCATCAATAGATTCGATGACTGCTTCTCTTTTTACATTACAAAAACGGGCCAAGTTTAGTACGAATACTGTCACTGAGTTTGTGTTCGGTTCTACAAACCAATATGTCCGCTTGTACACCACTTTCCATCAAGGTTTTCACACTGTGTTGGGTGGGTTTGGTTTTTAACTCTCCTGCAGCAGATAAATAAGGGATTAAGGTCAAATGAATGACGAGTGCATTTTCAGAACCCATTTCCCATTTGAGTTGTCGTACAGCTTCCACATAAGGCAATGACTCAATATCTCCAACAGTACCCCCAATTTCAGTAATTACAATATCATAATCCCCTGATTTGCCTAAAATCTGAATACGGTGTTTGATTTCGTCGGTGATATGAGGAATCACTTGGACTGTTTTTCCCAAAAACTCACCACGACGTTCTTTATCGATTACACTTTGATAGATCCGTCCGGTGGTCACATTGTTTGCTTGTGAAGTTGGAACATTAAGAAACCGCTCATAATGCCCTAAATCCAAGTCGGTTTCAGCACCATCATCAGTCACATAACATTCGCCATGTTCATAAGGATTTAACGTTCCGGGATCAATATTAATGTAAGGATCTAATTTTTGAATGGTGGTACGGTAGCCTTGGGCTTGAAGTAATTTTGCTAAAGATGCAGCAATAATACCTTTCCCTAATGAAGAACTTACGCCTCCAGTAACAAAAATATATTTCGTAGTAGTGTTTGTCATTATGCGTTGTTAAACGCGAACAAATTTACAAATAAGAATTGAAACATTAAGGAATATTAAGAGATGTTTATGAACACTCCATATAAAATAAAAAAAGCACCTAAAAGGTGCTTTTTAAAACGTTTAAGGTTGACTTATTTTACAGCCACTAATTCGACATCAAATATTAAGTTCGCATTTGGAGGAATCACACCACCAGCGCCTTGCGCTCCATAGCCTAAATGGCTTGGAATTACAAAACGAGCCTTATCGCCTACACTTAATAATGCCACACCTTCATCCCAACCTGGAATCACTTGACCTGTTCCAAGTGCAAATTCAATGGGTTCTTTTCTTTTGTAAGAAGAATCAAATACAGTACCATCTGCTAATTGACCTTTATAATGTACCGCAACCGTAGCGCCTTTAGCAGCTTTTGAACCACTCCCCTTTTGAAGAATTTGGTAACGAAGACCACTCTCTGTTTTTTCGAAACCAGCAGCAATTTTATCCAGCTCCGCCTCTACAGCTGCTTTTTGTTTAGCTAGATTTTTCTCGCGCTCTCCTTCGAAAGTTCTAAATGCTTCTACAGCCTGAAAGGCTTCAGCATCGGCACCCACTGCAATAATTTCTAAAGTTTCCAAAACATCGCCTTGTGCTACGCTATCAACTATATTTTGACCTTCTATAACATTACCAAAAACGGTGTGTTTGCCATCTAACCAATCGGTTGGAATATGAGTAATGAAAAACTGACTTCCATTGGTTCCTGGTCCAGCATTGGCCATCGATAATATTCCGGGCTTATCGTGTTTTAAATCGGGATGAAACTCATCCTCAAATTTATACCCTGGATTTCCTGTTCCAGTGCCCTGTGGACAGCCGCCTTGAATCATAAAATCAGGGATGACTCTATGAAATTTAAGGCCATTGTAATAAGGCTCACCTTGACTCTTTACAGAATTTTCTAAGTTTCCTTGCGCTAGGGCAACGAAGTTACCAACAGTACCAGGCGTTTTTTCAAACTCTAAATTTACTAAGATTTCTCCTTTGGAAGTATTGAACTTTGCGTATAAACCGTCTTTCATTTTTTGTGTATGTGTTTGTTTTTAATGCCTGCAAATATAACAAGGAATTATAGAACTCGTTTAAACTTTTTCTATTTCCTGAAAAATATCTAAAATTCAGACCGATTTTATTGCTTTTATAAGCGTAAAACTCTGGTCAACAAAAAAACTTCTGTAATGGTTTTGTGAAAAAAGCGCTTAATTAGCGACTTCACTAATGAATTTTAAGCGGTACAACCGTAATTCTTGATCATCATACTCGCCATCAAATTCTTCAATAGCAGCTTCTATATCATCGGTTTCGGATTCCATGAAATACTCGTGAATTTCTTCTTGTTGATCTTCATCAAAAAGTTCATCAATCCAGTAATTGATGTTTAATTTTGTACCAGAAAACACAATCGCCTCTAATTCTCGAATAAAATCATCCATATCCATCCCTTTGGCTGAAGAGATATCATCTAAAGGTAGTTTTCTATCAATATTTTGAATAATATAGAGTTTTAATGACGAATTTAGTCCTGTAGATTTAATAACCATGTCTGACATGCGATCTACGTTATTATCGTCAACATAACGTTTGATGAGTGCTATAAAATCTTTACCGTAGCGTTTTGCTTTACCTTCTCCGACCCCATGAATGTTATACAGTTCCTCAATTGTTATGGGATATTTAAGCGCCATATCTTCAAGCGATGGATCTTGGAAAATAACAAACGGTGGTACCCCTAGTTTTTTTGCATTTGATTTGCGGAGATCTTTGAGCATACGCATCAAAGCCACATCGACTACACTAGTAGCATTATTATAGTTTTGATTTGATTGTAGATTATAACTATGATCTTCTGTCATCATGAATGTACTAGGAACTTCGATAAAACTACGGCCTTTTGGCGTCAGTTTCAACACGCCATAGGTCTCAATATCTTTACGCGTAAATCCAGCGACTAAAGTTTGCCGAATAAGTGCCATCCAATATAAGGCATTATGCGCCTTTCCTTCTCCAAAAAATGGCTGTTCATTGGTACGGTGCGATTTTATAAGGGCATTTTCTTGACCAGTAATAACATTGACAAGGTCTTTACTTTTATATTTTTCGTGTGTATTTGCTATGGTATCAAGTAATAATTTTACTTGATTTTTTGCTTCCGTTAGGGGTTTAGGATTGCGGACATTGTCATCCATATCTCCACCGTCTCCTGTTTCTGTGTCAAATGCTTCCCCAAAGTAATGTAAAATAAATTTTCGGCGCGACATTGAAGTTTCTGCCAAAGCAACCACTTCTTGCAACAATGCAAAACCAATTTCTTGTTCGGCAACAGGCTTACCGGACATGAATTTTTCAAGTTTTTCAATATCTTTATACGAGTAATACGCCAAACAATGGCCTTCGCCGCCATCACGACCTGCACGCCCTGTTTCTTGGTAATAACTTTCGATACTTTTTGGAATATCGTGATGAATCACAAAGCGGACATCGGGTTTGTCGATTCCCATACCAAAAGCAATAGTTGCCACAACTACATCCGTATCTTCCATCAAAAACATGTCTTGATGTTTGGATCGTGTTTTGGCATCTAAACCAGCATGATAGGGCACGGCTTTAATGCCATTAACTTGGAGAATTTGAGCTAACCCCTCGACACGTTTTCGACTTAAGCAATAAATAATCCCAGACTTGCCTTCGTTTTGTTTTACAAATCTGATAATATCATTGTCAACTTGATCTGTTTTGGGGAGTATTTCGTAAAATAAATTAGGCCTATTAAATGAGGCCTTAAAAGTTTGAGAATCTGTTGTGCCTAAGTTTTTCAGAATATCTTCTTGAACTTTTGGAGTGGCAGTTGCTGTGAGTCCTATAATAGGAATATTATCGCCTATTTGAGAAATGATCTGTTTTAAGTTTCTATATTCTGGTCTAAAATCATGGCCCCATTCACTGATACAATGGGCTTCATCGACCGCCATGAATGAAATTGTTTGAGCGCTTAAAAATTCAATATTTTCAGCTTTTGATAGCGATTCAGGAGCAACGTATAACAGTTTGGTGATCCCAGATTCTATATCCGATTTCACTTGTTTAATTTCTGTTTTATTTAAAGAGGAATTCAAAACGTGTGCAATGCCTTCTTGGTTTGAAATTCCACGAATTGCATCCACTTGGTTTTTCATTAGTGCTATTAACGGGCTTACGACTATGGCTACACCGTCTTGCATCAGAGCAGGAAGTTGATAGCAAAGTGATTTTCCTCCACCAGTAGGCATAATTGCAAACGTATTCTTTTGTTCTAAAAGACTTTTAATCACCTGTTCTTGAAGCCCTTTAAATTTATCAAACCCAAAAAAGGTTTTAAGTGCCTTGTGTAAATCTTTGGTTGAGATGCTCATTTATGGTTAATTTCTTGTTTTAAAATAAAAAAAACATAATTAATTGAATCAAAATCAGAATTAATTCGGTAACACTCCTAATTTTTTTGTTTTTTTGTATTGTGAATTAAAGGTAGAGATATTTAAATAAGTACACAACCAAAATTTAAAAAAAATTGAGTTCAAAAAAATCTATAGTCGCGTTAGCCAAAGAAACCATAGCAATTGAAAGCTTAGCAATTTCTCAACTTGCTGATTTTATTGATGACACATTTTCTGACGCTATAGAACTGATTCATCAATCTAAAGGCCGTGTCATAATAACTGGTATTGGCAAAAGCGCCATTATAGCTAATAAAATCGTGGCCACCTTAAATTCTACAGGAACACCATCGGTATTTATGCATGCTGCAGATGCTATTCATGGCGATCTTGGTCTTATTCTAAATGATGATGTTGTGATTTGTATTTCTAAAAGTGGAAATACGCCAGAAATAAAAGTATTAATCCCGCTTTTAAAAAATGCGGGGAATACACTAATTGCGATTACAGGTAATCTAAAATCAACATTAGCCCAACAGGCTGATTTTGTGTTCAATTCTTATGTCGAAAAAGAAGCCTGTCCAAATAATTTAGCCCCTACTACAAGTACCACAGCACAACTGGTAATTGGAGATGCCTTAGCGGTTTGTTTGTTAGAATTACGTGGGTTTTCTAAAGACGACTTTGCAAAATACCATCCCGGAGGGGCATTAGGTAAAAAATTATTTTTAAGAGTTCGGGACTTGTTAGAACTGAATGAAAAACCAAAAGTAAGCCCTTCAGCGCCTATTAAAAATGTAATTCTAGAAATTACGGAGAAACGCCTAGGAGTTACTGCAGTGACCACAAATCAAAAAATTGAAGGCATCATTACAGATGGAGATTTAAGGCGAATGCTCTCGAAAACAAACGACTTTTCTGCGCTATGCGCTAAAGACATAATGAGCCTAAATCCAAAATCAATTTCAATTGATGCCATGGCTATTGAAGCCATGGAACTCATGGACACTCACGAGATTTCTCAGCTTGTAGTTGAAGATGATGGGCGTTATGCAGGAATAATTCACATTCATGATTTAGTTAAAGAAGGAATTATCTAGCTATGGCTGTACAAAAAGAAATGTCTTTCCTTGACCATCTTGAAGAATTACGATGGCATATTATCAGAGCTTTAGGCGGCGTTATGATTGCGGCGACAGCCGCTTTTTTAGCCAAAGGCTTCATATTTGAGAGCCTTATTTTTGGTCCTACAAAAGCAGATTTCTTTACCTATGAATTTCTTTGTAATGCCTCAAAAGTATTAGGATTTGAAAGTTTTTGTAATACCAATTTTGATTTTGAAGTGCAAAGCCGAACAATGGCAGGACAGTTTTCGGCACATATTTGGACTTCTATTACTTTTGGTTTGATTGTAGCATTTCCTTATGTCTTATATGAGTTTTGGAAGTTTATTAGCCCTGGACTTTATAGCAAAGAAAAGAAAAGTTCAAGAGGGTTTATTTTTATATCGTCAGTCTTATTTTTTATTGGGGTGTTATTTGGATACTATATTGTTTGTCCACTCTCCATAAATTTCCTTGGCACCTATTCTGTTGCAGAGCAAGTGCATAATGATTTTGATTTAAATTCATACATCGGACTCATCCGTGCTTCTACTTTAGCGTCTGGATTTATTTTTGAACTCCCCATTATCATCTATTTCTTAACTAAAATAGGATTGGTTACTCCTGAATTTCTACGGAAAAACAGAAAATATGCCTTAGTTATAGTACTAATTTTTGCGGCTATTATCACCCCTCCTGATATTGCAAGTCAAGTTATTGTAGCCATCCCCGTACTTATACTATATCAAGTGAGTATATTGATCTCTAAACTCGTATTACGAAACCAAAAACGAAAGGAAAAAAATGGCTAACGACGTAGAAGAATTTAATGCATATCGCAAGAAAATGAACACCAGAATTCTTGCAGAAAATAATACCGTTATCAAACGTATCTTTAATTTAGATACGAATGCTTTTCAGGAAGGTGCTTTGGACACCCAAACAAAAGAGCTGCTTGGACTTGTAGCCTCTACAGTTTTACGATGTGACGATTGTGTGCGCTACCATTTAGAAAAATGCCATGAAGAAGGATTAAGTCGAGCACAAATCTCAGAAGCCTTAAGTATTGCAACCCTTGTAGGGGGAACGATTGTGATTCCTCATTTGAGACGAGCATATGACTATTTAGATGTTCTAGACGCTTCGTTAACAAATAAATAAAGACACATGAAATTAAGAGTCGAAAATTTAATGAAGTCCTACAACGGACGAAAGGTAGTAAAAGATGTTTCCTTAGAAGTTAATCAGGGAGAAATTGTTGGATTGCTCGGTCCTAATGGTGCTGGAAAAACAACCTCGTTTTATATGGCTGTAGGTTTGATTAAACCCAATGGGGGTGCCATTTATTTAGATGATAAAGAAATCACGTCTTACCCCATGTATAAACGCGCACAAAGTGGTATTGGATATCTTGCGCAAGAAGCTTCTGTTTTTCGAAAACTAAGTATTGAAGACAATATTTTAAGTGTCCTTCAAATGACAAAATTGTCGAAAAAAGAACAAGTTGAAAAAATGGAATCCTTAATTGAGGAGTTCAGTTTGGAACACATCCGAACCAATAGAGGCGATTTATTATCTGGTGGCGAACGCCGACGTACCGAAATTGCACGCGCATTAGCAACCGACCCTAGTTTTATTTTATTAGATGAACCTTTTGCCGGCGTTGATCCTGTTGCCGTAGAAGATATTCAACGGATTATCGCCAAACTGACCAAAAAAAATATTGGCATCTTAATTACCGATCATAACGTGCAGGAAACCTTAGCGATTACAGATCGCACCTATTTAATGTTTGAAGGTAGTATTCTTAAAGCTGGAAAACCAGAAATCCTAGCAAGTGATGAAATGGTCAGAAAAGTATATTTAGGTCAAAATTTTGAATTGCGAAAGAAAAAATTAGAGTTTTAAATTCTTAAGCTTTTTTGGCTGACCTTTTAAAAATTAATTTACATAGACGTACAACCAAAAGCGTGAGTAGACCCGCACTAAGTCCAAAACTTAAATCTCTTAAAATTCCCGGAAAATTTTCTAAGAGGTGATGAAAAGCCTCTAAATTATGACTAAAGATTCCCCCTGAAACCAACAAAAGTGCTACCGTACCAATAACTGACAAAAGTTTAATTACAATAGGGAGCGCATTGACTAGCGCAACACCAGTATAGTTTAAAAGGTTTTTATGCCCTTTACTCTTTTGAATTAGCTTTAAGCCAAAATCGTCCATACGCACAATAAGTGCTACAGTCCCATAAACGCCAACAGTAGCAATACTAGATATTATACTCACTACCGCAATTTGAATGGTTAAGGATTGGTCGAGAACCGTTCCTAGCGTAATTATGATAATCTCGACAGATAAAATAAAATCGGTGAGAATTGCTGATTTTATTTTCTTTTGTTCTAAAGCTAAAATTGCGGTTTCAGACATTGATTCAGAACTATTATCAACAACAGTCTTAGGGTGCTGTGGAATAAAGAAGTCGTAAATCTTTTCGACCCCTTCATAAGCCAAATAAAGCCCTCCTAAAATCAATATAATTGTAATCAACGAAGGTAAAAAGGCGCTGAGTAAAAACGCTGCTGGTAGAATTATAAATTTATTAAAGATAGACCCCTTTGTAATGGCCCATAACACTGGTAATTCTCTTGAAGATACAAAACCGGAAGCTTTTTCGGCATTGACAGCCAAATCATCTCCGAGAATACCCGCCGTTTTTTTAGCAGATATTTTACTCATAGTCACTACATCATCCATCAGAACAGAAATATCATCGAGTAACGCAAAAAAGCCTGAAGCCATAAAACTTGTTTATTAAGTTATTAATTAGAAATAAAAGATAAAAGAATATAGGTTAAAAGGATTAGCGGAATTCCTAGAAACTGAAAAGTAACAAGAAATGCTACAGATAAAATAATTAATAGGTATCTATTTGCATTGGTTTTAAAGTCCCATGTTTTAAATTTTAAAGCGATCAATTTAACTGGTGCATTTAACAAATAACAACTTAAAACTGTGAGCCCAACAAGAAACCAAGGATTTAAAATAATAGTAGTAACAGCAGCACTATTTTGATACTCTAATAGTAAGGGTAAGGAAATAATTAGGAGTGTATTTGCAGGCGTCGGTAGCCCAATAAAGGCATCAGATTGCTCGGTTGAAACATTAAAATTTGCCAAACGATATGCGGAAGCTAGTGTTACTAAGAGTCCAAAATAAGGAAGTAAACCTGTTGTTTCCCAACTCGGCGGCGAAGCTAACCCCAATAAATGAAATAACACCAAACCCGGTACTACCCCGCTTGTAACCATGTCTGCTAAAGAATCGAGCTGAAGTCCGAGCGCAGTTTGTACATTTAATTTGCGTGCCAAAAGGCCATCAAAAAAATCAAAGAAAATGCCAAGACACACAAAAAAAGCAGTCCACTTCATATCACCCTCTAAGGCAAAAATGACCGCTACACATCCAGAGAATAAATTTAATAGCGTTATAAAATTAGGTATATGTGATTTCAATAGTAATTGTATTTAATTAGTAAAAATAATAAACTATTTTTGTTTTCAGTAACGAATCTACAATATCTAAAAAAAAATAGAGTTTAAACTAATGTTTACGGATCGATTAAAAAACAAACCTTGCGCCTAATACAACTCGTTTTATTTTTTTTGACACCGCTATTTTTAATGGCACAAACCTCTCGTAGCTATTCAAATGAATTTTTAAATATTGGCGTGGACGCTGCTGCTCTAGGCATGAGCAATGCGGTTGTGGCTTCTAGTGCTGATGTAAATTCGGGCTACTGGAATCCTGCTGGCTTAGTGCACATAGAAGACAATGAATTTGCTCTTATGCATTCGAGTTATTTTGCAAATATTGCCAATTACAATTATATCGCTTATGCGAGGCCTTTAGATGAGCAAAGTGCGATTGGCCTCTCGTTAATTCGTTTTGGAGTCGATGATATTTTGGATACCACTAGACTTATTGATCAGCAAGGTGTTGTCAACTATGACCGCATTAATTTATTTTCAGCGGCAGATTATGCCCTTACCTTTTCCTATGCCCGTAAGCTCCCGTTAAAAGGATTGAATTATGGCGTTAATGCGAAAGTAATTCGTCGTATTATTGGCGATTTTGCATCGTCATGGGGGTTTGGTTTGGATTTAGGGCTTCAGTTTGAAACTAATGGCTGGCAATTTGGACTGATGGCTCGAGATATCACTACCACTTTTAATGCTTGGGCTTTTGATGAAGACCGCTTAAAAGACATTCAAAATGCCATTCCTGGAGAAAATCAAGAAGAACCTGCCACAACTGAACTTACACTTCCAAAATTACAACTGGGAATATCCAAACTATTCACCTTTAACTATGACTATACACTGAGAACAGAGGTCGATTTAATTGCGCGATTTGAAGAAAATAATGACCTCATCTCAACCTCATTTGTTAGTCTCAATCCAGCATTAGGCCTTGAATTTTCCTATACAGATTTGGTGTTTTTAAGAGCAGGCATAGGCAATTTTCAGAACGAATTACAAATCGACAACTCTACGCCTTTAACATTTCAACCTAATTTTGGTCTAGGATTCAAGTATAACGGATTTCACTTAGATTATGCCTTTACAGATATTGGTGATCAAAGTGCCGCGCTATACTCCAATGTATTTTCACTCAAAATTGATTTAAGTATTTTTAGATAATGGGATTTAAAAACATAATTATATTGTTATTCATTGTAGTTACAAGCACAGTAACCGCCCAACTGCAACTCTCTGAAGAGTCAAAAATTAGTGTTTTGACACTAGGTCCTGGTCATGTACTAAATGATGCTTTTGGACACTCTGCTATTCGCGTCAAAGACCCGGTCTATAAGTTTGATATCGTTTTTGATTATGGGCGCTATGACTTTGAAAGTGAAGGCTTCTATTTGAAGTTTGTGCAAGGACAACTTAATTATGAAGTTGGACAGTCTGAATTTGATGATTTTTTTGATCAATATCAATATCAAAACCGATCCATTACAGAACAAGTTTTAAATTTAAGTACAGTACAGAAAACCGCATTCTATTCGCTGCTTAAAGAGAACATCAAAACGGAAAACAAAACCTACCCCTATGATTTTTTCTATAACAATTGTGCCACAAAAATCAAGGAGGGGATTGAAACTACTCTAAATAGTCCACTAGTTTATGATCCTTCAGAGACTTTTGAGCAACTAAGCTTTAGAAATTTAATTCGATCCGATCTTAACCAGAATTCTTGGGGAAGTTTTGGAATCGATATCGCATTAGGTTCAAAAATTGATCAGATTGCTAGTATTGAAGAGCATTTATTTTTGCCAAAATATGTGTTTCAACTTCTTGAAAATTCACGCACAAAAACAACCAATACCCCACTAGTAGCGGAAACAAAAAACTTGAACCCTTCTGGAATTATAACTTCTAATGCCTTTATAGGCAGTCCGCTTTTTGTTTGGAGTATTGTAGCACTAGTCCTATTGTTCATTACCTATCACGATCATAAAAACAACAAACGAACAAAATGGCTCGATTTGGTAATATTTACCATTACAGGAGGCGTTGGAGTGCTTTTGTTACTCCTTTGGTTTGCTACGGATCATACGGCTACTGCTTACAATTATAACCTCTTATGGGCCTGTGCACTTAATATTTTATTTATCCCTTCCCTACTTAAATCTCAACTTAATAATCGTGGTATAAGCTATTTAAAATTCCTTTTAATTCTATTAAGTCTTATGGGATTACATTGGATGACTGGGGTGCAATCCTTTGCCATTGGGTTGATTCCGTTGTTGCTAGCGCTGTGTATTCGATATTTATTTTTAATTCACCATTTCAAGGCTGCAAATCGTGGATAATTATCTTTTCTTTGCAAAAACAAAATTTTGAATTACCTCAACGTAGAAAACATATCAAAGTCGTATGGCGAACTCATTTTGTTCGAAGGGCTATCTTTTAGTATTCACAAAGATCAAAAAATAGCGTTTGTTGCCAAAAATGGGACAGGAAAAACCTCGATTCTTAATATTCTTTCAGGAAAAGATGCTCCCGATACAGGTCAAATTATTTACCGCAAAGGGTTACGCACCACATTTTTGCCTCAAGAACCTAATCTAGATCAAGAGTTAACAGTAGAAGAAACCATTTTTAACTCGGATAATCCGATTTTAAAAGTCATCAATACCTATCATGCAGCACTTGAAAACCCTGAAGATACGACACTATATCAAACTGCTTTTGACGATATGGAGCGCTATCAAGCTTGGGATTTTGAAACTCAATACACACAAATTCTTTTTAAGTTAAAACTTGAGAATTTAGATCAAAAAGTAAGTGCGCTTTCTGGAGGTCAACAAAAGCGATTAGCGTTGGCCAATACACTGTTGAGTAAACCTGATTTATTGATTTTGGATGAGCCTACAAACCATTTGGATTTGGAAATGATTGAATGGTTAGAATCCTTTTTTGCGAAGGAAAACATCACCCTTTTTATGGTTACTCACGACCGGTACTTTTTGGAACGGGTCTGTTCAGAAATTATCGAGTTAGACGAAGGCTCTATCTATAATTATAAAGGAAACTATTCATACTACCTAGAGAAAAAAGAAGAACGTATTGAGCGTGAAGCAATAGAAACCAACAAATCCAAACAACTGTTTAAAAAAGAACTCGGATGGATGCGGCGTCAACCCAAAGCACGAACAACAAAATCTAAATCTAGAATCGATGATTTTTATGAAATAAAGGAACGCGCCAGCAAGCGTCGAAACGATCATCAAGTTCAGTTAGAAATAAATATGGAACGCTTAGGAAGTAAGATTTTGGAGATCCACAACGTCTCGAAAGCGTTTGATGATAAAGTCATTTTAGACAAATTTGACTACGTATTCCAACGTGGCGAACGCATTGGAATTATTGGCAAAAATGGAACAGGAAAATCGACATTTCTAAACATGATTACGGGTGGTTTAAAGCCCGATAGTGGTAAAATCATTCAGGGAGAAACCCTTAAGTTTGGGTATTATACTCAAGACGGTATTAAACCAAAACCACAGCAAAAAGTTATTGATGTAGTTCGTGAATTTGGAGACTATATCCCTCTAACAAAAGGCAAACAAATAAGCGCCCAACAACTGCTGGAACGCTTTTTATTCAGCCGAAAAAAACAGTACGATTTTGTTGAAAAACTCAGTGGTGGCGAGCGCAAACGGCTGTACTTATGTACAGTCTTAATTCAAAATCCTAATTTTCTAATTCTCGATGAACCCACAAATGACCTCGATATTGTTACCCTTAATGTCTTGGAGAATTTTTTACTAGATTTTCCAGGCTGTTTGTTAGTAGTATCTCATGACCGTTATTTTATGGACAAAATTGTGGACCATCTCTTTGTGTTTCGTGGCGGCGGTAAGGTGGAAGATTTCCCAGGCAATTACTCCGATTTCAGAACTTATGAAGACAGTGTTCCTGTTGCATCAACACCAAAAAAAATAGCCTCAAAAAAAGACAACATAATTCAATCGGAAGCTAAATTAAGTTTCAATGAACAAAAAGAGTTGAAAAATTTGGAGAGTAAACTAAAATCTCTTGAATTTGATAAGAAAGAACTTGAAGCTAAATTTCTTGTTCCAGATATTGATATGGAGGCTATTAATTCTCTTTCTGAGGAGTTAAAGACAATACAACAAATCATTGAAGATAAGGAACTCCGTTGGTTAGAATTAAATGAAAAACTAAATTGAACCCTTTATTATCTTATTTGAAATTTTGGTGGCACTCCAAAAACCAACATGGCGTCCACTCCCCTTTTGTGTTTGATTTAGTGACAAAATGTTTTTATGACCGTTCACACTATAATGCATACCAACATGTTTCTAATCGAGATTCAAAGTCAAAATTTTTGATTCGTTTAAGTGTATATTTCAAGTTTGAAAGGTGTTTTATACCTGAAACTATTTCAAAAAAAACTGAGTATGTTTTGAACCTTGAGAATAAAACCTCGAAATTTAAATCGGTTTCTGAGCTCCTCAAAACAGAACCCTTAATTTCAAAAACACCCTGCTTGATCTATTTAGATTCCCAAACTCTTGCTCAACATTCTAGTGCAGACTTGCTAAAGGTTTGTCATCGCGATTCCTTAATTCTAATTGACGCTATTCGTGAAAACACAACGCAGTTTAAACGCTGGACTGAGCTTAAATCTAATGCTCAAGTTACGGCATCAATTGATACTTTTTATTGGGGGTTTATCTTTCTAAGAACAGCGCAACCCCAAGAACATTTTACGATTAGACTTTAAATAATTGGTGATTTAAATTTTAGAGTTAACTTTAAGGCAGAATATTTGAAGTAATAATACATTCACACATGAAAATTTATACAAAAACAGGCGATAAAGGCACTACAGGACTTGTTGGTGGAAGCCGTTTGCCAAAACATGATTTGAGAATAGAATGTTATGGAACGGTTGATGAATTAAACTCGTATCTTGGTTTGATTCGGGACCAAAAACTTCCAACGGATAATATAGCAATGCTTATTGAAATTCAAGAACAACTGTTTAGAGTTGGTGCTATTTTAGCGACTGACCCTGAAAAACTTAAGGATGAAAGTCAACGCAAAAAGCTCGGAATTTCTTTTGTAAAAGCAGAAGCAATTACAGTTTTAGAAAACCATATAGATGCCATGAATTTGGAGTTACCCCCAATGACGCATTTTATTTTGCCAGGCGGTCACCAAACTGTGTCATTCTGTCATATTGCACGCTGTATTTGTCGTCGTGCAGAGCGGGCAGTCTCCAAACTCCATGCCGATCAGCCTACACAACCCGAAATATTGGTCTATTTGAATCGGTTATCTGACTTCTTATTTGTATTGGCACGAAAATTGTCCAAAGATTTAAAGGCGGAAGAGATCAAATGGATCCCTAATAAAACGCCCTAAATAGTAATATTATTAACACAAATCGCTGTATTACACATTTAGTATAACAGTTGATTATTGAACGTTCATAACTTTATTGATGAAATAAATGCTTTTTTACTTGAATTTTTCATCTAAAAAATTATTTTTGCAAAAATTAAATATTTCAACACATGTATTGGACATTAGAACTTGCCTCTTACCTAAGTGACGCGCCTTGGCCCGCTACTAAAGATGAATTAATTGATTACTCTATACGAACAGGAGCGCCACTAGAAGTTGTGGAGAACCTTCAGTCCATTGAAGATGAAGGCGACTCTTATGACTCTATTCAAGAAATATGGCCTGACTATCCTTCCGATGAAGATTATCTTTGGAACGAAGATGAATATTAGAAAAAACAAAAATTAGTAAAAAAGTCTCAATAGAGGCTTTTTTTTTGCTTTATTTCACAACCAAAATAACAACAAACTGTATCTTTGACTGTCTGTACAATTAAAGATCATTAAAATATAACCCAAAAATGAGTTTACTGAATTCGGTACTAAAAGTATTCGTTGGAGATAAATCCAAACAAGACGTGAAGGCGATCATGCCTGTCGTTAATAAAATAAAAACATTTGAAGCCGCTACTGCAGCCTTAAGCAATGACGCCTTAAGAGCAAAAACAGATGAATTTAAAGCAACGATTTCAGAAGCTTGTCAAGCTCTAGAAGATACCATTGCCGCTTTGTATGTTGAGGCAGACACCACAGAAGACATTGATAGGAAAGAAGACATCTATCAAGAAATTGACGGCTTAAAAGATGAGGTTTACGCTAAGACACAAGAGGTTTTGGACGCTATTCTTCCTGAAGCGTTTTCGGTGATTAAAGAAACCGCCAAACGTTTTGTGAACTCCCCACAGCTAGAAGTAACTGCAAGCCCGTTTGATCGCGAGCTTTCGGGAACTAAAGACTATGTCACACTAAAAGGCGACAAAGCCCTTTGGGCCAACTCTTGGGATGCCGCAGGAAAAGCGATCACTTGGGATATGATACATTATGACGTGCAGCTTATAGGTGGAGTTGCCATGCATCAAGGAAAAATTGCTGAAATGCAAACTGGTGAAGGAAAAACACTTGTGGCAACGTTGCCCGTGTATCTCAATGCTATTACGGGTAAGGGAGTGCATTTAGTAACCGTAAATGATTACTTGGCTAAACGAGATAGCGCTTGGATGGCGCCTATTTTTCAGTTTCATGGCTTAAGTGTCGATTGTATCGATTACCACAAACCGAATTCACAAGAGCGTAAAAACGCTTACAATGCAGACATTACTTACGGTACAAATAATGAGTTTGGATTTGATTACTTGAGAGATAATATGGCGCATACGCCCGATGATCTTGTACAGCGCCCACCCCATTATGCGATTGTCGATGAAATTGATTCGGTATTGATTGACGATGCCCGTACACCTTTAATTATTTCTGGACCTATTCCTCAAGGCGATCGTCATGAGTTTATGGAACTTAAACCCAAAGTAGAAGACATTGTTGGAATTCAACGCAAATACCTTACTGGTGTCCTTGCAGAGGCCAAAAAACAGATTGCTGCTGGCGATACAAAAGAAGGTGGACTCCAATTGTTACGCGTATTTAGAGGGATTCCAAAAAACAAAGCCTTAATTAAATTCTTGAGTGAAGAAGGCGTTAAACAACTGCTTCAAAAAACAGAGAATTTTTACATGCAAGATAACAATAGAGAAATGCCCACTGTGGATAAAGAACTCTATTATGTTATTGATGAAAAAAATAATCAGATTGAATTATCTGACAAAGGTGTAGAGTATCTTTCTGGAAAAGATAACCCCGACTTTTTTGTAATGCCCGAAATAGGAATGGAAATTTCTAAAATTGAAGCTCAAAACCTTACAGCCGAAAAAGAAGCTGAACTCAAAGAAGACTTATTTAGAGAGTTTGGTGTGAAGTCGGAACGTATTCATACGCTTAGTCAGCTTTTAAAAGCCTATGCCCTATTTGAAAAAGACATTCAATATGTGGTGATGGACAACAAAGTAATGATTGTCGATGAGCAAACGGGACGTATTATGGATGGTCGTCGCTACAGCGACGGATTACACCAAGCGATTGAAGCTAAGGAAAATGTGAAAATTGAAGCGGCAACACAAACGTTTGCTACGGTAACGCTGCAGAATTATTTTAGAATGTACCGTAAACTTTCTGGGATGACTGGAACAGCAGTCACTGAAGCAGGTGAGTTCTGGGAAATCTATAAATTGGATGTGATCGAAATTCCTACCAACCGTCCTATTGCAAGAGATGATCGTGAAGATTTAGTCTATAAAACCAAGCGTGAAAAATACAATGCAGTTATTGATGAAGTGACTACACTTTCCAAAGCAGGTCGTCCTATTTTAATTGGAACAACTAATGTAGAAATTAGTGAGTTGCTAGGGAAAATGTTGAGTATTCGTAAAATCCCGCACAACGTTTTAAATGCAAAATTGCATAAAAAAGAAGCGGATATTGTTGCGGAAGCTGGACAACCTGGTCAAGTCACTATTGCAACAAACATGGCAGGACGTGGAACAGACATCAAACTGTCCGACGAAGTGAAAGCCGCAGGTGGATTAGCGATTATAGGTACAGAACGCCATGATTCGCGTCGTGTGGACAGACAATTACGTGGACGAGCAGGACGTCAAGGCGATCCAGGAAGTTCACAGTTTTATGTGTCCTTAGAAGATAATCTTATGCGCCTTTTTGGTAGCGAACGCATTGCCAAAATGATGGACCGTATGGGACTTGAAGAAGGAGAAGTGATTCAGCACTCGATGATTTCTAAATCTATTGAACGTGCACAGAAAAAAGTCGAAGAAAATCAGTTTGGCGTTCGAAAACGTCTTTTAGAATATGACGACGTCATGAACTCTCAGCGTGAAGTAGTCTATAAACGCCGCTATAACGCCCTATTTGGAGAGCGTTTACGCGTCGATTTAGCAAATATGATCTATGACACTTCTGAAATTATTACAGAGGGTAACAAGGCTAACAACGATTACAAAAACTTTGAGTTTGAATTGATTCGTTATTTTTCTATGAGCGCTCCGGTTACTGCAGATGAATTTTCTAGCATGACCGCTCAGGATATTACGGGAACAGTGTACAAAACGGCGTTTCAACATTATATCTCCAAAATGGAGCGTAATGCAGAACTGGCATTTCCAGTGATTCAAAATGTTTATGAAACACAGCGTGATAAATTTAAGCGTATCGTAGTGCCTTTCACCGATGGTGTCAAATCATTACAAGTGGTTACGGATCTTGAAAAAGCGTATCAAACCAATGGAAAACAATTGGTCACAGATTTTGAGAAAAACATTTCATTAGCCATTATTGACGATGCTTGGAAAACACATTTGCGAAAAATGGACGAGCTGAAACAATCCGTACAGCTGGCGGTTCATGAACAAAAAGATCCCTTATTGATTTATAAGTTTGAGTCTTTTGAATTGTTTAAAACCATGATTGATCAGGTAAATAAAGATGTCATTTCATTCTTGTTTAAGGGAGAGATTCCTCAGGAAACTGCCAATGTGATTCAAGAGGCCAAAACACGCCGTCGCGAGAACACACAAACCTCTAAAGAAAATATCCAAAACTTAGACGAGCGTTCTGCTGCAGCAAGAGCCGCTGGAAACACTCAACGCCAACCACAAGTGGTGGAAACAATTACGAGAGACCAACCCAAAATTGGACGTAACGATCGCGTGACGATTAAACATGTTATGAGTGGCGAAAAAAAGACCACAAAATACAAGCAAGCAGAACCCCTTATTGCCAAAGGCGAATGGGTGTTGGTACAGGAAAAATAGTCCTTTATCGCTTGCAAAACAAGAGTTTTAAAAATCACGTATAGCTTTGGATATACGTGATTTTTTTATACATTTATGTCTAGATATCAGCTCCCAGGTCGACATCTTCATACCAACCAATTTTCTATTAAGCAAGACGAATAGCGACTGTTTTGCAGTACGCTCATGTAGATTCTCATAAATGTATTTATGGGACTTTGTGAGCGGAGCTGTGGCAGGGTTTTAAAAAAATATAAGTTTACAAGCGTGTCAATTAAAAAACCAGGCGGTCACTTCGTATAACGCGGTACTGTAAACTTATCGATAAAAAATGAATTTAAACCATATAACCGTCCCGTCATTGAATTTGATAAAATCAATCCCTTTCTATGAAAAATTGGGTCTGAAATTGATCGTAAAAACTCTTCATCATTATTAAGTAAAAAAAATGTCCGAATTCAACCTATTATTTAAAGCCCTAAACATAGTAGAGGAAGATTTAAAAGCAGAAATTATACAATGTGGAGTGGTTCAAACTGTCCCTAAACACTCATATATTGTAGAACAAGACAAATATATCAAATGGCTTGCCATAGTTATTTCAGGAAAAGTAAGGGTGTGGCAAGAAAATGAAGACAGGCAAATTTTGCTCTACTATGTAAACCCTATTGAAACTTGTGTGCTCTCACTTTCTGCGACTTTCAGAGATTGTAAAAGTGTTGTCAATGCTAAAACTGTAGAAGAAACGACTATAATTAAACTTCCTGTAAGAGTTGTGACTGCATGGAGTTTTAAATATAAATCATGGAACAAATTCACAACAGAGTCCTTTATTTTTAGTTATGAAGACTTACTTCATTCCTATAAAAATTTAGCTTTCAATAAAATTGACAAGCGGGTATTAGACTATTTACACACATATGCTAAAAAAAACAAGTCTTTGAGTATTCCCCTTTCTCATAGTCAATTAGCTAAAGAAATTGGTACGACTAGAGAAGTGATCTCAAAAATATTAAAGCAATTTGAGTTATCAGGTCTGGTTAACTTAAAAATCAAGCAGATCGAATTACTTTAAAAATCATTTTTATTCATATTTGTTTTCAGCTGTAACAAAAGGTACCAGTTTTTTTTTAATGATGACTTTAACTTTGTATTGGACATAAATTATAAACACTTAAAACTAAAAAAATGAAACGATTACAATGGATTACGCTCTGTATGGTCTTAGCCATGGGAACAAGTTGTCAAAAATTAAAACAAACTTCAAAGAAAAGTGAGCTTCACAACCCTCCAAAAGAAACCTATGTATTAGTGCATTCTGCTTGGTTAGGCGGATGGCAATGGGATCAAGTTGCCAAAACTCTTAAAGCAGATGGACATACAGTATTAACTCCCGACCTGCCAGGGCACGGCAATGACAAGACCTCTCCTGCACAGATTACAATGGATGATTATGTGGAAACGCTTACAACACTTCTAGAACACCAAGATAAACCTGTTATTTTGGTTGGTCATAGTTTTAACGGGATCACGGTGAGTAGAGTGGCAGAATTGAGACCAAATAAGGTTAAGAAATTAGTTTTTTTAACAGCATTTTTATTACCTAATGGCGGATCTTTCTTTGGGGCAGTACAAGGCGTAGAAGGTTCTAAAGCTGTAGAAAATTTCTTTTTATCAGATGATAAAACGTATGCTCTAGTCAAAGATGAAGAAATTCAAAATGCTTTTGCTCACGATATTTCAAAAGACGCCTTTGAGGGTGCAAAACCCTATATTGTCCCTGAGCCTGCTGCACCCTTATCGTATGAATTAGAGATTACTGATGAAAACTTTGGGAAAATTCCTAAATACTATATCGAATGTACAGAAGATAGAGCTATCCCTATTGAAGTGCAACGCGCAATGTATAAAGGAAATGTAAAAAAATCGTATGCACTAAACTCGAGTCATACTCCAAATTTTTCACAGCCTGAAAAATTAGCAGCTCTACTTTTAGAAATCAAAAATGCTGAGTAAAAAGTACCTTACGAAGTCAAAGTGAACACACTTCGATTGGCTCTGTTCAACTACCACATCAAAAGGTTTTCTAAAATCTTTTCATGTGGTAGCTTGTTTTTATAGAACACTTATAAAATCCACTTTTTAATATAACTTCAACACCAAATTTGGGTCGGGGCAGTTTGCACGATAAAACGCTAAATTATTCTGGGAGCTTACACCGGGATAATCTCCTTCAAAATCTGCAATATTTTTTATGATTTGGAAGTGTAAATGCGGTGCATAATCACCATTAACATCAGAACAACCCAAGTATCCAATAACTTGTCCTTTAGTTATTTGTATGTTTTTATGTAAAGTTTTAATTGATGACTTAGACAAATGACCATAAAGCGTGTAAAACGTTATGGAATTGATACAATGTTTTAGAATAATAGTTGGGCCATAATCGCCATGGTTGGTATTGTTTTTAAAGCTGTGTATAACACCGTCAAACGCTGCTAAAACAGGAGTTTCGGCTGCACACCACAAATCAACACCCAAATGAATATGGCGTTCCTCTAACATGTTTTTAGTATTAAAATAGGCACTTCTAGAATAGATCGATCGAGGCTCTAAATAGCCTCCAAAAGCTATTAATTTGTGACGTGTTTTAAGAAAATTATTAATATAAGTTGTCCAAGATAGCGAACAACTCGTGTTCAATTTTTCAAGTGCTTTATTGTCTTTTGATAAATCAATGGGAACATAAGACTCAAAATCGATTGCTAGGCGCAATGACCTTTATTGGGTGTTTTGATAACTTAAATAAAAACGTATTAAAATCCATTTCGGTAAATATGATATAAAGATACGGACAATCAAAAAAACAATCCCAATATAAAAAATTAGATTAATTTAGCAGCAATACGCCAAAAGTGAACAGAAAGACAACAAATAAAACGGCACTTCAAGAAAAAGCAGGGGTTTCCAAACAAGAAGCCACGAGCCAACAGGCGATTTCTAATTTAAAAAAGAAACGTCAAGAACAGCCTTCGATAGACGACTTACTAGAAGAAATCATTGCAGGAAACACAGCAGCCTTGAGTCGTGGTATTACATTGATAGAAAGTCAAAACAGTGCACATAAAGACAAGGCAAATAAACTTATTCAGAACTGCTTAGAACACAGGAAACCCTCTATTAGAATTGGAATTACTGGTGTTCCAGGTGTTGGGAAAAGTACATTTATAGAAGCGCTTGGAACTTACCTAACTGGGCTTGGCAAAAAAGTTGCCGTTTTGGCTGTGGATCCAACGAGTCGTTTAAGTAAAGGGAGTATTTTGGGCGACAAAACCCGTATGGAAACTCTGGTTAAAAATCCAAATGCGTTTATTCGTCCTTCAGCAGCTGGGGAGGCTTTGGGCGGCGTGGCACGGCACACCCGAGAAACCATCACACTTTGTGAAACTGCGGGATACGATGTTATTTTGATTGAAACCGTTGGGGTTGGTCAGAGTGAAACACTAGTGCATAGTATGGTAGATTTTTTCTTATTACTAAAGCTTTCAGGTGCTGGCGATGAGCTTCAAGGGATTAAGCGCGGAATTATAGAAATGGCGGATGCTATTATTATCAATAAAGCGGATGGAAACAACCGCACGGCTGCAAAATTAGCTAAAGCAGCTTTTAATCGCGCCCTGCACTTCTACCCTGTTAAAGCTTCTGGATGGATGCCTAAAGTAGAAGTGTGTAGTGCCATTGAAAATAAAGGCATTGATGCGGCATGGAAATTAATTACGGCTTATATTACGCACACTAAAGAAGGAGGATATTTTTCGAAAAAACGCCAAAATCAAAATAACTTTTGGCTACTACAGTCTATTGAGGACCAATTGAAAGATCAATTTTTTCAGGATGAAACTATAGCAAAAGAGCTGAAAACCCAGATGGCATTGATTACAGCTAATAAGCGCTCGCCTTTTGCAGCAGCTGAATACCTATTGAATCTTTACAAATCGCGCGTTTAAGCGCTTAAAAATTCTAAAAAACAAATACCCTGCAAAGACCCCAAAGGTCAAACCACACAGTATATCCAACGGATAATGTAGCCCTAAATAGATGCGGCTGTAAGCCACAACAATACTCCATACCATCATAATATATATTAGGTTTTTATAAACTGGGCGTAGCATTAAACCAGTAAAAATAGCTGTTGCCATTGAATTAGACGAATGCCCCGAAAAGAAACCGTAACCCCAACACTCTCCTTGTCGGATCAACTCTAGCACGCCCTCTTGAGCACAAGGTCGAAGGCGCTCAAAGGAATATTTAAATAAATTAGTGGTTTGATCCGTAAACAAAATCATACCCGCAATGGTCAATATAAGGAGTATGATTCCTTTTGTAGTTAAACGTTTAGACATGAGATAAAGCAGGACAATATACAGTGGAATAAAGGTCCGTTTGTTTGTAACTACCTCCCAAAATCCGTCCCATGTCGATGAGCCTAAGGAATTAAGATAAAGCAAAAGGGATTGGTCAAATTCTATGAGTTGATCTAGCATAATTAATTATCGTAAGATGAAACTTCAGCATCATAAAAGGCAGTTGCTTCTGCAATAGCATTTTCGGTTTCAGAAAGCAATTCTTCTTCATCCTGTTTGTCAAAATCTTCCAACCACTCGACCTCATCCGTTTCTAAATTTATAATGAACCGTGGAAATTCCGTATGGATCACATAAATGGCTGTTGGATATTTAGTGTTGTCTCCGAGAATAAATTTTGGTAATTCCATGCTTAACTGATATTATGAGTTTTAATTAAACGGTTTGTGAGATAAATAAATCTAAGATATAAAAAAATTGACGCCGACCCTAATCCCGCTAAAAGCCCGATCCATATACCTGTACTTCCATAAACGTCTTCCTGCCCCAGAAAATAGCTTATTGGAAATCCTATGACCCAATACGAGATAAATGTCATTAGAGTAGGTGTTTTCACATCTTGTAAGCCTCTTAAAGCTCCTAAAAACACGACTTGAATACTATCACTGATTTGAAAAATAGCTGCTACTAGGAGCAGTTTAGACGCAATCGCAACGACTTCTTGGTTGTCCAAATAGTTGTTTATATCTTTTAAATCCAGATAAAAGGTAGGAAACACGTCATGGAAAACTAAAAATAGTAAGGCAAAAAAGGAGGCAAATAAAATTCCCATCAAAAATATAGACTTGGCAATGCGTTGAAGTTCTACATAATTTTTTAATCCCTTTTGATTTCCCACACGAATCATAGCCGTGACACTTAAACCCATGGCAATCATAAATGTCATTGAAGATAAATTTAATGCAATTTGATTGGCGGCTTGTGCATTTTTTCCCAAAGCGCCACTGAGCCATATCGCTGCAGTAAAAATAGCCACTTCAAAAAACATTTGAAGCGCACTGGGCAACCCTAGATTTATAATTTTTTTAAGCATTGAATTATCCAAAACAAATAATTTAACTCCAGATACAAATGCCTGTGCTTTTTTATGGTTTTTAAGTAAAAACCAAATAATTATGATCATGGCTAATCGAGAAATCAAGGTCCCTATGCCCGCCCCAATAATCCCTAGTTTTGGAAAACCAAATTTTCCAAAAATCAATACATAATTAAACGCTACGTTTAAAATATTGGCAAAAATAGTGGCATACATGGCGTGTTTGGTCAAGGATAAGCCATCACTAAATTGCTTAAATCCTTGAAAAATAATAAGTGGAATTAGTGATATCGCCACAATATTCAAATAGGGCATTGCAAGAACCACGACCTCTTCGGGTTGTTTCATGAAATACATTAGCGGCTTGGCTAATAAAATCAAAATATATAACAAAAGACTTAAGACGATGCACAAGAACAAGCCATGCTTGAACGCTGACTTTCCTTTTTTAAAGTCGTTCTCAGAATCTGCTTCCGCCACTAATGGAGTGATTGCCGTAGAAAACCCAATTCCCAAAGACATGGCTATAAACAAAAAACTATTTCCAAGAGAAACGGCTGCCAGTTCTGCCGACCCTAATTGTCCAACCATAATATTATCTACAAGCCCAACAAACGTATGGCCTAACATCCCCATGATTACGGGGTATGCTAACTTCCAATTGTAACTAAATTCTTTTGTGAGGTGTGTAAACATTCTAAAATTGAGTGTTAAAAAAAGCAGCGAAATGCTGCTTTTTTTATTCTTCTTCTTCTGTACTAGAAGCTTCGGTTTTAAAATCTAGGAGCTTATGCTGATGTAATAAATTATACCAACTGATAATTTTTTTAATATCACTTGGATATACACGATCTTCATCATAATCGGGAAGAACCGAGAAAAAATACGCTTCTAAATCGTCTTTTGATGCTTTTGGACTCGTACTGGCCTGGCCTCCATTTTCTTTCTCAAAAACTTTTAAAAACACCTCTTTCAATGGTAATTCTTCAGCAAGAGTGTAGATCGCTATTTCGCTTAATAAACTGACATTACTGGTGATACTCACCGAAATTCGCTTTTGATCCAATAGTGATTCTGCGATAAATCCACCACGAGATTGAGCTATTAATTTGTATAAGCCTGGTTTTTTGGCGATGGATAAAATTTTATCTAATTCCATGTATTATATTTTGATTTAAGATCGTTTTTTTGAAACATTTGGAAAACGCATTCGGTAATCCACACTCGTTTTTCCTTTTGAAATATTATTTAATTTACCTTTTAATAAGCGTTTTTTTAAGGACGATACTTTATCCGTAAATAAAATACCTTCAATATGATCATATTCATGTTGAATAACCCGAGCTATTAAGCCCTGATACTCTTCGACATGGGTATTGAAATCCTCGTCTTGATATTCTATTTTAATCTTCGGCTTTCGAAACACGTCTTCACGAACGTTTGGAATACTTAAACAGCCTTCATTGAACCCCCACTCCTCTCCAGACTCTTCAAGAATCTTGGCATTTATAAAGGTTTTTTTAAACGCTTTTAGTTCTGCTTGTTCTTTAGCTGTATAGGAGTCATCTTCTGAGAAAGGAGACGTATCCACCAAAAACAAACGAATTGAAAGCCCTACTTGTGGAGCAGCGAGCCCCACGCCATATGCACCATACATTGATTCGTACATGTTGGCTAGTGTTTCCTTTAAGTTTGGATAGTCTTTAGAGATTTCAGAGGCTCTTTTTTTGAGCACTGGATCCCCATAAGCTACTATTGGTAAAATCATACTATAAAATATAAGAGGTCAAAAATACAATTTTTGGTATTATAAAATAATACTTATAGAATTATTTATTGTGAAGATAGGATTGCAAAATAAGTGTCGCACTAATTTCATCTACTAAAGCCTTGTTTTGGCGTTGTTTCTTTTTGAGTCCACTAGCAATCATGGTTTGAAATGCCATTTTAGAGGTAAAACGCTCATCTACTCTCTCAATAGAAATCTGAGGGATTTCTTTTTTTAAACGGTCTATAAATTTCAAAATTAATGGCTCACTCTCAGAAAGTTCATTATTCATTTGTTTTGGCAAACCGATTAAAAACAGCTCTACGGATTCAGCTGCACAATAGGTTTTCAAAAATGGAATTAGCATTTTAGTCTCTACAGTGGTTAGCCCTGAAGCAATAATCTGCATTTCATCGGTAACAGCTATTCCTGTGCGTTTACTCCCATAATCAATTGCTAAAAGACGTCCCATAGGCTGCGAAAATACAATTTATTCACCAACTGTGTTTTGAAGCATTTCATAGAAAATCGATATCTGTTTAATTTTTAATAGAAAATAGACGAAATTTACTCAAATTGACAAATTTTATTCAAAATATAAAAGGCGTTATAATTTAGCTCTTAATAAGCTTATATTTGACAAAAAAAAACACATCATGAACAACTTAAAGTCACTTATTGAAGCTGCTTGGGAAAACCGAGCACTCTTAGAAGAAACCACCACTAAAGATGCAATTAGAACCATTGTTGATTTATTAGATACTGGAGACTTAAGAGTCGCTGAACCTACAGCAGATGGTTGGCAAGTAAATGAATGGGTGAAAAAAGCGGTTGTGATGTATTTTCCCATTCAAACCATGAAAACCATTGAAGTAGGACCGTTTGAATTTCATGATAAAATTCCGTTAAAAACCGGCTATGCCGAAAAAGGCATACGTGTAGTACCACATGCTGTTGCCCGTCATGGCGCTTATATATCTAAAGGTACTATTCTAATGCCGAGTTATGTAAATATTGGAGCCTATGTCGATGCTGGTACAATGGTAGATACTTGGGCTACTGTAGGTAGCTGTGCGCAAATTGGCAAAAATGTACACCTTTCTGGAGGTGTTGGAATTGGTGGCGTTTTAGAACCCTTACAAGCGGCGCCTGTAATTATTGAAGATAATGCTTTTATTGGCTCTCGATGCATTGTTGTAGAAGGTGTTCGTGTGGAAACAGAGGCGGTTTTAGGCGCTGGGGTTGTACTTACTATGAGCACAAAAATCATTGATGTAACCGGAGATGAGCCCGTAGAATACAAAGGAATTGTTCCTGCCCGTTCAGTAGTCATTCCTGGTAGTTACTCAAAAGAGTTTCCTTCTGGAAATTTCAATGTACCCTGTGCTTTAATTATTGGAAAACGAAAAGAAAGTACCAATAAAAAAACGTCCTTAAATGATGCTTTAAGAACCCATAATGTAGCGGTTTAATTCGAAGTTTTAAAAGTCATTTTACGGCCACTCCGTTTTAGCTTTTTAGAATCAATTTTTTTCTGAAATTGTCGACTGTAATGAAGCATTAGTTTTTGAATTTCAGGGAGAGGAATTTTACTTAAAGCTGCATATTCCACAGACATAATGTGTATCATCGCTTTTGACAACCATAGCCGTCTAAAATTATGCATTCGTTTTCTTAAACTCATAGTCTCAAAACGCATTCGGTTTAAATCAATTAAATAAAAATTATATTGACCAGCATCTGATTTTACAATCAACGTATTTCCAGGAGAATGATCTAAAAAATTAATCTTTTGTTCGTGGAGTTTAAAGGTGAATGCTGTAAACTGTTTAAGGATTTCGAATCTGTTAGGAATCTTTAAATCGTGTATCAATACTCTAAAGTCAAAATCATAGGTTACATGCTGACTAACATAATAACTTTGTTTGAGACCAAACCATGAGAAGGTTTCAAAATAAGCAATTGGAGTGGGCGTTAAAATAGATTTTTGAGTTAATATAACTCCATACTCAAAGGATCGACGTGCTTTGGACTTACGAATGAATTTATAAATAAACGCATTAAAAATATTTGGAGTTTTAAATTGTTTTATATTCATATTCAAACCTTCAATCTCTATAGATTTAATGGTATTTCGATCTCCTTTTAATACAGTTTTACCTGAGGACTCAAAATCTCTTATAGCCTTTGATATCGCTTTTGAATATGAAGTAAATTTGGAATGTATAATAATATTATTCATATAAACTTTTAGTTACTTTAAAAAAAGTAATATCTTGCTAAGATAGTCTTTAGTAGTTAATGAAAAAAATACTTGTAATCCAAAATAAGCGAATTGGAGATGTGCTCATCGCCTCTTTAATTGCTGCAAATATCAAAAAAATAATTCCAAATTCTAGGATTGATTATTTTGTCTATGATTATACAACAGGTGTCATTGAAAATAATCCTAACATTGACAGAATCATTCCATTGAAGGAAAAGGAGTTGAAAAAAATTTCAAATCTTATCAAAACAGCCTGGCACATCCGAAAGGAAAACTATGATATTATTTTTGACCCCTATTCTAAGTTTCAAAGTAAGTTTATTTCATTTTTTTCAAAAGCAGGTATTCGTGTTGGGTATCAAAAAAAAGGAAAAACCTCTATAATTAATTCTTACACACATAAAGTTCATCCTTTGGATAAAAAAACACTGCCTTGTGGAAAATCGATCGAGGAAAGAGTACATTTAGTAAATTCTGTATTTCCTTTAGAAACTCCCGTTTACAAGCCTAAGCTCTATTTGACGGATACTGAGAAATCGTATTCTAAATTAAATAACTATTCTAAACCTGTGATTATGGTTGGAATTTTAGGAAGTACGCCTCAAAAATCTATGCCATATCCCTATATTATTGCGCTAATTGATTATATAACTTCAAATTTTGAGGTGAATATAATGTTTAATTATGCCCCTAATCAGAAAGCAGAGGCTGCTAAAATTTTTGAGGCATGCAAGCAAAAAGAGAGGATTATTTTTGATATTTATGAATCGAATATCCGAGGTTTTATTTCTTTAATGAACCAATGTGAACTTTTGATTGCCAATGAAGGTGGTAGTATTCATATTGCAAAAGCACTTGATAAACCAACATTCACAATTTTTTCTCCTTACATTTTGAAATCAGATTGGGCAAGTTTTGAAGATGGAAAATTGCATACCTCTGTTCATTTATTAGATGAAAAACCTGATTTATTTTCCATTTCAAGAAAAGATCGTAGAAAAATTGAAAAGAATCCTACATTTTTATACAATCAACTGACTCCAGAAATAATTCTAAAGAAGCTTATCCCCTTTTTAAAACATCACGTGAAATGAATAAACTAAGTCTTTTAGACCAATTTCATATTTGGCGACGAAAAATTCGTTGGAATCGACAATACAAAAAAGGGCGATGGGAATACCTGAAAAATAACGTTGAAGCTCCAAGATATGCAAAAATATTGGAATCAATAAAACAAGATGCTACAGCACAGCCTAGCGTATTGGATTTAGGATGTGGTGAAGGCGTTTTAAGGCTACGATTAGAAAATGAAACTATAGGTTATTTTTTAGGCGTTGATTTCTCAAAAGTTTCTATCAAAACCGCTACTAAATATAATTTTAAAAACAGTGATTTTCAGGTTGCGGACTTGCATTACTACAAACCGCCTCAAGAATTTGATGTCATCGTATTTAATGAAGCTTTTTATTATATTAATGACAATGTTAGAGCAAAGGTCCTAAATAGAATTTTAGGAAAATTAAAGCACGGAGGAATATTAATCAACTCCATTTATAAAGAAGGTGTTGGATGTTGGGAATACTTTGACATTCCAGAACTAGAACAACTGGATTTTTCTAAAGTAACTTCTAAAAAAGAATCAACCTATTGGAAAGTAGGGGTATACAAAAAGATGTAAACACGCATTTACTTCTTTTTTTCTATACCATAATCTGTCCACGACCTATTTTCGGCTTTGATAATTCTTCTAATTTCCAGATTTTTATCAATTGATGCTTTTGTTTTATAGCTCCTTGGATGATCCAAATGCACACAAATGGCACTGTATCGGATTTGTTTACTTTTTAAACCGTTATTAAACAGCCGTTCTCCAAGTTCACGGTCTTGCCCACCATATTGCATGCGTTCATCAAAACCATTTATTGCCATTATATCTTTTTTCCATCCTGAAGCATTGTGTCCGTTCCAGCTTGCATTGGTTGGTGTAAATAAATTTAAAACCCATGACTTTAAACCTGTTGAAGTAAGTTTATTGTTTTTAAAAGAAGGTTTTAAACCGTTTGCTTTCAACCATTTCAAATCAAAACAATGACCATCATAAATGTCTTGTTTCGAAATTAAATTTGAAATATGCATAGGCAACATAAAATATCCTCCTGATAAAAAAAACCCTTCTTCTCTGTGTTTCACATGAATTTCAACAAAATCAAATCTTGGAATGCAATCTCCATCAGACATAATAATATAAGGGGAACTGCATTTTTTAATGGCTTTGTTTAATATTTGTGATTTTTGAAAACCATTATCCTCATGCCACACATGTACAATGGGATAAAAGACTTCTTTTTGAATTTTTTCAATTAAATCAAACGTTTCTTGACTAGATCCATCATCAGCTATAACAATTTCAAATAATCTATAAGTCTGATTATTGTACCCATAAAGAACTTTAGCCAGCCATTTAGGGGAGTTATAAGTGCTTATAACAATAGAAGTATCTATACGATTCATAGGGTACAAATATAAAGATTTTTTGTAAGTTTACGTTTTAAACTCGTATGCAAACTTTAACCGTAATTATTCCAACCTATAACGAAGCTCAATACCTTGAGGGTGCGTTGTATTCTGTTAAATTTGCAGATGAAATTATTGTCGTGGACTCCATGAGCAACGATGACACTGTTAAAATTGCAACAGACCATGGGTGTAAGGTTATTACTAGAAAATTTGATAATTTTTCGAATCAAAAAAATCACGCATTACAGTTTGCTACAAGTGACTGGGTTTTGTTTTTAGATGGAGATGAACGCATCACATATACGCTTCAAAAAGAGCTTTTAAACGCTATGAAGACTAACAAACATACAGGATATAAACTTAATTTTCCTCACTTTTATATGAATCGTTTTTTATACCATCATTACAATGATGTCACACGATTGGTAAGGAGAGATAAATGTCATTTTGAAGGAAATGTTCATGAAAAACTTGTAGTTAAAGGCTCGGTTGGAATGCTAAAAAACAAAGTCCTACACTACACTTATAAAGGATTGTTGCACTATATTAGTAAGAAAGATTCCTACGCTTGGTTTCAAGCCGATCGTCTTTTATCCAAAGGAAAAAACATGAATTACTTTCATTTGGCTTTTAAGCCAATCTATCGTTTTTTTCACGAATACATTATAAGGCGTGGATTTTTAGACGGAATACCTGGGCTTGCCGTTTCAGCTATCAACTCCTACGGCGTTTTTTCGAGATATGCCAAAATTATGCTTCTGAAAAAAGGATTAAAATAATGATAGTTTACCTAATTTTAATTTCATTTTGAATTTAAACAAACTGTCTTCCCCTTTGATATCCAATCGATTTAACTCATAATTATTTTTCAATGGCAATGTATTCAACCGATTTCCAATACGTAAGCCATAATCAATATTTTGATTTTTTAATTCTTCAAAAAACTGTGTTTTTTGAGGCTCTTTTCGAGGGAAATTTCCGTACGGATATGCCAAAACATTAGATATATTAAGTTTGTATTTGGATACAAAATCATGACATTTTTTAAAATCTTCTTGTATGGAATCAACTGACAATGAACTGTAGGGGCGGTGCGCAAAGGAATGCAATCCAAGTTCGATGACAGCTGGATCTAAATCCTTTAGTTGTGAGACAGACATGAGTTTTTCTGTACCATCGTTCCAAGAATCCATGCCTCCAACAAAAGAAAGCGGGGCATAGAAACATGCTTTTAAATTGTACTTTTTAAGCAAAGGATAAGCAAATTCATATTGATTTACATAGACATCATCAAAGGAGATAATAATGGGTTTTTTAGGGAAATCATTGGTATGTCTAAACTTTTCAATGTCTCTAAAATGTAAACTTGTGTAGCCTTGAGCTACTAAATATTGAAACTGTGCTTCCAATTTATCATAGGACAAAGTCAACCCTTTGCTATTAGATGAGTGATTGCAAATAGCGTGATACATTAAAATTGGTAACTGCGACATGGTTTAGTAGCTTATATTAGTTGTAAAATTATTACTTTTACAGCCGACTACACAATTATTTTTAATTAGTTTTATTTTTATGATTAGTGCCCTTATTATTTCATTTTATGACCACAACTACATCGAAGAGTGTATTGCTAGCCTCTCTTTTGTAGATGAAATAATTGTAATTGGTAAAATTGACCCAGTTGTACTCTCTGGAATTGAACACCAAAATCTCGTTCAGTTTATTGAATCTGAGAACCTCAATTTTGATTTTTTACTTGAAAAAGCACATTCAAAAGCAAGTCATAATTGGATTTTAGGATTGGAAGCAAATCATTGCATTTCAAAGCAGTTGGCTGAAGAAATTAATGAGATTATCATGAACACTGATTCCACAGGGAATTATAAAGCTAAAATACGCTTCAAGTTTATGGGGAAGTTCTTAAAATTTTCTGGATATAGATGTTCCTATACTTCTTTATTAGTTCATAAAAACTCAATTAAAAACAAAACAACATCAAAAAAATTAAAATACTCTATTGAGGAACTTTATTTAGATTTTGATCGTTATAGTGAACGACAGACAATACAAGCAAAGCAAAAAGCTCAACAATTATATACTAAAAGTAAACAACCAAATTTATTTCATTTCTTAGTAAAGCCACTATGGAAGCTCAAAAAAATATTTTTACTAAAACTCGGATTTTTAGATGGTAAAGAAGGATTTGTATTTGCTTATTTAAACGCTTTCAAAGAATTTAAAACGTATTTATTTCTTTGGTTAATGTATAGAAATATAGAATAAATATGATAAAACTTTCAGGAGTTATTATAACGTACAACGAAGAGGAGCATTTAGAAAAATGCTTAGCGTCTTTGGTAGATGTTGTAGATGAAATCCTCGTTGTGGACTCCTACTCTACAGATAATACTAAAGCTATTTGTGAAAACTATCCCGTTACCTTTATTCAACAAGAATTTTTGGGCTATAAGGAGCAAAAAAACTTTGCTGTGGAGCAAGCTAAATATGACTACATATTATCTTTAGATGGTGATGAAGCTTTGTCTGACACTCTAAAAACTTCAATTCTTAAGGTTAAAAACGATTGGAAACACCCTGGTTATTATTGTGATAGAAAAAATAATTATTGTGGGCAATGGATTCATCATTCTGACTGGTATCCAGATAAAAAATTAAGGCTATTCAAAAAAAATAGTGGGGAATGGAAAGGGATTAATCCTCATGATTCTTATAAACTAAAAAATAATACCAAAAGCGGTAAATTAAAAGGAGATCTCTTACACTGGATTTATAGAGATTATGAGGAACATAAACAAAAAGTCGAACGATTTTCTACAATAGCCTCAAAAGCCTATTTTGAGCTAGGAATTCGATCCTCTATTTTTAAAATAATTATCAGACCCTCATGGGCCTTTTTCAAGGCTTACGTTTTAAGGTTAGGGATTTTAGATGGTGTTTTTGGATGGCGAATTTGCAAACAAACATTTATTGTTACATTTCTAAAATACAAGAAATTGAAACTATTATGGGACGCTTCTAAAAAACGTTAGATAATATATTTATTAATTCCATTTTCGCACCAAGTCAGTGATTCATTAATGACCTTTTGTTCTATTTTATCATTTAGCTCAAACCTATCCTTTGACTTTTCTGTATGCCAAATATGAAACACAATTCCCCTGTAGCGTAATCTACGAGTTTTCACACCGTTATTGTGCAGTCGCAGCATGAGTTCACTATCCTCCCGTCCCCAACCAGTAATATCCTCATTATAGCCATTAACAGCAATACAATCTGATTTAAAAAATGACGTATTACAACCACGGAATTTTTTTGAAAAGTTATTTTGTACTTTATAAAAACGACTTAAAAACGGAAAATACAGTGCACGGGTTCTTTTTTTTATTCCTTTCGAAAAAGGATTAAATTTAATTTGTTTCTCAGAAAACAGACGTTTTAAATGGTTGGCTTGAATATTTACTCTGCTTCCAAATAAATATTGATTCTTTTTCAAAAAACTCAAATGATCTTTTACAAAAGAAGCATGTAGAATACAATCTCCATCAGATTGAATAATATAATCTCCTTTTGATTTTATAATAGCTTTATTTAAAATCATAGACTTATTAAAACCCTGATCTTCATGCCAAACATGAATTAAGGGAACGGGGAAATCCGCTTTAAAAGTTTCAATTAATTCTTTGGTTTCATTAGTTGAACCGTCGTCTGCAATTATGACTTCAATTGGCAGAACGTGCTGGCATTTCACACTTATTAAGACTAACTCTAAAGCTTGTGGCCAATTATACGTGGATATTATTAAAGAACTTTTAATCATTTTTAATTAAATCCTTATAAATTGAAAAAGTATTTTCAGCCAATTGAATTGTAGTGAATTTTTCAAACAATAGCTTATAAGATTTCTCTGCAAATGATTCTTGAAGCGGTTTATCTGTTATTAGTTTCTTTAAATTTAGTGCTAAACTGCTAAAATCTTTGACATCAGAAAGCATTCCATTTTCTCCATGAATTATAGCCTCTGGTATCCCACCAGCTGCAGTGGTTACAATGGGTGTTTTTTTTAAAAAAGCCTCATAAATTGTAATCGGCAATCCCTCGCGCTCAGAAGTCATTAAATACAGATCGAGTTGAGTTAATAAATCCATAGCATTATCTAAAAAACCAGTTACCGTGAAAAAAGAGTCTAAATTATACTTTTGGATTAAGGGTAAAAACTCATTTGAATACTTTCCTGTTTTTCCTATTTGAATGAAATGAATATTTTTAATACCAAGGGTATGAACCAATTCATTAGCTGTTTTTACTAATGTTACCAAATCCTTAGCTCTTGTGTGGTTAGCAATATTCCCAATTAAAATTTTAGAACGCTCAATAGAAAAATGCTCACGAAGATTGACAGTACTTTTATGTTCTGAACGTTCTACTTTAATTCCATCATAAACAACACATAATTTATGGTGGTTTGCGGACTTAACAACTGTTTTAAAAGCATCTTTAACCGCTTTAGAAACACAAACAATTTTATTGATGTTTTTATAGTTATATTTAAAAATACTGAGCTTGCTTGTGGAACCGCCTATCCCCTTTTTTGAAAAAATAGTAGGTGTTTTTAATTTATAAATAATATCCGCAATCACAAAGGCTGTAACAGAATTGCTTGTATGAATGTGAATCACATCGGGTTGATGTTTTTTGACATAATTATTTAAGAATTTAGCATATTTTAAAGCATAGGCTTTGACTTTGGGAATACTGTAATACTTTATATTATTTTCCTTAGCATAAATTTCTAAAGACGAATCTTTGAAACAAAAAAGAGTATTCGAAACATGAATCTTTTCAAGACCATAAACAAGATCAACTAATTGTTGTTCATTTCCACCCCAACCTGTTGAACCCGATAGATGTAAAATATTCATGAATTAAATTTTAAACAAATATATAGGATAATTTTTATTTAACCCTTCCCTTTTTAATTACATTTGTATTTAAGAAAACATGTTTTTTCGAAAGATAAAATGATATAATTACATGCACACAATGCAAAACGAACTCAACGGCACTATTAAAACTTTAAAACAAGGAGGGCTTATCCTTTATCCGACAGATACCGTCTGGGGATTAGGATGTGATGCAACTAATTTTTCGGCAGTTGAAAAACTTTATAAACTTAAGAATCGAGAAGATCAAAAAGCAATGATTTGTTTAGTGAGCGATTTTAATATGTTAAATTATTATGTTGAGGAAATTCCAGAAGCCGCCTATAGCATTTTGGAATATGCCACAGCACCTACAACCATAATTTATGATAAACCGCTAAGAATAACAGAAAATCTCATCGCAGCTGATAACACCTTGGCTATTCGTATGGTAAAAGAAGGGTTTTGTGCTGATTTACTGAAACGTTTTAAAAAACCAATCGTATCAACATCGGCTAACATCTCTGGAAAACCGACTCCAAAAGCCTTTCAAGAAATTGAAGACTATATTTTAAAAGGTGTAGACTATGTCGTAAATTTGGAGCGCACAAACAAATCTTCTAAACCCTCTTCAATTATTAAGTTGAGCACAAATGGAGAAGTGAAAATTATTAGAAAATAAGCATTAAAAACGCTTGGCAAACCGCATAACATAATGAACTATAAACATGCACTAATAGCGCCCATTTTTCAGCGAATTTCAAAATCTGCTGATGAACTTGGTTTGGATTGCTATGTCATTGGAGGATTTGTACGCGATTTTATTTTGGAACGCGGGCGGGAAAAAGATATTGACATCGTTGCCATTGGGAGTGGAATAGCCCTGGCCAAACACGTGGCTAAAAACTTACCCAACACCCCAAAAGTTCAGGTCTTTAAAACTTACGGGACTGCGATGATTAAGTATGAAGGAGTTGAATTAGAGTTTGTAGGCGCTCGAAAAGAATCATATAACCCAGACAGTAGAAATCCTAGTGTGGAAGATGGCACTTTGGAAGACGATCAAAACCGTAGAGATTTCACCATCAATGCCATGGCAATTAGTCTAAATTCGGCAACCTACGGAACGCTCCTAGATCCTTTTAATGGGCTTAAAGATTTAGCTGAAAAACGCATCAAAACGCCTTTAGACCCCGCCATTACTTATAGCGATGACCCACTTCGAATGTTAAGAGCTATTCGTTTTGCTACACAACTGAACTTTGACATTGAAGAGGCTTCTTTTGAAGCCATCAAAGCACAATCTGACCGAATAGATATCATCACCAAGGAACGCATAAATGTAGAACTCCAAAAAATAGTAGAAAGCCAAACGCCTTCTAAGGGCTTTTTATTACTTGAAAAAACAGGCTTACTTCAGCGTATTATTCCTGAGTTAACAGATTTAAAAGGCGTTGATGTTCAAGAAGGACAAAAGCATAAAGATAATTTTTACCACACTCTTGAAGTTGTCGATAACTGTTCTAAACATACCGACAATGTTTGGCTTCGATGGGCAGCACTTTTGCATGATATTGGAAAGGCACCTACGAAACGATTCAGCAAAAAAGTTGGATGGACATTTCATGGACATGAACTCAAAGGGTCACAAATGGTCTATCATTTATTTAAACGTTTAAAAATGCCCTTAAATGATAAGATGAAATATGTTCAAAAATTGGTTTTTATGAGCTCACGACCAATTGTATTGGCACAAGAAAACATAACGGATGCTGCAGTGCGACGCCTTGTTTTTGATGCAGGTGAATACGTAGATGACTTGATGACACTTTGTGAAGCAGATATCACTACTAAAAACCCCTACAAATTCAAAAAATACCACAATAATTTTAAGCGTGTTAGAGCAAAGATTGTCGAAGTTGAGGAACGCGACAAAGTCCGTGATTTTCAGCCCCCTGTTTCTGGCGAAACAATTATGAAGACCTTTGATTTAAAACCTTCAAAAGAAATTGGAATTATCAAAGAATTTATCAAAGAATCGATTTTAGAAGGCGTCATTCCAAATGATCCTCAAAAGGCTTTCGAACTGATGATACAAAAAGGAACAGATTTAGGATTAACTCGTACTGATGGAACATAAATTTAGAACACTTTCAAAAATTGCTTTAGTACTCATCTACGGCGTCATTATAGCAGGAGCTATTGTCCGCATGACAGGTTCTGGAATGGGCTGTCCAGATTGGCCAAAATGTTTTGGGTATTACATCCCTCCAACAGAAAGTGCCCAATTAGAATTTAAATCTAATCATACCTATAAAAAAGGCATGATGATTCTTAGCGATCAAGACGCATTTTTAGTGGCGAAATCCGACTTTACTTCAGCTGAGACATTTAGCGCCTCTAATTGGGATGTCTATACAACCCATGACTATGCGACCTATGACCCTGTACATACTTGGGTAGAATACGTTAATAGATTGATTGGCGCTTTTTCTGGAATTCCAATATTGGTGTTTACTGTTTTATCATTTTGGTTTTGGAAAAAAAATAAATGGATTACTATTCTCTCTTTATTGACCGTATTTGGGATGGGGTTTCAAGCATGGCTTGGCAAAACGGTGGTAGATTCAAACTTAGCCCCTTACAAAATTACAATTCATATGGTAATGGCTTTGCTTATCGTGGCCATAATTCTGTATTTGATATTTGTCTCTAAAACAACTCATAAACCTCAAAAATATCACAAACTATTTTTTACTATTCTGATTGTAGCGGTAATAGTTACGTTAATACAGATTATTTTAGGGACTCAAGTTCGGCAATTTGTCGATGAGCAAACAAAACGCATAGGTTATCAAAAAGCCTTGTGGTTACAGTCTCCAGATCTCAACTTTTACATCCACCGCTCTACATCTATTTTAGTTTTAGCATTAAACGGGTTTTTGTGGCAGCTAAACAACTCAAAATCTCTTGGGTACACAAAATTGAAATTGGTGATTTATTGTGTGATTCTAGAAGCGTTTACAGGTATTTTGATGTATTATTTTGATTTTCCATTTTTGAGTCAACCCTTACATTTAGTTATCGCATCTATTTTATTTGGAATTCAGTTCTATATACTCCTAGAATGCACATATAAAAAAAGACAAAATGAGCACGCATAAAAAAAATGCAACTTATATTTGCGCAATATTATTAACCTATGATTTTTAGATTTAGAGTTGTTTTAGACAACGATACAAAAGACGATATTTTCAGAGATATTGAAATCAGAAATACAGATACTCTCGAAGATTTACACAATGTGATCACCCAATCTTTTGGGTTTGACGGTAGTGAAATGGCGTCCTTTTACCTGAGTGATGAGGAATGGAATCAAGGTGAAGAAATTTCTTTATTTGATGTAAGTGAAGGAGGATCTGATATTCAACTCATGAGTCAAACACTAATTAATACTGTGGTATCTGAGCGCAGTACAAAATTGCTGTATATCTATGATTTCCTAAGCCTGTGGACCTTTATGGTAGAGCTTGGAGAAATTGTGGAAGAAGCTAAGGGAACTGACTACCCTAACCTATTGTATGTACATGGTCAAGTCCCCGGAGAAGCTCCTGAAAAGGTCTTTGAAGCTGAAGGTAATGCGGATAGTTTTGATGAATTTGAAGAGGGCTATGGATCCGATGATTATGGTCATTTGGACAATAATGACCCCTGGAACTAAAAGAAAATCCCCGTGTTTTCTGTCTGGTAGTTGCGTTTGACAAAACTCAAAGAGTTTTTTAAGATTTCACCCATATTTTTACTTTTCATGAATTTAACATCATTGGTATACTCAAATATCTTTGTTTTGAGTAAGGTTTCATGTTCAGGTGTCGATAAGGTGTCATTAATCATACATTGGATCAACTGATCTATACGATTCTTAAAACTCAACATTCGTTTGGCGACAATAGAACGTTCTTCAAGTTTGTATTGGTTTATGGATTGCTTTTCAAATTTCTGTGTCACTAAATCGACCATTTTAAAATTTTCTTTAAAAAATTGAGGGCGATACACATTAAATTTACCTTCAAAACATTGTTGATCAAAATCTATAGCGCGAATGTTGAAAACCACATGATCAAAATCATGAGTGGGCACAATGACATAGTTATAGGATCGCATATCGCCCAATAGACGAATCATACAGCGTTCGTTGAACTTTACAAATTCCTTTGCAATTTGAGATTTTTCTGAAGATGTACAATCAGGAAGCATATGTTCTATAAACTCATCTCCAGGAATTCCAGTGATATGTTCTTCAATTAAGGTGTCATTATACACTAAAAAATTCAAGTTATGAGGCGATAACATATGTTCTAATTCCAAGCCATAAATACGAGAAGCATCTGCTTTTTTAACATAAAAATAAGCGTAGTTATCATTGAGTATATTCCTGATTTTTATACGAAATGGCTTAGAATTTCCAAACGTACAGTAGTCTATGGCGTCAACATTGAGCAGGGCTACCATTTTTTCATTTCCATCCGAATGTAGTGTGGTATATATTTTTTTTAAATTCAAATCTATCTCTTTACGATCTGTATCGCTATAGTAAACGCGAACCCACAATGTATCCTTATCATTTTTATCAAATACTTCCACCGACCCTTGAAAACGAAGTAAGTCGTCATAAAAAATAGGTAGACGAATCGTCCGATTAAATTTATGTAAATACGATTTTAACGCTGGACATACAGGGTATGATGGTTTTTTTAATGATATTTTTAAATCGTCTTTCATCTGAGTCTGCACTTATAAATTCTTACGACCATTAGGGGACATAATAAGATAAGCTAAAGTTCAAATTTAACTTTTATTTTTTTAATGTGTAACAATTGGATGTGAACATCGTCATATTAGTGTTATTCAATAAAAACTACCCAGTGAATTCTGTACTCAAAATTTCAAATCTTACAAAAAAATATGGCTTACTAACTGCGGTTAATAATCTCTCCTTTGATATCGAACAAGGAAGTATTTACGGCATTTTAGGACCTAATGGTAGTGGAAAGTCAACCACTTTAGGAATTGTATTAAGTGTAGTTAATAAAACTTCTGGAAGTTTTTCTTGGTTTGGAGGCGAGTTAACTACACACCAAGCATTGAAAAAAGTTGGAGCTATTATCGAACGCCCCAATTTTTATCCGTACATGACAGCCTATCAAAATCTAAAACTCGTATGTAAAATCAAAGCCATTCCATATGACGCTATCGAAAAAACGTTAGAAATTGTTGGTTTATCCGAACGTATCCATAGCAAATTCAGCACGTTTTCATTAGGGATGAAGCAGCGTTTAGCTATTGCCTCAGCACTATTAAATGATCCAGAAATATTAATTTTAGATGAACCCACAAATGGACTAGACCCACAAGGGATTCATCAAATTAGAGAGCTTATTAAAGAAATTGCCAAAAATGGAACCACGATTTTATTGGCTTCACACTTACTAGATGAAGTTGAAAAAGTATGTACTCATGTTGTCGTTCTAAGAAAAGGGGTTAATCTCTATTCTGGTCGTGTTGATGAATTAATCTCAAGTCATGGTTTTTTTGAACTAAAAACCCATCAAAAAGACCAACTAATTTCTTTAATTGAAGCGCACCCCAATTTTTCTCACACTAAAATAGAAAACGATTTAATCACAGCATTCCTGGAGCAACCTATGGAAGCCGAAGCATTTAACCGGTTACTGTTTAAAAATGGAATCGTTTTGAGCCATCTAGTGAAACGAAAAGAAAGTCTAGAAGAACAATTTTTACAATTAACTGACAAGTAATGATACGATTAATAAATCTGGAACTTCAAAAACTATTCCTAAACAAAACGAGTAAAATATTGATATTTATATCCTTTATTTTACCCCTATGTGTCATTCTATTATCAGCCGTTAAAATTAACTTTTTCGGATTTTTTACACTTGAACTCGGGGAGCTAGGGATATTTAATTTTCCTATTATTTGGCATATTACCACCTTTTTCTCGGCACTATTTAAATTCTTTTTTGCTATTGTAGTGGTTTCAATGATTGGTAATGAATACAGTAACAAAACCTTGAAACAAAACCTAATCGATGGCTTAAGTAAAAAAGAGTTTATACTGTCAAAGTTTTATGTGATTGTGTTTTTCTCTCTAATATCCACTATAATTATTTTTATCGTTTCATTGTTATTAGGTCTCATTTATTCTAGCTACAATGAATTTCAAATTATTATTCAGCAAATAGAATTTTTAGCAGCCTATTTTGTTAAACTTGTAGGGTTCTTTTCTTTTTGTTTGTTTCTAGGGGTCTTGGCAAAGCGGTCCGCTTTTGCTTTAGGGTTTTTATTTGTAGATTTAATTTTAGAATGGATTATTCTTGGTGTCATATCTTGGAAAAGTAATTACGAAATTGCGCAAAAGGTACAAGATTTTCTTCCATTAACTTCAATGTCAAATCTTATAAAACAACCTTTCCAACGTATAGCCATGACAAAATTTCCGTCTAATACAGACTTAAGCTATGATTATGCGGTCCATTTTAACAGTATTTTAATAGTTGTTTTCTGGGCTATTCTTTTTGTATTTTTATCTTACAGATTATTAAAGACTAGAGATTTGTAGTATCTTTAACCACCCTGAATTATTTTTTTACTACTTAAAATAAAACTAATTTTTTAGGTGAAATCCGTAACGCTAGTTGCTTTGTTAATGGTGTCTTTTTCCTTGTTTTCACAAGGAGAGGCTGCTAATTGGTTTTTTGGAAACGGTGCTGGCTTAACTTTTGATTTAAATACTGAAACAGTAACGCCTACAAATCTAGCTGCCTCTACAATCAATACTAATGAAGGGTGTTCCTCTATTTCGGATAGTGCTGGTAATTTATTGTTCTACACAGATGGTCGTAATGTTTGGGATAAAAACCACCAAATTATGCCAAATGCAAACTATAATAACCGCACTGGTTTATTTGGTGATCCATCGAGTACATCTTCTGGTTTAATTATTCCTCGCCCTGGAAATCTAAATAATTATTATGTATTTACAGTAGATGAACCTCATCATAACAATGCATGGGCCTACCCAAACCAAGGTCCAGCCGATAGCAATGGAAACCCTATTAATTTTTACGACAACAACTCTCAAGCTGGTTCAGTACCAGATGATGATGATGGTTATAATAACGGTCTTAATTATTCTTTGGTTGATTTAACACTTAACAATGGAAATGGTGATGTCGTAAAAACAGAAAAAAATAAACCTCTTTTAACCTATGACCCTACTATAAATGAGCAAGCCGCTTTTAAATGTTCTGAAAAAATAACAGCCGTAGAACATAGTGACGGTCAATCTTATTGGGTGGTAAGCCATTTTATAGATAGTTTTTATGCGTTTCAAGTTAATAGTACTGGCGTCAATGAAACTCCAGTTAAAACTGCAATTTTGCCTTTAATTTCATTAAATGGCTATCGAAGAAATGCGATCGGCTATTTAAAATCTTCGCCAGACGGAAAAAAACTTGCGATTTGCCACAGTGAAAATGGAAGACGCCAAGGCCAAACAGATACCAGCTCAGGCAGCTTATGGATTTATGACTTTGATGATGCCACAGGAGTGGTGAGTAACCCGGTCAATATTTTAGCAAACTCTTCCCTTTATGGTGTTGAGTTTTCGATAGACTCCAGTAAACTCTATGCTACGATCAATAATAGAGTAATCCAATTTGATTTAAATGCCACTGATGTGAGTGCTTCTGCGACTACGGTTTTTCAGGGAACTAATCGAGTTTTTGCCCTACAACTTGCGCCTAATGGGAAAATATACATTACCAACTTAAGCTCTAGAACTAGCCTTGATGTTATTAATACCCCTAACGAATTAGGAGCGTTGTGTGATTACAAAGTCGCTGGTCAACCCTTATCTAGAGGTACAAGTGCTAGTTTAGGGCTCCCCCCTTTTATTCAATCGTTTTTCTTAGCTAAAATTGAGATCAACAAGCTGTGTTTTGGGGATCGTACCGAATTTGCTGTAGATAGTAATGAAACCTATACTAGTATTCAGTGGGATTTTGGAGACTCTACGACTTCTACATTGGACAATCCATCACATGTCTATGCGACCCCTGGAAATTTTACAGTAACAGCCACGATAACTTTAGGAACAGACATAAAAACGTTTTCAAAATCGATTGTAATTGCTGAAGTCCCAACGGCTTATACTCCCAAAAATATTCGCGTTTGCGACGATGATAATAATGGAGTTGTGGACATCAACCTCAACCAAACCGTTGATTCCGATATCCTAAAAGGACAAAGTCCACTCACATATTCTATTCGGTATTTTGAAACTCCACAAAATGCTAATACGGGTACAGATGCGCTATTAATGCCCTATCAAAATAAAACGAATCCACAAACCCTATATGCACGCATTGAAAATTCTTCAAATAAGGACTGTTTTGATACTACATCATTTACCATGACCGTATTTGATACACCAGTTGCTAATACGGTAAACCCTGGAGAAGTTTGTGATGATGCCAGTGACGGGGATGGGACTAATGGCCGAAAAATAACAAATCTGAGAGATTTTGACACCAATGTGTTAGGGGGTCAAGACCCTTTAAAATTTAACATAAGTTATCATTCATCCCAGGGTGATGCCGATACAAAATCAAATCCACATCCTGATTTATATTATAATACGAGTCCTGTTTCTGAGCAAGTTTTTGTTCGAATTGAGACGATATTAAATGACGACTGTTTTGACACCACTAGTTTTAATTTGGTTATAAATCCTTTACCAAAAGTTAGGGACCTAAGTTTGAAACAGTGTGATGAGGACGGCGTTTATGATGGATTAACCATTTTTAATTTAACCGAAATCGACGCTAGCTTAATAAATAATGTTCCTAATAAAGCTACAAAATTCTATACAGATTTAACTTCTGCTCAGAATTCGACTGGAGCTATTGATGGCACTGCTTTTAACAATACACAGAATCCACAAACCGTATATGTCCAACTCATAGACACGCTTACAAATTGCTTTGATATTGCAAAACTCACCTTAAATGTGACGGTTACAACTGGTACAAATACAACCTTGATGGAATGTGATGCTGATGGTACAGAAGATGGGTTGTATAGTTTTACATTAAGTGATGCAGATGCATCAATCCTATCAGGGTTACCGTCATCCTATACGTTACGTTATTACGAAACCTCACAAGATGCGCTTCTAGAAGTAGATCCCTTAGATTTAAATTACACAAACACTACTCCTTATAATCAAATTATATTTGCACGAATAGAAAATAATAATGACTGTTTTGGGATTAATCAAATTGAATTAGTCGTTCATAAACTTCCTCAAATTACTATTGAAGATGATGCTATCTATTGTCTAAATACCTACCCAGCATCAATTACTTTAGATCCTGGACTTTTAAGCGGAAGCCTAAGCTCATTTTCTTATAACTGGTCAACAGGGGCTACAACGGCACAAATTCAAGTTAATAAAACAGGGATATACACAGTGGATGTTTATACCAGTAATGGCTGTTCAAAGCGAAGGACACTAACAGTACTTCCCTCAAACATCGCAGAATTTGATGCCATAGAAATCGTTGATGGTGTTGCAAACAATACGGTAACCATTACTGTTTCTGGGGAGGGTGATTATGAATACTCGTTAGATGATGAGTTTTCAGGCTATCAAGATTCAAATGTATTTACTGAAGTTATTCCAGGGCTATATACCGTTTATGTCAGAGATAAAAATGACTGTGGAATAGCTAATAAAAACCTCTCCGTAATTGGATTTCCTAACTTTTTCTCTCCAAATGGAGATGGGTTTAACGACACTTGGCATGTCTATGGGATTAATACGGCAAAACAAGTCAATAGCAAGGTGTATATTTTTGATCGTTATGGAAAACTTTTGATCCAATTAAACCCTCTTGGTAATGGATGGGATGGCACTATTGGAGGACTTAAGATGCCAACTTCAGATTATTGGTTCTATGTCAAGCTAGAAGATGACAGGATTTTTAAAGGTCACTTTTCATTAAGGCGTTAAAACAGTTGGCCGCATTCGGATCAAAAAATAGTTTTCGTCTCTGTTGTTCTAGCGCTAAGTTTCCCTTAGCTTTGCACTTATGCAATTTAAGCTTACATCAGATTTTAAACCTACTGGAGATCAACCCGCTGCAATAACCCAATTAGTTGCTGGGATTGAAGCAAAGGAAAAGTACCAAACACTTTTGGGAGTGACGGGATCTGGTAAAACATTTACCGTAGCAAATATCATTCAAAACGTACAGAAACCTACACTAGTTTTAGCGCATAATAAAACACTAGCAGCACAATTATACTCTGAGTTTAAACAATTTTTTCCTGAAAATGCTGTAGAATATTTTGTATCCTATTACGATTACTACCAACCTGAAGCTTATATACCTGTTTCTGGAACTTATATCGAAAAAGATTTATCCATTAATGAAGAAATTGAAAAACTGCGGTTAAGTACTACGTCTTCCCTATTGTCAGGACGCAGAGATGTGATTGTAATTGCTTCGGTTTCCTGTTTATATGGTATTGGGAACCCCGTTGAATTTCAAAAAAATGTAATCAGTCTAAAAATCGATGAAACCATTTCTAGAACTGCATTGTTACATAAACTGGTTCAAAGCTTATATTCTAGAACTGAAGGCGAATTTAATCACGGGAATTTCAGAATCAAAGGGGATACAGTAGATGTATTTCCAAGTTATGCGGATTATGGATTCAGAATTCACTTTTTTGGCGATGAAATTGAAGCCATTGAGGCTTTTGATGTGAACACCAATAAAGTTATCGAAACCTATGATGGCATCACAATTTATCCTGCAAATATGTTTGTCACTTCGCCAGATATTTTACAGAACGCCATAAAAGACATTCAAGACGATTTAGTCAAGCAATACGACTATTTCAAAGACATCGGCAAACATTTAGAGGCCAAACGTTTAAAAGAACGTACGGAGTTTGACTTGGAAATGATACGCGAATTAGGCTATTGTTCAGGGATTGAAAACTATTCACGTTACTTGGATGGTCGCGCACCAGGAACACGGCCCTTTTGTTTACTGGATTATTTTCCAAGCGATTCACTCATGGTAATTGATGAAAGTCACGTGACCATATCACAAGTACATGCAATGTATGGTGGCGATCGCAGTCGAAAAGAAAACTTAGTAGAATACGGATTCCGTTTGCCAGCAGCAATGGACAATCGCCCTTTGAAATTTGAAGAATTTGAAAGTCTCCAAAATCAGGTATTATATGTGAGTGCTACCCCAGCAGATTATGAATTAGAAAAATCAGACGGCGTTTTTGTAGAACAAATCATTCGTCCAACAGGGCTTTTAGACCCTATTATTGAAGTCCGACCGAGTTTGAATCAAATAGATGATTTGATTGAGGAAATTCAACAACGCGTCGAAAAAGACGAACGTACACTTGTCACTACACTTACTAAACGCATGGCGGAAGAGTTGACCAAATATCTGACCGAATTCAAGTACGCTGTCGCTACATTCATAGTGATGTGGATACCTTGGAACGCGTAGAAATCATGCAAGATTTACGAAAAGGACTATTTGATGTGCTTGTAGGGGTCAACTTGTTAAGAGAAGGTTTGGACCTTCCTGAAGTTTCTTTGGTGGTGATCTTAGATGCAGACAAAGAAGGCTTTTTACGCTCGGCACGGTCACTCACGCAAACCGTAGGGCGTGCCGCGAGACACCTGAACGGACGCGCCATAATGTATGCTGATAAAATTACAAAAAGCATGCAAAAGACCATTGATGAAACGGAATACCGCCGAGAGAAACAAATTGCCTACAACACCAAACACAAGCTTGTACCTAAAGCGCTAAATAAGAGTTTGAACAATGCACTGACCAAGAATTCGGTGAGTAGTTATTATTACGAACAAGAAGCAATGAAAGCAGCGGAACCAGAAAGTGCATACTTGACTGCTCCTGAATTAGAACAAAATATACGAGACACACGTAAGCTTATGGAAGCGGCAGCAAAAGAGCTTGATTTTATGATGGCCGCCAAGCTTAGAGACAAAATTAAAGACTATCAAAAAAAGTTGGAAGTATTGAAATAAAAAAAGTAGCCCTAAGGCTACTTTAATTTTCTATATTTAAAAGTGACTACGCTAAAACCATTTGCACCTTATCAGCAGCTTCTTGGAATTCAACAGCACTTTGAACATCCAGTCCAGAGTTATCAATTAATTCCTTGGCGATATCAGCATTAGTTCCTTGTAAACGCACAATAATTGGGACGTTGATCGTTCCCATATTTTTATAAGCATCGATAACGCCTTGAGCGACACGATCACAACGTACAATTCCACCAAAAATATTGATTAAAATTGCTTTGACTTCTGGGTCTTTCAAAATGATTTGGAACGCCGCTTCTACACGTGCAGCATCTGCTGTACCACCAACATCTAAAAAGTTGGCCGGCTCTCCTCCTGCTTGTTTAATCAAATCCATAGTGGCCATTGCCAAACCTGCGCCGTTGACCATACAGCCAACATTGCCATCTAAATCAACATAATTAAGGCCTAGAGCTCCAGCTTCGACTTCAATAGGATTTTCTTCACGAATATCTCTTAAGTCTAAGTAATCTTTATGTCTAAATAACGCATTATCATCAATGGTTACTTTTGCATCAACAGCCAATATTTTATTATCACTTGTTTTTAAAACGGGGTTAATTTCAAATAATGATGCATCCGATTTGTCATAAGCCGTATAAAGAGCCGTTACAAATTTGGTCATGTCTTTAAACGCTGCACCTGATAAACCAAGATTAAAAGCTACACGACGGGCTTGAAATGGTAACATACCTGTTGCAGGATCGATTTCTTCAGTAAAGATTAAATGTGGTGTTTCTTCAGCAACGGTTTCAATATCCATTCCACCTTCGGTTGAATACATAATCATATTTCTTCCAGTTGTTCTGTTCAAAAGAACAGAGATGTAGAATTCACTTGTTTCTGTTTCCCCTGGATAATAGACATCTTCAGCAACCAAAAGTTGATGCACTTTTTTACCTTCCGCAGACGTTTGTGGAGTGATGAGTTGCATGCCAATAATTTGATCCGCGATTGTTTCTACTTCGCCAAGGTTTTTAGCTAGTTTTACGCCACCGCCTTTACCACGACCACCGGCGTGTACTTGTGCTTTTAAAACATGCCAACCTGTCCCCGTTTCTTCGGTCAGTTTTTTGGCAGCAGCAACTGCATCTTCAGGCGTATTTACTACTATTCCTTTTTGAATTTTAACACCAAAAGTGCTTAAAATTTCTTTTCCTTGGTATTCGTGTAAGTTCATCTTTAAATAGATTAATTTTTTATTTCCTCATAGGAACTTTAGAGCCCAAAAGTAATTAACCTATGGCGTATTACCAATATTTTTTATCATTGATTTTTGGGTTTATTCGATTTTTTTATTCTTCTAATATTTTAGGCCTTTAATCACAGAAAATGCTTTATCTACTAAATGGTCTTCTACTAATATGGTAAACTCATTTGTGGTTGAAATAACTTCGTACAAGGTCACATTATCCCACGCCAAACGTTTAAATATTTGATAATACAAGCCTACTATTTTGGAATTGCCTTCTGGAAGATTGATACTAATCGCTGATAAATTATCTTGCAAACCTATAAGAGTTTCATTTTTAAAGACCTCAAAAATACTTTCCTTCTCTGAAGTTGAACTCATAATATTACTTTCGAAAATTCCTCGAGTAAAGGCATAAAACAGTTGTTGGTTTGTATGAATTTTTTCTAATACTTTGGAGTGGCTGTGAATTAATGTTTTTGAATTTTGAAATGTGAAATCACTTAGATTTGAACGCACAGTGATGTCCCCTAAGTTCTTAAACACCTGTTTCAAACGCAGCGTATTTCCGGCATTAATTGGGGAATCATACCGCCGTAATGCCATCATTATAGCACCATCTTTGACCGGTTTTCGTAACATTTCAGAAATTGTAGGATTTAAATCTTTAGCTAAGGCCGAAAAATTGATAAGTTCTCGCGCTAAGGCTTCTTCTAAAAATGGCCGTGAGCTTATAATTTCCTGAACAGAAGAAGTTATTGTTTTCAATTTTGTTTATTATTTAACATTTTGTGCAAATTTAGAAAAAAATTTCAATTTTTATTGTAAATATGATGATTAGATTTACTATTGCATGAAAATAAATTAAAAACGAAACAATGAATCAAGACGCCTTACTTCAAATCACAAAAGACCACGGCAGCCCCGTTTATGTGTATGATGCACACAAAATGGAAGCGCAATATAACCGGCTCACAGCAGCCTTTGGTAAGGTTAAAAAATTAAAGCTAAATTATGCTGCAAAAGCACTAACCAATATCTCTGTTCTAAAATTTATTAATCATCTTGGAGCTGGATTAGATACGGTATCCATTCAGGAAGTCCAATTGGGTTTACATGCAGGGTTCAAAGCAGAAAATATCATTTATACGCCTAACGGAGTTTCTTTAGAAGAAATCGAAAAGGTAGCTAAACTAGGTGTTCAGATAAATATTGACAACCTATCTATTTTAGAACAGTTTGGAACTAAACATCCAAAAATACCAGTATGTATTCGTATAAATCCCCACATTATGGCGGGAGGAAACACCAATATTTCTGTAGGACATATCGATTCTAAATTTGGAATTTCAATCCACCAAACGCCATTGTTGTTGCGTATTGTTGAAAACACAAAAATGACAATTAACGGCATACACATGCATACTGGAAGTGATATTTTGGACATAGATGTCTTTATTCAGGCCAGTGAGATTTTGTTTGATGTTGCGCGCCAATTTGACAATCTTGAATTTATCGATTTTGGATCGGGATTTAAAGTTCCTTATAAAGACAACGATATCGAAACCAATATTGAAGAATTGGGGGAGAAATTAACAGAACGTTTCCATACCTTTTGTAAAAATTATGGTAAAAATTTAACTCTCGCCTTTGAGCCTGGAAAATTTATTGTGAGTGAATCAGGCTCTTTTTTAACAAAGGTCAATGCGATTAAGCAAACCACTTCTACTGTATTTGCACAAATTGATTCCGGATTTAACCATTTGATTCGTCCAATGCTTTATGGCTCACAGCACGATATTGTAAATATTTCAAATCCTGAAGGTAAACAACGTTTTTATTCTGTTGTAGGATATATTTGTGAAACCGATACGTTTGCTAACAACCGTCCTATTAACGAAATAACAGAGGGTGATGTTTTAGAATTCAAAAATGCGGGAGCCTATTGTTTTATGATGGCCAGTAATTATAATTCGCGTTACCGACCTGCCGAAGTTTTATGGTATAATGAAACCGCACAGTTAATTCGAAAGCGTGAAGTTTTTGAGGATTTAACGAAGAACCAAATTTTGATAGACTTCTAGAGATGAGCGGGTTATAAATTAAAAAAAATCATAATTAAATATTAAAAACTGTATTTAAGTTAAATATAATAGTACATTTGTAGTCTAAAAATTATAAACAAGTGAAAAACGGTACAGTAAAATTCTTCAATGCATCTAAAGGATTTGGATTCATTACAGAAGATGATTCAAACACAGAGTACTTCGTACATGTAACTGGAATAATCGATGAGATTAATGAAGGTGACACAGTTGAGTTTGAATTAAAAGAAGGTAGAAAAGGTATGAATGCAGTAAACGTTAGAATCGTCTAACTTTTACCAATACATTATTTTTTACAGAAAGCCTGTCCATTTGGATAGGCTTTTTTGATTCTATTCGGTACCATCAACAAAAGCTTGAAGATAAGAGAATGCGGCCGTGAGCTTGCCGTTTTGAGTCATTCTAGAACGTTCCAGAATACCAAAGGCATCCGCATTAAAAAAAGAGGGGATAATAGCTTTTACAAAAATTTCACCAAAGCCTTCACTGGCATCTTTTGGCAACTCGCATGGCAAGTTGTCCACCGCCATGACGGCAATGGCATTGGGATCCCTATAATCGACTTCACTTTCAGATTGTGGATCATAGCCATAAATTGGATCCTCGATCGTAGAAGGACGAATCGTACAAGCCACAGGACCATCAATATCACAACTGATATCAGCCACAACTTTCAATTTAAATGATGCCGCTTTAGCTTGTTCACGAGTAAAAAAAACAGGGGCGCCTTTACCATAAAAATGACCCGCAACAAATAGGTCAGCAACTGACGTAAAGCGGTCAAAAGTTGAA
>CALSPC010000006.1 GCA_943788135.1 uncultured Paracoccaceae bacterium | reverse complement strand
AAAATTAGCTTCGCCCAAAAAGGCTATCCATGATCGTGCGAATTCCTTTAAATCCAAAGTATATCGCTGCACCACAGATTAAAATACCTAAAATCACTAAAGGAATATATAGTGGTTTGTCAGGGTTTGTTAGTCCTGCATGCAAAATGAAAGGCCCTAAAAACGCCAAAAACAGAGTAATCCCCATTGTTTTTAGTCCTTCAACTAAAAGGTCTTTATTGGTTCTTGGTGTGTTCATTGGAATAGTGTTTTAGTGCGTTTCGTACATTTTTATGTGTCTCTAAAAGCTGTTGGGCTTCAGTTTTAGAAATTTGTAATTGATCCATGAGCATATTTACACCACGTGCTACTAATTTGTCATTACTAAGTTGCATGTCCACCATTTTATTTCCTTTTATCCGACCGAGCTGTATCATGCTTGCTGTGGTAATCATATTCAATACTAATTTTTGGGCGGTACCAGCTTTCATCCGCGAACTGCCAGTGACGACCTCAGGTCCTACCACCACTTCAATTGGATAATCCGCTACTTGAGCAAGCGGGCTCCCTAAATTACACGTTATACATCCCGTACTAATATGCTGCTGCTGACAAGCTTTTAGAGCCGCAATAACATAAGGCGTAGTTCCTGAAGCTGCAATGCCAACCACCATGTCGTTAGACGTTATTGCGTTGGCTTGTAAATCTTTCCAGCCTTGTTGGGTGTCATCTTCTGCAAATTCAACTGCATTTCGAATCGCAGTATCTCCGCCTGCAATCAGACCTACAACCATACTAGCTGGTACGCCAAATGTAGGTGGACATTCAGAAGCATCCAAAATGCCTAAACGTCCACTTGTACCTGCTCCCAAATAAAACAAACGTCCCCCGTTTTGAAGGCATTTTACAGTCTGTGTCACAAGAGTTTCAATTTGTGGAAGTGCTTTTTCGACCGCTACTAGGAACACTTTGATCCTCCTTGTTAATGACCGATAATAGGGCTTTAATGGATTTTGTTTCCAGGTGATTATAATGCGAATCTTGTTCGGTAGTTTTTGTAAAACTCATACACAAAAATAGAATTTTTGAATCACTTTTATACTATTCTAAAACTAAACTCGAACTATAGGTTTCAGAAAGTCTAAAATATCCCAACGGATAATGGTCTGGATTGGTCATATTATAGAGATTCCCGCGTACTGTTGATGGTGTAGTGCTAAAAGGGTTGCCGCCGTCTTCGGTCTGCTCAATCAATATGGTCATAAAATTAAAATGCCGTTCATCAACTCCCATGATTTTAATAAACGCTTCATCACCTGCTTTTAAATTGTCATAGAAAAATGAAAACGTAAAGAGATTGCCTTGGTAAAATTCATCTTTTGTCGCCAAATATTGTTGCATTCCAAAGTCAAGTAGGTAGAAGTCATCACGTTCAGCACTATCCGTATAAGACACAATAACTTCAATTTCATCGCCTTCAAAGAGTGTACCATCGCCTTGTTCTAGGTTGTCAATTGGTACGGTATGCATCAATTGTTCCACAGAAGATTCGTAAGTTTCGTTAGCATACACTATTCGTAATTTGTAGTCAGTATCAAAACTTGGAGTGAAATCTAGCCTGAAATCATTTTCTAGCACGTCATCAAAGATAAAATCGAATGTTTGATTATTGCTAAGGTCTAGTAATTGAACGGTAGCATCAGAAATAATGGTGTTTTCTTCTTGATAAAAACCGCCAGTCAAACTCAACTTTACGACTTGGGTTATTGATTCATTGGGCGTCATTTCAAGCAAAGCTTCTATACTCAAACGTGGAGTGTCTGTTGGCAAATCGAGTTGCACCACTTCTTCGCAACCAGCGGTAATAAATCCAAGACAGATGAGTAAAATTAATTTTTTCATAGTTCTAAAATTTAAAATTATAAGACACAGCACCTACAGCACCAAATAGTGATAATTTGATCGCTTCGTTCTGTCCCGTTTCTTGATTTTCTCTGAAATTTAACGACTGTGTGTTTTTTCGGTTATAAAGGTTATAAATACTAAAAACCCATTCGCCTTGCCATCGTTTATCTTTTTTGGATTTAGGGGTGTACGTTCCCGAAATATCAAAACGGTGATAGGCGTCTAAACGACTCGAATTTCGAGCTTCAAAGGTGGGTACAACCAAACCATTGAACGAATATTGTCCGTTGGGATAAGTGGTGGGTTGTCCTGTCTGGAAAATGAAATTAGCATTTAACATCCATTTTTCAGTTAGATCATAATTGGATGTAATGGAAATATCGTGTGTTTTGTCGTAGGGCGTGTTGTACCAATTTCCATTATTGATTCCAGGTTCTGAAGGATGTTGTCCTTTGGTTTGTTGTTCAGATTTCGATAGGGTATAAGCCAGCCATCCCGTAAATCGACCTTTGTTTTTTCGAAAAAGAACTTCCATTCCATACGCTCTAGAGCGCCCGTTGAGTAATACTTGTTCAATGGCATTGTTGGCAATTAAATTAGCGCCATCAATATAATCAATGCGGTTTTTAATGTTTTTATAAAAACTTTCAACCTCCAAAGAATAGATGTCATAATTTTTAAAATAGCCAATCGCCACTTGATCAAGAAGCTGAGGTTTAATAAATTTCCCACTTGGTGTCCATACATCTAAAGGTGCTGGCGAAGTTGTGTTTGAAAGTAAGTGCAGATATTGTGTCATTCGGTTATAACTCGCTTTAAAGGACGTGTCGTCGTTTAATTGGTAGGCTATCGCCAAGCGTGGCTCGAGATTTAAAAAGGATTTGATCACTTTTCCGTGTCCATCACTTCGAGTCCCAATAGGATTTATTTTCTCGTACATTTGCAGATCACTGTTATACGCTACTGCTTTATTGTTTTCATATATATTGAGTTCTTTTTGTCCTAGACGTAAAAACGAGCTCAAACGTGCACCATAGCTAAGTGCCAAACGTTCAGTCAACTGCTGATTTACATCGACGTAAACAGCATTTTCAAATGCAAATTTATTAATAAGCTCATCGCTGTTTATTCCAGAATTTGGCCCATTGGGGCTGATTACCCCTGGATTAAATCGGTAGTAGGTACTATGAAATCCATATTCGAGTTTGTAGCGGTCATTAATATATTGTTTAAAATCATATTTAATATTCATGTTTTGAATCCCTGAATTCCATTCAAACCCTACAAAGTTTAAATTTAAACCATAATAGTAGTCGGAATAAATAAGCGATAAATTAGAAAATAATTGATCTGTAAATAAATGATTCCAACGAAAGTTAACCACAGTGTTGCCATAAGTATTTTCAAAACTATCAGAAATATTAAAGACGTCTCTGCCAAAATATCCTGAGAGGTATATGCTATTTTTTTTGTTGAGGTTATAGCTTAATTTAGTATTTAGATCATAGAAATAAGCAACGTTATCAAGGTCAAACAGCGGTAAAAACAAATGCGCATAAGTGGCACGACCGCCTAAAAGAAACGAGCCTGTTCCTTTTTTTAGTGGCCCTTCAAGCAATAAACGGCTGGCAACTAAGCCTAATCCTCCGTTGGCATGGAATTCATTTTTGTTTCCGTCTTTTTGATAAATATCTAAAACTGAGGCTACGCGACCGCCATATTTGGCAGGAATACCCCCTTTATAGAGTTTTAAGTTTTTGATCGCATCAGGATTAAATACAGAAAAGAACCCGAATAAATGAGAGGAGTTAAAAATGGTTGCTTCGTCCAATAGTATTAAATTCTGATCTGTTGCACCACCACGAACATTAAAGCCTGCAGCACCCTCACCGCCACTTGATACACCGGGTAATAGCGTAATGGCTTTAATCACATCGGCTTCGCCAAACACTACAGGAATTTGTTTGACAGTCGAAGCATTCAATGAATTGACACTCATTTGAGGGGTTTTGATGTCTAGTCGTTCACTATTCGTTTCAATAACAACTTCGTCCAAAGTTTCTTGTGCTTCAACAAGTGTGAAGTCTTGTGAAATATTGCGATCTAAAGTAATGATTTGTTGTATAGTGCTGTATCCTATGTTGCTAACAGAAACTTCATAAACACCTTCATCTAGTGTGATGGAGTAGAAGCCATATTCATTTGAAATGGTTCCCGTGTTGAGCTCAAAAATAATGATATTTGATCCAATCAAAGTTTCTTGCCCTTCAGCTTCAAAAATGGTGCCGCTAAGCGTAAATTTTTCTTGTGAGTATCCTAAAAAACTCAGTCCTGTAAACAGGAAAATTAATAAACGTGTCATTGGTTAACGATTAGGATACAAAATTAAACGAAAAAGCACCTCAAAAAGGTGCTTTTAACAAAATATTCTGATAGAATTTTAGCTTAGAATTCTATTGAGTGTAGAGCTAGGACGCATTGCTTTGTTTGTTTTTTCGGCATTTGGCAGAAAATAACCTCCAGTTTCGATTGCTTGCCCTTGAACGTCAATTAATTCTTGAACAATAGTATCTTTATTTTCTGAAAGCGAATTCGCAATACTTTCAAATTCAGTTTTCAATTCAGTATCCTTGTTTTGAGCCGCTAAAGCTTCAGCCCAATACAATGTGAGATAAAAATGACTTCCTCTGTTATCTAATTCATTCACACGTCTTGACGGTGATTTCTTTTCATCTAAGAACTTTTCAGTGGCAGCATCCAAAGCCTCTCCAAGTACAGCTGCTTTTGGGTTAGAATTTACTTTACTGAAATGTTCTAAAGCTACTGCCAATGCTAAAAACTCTCCTAATGAATCCCAACGCAAGTGGTTTTCGTGATTAAATTGTTCGACGTGTTTTGGAGCCGATCCACCAGCACCCGTTTCAAACAATCCTCCGCCATTCATTAATGGTACAATCGAGAGCATTTTGGCACTCGTTCCAACTTCTAGAATCGGAAATAAATCTGTCAAATAATCTCTTAAAACATTACCTGAAACTGAAATCGTATCAAGGCCATCTTTTAATCGCGACAGTGTATAATGTGTCGCTTCAATTGGGTCTAAAATTTGAAGATCCAGTCCGTTTGTGTCATGGTCTTTTAGGTAAGTGTGTACTTTTTTGATTAACTCTGCGTCGTGAGCACGTTGTGCATCTAACCAAAATACAGCTGGTGTTTGAGATGCTTTGGCACGTGTAACGGCTAATTTAACCCAGTCTTGGATTGGCGCATCTTTCACTTGACACATGCGCCAGATATCCCCAGTTTGTACTGAATGTGAAATTAAAACAGTACCGTCAGCATCGATCACTTCAACTTGTCCATCCGATTGGATTTCAAAGGTTTTATCATGCGATCCATATTCTTCTGCTTTTTGAGCCATTAATCCTACATTAGGAACGGTTCCCATGGTGGTTGGGTCAAATGCTCCATGTTTTTTACAAAAATCAATGGTGGCGGTATAAATCCCGGCATAACTGCTGTCAGGAATTACAGCTTTGGTGTCTTGCGCTTTTCCTTCTGCATTCCACATCTGTCCAGATGTTCGAATCATAGCAGGCATAGAGGCATCGATAATAACATGGCTTGGAACGTGTAAATTAGTGATGCCTTTGTCCGAATTTACCATCGCTAAGTCGGGACCATTTATTAGTGCTGTATCAAAATCAGCTTCAATTTCTTGACGCTTTTCAGCAGGTAATGCGGCTACTTTTTCTAAAATATTTCCATATCCATTGTTAGCGTTCACGCCAATTTCGTCGAAAGTCGCTTGGTGTTTTTTAAAGACATCAGCAAAAAAGAGTTTAACCGCATGTCCAAAAATTATAGGATCGCTAACTTTCATCATCGTTGCTTTCATATGCAAGGAAAATAACACGCCTTGTGCTTTAGCGCTAGCTATTTCAGCTGATAAAAAGGCCTTTAATTTTTGTACACTCATTACAGTGGCATCAATGATTTCGCCTTCTAAAAGTGCAATATTTGATTTTAAAATAGATTTTTCAGCCTTGGCATTGGTATGAACAATAGTCACTTCAGTGGCATCTGCAACAGTTATAGATTTCTCATTGTGCGCAAAATCTCCAGCTGTCATTGTAGCTACATGGGTTTTTGAGTCTGCCGTCCAAGGGCCCATACTGTGTGGGTTTTTCTTGGCATAATTTTTTACAGCTTTTGGTGCACGACGATCCGAGTTTCCTTCTCTCAAAACAGGGTTAACGGCACTACCTTTTATTTTGTCGTAACGAGATTTTATGGCTTTTTCATCCTCATTTTGCGGAGTGTCAGGGTAGCTAGGTATCCCAAATCCTTTGGATTGCAGCTCGCTAATTGCTGCTTTAAGTTGAGGTATAGAAGCACTAATATTTGGAAGCTTAATTATATTTGCTTCTGGTTTAGTTACAAGTTTGCCAAGTTCTGCAAGGGCATCTTCAACCTGTTGGTCGTCTTGTAAAAACTCTGAAAATGTTGAAAGAATTCGAGCCGCTAAAGAAATGTCTTTGGTTTCTATTCCAATTCCTGAACTTTTTACAAAAGATTTAACGATTGGAAGGAATGACCGTGTTGCTAGTGCAGGGGCCTCGTCTGTGATAGTATAAATGATGTTTGCCATATTGGGCGAATAAGGTTTAATTTTTCTTCAAAAAAATAGCTTTTGCCTTACATAAATTAAGGCGTGCAAATATATGAATTTTGAATGATTTTATGAGGTAATTTTATTCTAAAAATAATTGAATAATTGAATCGTAATTTTTTAGAAATTTAGATGAGAATTACTCATAAAAATAGGGCAAAAAAAAAGCTCTAAATAATTAGAGCTTTTTGCTGTGTTTGAATTGAAAATCGGACTAACGTCTTCTTTCTTTAATTCTGGCTTTTTTACCAGTAAGTTCTCTGAAGTAAAAGATACGAGCTCTTCTTACTTTACCACGTTTGTTGACTTCAATTTTTTGTAAGGCTGGTAAGTTTACAGGAAAAATACGTTCAACACCAATGGTGCCCGACATTTTTCTGATTGTAAATGTTTCAGAACTTCCTGAGCCTCTTCTTTGAAGAACAACGCCTCGGAAAAACTGTGTACGTACTTTTTCACCTTCTCTAATTTCGTAATAAACAGTGATGGTATCACCAGCTGCAAATTCTGGAAAGTCTTTTTTTGTTACAAATTCGTCTTGTACAAATTTAATTAAGGATTCCATGTTTATGGTTTTTTATAAGTGTATTCGAAACAACATTCACGATTATCGCCAGAGGTTAACTCGAAATTGGCTGCAAATATAAGTAAAAAGTGAATTATAGAAAGTGAATTGTAGCTTTTTTTTAAATCAAAAGCACAATTAATCGTCCAATAAATCCGGTCGACGCTTCTTGGTACGTTCAAGAGCTTGTTCTTCCCGCCATTTTTCTATTTTTGGGAAATTACCACTCACCAAAAGTTCTGGCACCTTCCATCCCTTATAATCTCTTGGTTTTGTATAAATTGGAGGCGCTAATAATCCATCTTGAAATGAATCGGTTAGGGCTGAAGTTTCATTGCCTAAAACACCAGGAATAAGGCGGATTATCGTATCACATAATACAGCAGCGCCTAGCTCTCCACCAGAAAGTACATAATCTCCTATAGAAATTTCTTTGGTGATGAACATATCACGTACCCGTTGATCAACCCCTTTGTAATGTCCACACAACACAATTAAATTTCCTTTCATAGATAATTGATTCGCAATACCTTGATTGAGTGTTTCACCATCAGGGGTCATATAAATGATTTCATCATAATCGCGTTCCGATTTTAATTTAGAAATACATTTATCGATAGGTTCAATCATCATAACCATCCCTGCGCCACCGCCAAACTGCGTGTCGTCAATCGATTTGTATCTATCGGAAGTGTAGTCCCGTAAATTATGAAAATGAACGCTTACCAAGTTTGCTTCAATGGCGCGCTTTAATATGGACGCCTCAAATGGACTTTTGAGTAATTCTGGTAAAACCGTAATGATGTCTATGCGCATCTGCTAAATTTAAAGCGCTAAGATAACGAATTCCAAAAACCTAATAGTATGTGAAGCGCCTAACTTTGGCTATGTATTTTGCCAATCGAATCACTTGATGGCTATACCCAAACTCATTATCATACCATACATATAGGATTATGTTTTTTCCATTTGACCCCACAATAGTAGCTTTGCTATCATATATAGCAGGAGCAGCACAGCCCACAATGTCACTTGAAACAAGCTCGTCATTAAATTCATATTTGATTTGTTCAACGAGATCACCAGATAAAGCCGCTGTTTTTATGAGGGAATTTATTTTTTTTAATGTCGTTTGTTTTGTGATTTCAAGATTTAGAATAGCTAGACTCCCATTTGGTACAGGTACCCGAATAGCGTTCGAAGTGAGTTTGTTTTCCAAAGCGGGTAGTGCTTTGCTTACGGCCTTGCCAGCGCCAGTTTCAGTAATCACCATATTTAGTGCTGCAGCGCGTCCTCTTCGATACTTGGAATGCATATTATCAACTAAATTTTGATCGTTTGTGTATGCATGAATAGTTTCGAGATGGCCATGAACGATGCCTAAAGTCTCTTCAACAACTTTCAAAACCGGCGTGATAGCATTAGTAGTACAAGAAGCGGCAGAAAAAATTGTAACTTTTTCTGGGGAGTGCTCTAAATGGTTAACACCATGTACAATATTTGGAATGCCTTTTCCAGGGGCGGTTAACAATACTTTTGCAGCACCTTTTGAGTCTAAATGTTGATTTAGTGCTTTTTGATCCCTAAAAGCTCCCGTATTATCAATAATTAATGCTTGGTTTATGCCATAGATCGTGTAATCAATATCTTCTGGTTTTGTAGCAGATATAATGTAAACGGTCATTCCGTTAATAATTAAAGCTTGTAATTTTGTATCCACTCGAACGGTCCCATTAAAATCACCATGAACAGAATCGCTTCGAAGTAATGCTGCTCTTTTCTCTAAACTACTTTGAGATATTTTATCTCGTGTTACAATGGCACGTAGTCGTAATTGGCTTCCGCCCCCAGATTTTCCCATGAGTTCTCGTGCTACCAATCGACCAATTCGACCAAAGCCGTAAAGCACCACATCTTTGGGTTTTAGTTTGGGTTGGTGTTTTGCTGCCTTTAACTTTTTGGACAAAAAGACAGCAGTATTGTGATTGGAGACCTCCTCTTTATGAAATTCGAAAGTTAATTTACCAATGTCTAATTTTGAAGCAGGGAGATTTAAGACTTTAATCGCTCGTGCCATTTCAACAGAATCAAAAATAGAAATAGGTTTATGGACGAATTCGCCTGCATAATCGTGAAGTTTAAGAATTTCACTAACATTTTGATCCAATAATGGATTTCTAAATAAGACTAATTCAATGGCGCTATCATGCCATAAATCACTCACAATTTTAATAAATTCAACAGCTGCTTTTCTGCGGTCCGACTGAAATGCAATTTCGGATTCGTAGGTAGGTTTTGAGGCCATGTAATGTAGGATTTAAACGTTTTTGCAAAAATAGAGAATTTCAAACGTTTTCGTAACTTTTTAGAATAAAAAAAAATCTAGTACTCAGGACATGAATACTAGATTTTAAAACTCTGAAAAACAGTATTTTATCTAAATCTATAGACCACTTTTTCGCCGTTGTTTTTAACCAAAGCTAGTCTTAGAACATTGTTGGAGTATTTTTCTAGCGCTCGCTGGGCATCATTGATAGAATTAATTTTGATATCATTGATTGCGGTAACTATACTGCCTTCTGAAATACCATCCATCTCCCAATCTTTACGGTGCATTTCTGAAAGTTCAGAAAGCTTTAAGCCATGCTTTATATTTAAATCTTTTAAATCGTCTTTTGTAGGTTCTTGCAAAATTCCAATTATAGGAATGTTGATTGTTGTACGTTTTTCTAAGATGACCTTTAAATTTTTTTTATGGCCCTTTCTTAAAACTTCGACATCAACTTGATCGTTTGGTCTTTTGGTATTTAAAAAGCCTTTTAAATCAGAGAATTTAGAAATAGAAATCCCATCAATACGTTGAATAATATCGCCCTTTTTTAGTCCTGCTTTTTCAGCACCTGTTCCTTTTTGAATTTCTGTTATAAAAAATCCTTCGGTTTGGTCAACACCATATGTTTTAGCATTTTTACTGTTTAATTCACCACCAATAACTCCTAAAATTCCGTTTTGTACATTTCCATACTCCATTAAATCCTCAACAACTTTACGAGCAATATTACTAGGCACTGCAAAGGAGTAACCTATATAAGACCCTGTTTGTGATGAAATCGCAGTATTGATGCCAATTAATTCACCATTAATATTCACTAATGCCCCACCAGAATTTCCTGGGTTTACCGCAGCATCTGTTTGGATAAACGATTGTGTGTTTTGTCCTGATAAATCTCGTGATTTGGCACTAATAATGCCTGCCGTCACGGTAGAATTTAAATTAAAAGGATTTCCAACCGCCAGAACCCATTCACCGATACGCGCGGAATTACTATCACCAAATGTGGTATAATCTAAGGTTTCATCGGTCTCAATTTTTAATAATGCAATATCTGTATTGGGGTCTGTACCAATGAGTTCAGCATCAAATGTTTTGTTGGCATTAGTTGTGATTTCAATAGATTGTGCACCGTCTATAACATGGTTATTTGTAATGATATAACCATCAGGCGAAATTATGACACCAGAACCTGTTCCGATGTGTTCGCGTTGTTGCGATCTTCCAAAAAATAAATCTTCAAAACTCGTATAACTTTTACTTAGTGTTGTGTTTTTAACATGCACCACAGCGTGGACTGCTTTTTCAGCAGCTGTCGTGAAATCAACATTAGTTCCACCTCCTAAGGAAGGGGTGTAACTTACAGGAAAAAGTGTAGTATTAGACTTATTTTCAATTGTTTGAGGAACTGAAGTGTTTTCAAAAAAGTGTTTGTATGCGGTAAGCGTTAGGGCACCACCCAATACAGAAACGCATACAAGTTTGAGTATTTTTCTCATAGTTTTAGTGTTAATGTTTTACTTTAAACTTTAAAATTAATTTTTTATTGAATTCAAAATTCAATTTTAACGCTGATTTAACACCTCAACATACAGTTTAATATTCTTATATTTGTTCTATATATGAAGCAATTATTTTATAAATACCAAGGGACAGGGAACGATTTTGTGATGATCGATAATCGATCGGGCGTTTTTGATAAAAGCAATACGCCTTTGATTGCACATTTCTGTAATCGCCGTACTGGAGTCGGCGCAGATGGTTTGATTCTTTTAGAATCTGAACCTGGATATGATTTTAAAATGGTATATTTTAATGCCGATGGTAATGAAAGTACCATGTGTGGTAACGGAGGTCGCTGTATTGTCGCTTTTGCAAAATTTTTAGAACTTATAGACAATAAGGCTTCGTTTCTAGCCATTGATGGCCCACATTTAGCACGTATCGATCAGGGCTATGTTGAGTTGAAAATGCAAGACGTTTTAACCCTCACCTCCACAGATCACTATCACGTATTGGATACAGGTTCTCCTCATTATGTGGCGCTTAAGCCGGGATTAGAGACTATTGACATGAATATAGAGGGTGCTAAAATTCGTTACAGTAAGCCCTTTAATAATAGCGGTATTAATGTGAATTTTGCAGAAAAAATCGATGCTACAACCTTTGCTATACGAACCTATGAACGGGGCGTCGAAGCAGAAACCTTGTCTTGTGGCACAGGCGCAACAGCCGTTGCTATTGCCATGTTTCATTCTAATCAAACGGCATCAAAATCTATTAATTTAAATACTCAAGGGGGACGGTTACAAGTTCGATTTGAACCTCTTTCATCATCGTATACTGAGGTGTGGTTGTGCGGACCAACTCAACAGGTTTTTAAAGCGGAATTAGAATGGTAGTTTTGCAAGGAAGTCGTGTGATCTTAAGACCATTAGAGCTGAATGATTTATCATTTTTGTATGTGATTGAAAATGACATAACTTTATGGGAATTAAGTCAAACCAAAACGCCATTTTCTAAAGAAATCCTAAAAAATTATTTAGAAACATCTCAAGGCGATATTAAAGACACAAAGCAATTGCGGCTAGTTATTACATCCTTGTCTAATGAGTCTTTAGGTTTTATTGATTTGTTTGATTTTGATGCACAAAACAATAGGGCTGGAGTGAGTATCGTGATTACGGCAGCTCATCGCAACAAAGGGTTCGGTAAAGATGCTCTCAAAGTGTTGATGGAACATAGTTTTAAAACCTTAGCACTGCATCAATTGTATAGTAATATTTTAGAAGAGAATACAGCAAGTCTACGTTTATTTGAATCTGTTGGATTTCAAAATGTTGGACAAAAAAAAGAATGGCGTTTCTTTAATGGATCCTATAAAAATGAATATTTACTTCAATATATAAATCATGTACTTTAAAAAGATAGCCATTGCCATTGTGTTAATTGGATTGATAGGAGCCGGAATTTTCTCCTACTATATTTATTCGGTGATGTTGGTGCCTAATACGAGTTTCAACTCTAAAGAGGCGTATATTTTTGTGCGCTCTAATGCAACTTTTGAAGAGGTCCGATCAGATTTAGAACCTCTATTAAAAGACATGTCCACATTTGAGACACTTGCTAAGCAGAAAAAATATGTAAATAATATCAAAGCAGGGCGGTTTCGAATTACAAAAGGGATGACTAATAATGATATTATTAATTCTATTCGAAGTCGTAATTTACCAATTCAGTTAGCATTCAATAATCAGCATTCGTTAGAAGATTTAGCGGTACGAATTTCAAGCCAAATTGAGGCCGATAGCACCGCCTTAATTACCGCTTTTACAGATGATGATTTTTTAGAGTCTCATGATTTTACTAAAGCTAATGCCCTTGGAATGTACCTCCCTAATAGCTATGAATTTTTCTGGAATACCTCGGCGAAAAGTTTTCGAAAACGAATGTTAAAAGCATATAATCGATTTTGGAATGCTTCTCGCTTAGAGAAGGCAAAGTCAGCAGGTCTTAAACCACTCGAAGTCATGACACTAGCTGCGATTGTTCATGAAGAGTCCAAACAGGCATCTGAACAGCCGCGAATTGCTGGAGTCTATATCAACCGCCTAAATAAGGGTTGGCCTTTACAAGCAGATCCTACACTTAAATTTGCGGCTTACCAATTACCACAGTATCAAAACACTATTATTAAACGCGTTCTGAACAAACATAAATCTATTGACTCTCCTTATAATACTTATATGTACAAAGGCTTACCACCGGGTTTAATTGCAATGCCCGATCTAACGGCGATTGAAGCGGTTTTAAATTACGAGAAACATTCCTATTTTTATTTTGCTGCAGATGCCAAAAACCCAGGGTTTCATCGGTTTGCAAAAACTTTAAACGGTCACAATCGAAATGCTAGAAATTACCAATCCTATTTGAATCTTCAAGGTATAAGAGAATAGGCTAAGTTGTTAATAGACAGATAATTAAAATTAGTTGTATATTTGCACTGTTTTTAAAACACACAAGAGTTAGAAATAAAACACATATGAATTTTAAACATTCATTTTTATTTATAGGATCTCTACTTTTAACGTTTTGGTTGTTGATTTCATTTTCACCTAAACCAAAAATAGTTACTTCTGATCTAGCAGTGACTTCCATGTTATTTTATACTGTTCTAGACTACCCATCCCAATTAAAGACGTCTCAACCCAATACAGAAATTCCATTTTTAGACAATTCATATGTTGCTTTTAAAGAAGCGCTTGCTTTTAAGGAATCTCAAGGGAAGTACGGCGCCGTAAATACACTAGGGTATTTAGGAAAATATCAGTTTGGTGTATCTACTTTAGAACTATTAGGGATCAAAAATCCACGAGTATTTCTAAATTCTCCTGCACTTCAAGAAAAAGCTTTTTTAGTCAATACCAAAAGAAATAAATGGGTTTTACGACGTGATATAAAACGCTTTGTGGGTAAAAAAATAAATGGAATACTAATTACTGAATCTGGAATCTTAGCAGCGGCACATTTAGCGGGTCCTGGAAATATAAAACGCTATTTAAGGAGTTATGGTGCTATAGGAACAAAAGATGCGTATGGCACAGATATTAGTTCGTATATGCGCAAATTTTCCAATTATAACACCTCTTTTGTCACCGCTCAAAAAAAGCCCGATCTCGCTTTACCTTAATCTTTTTGAATAATAAATAGTGCAGGCCGTTTGTGGAAATCCATTTTGGAGAGCTTCCAGTCTTTTGCCGTTTGTGTTTTAATATATTCAGAAGGAAGTGTCAAGTCACAAGCCACACAAATTCGAGTTTGGGGATGAAGTACGGTACTTAAATCTTCTAAAATACTATTGTTTCGATAAGGCGTTTCTATAAATAGTTGCGATTGCTGTTCGTCAAACGAACGTTTTTCGAGTTGTTTCAGTTTAGATTTTCGATCTGCTTTATCAATAGGTAAGTAGCCATTAAAAGCAAAATTTTGACCGTTCATCCCAGAGCTCATCATTGCTAAAAGTATAGATGATGGCCCTACCAAAGGAATAACTTGAATGTGTTTTTGGTGTGCTATTTTCACAACTTCAGCGCCTGGATCAGCTACGCCTGGACAGCCAGCATCGGATAATAATCCTATGGAATTTCCTGCTAAACATTCTTCTAAAAATGAAGGAATTTCAAGGGGATCTGTGAATTTATTTAAACTAAACAGGTTTAAACTTGCTTGAGATTTCCCTGAACTTATTGTTTTAATAAACTTTCGAGCAGCCTTTTCATTTTCGACAATATAAGTGTCTATGTGTTCAATGATTTTTTTGACGGAAATAGGTAGTACTTCTAAAGGCGCATTATCCCCTAAGCCAGTAGGAATAAGATATAATTTTCCAGTCATTTTTAGGCGTTTTGTGGTTTGTTTATTACAAGAAGTTACAAAAAATAAGGAGTATAACTCTAGAATTCTTCAGTATATCAGGCGTTTTTAGATTGACAACTTCTTTGTCAGGTCTTCTACATACTTTCTAAACTGTTTATCTGTTGTAGAAAGGTTGTTTACCGTCTTGCAGGCATGTAAAACCGTAGCGTGATCTCGTTTTCCAATTTGGGATCCGATACTAGCTAAAGATGCTTTAGTGAATTTTTTGGCAAAAAACATAGCCAGTTGACGAGCTTGAACAATGTGGCGTTTTCGAGTTTTGGACTGTAAGGTATCCACATCCATTTGAAAATAATCTGAGACCACTTTTTGGATGTAGTCAATTGAGACTTCACGTTTTGTATTCTTAACAAATTTTTCAACTATTTCCTTAGCTAAGGAAAGCGTTATTTCTTTTTTATTAAATGAAGATTGTGCAATTAAGGAAATGATGGCACCTTCTAATTCTCGCACATTTGATGTGATATGTTTGGCAAGGTATTCAATAATGTCTTCTGGCATTTCAACACCGTCGCGATACAATTTGTTTTTTACGATAGATACTCGAGTTTCAAAATCTGGATTTTGAAGTTCTGCCGATAAGCCCCACTTGAACCTTGAAAGTAAGCGTTGTTCAATGTCTTGCATGTCCACAGGCGCTTTGTCACTTGTTAAAATAACTTGTTTCCCGTTTTGGTGTAAGTGGTTGAAAATATGAAAGAATACATCTTGAGTACCTGATTTTCCAGAGAGAAATTGAACATCATCAATAATTAAAACATCTATAATTTGATAGAAGTGAATGAAATCATTACGGTTATTTTTCTTAACCGATTCTATATATTGTTGTGTGAATTTTTCAGCTGAAATATAGAGCACTGTTTTTTCGGGATACTTGTCTTTGATATCTACACCAATAGCATGTGCTAAATGGGTCTTTCCTAACCCAACACCTCCAAATATGAGTAAAGGGTTAAAAGACGTGCCTCCAGGCTTATTCGCCACCGCAATACTTGCATTTCGGGCGAGTCGATTTGAATCCCCTTCTAAAAAATTATCAAAAGTGTAAATTGGATTGAGTTGTGATTCAATTTTTACATTTCTGATCCCAGGAATGACAAATGGGTTTTTTAATTCGGGATTTATGTTTTTTAAAGGGATGTCTACACGTTGAGAAAACACTGCTGATCGGTTCGAGCTTGGAATTTTTTCGGTAAACGGCTGTTTATTGCCATAAGTATTCTCCATTTTGATGATGTACACCAGTTTGGCATTAATACCCAGTTCTTTTGTGAGTGCTACTTTTAGAATTTTAACGTAATGTTCTTCTAACCATTCGTAAAAAAATTTACTCGGAACTTGAATGCTTAGCGCATGCTTGTCGAGTTTAACAGCTACGATTGGCTCAAACCATGTTTTATAGGCTTGCGGCTGAATATTGTCTTTTATAAAATTTAGACAGTTTTCCCATGCCGATTGCGCAGTGTTATTCATTTTAATACTTAGTTTTTGGTTTGGTTAGTAATCTAAAAAATTACAATAATTGTTGGGACATAAATTATTCTAAATTTTCAATACAAATATGTGAACAAAATTCTAAAAAAAAAAATGAAATTCAATAGAATATTTAATTATTTTTTCGCATACTTAAACAGCTTATAAATATACAACTAATTACTAATGAAAGCACACCAAACACAAATTAAAGTAAGATATGCAGAAACAGATCAAATGGGTGTTGTTCACCATGCTAACTATGCTCAGTATCTGGAAATTGGACGTTTAGAGTGGCTTTCTGCTCTTGGAATTTCATATAAGGAAATGGAGGCAGAAGGGATTATGTTACCTGTGGTTTCTATGAGCTTAAGTTACAAAAAACCAGCACTTTACGATGATATTTTAACGGTTTCAACTCAACTTTTAAAGCCGCCGACTGTGTCTATCGAATTTAATTATGAAATTCATAATTCTAGCGGTGAATTACTCACCACAGCCAATACGAAATTGGTGTTTGTTAACATGAAATCGAATTCTCCAATGCGTTGTCCGCATTATATTTTAGATAAACTGCAGATTTAATCGTTTAATGCTTCAACTTTAATTTTATGAAAGGCTTCAAAAGTAGTCATAATAGAATTTAGGCTTATTTTTTTTGCCAAAATCACAATTTCACAATCCAATTCTAAGGACTGAGTTTTTAAAACAAGCTGATACTTTTTAATAATCCGCATGACTTGACTTAATTCCTTGTAAGCAAATGTGAGTTTTAGCGGAATTAAAATATCAAGGGTCTGAATATAACTCGCTTCTAAACTTAGTCTTGCCGTTGTTTTATAAGCACTGATTAGTCCTCCAACACCAAGTTTTGTGCCGCCAAAATAACGCACAACTACAACCAGCACATTTGTAACGCCAAAGGCTAGTAATTGTCCATAAATGGGTAAGCCGGCACTGTTTGAGGGTTCTCCATCATCGGAAGATCTGTGATATGGCGTGTCAATGCCCAACTGGTATGCAAAACAAAAATGCCCTGCACTTGAATGTTCCTGTTTGAGCTTATCGATATGTGCTTTAAAGTCGTCCTTTGATTCTATAGGAAATGCATATCCGATAAACTTACTTCCCTTGTCCTTGTAAAGCACTGGTTCAGAAGGGTTTTTCAGCGTTTTATACGTCGTTACAGAATTCACGAATTCTTAATTAGTGGATGATTAAATAAATTGATAACATCGTCTTTTAGGGGGTCATTATTCCAAGTGTGGATTCCAAGCTGTGCTGCGGCCTCAGTATTTTCTTTGGTATCATCAATAAAAAGACAATGCTCAGCAATGAGCTGGTTTTTGTCTAAAATATACTTAAAAATCGAAACATCAGGCTTTCGTAATTGGAGTTCATGAGACAAATAAAATTGATCAAAACATTTTTTGAAGCGCTCGTATCTACTAAAAGTCATATTTTTAATTACTTGTTCGATATGTAGTGCATTGGTGTTGCTCAATAATAGGAGTTTATACGATTTATTTGTTGAGAGTTTTTCTATAAACTTTAAACGATATTCTGGAAAATCTAAAATAATTGCGTTCCAAGCCTTTTTGAACTGTTCGGCTGAAATTCTAGGATATTTAGTTGTAAAAGCCGTTACAAAATCTTCGGTGCTTATCAACCCTTTTTCATATTGAAGGGCAATCTGATACATGTCTGCTGTGATTGTTTCTACTCCTAGCTTAACTAATTCACGTTCAATTGCTGGTTTGTCCAAGTTGATAAATACATCCCCAAAGTCAAATATAATTGTACTAATCATTTATTAGTAGTTTTAAAGAATCAGATTTAATAGAATGTTCCGAGGCTAGTGTACCTTTGATTTTTGGCGTTGAAATTCCCGATTTCAACGGGCGTTCTCCCACAAATATACGGGCTTCGTCCCAAAGATTTTCGTCAATAAATGCCTGTAATGTTTTTTGACCACCCTCAATAATCACCGACGTTATATGGTGGCTGTGTAACGCCTTGCACACCTGAAAAGCAAGCGGAAGTTGTGCATCAATGTCTTTAGCGGTTAATCGGATTGTTTTTGCTTCGGAATTAAACACCTGATAGGATTCTGCTAACGAATGTTTCAGATCGATAACCACTCGAATAGGGTTGGGCCCTTCCACTTCTCGTGTTGTTAAGCTAGGATTATCTTGAACGACTGTATTGGCGCCTACCAAAATCGCTTGTTCTTCTGCACGCCATTGGTGGACAAGTTGTCTTGAATAGGTATTGCTAATCCAAACCGGTTTCGTTTCAGACTTTGTCCGTGGTGCCATAAAGCCATCAGTGCTTTCTGCCCATTTTAGTATTATATAAGGACGCTTTTTGTTATGATATGTAAAAAAACGCTTGTGGTGTGCTTTACATTCCGCTTCCAAAACACCAACAGTCACTTCGCAACCAGCAGCTTTTAGTTTTGCAATGCCTTTGCCACAGACTTTAGCATGTGCGTCAATACATCCAATGACTACTCTAGGAATTTTATGGGCGATTATCAAATCGCTACAAGGGGGTGTTTTTCCAAAGTGGGCACACGGTTCTAGGGTTACATATAAAGTCGCTTTGGCGAGTAAGCTCACATCTTTCACCGCTTTAATGGCATTGACTTCGGCATGCGGTCCGCCATACGGACTTGTATAGCCCTCAGCAATAATTTGAGCATCAACCACAATAACACAGCCTACCATTGGGTTTGGCGCTGTGGTGCCCAAACCTTTGGCGATTTCAATACAACGTGCTATGTAATCTTCGTGTGTGATTATAATTTGATGTTAACGGATTCTGTTTTATCAATAGGGTATTCATAAGTAAACCCTAAGGCCTTAAATTCAATAACTCCTTTATATGTTACTTCTAAATTTTTGTTGAGCACACTATTCAGTAAGCCATTTAAAAACCCATTTGGATCTTTTCCTAGCAGTTCTTTGGTCTTTATAACAATTTGAAGTGGCACCGTAAACTTGTCTTTTGCAGGGACTTTAAATTCTTCAGCGCTAATAAATCCAAAATCAACACCATTGACAAGTACACTTACGCCCTCAGTATTTAATCGTCCACCAACACTGTTTGGGTTATTAAATACGGCATTTGCACTTAGATTGATTTGTCTAGAATTGGCGTCCACCAACTGAATGGCATCGACTTTGATGAACTCTGGTTTTTGCTTTAAAGTGCAACGCGTTGTGAAAGCTAGTAAAAGTAGGATCGTAAAATTTTTTATCATTTTTTTGGGTATTATGTGTATCTTCGAACAACAAAAATAAGATTTATTAATTTGTATTTACAACATGCGTATTAGAGAAATTCAATTCGGGGATAATTCACAACTAGAAGCCCTTATAAAAACTACGTTTTTAGAGCTTGAATTGCCTTTAACAGGGACGGTTTACGAAGATGTAGAAACCACACAAATGTTTGAATCGTATCAAGACGATGCAGCTATTTATCTTGTAGTAGAAGATCACGGACTTGTCAAAGGTGGCGCTGGCATTAAAGCCTTAGCGGGCGAGGAGACTTCCGTTTGTGAGCTTCAAAAAATGTACCTTGCTCCCGATATGAGAGGAAAAGGGTATGGCAAAAAACTCATGAAAGTATGTTTAGAAGCTGCCAAGTCAATGGGGTATAAACAGTGTTATTTAGAAACACTTTCTGAACTCAAAGCCGCTCAAGAATTGTATAAGCGCTATGGCTTTGAATACCTAAACACTGCGATTGGAAACACTGGGCATAGCTCTTGTGGAATTAGAATGATAAAAACCTTGTAATGCACTTAAAATCACTTCAAGTTTTTTTTCAAAATGGACTCTTAGGCTATTATCCTAAAGAAGAGATTTCCGCTTTTTTTTATAGAATCTGCGAACACCATTTGAAACTCAAACGTATAGAGGTCCACCTCAAAGCGGATGCAATTATTACAACTCAAAATTTTGAATATTTTGAAGACGTGATCAGTCGATTACTCACTTATGAGCCGATTCAATACATATTAGGAACAACCTCATTTTTTGGCTTGGACTTTAAGGTTGATCCCAATGTGTTGATCCCACGTCCTGAAACCGAAGAATTAGTCGCTTGGATTTTAAAACATGCCAACACCAAAACCCCTCTTAAGATTTTAGATATTGGTACTGGTTCTGGCTGTATTGCAATTAGCTTAGCAACACAGTTGCCCAATGCCTCCGTCTCTGTTTTGGATGTGAGTCCTAAAGCCTTAGAAATTGCGCAGTACAATGCCCAGCAACATCAGGTACAGCTAAACAGTATCGAAGCCAATGTTTTAGAATGGTCCACCACTGAACTAGAGTTTGATCTCATTGTGTCCAATCCGCCCTATGTTCGTGAGCTCGAAAAAACACAAATGGCGCCTAATGTCTTGAATCATGAACCGCATTTGGCACTATTTGTTGATAATGATAAGCCTTTGGTATTTTATGAAGCCATAGTCGAATTGAGCAAGAAAACCTTGAAAACGAATGGTTTACTCTATTTTGAAATCAACGAATACTTGGGAGAAGCTACCAAAGCGCTTTTGTCTTTAGAGGATTTTGACGGGCTTACATTAAAATCTGATATTTTTGGAAAACCCCGCATGTTACGCGCTACAAAACGCTAATGTGTTGTTGACTAAATTGCTGATAAATTCTTCCTTTTTCACTTTTGTGTACCATGCATTTTCATATCTTAGTATTGCTAAAACTTAAGTTAGATTATTTTTTTGATGAATATAAAAGAACAGATTTTACAACTGCGTGACGAACTCAGTCAGCATAATCATAAGTATTATGTCATGGACACACCGTCCATTTCTGATTTTGAATTTGACACCAAATTAAAGCAACTCCAAGACTTAGAATCTGCTTATCCACAGTATTATGACGCCAGTTCGCCAACCCAAAGAGTAGGCGGTGAAGTGACTAAAAATTTTGAAACTGTTGTGCATGCCCAACGCATGTATTCTTTAGATAATTCCTATTCCAAAGACGATTTAATGGAGTGGGAAACTCGATTGCGTAAAATGGTAGATGGGCCCATTGAATATACCTGTGAGCTAAAATATGATGGCGCTTCCATAAGTCTGACCTACGAAAATGGGGTCTTAGTGCAGGCCTTAACTCGAGGCGATGGCACGCAAGGGGACAATGTGACTGCAAACATTAAAACCATTAAATCAGTGCCTCTAAAATTACGGGGTAATTATCCAGAAAAATTTGAAATTCGCGGCGAAATAGTACTCCCTTTTGAAGGCTTTAAGGCCATGAATGCCGAGCGTCTTGCCGCAGGGGAGGAGCCCTATAAAAATCCAAGAAATACCGCTTCGGGGAGTTTAAAATTACAAGACAGTGCTGAGGTTGCCAAACGCCCTTTGGAGTGTTTGTTATATAGTATTGTCGGCGAAAACACTTCCATCAAAACCCAATTTGAAAATTTGGAAACCGCCCGTTCTTGGGGGTTTAAAGTGCCCACAATTGCCAAGCTCACGAACTCTATAGATGGTGTTTTGGAATTTGTCAATTATTGGGATGTGCACCGTCATGAGTTGCCTTACGAAACGGATGGCGTGGTCGTGAAAGTGAACAGTTTATTTCAACAAGCAGAGCTGGGCTATACCGCTAAAGCTCCGCGTTGGGCGATGGCGTATAAATTTAAAGCCGAGCAAGTGTCCACACGACTCGAGCATATTTCCTATCAAGTTGGACGAACGGGAGCGATTACGCCGGTAGCCAACCTACAGCCAGTGGAATTGGCAGGCACGATCGTCAAACGTGCATCGCTTCATAATGCCGATCAAATTGAAAAATTAGACGTGCGTGTGGGCGATTGGGTCTATGTCGAAAAAGGAGGTGAAATCATTCCCAAAATTATGGGAGTCGATTTAAGTCGCCGTACGCCAGAAAGTTTGCCAACAGTTTATATCTCGTCCTGTCCAGAGTGTGACACGCCACTCGTTCGCAAAGACGGCGAAGCACAGCATTATTGTCCAAACGATTTGGGCTGTTCGCCACAAATTATTGGACGGATTCAACATTATATTTCTCGAAAAGCCTTGGACATCGAAGGCTTGGGTGGCGAAACCGTGGCTTTATTGGTCAATGCAGGACTGATCCGAGATTATGCCGATTTATACGAGCTTACCGCCGACCAAATCATTCATTTGGACCGCATGGCGGAAAAAAGTGCGGATAATTTGGTCAAGGGCGTTCAAGCCTCAAAAGACGTGCCTTTTGAACGGGTATTGTTCGGATTAGGGATTCGGTATGTAGGAGAAACAGTTGCTAAAAAACTAGCCAAACATTTCAAATCTATTGAAGCGCTGTCCAAAGCGACTTTGGAAGATTTAGAAACCGTTGATGAAATTGGTGTGCGCATTGCCGAAAGTGTGGTGGACTTTTTTAGTACCGAAGCCAATGTTCAAATGGTGGCCCGTTTGATTTTGTACGGGCTTCAATTGCAACTCTCTGAAGAAGCCTTATCCAACCAAACTACACAGTTAGAAGGCTTGCGGTTTGTAGTATCAGGCGTATTTGAAACCGTCTCTCGGGATGAACTCAAAGCCCTCATTGATTCTAATGGCGGAAAGGTAGTCAGCTCCATTTCTGCAAAAACTTCCTATGTGGTAGCCGGAGCCAATATGGGACCTAGCAAACGTGCCAAAGCCGAGAACCTTAAAGTGCCTATTATTTCGGAACAAGAATTTTTGACGATGATTGATTAGATGGATGTGTCGCAAAGACTTCCGATTTGGAGCAATACTTTACTTTTTTATGTTCCGCAAAGTCAGCGAGCTTTGCGGAGCGGTGGTTTTACTTTTGTATCACCACACGAAAGGATTCGTGCGGTAGCGGGGTCTTTTTGTCTATCTCATAGGCAGATAATTTAGGGTTATACATTCAATTACAAGTTTTCTGTTTTATCCTCTAACGGAGGTTCTTATTTGTTATTGAGTATTGTGTTTTAATTTTTGCCAACTACAGTATATCGGAACCTTTCCAATACAGTATTCAATACAATAAAATCTAAATCTCCGGTCAAATTCTTTTTGAAGATGTAGACTTGGGGTTACAATCAAAGTATAAAACTATAACATAATTTTTAAAATACCTAGAATAATCCCAAAAAAGTAACACCTAAGCACTTGATTATAAATAGGTTGCATTTTAAAACCTATTTATAGCATCGTAGGGTAGGTTCATCACACAATACATGAGTTGTTAACTTTAGTGTGGGTTTGCTCTTAATTTTTTAGCAAGAAATTAGTAAAACTTAAAGATATAGTTGATATTTTTGTGTCATGATGGAAGAACAGGTCATTCTTGTCAATACACAAGACGAACAAATTGGTACCATGCCCAAAATGGAGGCGCATGAAAAGGCGGTTTTGCACCGTGCGTTTTCGGTATTTATATTCAATGCTCAAAACGAATTGATGTTGCAACAGCGTGCCGCCCATAAATACCATTCGCCTTTGTTGTGGACCAACACCTGTTGTTCGCACCAACGTGTAGGTGAATCCAATTTGGAAGCTGGCAGTCGCCGTTTACAAGAAGAAATGGGCTTTGTGACACCCCTCAAAGAAACCACTTGGTTTATCTATAAAGCCCCTTTTGACAATGGCCTTACCGAACACGAATTGGACCATATTATGGTAGGGCATTACGAGGCTGAACCCGTCATTAACCCCGAGGAAGTCGAAGCCTGGAAATGGATGCCTTTAGAAGCGGTGAAAGCCGATATAAAGCAGCAACCCGAACTTTATACCGAATGGTTTAAAATCATATTTGAAAAATTTTACGAACATATAAACACCAGCCATGAGAGTCACCGTCAGTAGAAAAGCACATTTTAATTCCGCCCATAGATTGTACCGCCCCGATTGGAGTTTTGAGAAAAACGATGCCATATTTGGGAAATGCAACAACCCTAATTATCACGGGCACAACTACGACCTCACAGTGAGTGTGACAGGAGAAATAGATCCTGAAACAGGTTTTGTGATGGACGTTAAAATCCTAAAAGACTTTATTAAGTCGGAAGTGGAAGAGGCGTTTGATCACAAAAACTTAAACCTTGATGTGCCTGAATTTAAGAACTTAAATCCGACGGCTGAGAATATTGTGGTGGTTATTTATGATAAGCTAAAAAAAGTGCTTGATTCTAATTTAGATTTGGAAGTCACCCTTTATGAAACGGCTCGTAATTTTGTAACCTACTCTGGAAATTAAAAAATGACACCATTATATCCTTTAAAATTTCAACCCATTCTAAAAGACAAAATTTGGGGTGGACAAAAATTGCAACAGCTTTTACATAAATCAACCTCCTCGACAAAAGCAGGAGAAAGTTGGGAAATTAGCGACGTTGAAGGCGATACCTCCATCGTAGCCAATGGGCCTTTGAAAGGGACGTCTTTGAAAACGCTCATGGACACTTACACTTCAGATTTGATGGGTGCGAAGAATTTTCGTCAGTTTGGAAACAAATTTCCCTTGCTTATTAAGTTTATAGATGCGAAGCAGGATTTATCGGTGCAGTTGCATCCCAATGATAAATTGGCCAAAGCCCGACATAACAGTTTTGGAAAAACCGAAATGTGGTATGTGGTACAAGCCGATCCAGCGTCTAATTTGATTGTTGGATTTAATCAAGAGATGACGCCAGAGTTGTATGTGAAACACTTAGAAGACAAAACACTACAAAGTATTTTGAATTTTGATGCTGTTAAAGCAGGTGATACTTACTTCATTGAAGTGGGGCGTATTCATGCCATTGGCGCAGGGGTTCTTTTAGCCGAAATTCAGCAAACCAGCGACATTACCTATCGCGTATATGATTGGGATCGTGTGGATGCTGATGGGAATGAACGCGAGTTGCATAACGATATCGCTCTAGAAGCGTTTGATTTTGATATGCCCGATAATTTCCGCGTGCAGTATGCTCCAAAGTCTAACGTTTCTACAGAACTGGTCAGTTGTCCCTACTTTACAACCAATGTTCTCGAAGTAACTGAAACCATATCAAAACAAAACACCCAGGATTCATTTGTGATTTATATGTGTGTAGAAGGAAAGGCTAATTTGGAAGTTGATGGCATTGTCACTGAATTTTCAATGGGGGAAACGGTTTTAATTCCCGCCTGTATTGAAACGTTTTCAATTTCATCAAATCATGCGAAACTTTTAGAAGTTTATATTTAAAATTACGTAATTTTGCAAAAACAAAAATTAAAATAATGGCTAACGTTAGAAATTTAAAAAAAGATATCAATTACGTCTTAGGAGACATCATTGAAGCAGTATACATTTGGGAATATGCCAATGCCGATAAAGACACCAAAAAAAGTGAAGCAATAATTGATGAAGCAATTTCAGCTTTTGATGAGTTGATTGAAAAGGTTAACGCTAAAAATGTTGACAATCAAAAAGCACATTTCAAAGGCATTGCTAAAGATTTAGAAGCAAAAGGAAAAGCCTTAATCGAAAAGGTTAATGCGCTTTAAATTACTCAGATTTTAAAGTCTCAATATAGGCCTCCAAAATAATTCCGTACTTGGAATTTGCAATTTTTGGGGGCAATACATTGTTTATGGTGTCTAAGAACTTCACATTTGCATCGTAAATTTCAGATACTGCCACAAAAGGCGCTACTTCACTATCCTTATTATTGATCGCAAAATTAACCGTATATAAATAGCTACGCTTTGTGATGTTGTCCATTACCGCTAAAAGCGAGTCTGCTTGATCTTGGTTGCCCTCTTTTTCTGCATTTAGTTGGCCCTCCATGGCCTCTAAGCGTTGGTCTTTGAAACGGCCTATGTTTTTGTAGTAGGTGTCTAACAGTTTCTGCTGTGTTCCGCCTTCAATTTGAGCGTCATATTTGAAACGTTTCAAGCTTGTGTTTATAGTGGTAACCCCTTTGTCAGCGAAAAAAGAGATGCGTTCTGCATTTATGTCTTCAGAAAAACTTAGGAATAAAAGCTCAGCTTCCTCCAAATCGTAGCCCAATTCAAAATCGGTAGTGCTGTTCATGGCTAAAGAGTCTAAAGTTAAAAAACGGCCATCATCTACACGTTGAAGATACAATGTTCCTTTTTGAAATCCTTTAATCGATCCATTAACCGTCATTGTTTTTGAGGGTTGACTACAGGCTGTTGCTAAAAAGATAAGGATTAAAAAGATGTTATTTTTCATAAGATTTTAATTTGTGCTCACATCTAATAGTTTGTGAAACATGCCTTGTATAAGCGTGTTTTTTAGATGTGGTAAAAAGGGTTAATTTTTGATTTCAAATATAATTATTTCTAAACTGTTGTCGCTGCTAATTCCATAAGAATTGTACAGCCAATAGCAGCAATAGTTCCGATGGCATAGCCTAAGACTGCTAAGAGCACACCTACACTGGCTAAGGAGGGGTGAAAGGCTGCAGCGACAATAGGAGCAGAGGCGGCGGCACCAACATTGGCCTGGCTGCCCACAGCCAAAAAGAAATAGGGAGCTCGAATTAGTTTTGCGACCGTGATTAATAATACCGCATGAATAGTCATCCAGACCACACCAATAGCAATCAATCCCGTATTGTCAAAGATTAATGTTAGATCCATTTTCATACCGATACTAGCCACTAAAATATAGATAAAAACACTGCCTATTTTACTAGCGCCAGCGCCTTCATAATTTTTTGCTTTTGTAAATGAAAGCCCAATTGCTATGAGAGTAGCACAACTAATTAACCAAAAGAACGAAGACCCTAAAAAGGTAAAGATATTTCTTGAAGTTTCAGATTCAATGGTGGAGACAAAGTCCCTAAAAAACGGTGCAAGAAAACTAGATGCTAGGTGCGAAAAACTGACCGTTCCAAAAGCTATACCGACCATAATCATAATATCTGTAAGTGAGGGAGTGCGTTTAACACTTTCAGTGAAGGTTGAGACTTTTTCTTTAAGGGTTTCAATCGCTGAGGTATCGGCTTTGAACCAGTTGTTAATGCGCTCCGATTTTCCGATTCCAATTAATAAAAGTGCCATCCATATATTAGCCACTACAATATCTACAAACACCATGCCTCCAAATAGTTTAGGATTATAACCATAAATTTCAAGCATGGCAGTTTGGTTGGCACCACCACCAATCCAACTTCCTGCCAAAGTTGAAAGTCCCCTCCACACGGCATCGGGTCCCACACCACCCACCGTTTCTGGGGAGATAAACGAAATTAATAAGATAGCAATAGGCCCACCAATGATAATGCCTATAGTTCCTGTGAAAAACATAATCAAGGCTTTCCATCCGAGATTAAAAACAGCTTTTAAGTCAATGCTTAAAGTCATCAAAACCAAGGCAGCAGGTAATAAATAACGACTTGCAACATAATATAAACTGCTGCTATGTTGAGTCCGTTCGCCGGTTGGTGATAGACTTTCCCAATCAGGTGCAATCCAGCCTAAGGTGGTAAATAGTGCTGGGATCATATAAGCCATAAATAGTCCAGGAACAATTTTATAAAATTTATGCCAAAATCCTGTAGGACGCGATTCTGTGTAAAAAATCAAGGCAATGGCCGACATGAGTAAACCAAAAACAATGGTGTCGTCTGTGAATAATGGAGTAGTATCTATCATGAATTTTTAGTTTATGGTTTTCAAATATAGATAAAAATAGTTTTTAGCACGACTATTGCAAAGGAGCATTAGTACTTGAAATCTTTATAACATTAAATTAATTGCTTTCAAAAGACTGTTAAATTGTTAACAGTCCAGCTTTAGTATGTGAAAGTTAAGTTAAAATATAATAATTTTAAATTTCTGGCACGGAAGTTGAAACTAAGTTTTTATATTATTTTGTTAGTAATATATTTGGTTGGTTAATAGTTAAAAGCATCATTTCTTAGTGGTGCTTTTTTCTTTTGTAATAAAAGCGGTTATAATTTCAATAACTTGAGGCATCACAACGTAGGAGTTGTCGTTATACGATTTTGAATTCACCAAATCATCGCCATTAATTTCAAATAAAAGATGATTCATGTTTTCTATGATTTCCAATTGAGCCTCTTCTTTTGCCTCTTTTAGTTGTTGTGCTTCCGTGATTGCAACCTGTAAATCTTTTGTGCCATTAATAATGAGTACAGGAATTTCTAATTTTTTGATGAGGTCTTTGGGGTTGTATTGCATCCAATTACTCATAAAGGGTTGTAAGTCTAAGTTAAATATTGAGCTTAACGCAGGCGGAAAATCTGTTGTTGTTTGCCCACTTTTGAGCAGGTCTAACACCCGTTTGGTATCGGCTGTGAAAAAAGGCGCAGATTTCGAGATTTGTTCTAAAATAATTTGATCTATAGAATTAGCTGCTCCAGCCAAAGAAATAAATCCATTTGCTCCTGCATCTAGAGCAAGTAAGCCTACTAAACTCCCTTGGCTATGCCCCGCAACAATTAGATTTGAATAGGTGCTTTTAAAATGATTGATAACAGATTTTGCGTCGGTTACAAAATCATCAAACCGGATATTTTTATCTAAGTTTCGTGTGCGCAATTGTTTCACAACCCGTTTATCATATCTAAATGTAGCAATACCCCTCTCAGATAGGCTTTCCGCTAGTTTCTTTAGCATATTATTTTTCATCAAAGCCTGATTGCCATTTCTATCGGTTGGTCCTGATCCTGCAATGAAAATGACTAATGGAGGTTGTTCTATGCCATCTGGAGTCAACAAGGTGCCGTCAACATGTCGATTTATGGACAGCTCTGTGGCTGAAAAATTCTGCGCTGTGCTAACCGTAACCATACTTACAAAAATGAAAGCTAAGGGATAGAGGTGTTTGATCATAGTCTTATGGATTTAGAAATCTAAAAGTTAAGTTTATTCGTTTTCCAATTGGTTTTTTTGTTTTTGGAATTTGGTGAAGCCAGTGGTGTTGCGTGCTACCTTTCATAATTAGTAAACTTCCGTTTTGTAAAACGAGTTTGTGTTTTAAGGCCTTATTGGTTTTATGTTTCAAGTGAAATACGCGTTCAGCTCCTAAGCTTAAAGAAGCGATTACGGGGTTTATTCCCAGCTCTTTTTCGTCATCGGCATGCCATCCATTACTGTCTTGACCGTCTCTATATAAGTTTAGTAAACAAGATGTAAAGGCGGTATTTGTAGCCGCTTCAATTTTATGTTTTAAAGTTTTTAAAACAGGGGTGAAGTGGTGCGGCGTCATTGTAATGTTCGCGTAGCCATAGGATTTTTGGTTGTTTGCAAAAAAAGCGGTTAACCGTGGTTGCTTATAGAGTTTTCCATACACTCGAATATCATCTTCTTGCCAAGGCGTATTAAGCATTAATTCCTTGAAAAGAAGCACAGCCTCCTCCTCGTTTATAAACTGAGGGATGTAGTCAATTTCTGCATCTTGAAGTTGAAGATTTATAGTTTCGGATGAACCAAACAAAGCCATGCGTAAAGTTTGCTATAAAAATAATCAAAGTTTTGACTTGAGCGTTATTTTAATTATTTTTTATAGAACTGTTTAACCTAAACCAAAAAAGCTGCCCAAATGGACAGCTTTTTGTAGCTACTAAGAACAATTTATTTGATCATTTCATAACTTCGATTAATGAAATTGGTCAATGCTTCTCCTTTAAGAAGCCCTTGAGACAATTGTGCTAAATCTAAGCTTTGAGAAATTAAGCGCTCTTGTTTTTTCTTTGTTTTGGTGTTTAAAATTTCACTAACCAAATCAGCATTGGTGTTCACAACAAGGTTGTACATTTCTGGCATATTGCCCATTCCAAACATACCGCCTCCACCGCCGGTTTGCTGCATTTCTTTCATTCGACGCATAAACTCCGGTTGTGTAATCATAAATGGGGCAGCGTTACTGTCCATAGTTTCTAGCTGAACGGTGAATTTTTCAGAAGGAACAACTGTTTTCAAAATTGTTTCAAGAGTTGTTTTTTCGTCTTCACTAAGCTTCGAAACAGTGGTGTCGTCTTTTTTGATTAAATTATCAACATGATCAGAATCTACTCGTACAAATGACGTATTTTCTTTTTCACTTTCTAGTTTTTGAATCAAGTGAGATACAATAGGAGAGTCTAATAACAGTACTTCATAGCCTTTTGTTTTTGCAGCTTCAATATAACTGTGTTGTTCATCTTTATTAGACGCATATAAAATGACTAATTTATCATCCTTATCGGTTTGATTCGCTTTGATTTTATTATACAACTCTTCATAGGTATAATAAGTGCCATCGACAGATGGATACAATGCAAAAGCATCTGATTTTTCAAAGAATTTATCTTCGGAAAGCATTCCGTATTCGATCACAATTTTAATATCATTCCATTTGGCTTCAAAATCTGCTCTATTAGTATTGAATAGCGATTTCATTTTATCAGCCACTTTTTTGGTGATGTATGAAGATATTTTTTTAACCGCACCATCCGCTTGAAGGTAAGAACGTGAAACGTTTAATGGGATATCTGGAGAATCAATCACACCACGAAGCATGGTTAAAAACTCTGGAACAATACCTTCTACATTATCAGTTACAAATACTTGGTTTTGATACAGTTGAATTTTGTCTTTTTGGATATTCATATCGTTCCCCATTTTTGGGAAATATAATATACCTGTCAAATTGAACGGATAATCAACATTCAAATGAATGTTAAACAAAGGCTCTTCAAACTGGGTTGGATACAATTCCCTGTAAAAGTCTTTATAATCGGTATCTTCTAATTCTGACGGTTGCTTAGTCCAAGCGGGTGTTGGGTTATTAATGATATTATCAACCGTAACTTTTCGTTGCGGTTCTGTTGTTTCTTTACCGTCTTTGTCAGTCGTTGTTTTTGGTTCATGCGTTTCATCATTGATTTCTTTAGTTCCAAATTTAATTGGAATCGGCATAAACTTATTGTATTTATTTAGAAGCGCTGTAATTCGACTGTCTTCAAGAAATTCTGTCGAGTCTTCAGCAATATGTAAGATAATTTCTGTTCCTCGTTCTGTTTTGTCTGCGGCCTCTAATGTGTATTCTGGACTGCCATCACAAGTCCAATGTGCAGCAGGGGCGTCCTTGAAAGATTTGGTAATAATTTCTACTTTTTCAGCGACCATAAATGCCGAGTAGAACCCTAAACCAAAATGACCTATAATTCCAGCATCATCAACTTTGTCTTTGTATTTATCCAAAAATTCTTCTGCTCCAGAAAACGCAACTTCATTAATATATTTTTGAACTTCTTCCGCAGTCATCCCTAAACCTTGATCGATGATATGAAGTTTTTTTCCTTCTTTATCTATTTTAATTTCGATTTTTGGTGTTCCATATTCAACACTAACTTCACCAATATTAGTAAGGTGTTTTAGTTTTAAGGTTGCATCTGTTGCATTACTCACCAATTCACGTAAAAATATTTCGTGATCGCTATAGAGGAATTTTTTAATCAGTGGAAAAATATTATCTACCGATACATTAATCGTTCCTTTTGACATAATTATAGTTGTTTTTAAGTTATATTTGATCATTATAGTCAAAAAAAATACCAAATATGAAAACGTGACAAACTGACATTTTAGTTTATATTTGTCTCACTTTCACACAAACTTAAAGCATGTACAATTCAAAAATTATTGGTTTAGGCCATTATGTGCCAGAAAACATTGTCACTAATGACGATTTGTCTAAAATCATGGATACCACAGATGAATGGATTCAAGAACGTACGGGAATCAAAGAACGCCGTTGGGCAAAGCCAGGCGATGGACAATCTACGTTTACAATGGGCTTGGAAGCCGCCAAAAAGGCGATTTCCAACTCTGGAATCGAAAAAGAAGCAATTGATTTGATAGTATTTGCAACCTTAAGTCCAGATTATTACTTCCCTGGGCCTGGCGTGCAAATTCAAGAAGCGTTAGAAATTGATACTGTTGCAGCTTTAGATATTAGAGCGCAGTGCTCAGGATTTGTGTATTCGATTTCAGTAGCCGATCAATTTATCAAAACAGGAATGTATAAAAATGTTCTTGTAATTGGAAGTGAATTGCAATCGCATGGGATTGATAAATCGACGCGTGGTCGAAGCATTTCAGTTATTTTTGGAGATGGTGCTGGTGCTGCGGTATTGACACGAGAAGAAGACTTAACAAAAGGGATTTTGTCTACACATATACATTCTGAAGGCAAACATGCGCTTGAGTTAGCAACCGAAGCACCGGGCATGGGAACGCGTTGGGTAACCGATATTATCAAAGATAATGATCCTGAAGACTTTAGTTACCGACCGTATATGAATGGACAATTTGTGTTTAAACATGCTGTTAAACGTTTCAGTGAGGTGATAAGCGAAGGCTTACAAAAAAATAGCTTGGACGTTTCAGATATTGATATGCTCATCCCACATCAAGCCAATTTGCGCATCTCTCAATTCATTCAAAAGCGTTTCGGATTGTCGGACGATCAGGTGTATAATAACATTCAAAACTACGGCAATACAACGGCAGCTTCTATTCCAATAGCCTTGTCTGAAGCGCATGAACAAGGCAAGATCAATGCTGGTGATACGGTTGTTTTAGCGGCCTTTGGAAGTGGGTTTACTTGGGGTAGTGTGATTATTAGATGGTAATTTAAAATTATAAAAATCCACCACCAGATTTTTCATCGTTAGCTCTATTTTTTCGAGATTTCGCACTGTATTTGCTGTTTCCAAATCTATAGGTAAGCCCTAGGTAAATGGTGTTACTCTCCCAATTAAATTCGCCTTCTTGGACATATGGACTTGTGCCGTCAAAAGCAAATTTCATCGTATTAAAGATGTCATTATAATTAAGACTGAAACTTCCTTTGCCTTTATCAAAACTTACACGTGACCCAATATTGACAAAATACATCGGCTCGATGTTAAATTGTAAATTTGCATTTCGTCCTCGGTAAAATCCAAAGGCGGTTAGGCTTATTTTTTTATTCACTTTTAAGCTGTTGTAAAGCCTAAAACTCCAAGCAATATTATCAACTGTTCTTGTTTCGGTAATAATATCCTCAATAGTAGCGGTCTCAATAGGAGCCCCTAGACGTTCTGCAATTCCTTTTAGTGTTCTTGAGTAGAGGTCAAAACTACCGTTTAAACTCCACCATTTTGCAGGTTTTAAGCTGCTTGAAAGTTCGACACCATAGGCTGTGGAGTCGTCAAAATTATCATGGGTTAAAATTAAGCGTCCCGAGTTTACATCCGAGCGATCGACAAACAGTGCTCTGTTAATTTCATTGGAAATTTGTCGGAAAAAAGTTCCAAAAGTCACACTACCACCTTTTAGATTACGGGTGTAGTTAAACTCCACAGAATTGGTAAACTGGGGTTGTAAATTAATGTTTCCAAAAGAGGATACCAAAGGCGTACTCCATTCTTTTATAGGGTTCACTTGTCCTATTCCAGGGCGATCAATGCGTCTGCTGTAATTGAGTTGAAAGGAGTTTTTTTCAGAATGTGCATAGGAAACAAATGCGGTGGGGTAGAATTCAAAATAATCATTTGAAAACGGAACCTCTGTATTTAAAGTTTCGATCGGACTTGTTTGTACAGCTAAGGCAGTTACTTCAACATTTTCTAGACGTAAGCCGACTTGATAAGACCATTTTTCATTAATTTTTTTGTTATAACTGCCATATAGTGCATGAATATTTCGAGTGTATTCAAAATCTGTTGCAGGAGTTGGTTCTAAATCACCCGATAGGACATAGGTCTCACCCGTAGAGGAGTAACCAATTAATGAACTGAATAAGTTGGATTGAAAACCAGCTTCAAGCTTAGTTTTTTCATCAAAAGCATTCGCATAATCTAGGTTTATTGTGGTTCGTTTACGGTCAACGTCGTTAAAATCAATATAGTCAGTGCTTTCACCTTCAGTAAATAAAAAATCAACATCGCTAGTTCGTTCATAAATGTTGTGGTCTATTTCAAGTTCAAGATTATGACCTTCATCGTTAAAGTCAATTTTATAATCAAAGTTATATTGGGCTGTAAAATCTTCGCCGTCATCAAACCATAACTGGGTTTGGTTAAGGGAGTTGTCATTGGCATAAATCGCATTAGACTCTCCGTTTGTTTTAGAATTTGAGGTATTTAAACTGGTGAAAACCGAGAGCGTATTTTTGTCGTTAATATAATAATCCAATCCAAATTTGACCAAATTATTTTTGGAGTTGTCATTGAATTTGAACAATTGTTTTGAGTTATTTTCAGGCCTTTCAATAATTCCGTTATTTTTATTTTTAGAGATGTTATTACTGTAATTAGCAAACACATTAAGCTTTCCGTTGCGGTAATTAGTAATCAGGGCACTATTAAATTTAGGGGTTCTTTCATGCGCTAGTCCCATGCTTAAATTCCCATTGAATCCCAACATTGTATTTTTATGTAAAATAATATTTATCAAACCACTCAAGCCTTCAGGATTGTATTTTGCGGATGGGTTGGTAATAAGTTCTATAGATTTAATAGCAGTAGATGGAATTTGTTTTAAAAGCTGCGCTGTTGGGATGTTTGACAGTTTTCCATCGACCATGACCCGAACATTTGTATTTCCTCTTAAACTAATATCTCCTGTTTGTGTGTCCACACTTACAGAGGGAATACCGACCATGAGTTGAGACGCTGTTCCACTAGCGGCTAAATCTTTTCCAATAGTGATTACCTTGCGATCGACTTTTTGTTGAATGCTTGAGGTTTCTGCAATTACTGTAACTTCATCTAATGCCGTGTTATCTTCTTCCAAAAAAAGCGTTCCTAAATCTAGTTTATTAGTGTCTGTGATTTATGACCAACTCTTTGTTTATGGTCTTATACCCAATAAATTGTACGGAGACTGTAAATGTAGCGTCTTTGATATTTGAGATTTCAAAAATACCGTCATCGTTTGTGATGGTTCCCGTAATTAGTTCTCCTGAAACAGATGTGATAATGATATTTACATAAGGTAGGGGTTCGGAGGTTTTAGAGTCAACTACTCGACCGCTAATACTTCCTTCTACTGTAGAGTTTTTTGCTGAAAGGGCTTGGCCTGAAAACAAAAGTAAAGCGAGTAAAGTTATAATGTTTTTCATTTATTTGGGGATATAATTAGTATGCTTTTGTAGATTAGACGACTGTACACTATTTTTGTTACGATTTAATTCAAAATAATCTATGTCATCTAAAAAAACACTAGTTCTCGGAGCCTCTTTGAATCCTGAACGTTATTCCAATATAGCCATACACCGCTTATGTGCTCATAGCTTAGAAGTTAAAGCGTTTGGTTTAAGAGCAGGAGAAATTTGTGGTATAAAAATCGATACCGAATTACAGCCTTATAACGCTATTCATACTGTTACCTTGTACTTAAATCCAAAACGCCAACAAGCGTATTATGAGTATATTATAGGATTAAACCCAGCCCGTGTAATCTTTAATCCCGGAACTGAAAACCCTGAGTTTTATAAACGTTTAGAGTCAGCCTCTATTAATTTTGAAGTTGCGTGCACCTTGGTATTACTTTCGACGAATCAGTATTAATCCTAAAAAAGTCAAGAGCCCATTTAAAGGGAGAAGTTCATAGCCAATGACATAGCCTCCTATATAGCTTGGAGGTATTGAACCTAGAAAAAACACGATACTCACTGAAGCTAACGCCACCAACCAAACATAGCGGTCTTTGATCTTATAGTTGGTGAATATTCCAAAGGCATATAAGCCTAAAAGCGGTCCATAAGTGTAGCCTGCAACGGTTAATAAACTATTAATCACATTAGAATTTAAAATGTATTTAAAGGCAATGATGACCACCACCAAAAGTATACTCATGCCAATATGTGTTTTTTTACGAATTGATTTTTGCTCGTCTTCCGATTTATCTTTTAGATCTAAAATATCCACACAAAATGAGGTTGTTAAAGAGGTTAAAGCGCTATCGGCACTGCTGTATGCAGCGGCAATTAATCCCAAAATAAACGTAATTCCTAGGGTGATCCCCAAACCGCTATTCAAAGCGATTTCTGGAAATAATAAATCGGTTTTAGGTTTGCCGTCTAGTAGCGGAATCGCGATATTGTTTTTCTTGGCATAAATAAATAAAAGTGCTCCGAGAAGCATAAACAGAAAGGTCACAAAAGTGAGTACAACACTAAAAGAAAGCATGTTTTTTTGAGCGTCTTTAAGCGACCTACATGTTAGATTTTTTTGCATCATATCCTGATCCAGTCCCGTCATACAAATAGTAATAAATAGCCCTCCAAAAAAGGATTTCAGAAAGTAGTTTTTCTCTAAGATATTAGCGGTATTAAAAATAGTGTTATAAGATTTTAATTCATCAGAAGCCAAAAACCCTTTGAAACTCCAGCCCAAATTATCAGTAATAAAATAGATGGATAAAACCACTGCCGTAATCATGAATAAGGTTTGAAGCGTATCGGTCCAAACAATGGTTTTAATGCCGCCTCTAAAGGTGTATATCCAAATTAAAAGAATAGAAATAATCACAGTTATTTCGAAAGGTACATTCCAGTCGCTAAATACAAACTGTTGTAACACAATAGCCACTAGATATAAACGGAAAGCCGCACCTAAAACTCTTGATATAAAAAAGAAAAAGGCGCCCGTTTTGTGACTTACAACTCCAAACCGCTGAAGTAGATATTCGTAAATGGAAGTTAGATTTAATTTATAATACACAGGGAGCAAGACATAAGCGACTACCACATAGCCCACCATATAGCCCAAAACGACTTGAAAATAACTAAACTGAGAGGCCTCGACCCAACCCGGAACCGAAATAAAGGTAACTCCAGATAACGACGCACCAATCATTCCAAAAGCAACCAGATACCAAGGCGATTGTTTACCGGCTTTAAAAAAGTCCACATTGGAGTCGTTTTTTCCTGTGATGTAAGAGATCAGGATCAAAACTAAAAAATAACTGATAAGGAGTGTTAATATTAAAAAGGAGCTCATGCGTTAAAATAGTATTTATTATCTTTACAATATTAACCAATTATACTACTATTATGAAAAAATTTGTGATCATTTTAGGCGTTTTTGCAATTAGTTTTTTTTCTATTGAAGCTCAAGAGTATCAAGAGATGATCAATTCTGGGCAATATACAGTTCAGGAAATACAGACTAGTGCTGATGCTTACTTTTTAAACAGAGATAAAGGTAGAGGTACTGGTTATAAAAGTTATAAACGTTGGGAGTATGATGCGCTTCGTATGCAAGATGAGCGTGGACTATTAAAGTCGCCTTCATTTTACTATAATGAAATTGAACGGTACAATTCTTACCAAAATAATGCGTCGCCATTAGGACGAATGCGTAGTGTTGCCAATTGGGAGCAATTAGGACCTTCAACCTGGAATCAAACTTCAGGATGGAATCCAGGTGTTGGACGGATTACTAGTATTGCAATAGATCCCTCTAATGACGATCATATTATTGTTGGATCTCCAGGAGGTGGGGTTTGGAAAACCACTGATGGCAGTGCTAGCTGGTCTGTACTGACAGATAATCTTTCGAATATTGGTGTGTATGCTTTAACCATACACCCTACGAATTCTGACATCTATTATTGGGGAAGTACTAGTGGTGTTATCTTTATATCCACAGATGCTGGAGCGACTTGGAACGAATTAGCGGATACAGGAAATGGCAGTGTTAATAAAATTTTAATCAATCCAACAAATACAAATCAACTATTTTGTTCAACCCAAAATTCTGGAATTTTTCAATCTTTGGATGGTGGTGCCAATTGGGTCAAAATTCACTCAGAATCTTCTAGAGGTTATGATATAGAGTTTAAGCCTGGAGATGTCAATACGATATATGCTTCTGGGGATTCGTTTTTTAAATCAACAGATGGCGGTCAGAGTTTTACAAAAACTCAACAGTATACTGTAATCCCTTATTATCCAGGAACACCACGTTTTTGGAGTCAAGAATATGTGTCTGAGACTACTAAATGGGCCCTAGCTGAATCTAACTACAATAGTTCAGTAACTGCTAAAAGCGGCTCAAAATTAGCAATTTTAAAACTATATTCTGCAGCTAATTCGATTACAAAATTAATTACACCTGCAATCAATCTTAGTGGGATTTCAGATGCAACATTAAAATTTTCTTTTACAAATGTAAATCTTCGATTTCCAGATAATCCTGCTAATCCTCTTAAAATATTTTATAAAACTGGACTTTCTGAAACATGGATTTTATTGAGTACTATCTCCAATGAATTTTCAGCATGGGAAGACGTCTCAATTGATTTGCCAGATCCAACAGCAGACTATTATATAGCTATCGAAGGGCATTCCTTTTATGCAAGTGAAGTCACATTAGATGATGTTTCCGTAGAAAGTCCAACACAAGGCGTCTTGTTTTCAGATAATTTTGATGCTATTGTGCCGTCTAGTGTAGAAAACTTTAGTGCAAACCCAAAAATGATAGGTGTTTCTGCGAACGCCCCAGATGTTGTCTATCTACTTGAAGCTAATAGTGGTCTATTTGGAGGGTTTTATAAATCTTTAGATGATGGTTCTAGTTTTTCTAAACTAGCCCACGACGGGAAAAATTATTTTGGTTATCAATCAGATGCAAGTGATGACAGAGGGCAAGCACCTAGAGATATGGACATTATTGTCAATCCTTCTGATGCAGATGACGTGCACATTGCGGGTATTTTATCATGGCGTTCAACAAATGGCGGTACGGATTTTAATGTAACCTCTCAATGGATACCTCAAAATGCTTCATCTGAAAACATAGGCTATTGCCATGCCGATATTGATATGATGATCTATCATAATGACAAAATATATGTGGCTAGTGATGGTGGTATTTTTGTAGCCAATGACCCGCTAAATGTCAGTAGTAGCTATTATTCCGATTTAAGTGCTGGTTTGGGAATACGTCAATTTTATAAAATTGGAATTAGTCAAACAGATCCAGTTATTGTTTCCGGAGGCTCACAAGATAATGGAACCTCGGTTTATAGGGCAGATGGTATTTGGTATGATTGGTTAGGAGCCGACGGTATGGAAACTTTTGTGGACCATTCTAATCCTGATATTTTGTATGGAACTTCTCAAGGCGGGAGACTATATAAATCAGTCGATCAAGGAAATAGCAGAAGTACTTTAAATCATGGCGATTTTGATAACGATGGAAATCCAGATGGTCAATGGGTCACTCCTTTTGAGCAAGATCCTAATGTTGCGACGACTCTCTATTCTGGTTACAGCAAAATATGGAAATCCATTGATGCAGGGGATAATTGGACTGCTATATCACAAGATTTTGGTAGCGCTGCAAACCATCTTAAAATAGCACCTTCCGATAGTAATACCATGTATGCTGCATTTGGGAGTAATCTTTATAAAACAACAAATGGGGGCTCCAATGGAGATTGGGTACAGCAGACAGGGTTTGCAGGCAATATTAATTCAATAGCCATACATCCTACAAATTCAAATAAACTAGCCATTGCCACAAGTTCTTCAAATAAAGTTTATGTTTCAATCGATGGTGGCCAAACATGGAGTATTACAAAACAAGACTTGCCTAATTTTAGTGCCTTAGCTTTGGTTTGGGATACCACTTATAACGAAGATATATTGTACCTCGGGATGAATTATGGGATTTATTACCTCAGAGCGAATGACACCTCTTGGACCTCTTATAATACGGGGTTGCCCAATGTTAAAGTCAATGAACTAGAAATCAATACGGCAGATAATAAGTTGTATGTCGCAACATATGGTCGTGGACTGTGGCGTGTTAATTTATATAATCCATCAGCCTTAGGAGTTGATGACTTACAAATTTCTGAGCTGATCGTATCGCCAAATCCATCCACTGGAATATTTAAGCTAAATTGGAAATTAAATACTCAAGTGACCATAAAAATTTATGATACACTTGGAAAGTTGGTTTTTTATGAAAAAAACAGAGATTTATCTCAAAACTCAGAAATTCAATTAGAGGCTCCACAAGGCTTGTATTTTCTAAAAGTAAATACATTAAATCGGGAAATCACTAAAAAATTAATTATAAACTAAGCTCTGTTTTTAGTGTGAAGAGATGTTAAACTTCATGACTTGAAGTCGTTTAATTTTATCTAAATTTGTCTAATGGAATTTTCTTCAAAATTATTACAAAGTGCCGTAGATGAAGTGGCGCAACTGCCAGGAATAGGACGACGTACGGCACTACGACTTGTACTTCATCTGATGCGTCAGCCTGAGTCGCAAACACTTCATTTAACAGAAGCCTTGCAACAAATGCGTCAAAATATTAATTTCTGTAAGAACTGTCACAATATTAGTGATTCAGATTTATGTGAAATTTGTAGCAATTCCAATCGAAATCAAGACGTAATATGTGTAGTTGAAGACATTCGAGATGTGATGGCTATCGAAAGTACGGCCTCGTATAGAGGGGTGTACCATGTGTTGGGTGGAAAAATTTCTCCAATGGATGGTGTTGGTCCACACGATTTAAAAATAAATAGTTTAATTGAAAAAGTTAGGTCTGGCCATACAAAAGAACTTATTTTTGCGTTAAGCTCAACAATGGAGGGCGATACAACCAACTTTTATATTTTTAAACAAATTCAAGACATGGAAGTAGTGATTTCTACCATTGCTCGTGGAATTTCTGTAGGAGACGAATTAGAATATGCCGACGAAGTCACCCTTGGACGAAGCATAACCAATAGAATTCCATTCGAACTTTCTTTTAAATCGTAATTTTTTTTGAGACTATCCGTTGTCATACTAAATTATAATGTGCGCTATTTTCTTGAACTGTGTCTGCAAAGTGTAGGGGCTGCATTAGATGGTATTGATTCAGAAATTATTGTTATAGACAACGATTCTAAAGATGGAAGTTGCGCCATGGTAAAGGAAAAATTTCCATCAGTAACTTTAATTGAAAATGCATCAAATGTCGGATTTTCAAAAGCCAATAACCAAGCCGTTAAAGTAGCTAAAGGGGAGTATGTTTGTATTTTGAACCCAGATACAGTAGTGGCAGAAGATACGTTTCAATCGCTTCTTGATTTTGCAGAACAACAAATAGATTTAGGGATTATAGGTTGTCGTTTAATTGATGGAGCGGGTAAATTTCTTCCTGAAAGTAAACGCAATATTCCAGTAATTAAAATTGCAGTTAAAAAAATATTTGGAAATTCTAAGGCCTATTATGCCAATCATATCAATGAATTTGATACTGCAAAAGTAGAGGTCTTAGTTGGTGCCTTTATGTTTTTGAAGCGCTCACTATATAATTGCCTAGACGGGTTTGATGAAGATTATTTCATGTACGGAGAAGATATTGATTTCTCTTTTAAAGCTCATAAAAAAGGGTTTAATAATTACTATTTTGGATCTACATCTGTGATTCATTATAAGGGTGAAAGTACGCAAAGGAATGCGGTGTATCTAAAACGGTTTTATGGTGCCATGCAAATATTTTATAAAAAACACTTTAAATATAATAGGTGTTTTGATCTCCTGGTTAGTATAGCAGTTAAGTTATTAGTTCGGGTAATGCCGATGAATAAGCAGCACCCTGAACACAAGAAAAAATTGGTATTAATTTCAACACATCCTGAAGCGCGATTAGTGAACACATTGAATCCGTCTGTGATTGCTTCTTTAGAAGAATTAAATTCCAGTTCTGAATTAATTTTTGATGCCTCAATACTGTCGTTTAAAGCTATTATTAATCAGATGCAAGATCCTAAAGTAAAGACTTCTATTTTTAAGATACAACCTAAAAATTGCCACTATATACTGGGTAGTAATTCTGCAGATAGTGTAGGCGAGGTCATACAATTTTAAATTTTTCAAATTGTTTCATCAATTTTAGTTAATTTTGTGCTCTATAACAATATACCCTATCGCATAAAACTATGGCAAAATTTGAACTTAAATTACCCAAAATGGGTGAGAGTGTAGCAGAAGCCACTTTAACGGCATGGCTCAAGGATGTAGGTGATACAATTGAAGCTGATGAGGCTGTTTTAGAAATCGCGACGGATAAGGTTGATAGTGAGGTTCCAAGTGAAGTTGAAGGTGTTCTTATTCAAAAACTTTTTGAGGTTGATGCTGTCATCGAAGTTGGTCAAACCATTGCAATTATTGAAACAGCGGGCAACGATTCGGTTAGTACAGAGCAGCCCAAGGAAACACTACAAACTCCTGAACCAGTAGAAGTTGAACAGTTAGAAGCTTCAATTGATAAAGTTCAAGAGACACTAACTTCAACACGCTCTAACGACGCCCGTTTTTATTCGCCATTAGTAAAAAACATTGCTAAAAAAGAAGGTGTTTCACAAGCAGAATTAGATGCGATTGTTGGGTCTGGTAAGGAAGGTAGAGTTACCAAAAATGATATTTTGTCTTATTTGTCTAACAGATCAAATTCGAAATCAGAAGAAATAAAAACTCCACAACCGCCTCAGGTTTCAGTTGCCGCAAATTCAACCACGGCTCAACCAGTAATCAGTCGTGGAGAAGATGAAATTATTGAGTTATCTCGTATGGGTAAACTCGTGTCTAAACACATGACGCAGTCTTTACAGACCGCAGCACATGTACAGTCTTTTATCGAAGTTGATGTTACCAAAATCTGGAATTGGAGACTCAAAATAAAAGAAGCTTTCAAAGCTCGTGAGGGACAAAACTTGACCTTTACTCCTATATTTTTAGAAGCTGTTGCCTATGCGCTCACACAGCATCCTATGCTTAATATTTCGCTACAGGACGGTAAAATAATCAAACGTAAAAATATCAATATCGGAATGGCTGCGGCTTTGGACGATGGTAATTTAATTGTACCAGTAATTAAAAACGCAGATCAATTAAACTTAATTGGTATGACTAAAAGCGTGAATGATTTAGCGCATCGTGCACGAACCAATACATTGAAACCGGATGATATTCAAGATGGTACATATACCGTAACTAATGTTGGAAGTTTCGGAAGTATTATGGGTACACCAATCATCAATCAACCACAAGTTGGTATTTTGGCCCTTGGCGCTATTAGAAAAGTGCCAGCTGTTATTGAAACTAGCGAAGGCGATTTTATAGGGATTAGACAAAAATTATTTTTATCACATTCCTACGATCACCGGGTAGTTAATGGTGCACTAGGCGGGCAGTTTATAAAAACAATCAAAGAGTATCTCGAAGCTTGGGATGAAAACAGAACACTATAAACATGCAATTAAATCTAAATAAATCGATTTGTTTCTTTGATTTAGAAACGACAGGCATCAGTATCACTAAAGATAGAATTGTTGAAATTTCTATTTTAAAAGTAAATCCCGATGGTTCTGAAGACAAAAAAACATGGTTAGTAAACCCAGAAATGGACATTCCTCCTCAGGTTGTTGCCGTTCATGGGATTACAAATGAAAAAGTAGCTAATGCCCCCACATTTAAATCGCTTGGCAAAAGAAATTCATTCATGGATTAAAGATTCAGATTTAGGAGGGTTTAATTCTAACCGTTTCGATATTCCTTTACTAGCAGAGGAAATGCTAAGAGCAGGTGTTGATTTTGATATGAAAAACAGACAGTCTATTGATGTGCAAACTATTTTTCACAAAATGGAACAACGCACGCTATCGGCGGCATTTAAGTTCTACTGTGATAGAAGTTTAGACGATGCTCACAGCGCTGAAGCTGATACTATGGCAACATACGAGGTTTTAAAAGCGCAACTAGACCGTTATGAAAATTTAGAAAATGACACCACATTTTTAGCCGACTTTAGTTCGCGTAAAAAAATTGCTGATTTTGCTGGTTTTATTGCTTATGATAAAGATGGTGATGAGTGTTTTTCTTTTGGAAAACACAACGGCAAAAAAGTGACTGAAATTCTAGACAAAGAACCAGGATATTTTGGATGGCTACTTTCAGCGGATTTCCCACTCTACACCAAAAAAGTATTAACGGCTATCAAATTAAGAGCGTTCAATAATAAACTCCACTAATGAAGCTCATTTGTATTGGGCGTAATTATGCGCAACACATATCAGAACTCAAAAATGAAAAACCATCCGAACCGGTAATTTTTTTGAAACCTGATACTGCAATCCTTTTAAAAAAACAACCCTTTTTTATTCCAGATTTTTCAGATGAGGTACACCATGAAGTTGAGGTTCTAGTAAAAATCAATCGTGTTGGAAAACATATCGATTCAAAATTTGCGCATAAATACTACGACCAAATTGGCTTAGGAATTGATTTTACAGCTCGAGATCTTCAAAAAAAACTGAAAGATAAAGGCTTGCCTTGGGAAAAATCGAAAGCCTTTGATGGTTCAGCCGTTGTAGGGAAATGGGTTTCAAAATCAAGTTTTGATGACCTTAGCAATCTTCCCTTTAGTCTTCATAAAAACAATACAATTGTTCAGTCTTCCTCCACAAAGGATATGTTGTGGACTATTGATGAAATTATCGCTTATGTTTCTCAGTTTTTTACGCTAAAGATTGGAGATGTAATTTTCACGGGAACGCCATCGGGCGTGAGTCGCGTGGCAGCCTGATGATACTTTGAAAGGGTATATTGGGGAAGACGAATTCTTTTCGATCAAAGTTAAATAAAATATGAAAGCAGAAATAATAACCATTGGAGATGAAATTCTAATTGGTCAAATTGTAGATACCAATTCTGCATTTATCGCCAAAGCCTTAAATAAAATTGGGGTTTCAGTATATCAAATCACGTCTGTTCAAGACGATAAGGTACATATTTTAAACGCTTTTGAAAATGCGGAAAGAAATGTAGATATTGTGATTATAACTGGGGGATTAGGACCGACCAAAGATGATATTACAAAAACAACGTTAGCCCACTACTTTGAAGATACATTGGTCTATGACGACGCTGTTTTGGCTAATATTAAGTACTTATGGAAAAACTTTGTTAAACAACCACTTTTGCAAGTGAATATCGACCAGTCACTAGTCTTGTCTAAAGCTACTGCCTTGATGAATAAGTCGGGGAGTGCTCCAGGCATGTGGATTGAGAAGAACAATACGGTTTTTATCTCGCTACCTGGCGTCCCTTATGAAATGAAAGGCTTAATGAATGAAGAGGTCTTACCCCGAATTTCAGAAAAATTTGATTGCCCTTTTATATTACACAAAACGCTACTGACCTATGGGTTAGGAGAGAGTGTTATTGCAGAGCGTATCAAAGATTGGGAAGCAGCCTTGCCATCTTCAATTAAACTAGCTTATCTTCCAAATCTTGGTAGAGTGCGTTTGAGGTTGTCATCTACGGGATTTGACGAAGCAGTTATTAGTGCAGCTGTCGAAGCACAAGTGACTGCATTATTGCCTTTGATTAATGATATTTTTGTTGGTTTTGAAGAGCAGTCTTCAATTGAGCAGATTATTGGTAATCAACTTGTCAAACTTGGAAAGACCCTTGCCATTGCAGAAAGCTGTACTGGAGGTAAAATCGCTGAAAACATCACTGCTTATCCAGGAGCATCGACGTACTTTAAGGGCGGTATGGTAGCCTATTCCACAGCGTCTAAAATCAATATTTTGAAAGTAGATGAAGACCTAATTGAAAAGCATTCGGTTGTCAGTTCTGAAGTTGCAGAAGCAATGGCTGAGAACGTTAAGCGTGTATTTGATTCGGATTATGGTATCGCAACAACGGGAAATGCAGGACCTTCTAAAGGAGATTCAGACGAAGCGGTGGGGACGGTTGTTATTGCTATTGCTACGCCTAAAGGCGTTTATTCTCAAAAATTTAACTTTGGAACACAACGACTTAGGGTGGTTCAAAAAGCAGTAACTATGGCGTTTACCTTGTTTCAAAAAGAAATTTTTAAAAAATGCTAATATAAAGCTTGTGTACTTCTAAAGAATTCGTATTTTTGCACCTCGTTTTGAAACAACAAAACAATTAAAGTTAAGAAAAATGTCAAGAATTTGTGAACTAACAGGTAAAAGAGCAATGTTTGGAAACAATGTTTCTCACGCCTTAAATAGAACGAAACGTAGATTTAATGTCAATTTAATCAAAAAACGTTTCTACATTCCAGAAGAAGATAACTGGATAACGTTAAGGGTTTCTGCTGCAGCCTTAAAAACGATCAATAAAATTGGTATTGCTGCTGCAATAAAAGAAGCAAAGTCTAAAGGGTTTTTAAAATAAACCTAACATTAAAAGCATTGTAAAATGGCAAAAAAAGGAAATAGAGTTCAAGTAATATTAGAATGCACAGAGCACAAAGATTCTGGAAAAGCAGGAACTTCAAGATATATTACAACTAAGAACAAGAAGAATACACCGGATCGTATGGAGATTAAGAAATTTAATCCAATCCTAAAGAAAATGACGGTTCACAAAGAAATTAAATAATTAGAAATTTTACACTAGTAAAATTTCAAATGTAAAACATTTGACTCATGGCAAAGAAATCAGTAGCATCCTTACAAACAGGATCAAAGCGTTTAACAAAAGCGATCAAAATGGTGAAGTCTCCAAAATCAGGAGCTTACATTTTTGTTGAATCTATAATGGCACCTGAAAAGGTAAATGAGTTTTTAAGTAAGAAATAAATTTACGCCATTAATATCCCCTACAAAGCTGCTTTATTTTTAAGCAGCTTTTTTTTTACTTTCCTTACTTTTAATGCTACTTTTGTGAATAGATAAATAGTTGACTTATGAGTTTTTTTAAAAACATATTTTCATCCGATAAAAAAGCGACGCTTGATAAAGGCTTAGAGAAATCTAAATCCTCCTTTTTTGATAAGTTAAGTAAAGTTGTTGTAGGAAAATCTAAGGTTGATGCAGATGTTTTAGATGATTTAGAAGAAGTGCTGGTTACAAGTGATGTTGGTGTTAATACAACTTTAAAAATCATTGACAGAATAGAAGCTCGTGTTGCCCAAGATAAATATGTCGGAACTGAAGCTTTAAATCTGATTTTACGCGAAGAAATTGCCGGGCTTTTATCTGAAACTAATGCTGGAGAAGCTACCGAATTTTCGATTCCAGACACTCATAGACCTTACGTTATTATGGTTGTAGGGGTTAATGGTGCTGGTAAAACCACTACTATTGGCAAGCTTGCCTATCAGCTCAAAAAACAAGGCTTAAACGTTGTGTTAGGTGCTGCCGATACATTTAGAGCGGCTGCCATTGATCAATTACAAGTTTGGGCAGATCGTGTGGGTGTGCCCATCATAAAACAATCCATGGGTAGTGATCCTGCTTCTGTAGCATTTGATACCCTCCAAAGTGCAGTGACCTCAAATGCTGATGTTGTTATTATTGATACCGCAGGGCGTTTACACAACAAGGTTAATTTAATGAATGAATTGAGTAAAGTCAAACGTGTGATGCAAAAAGTTGTAGACCATTCGCCTCATGAAGTTTTATTGGTACTCGACGGGTCTACTGGACAAAATGCATTTGAACAAGCGAAGCAATTTACTGCGGCAACTGAAGTTTCAGCTTTAGCAATTACAAAATTAGACGGTACTGCCAAAGGCGGCGTTGTCATTGGAATTAGCGATGAATTTCAAATTCCTGTCCGCTATATTGGCGTTGGCGAAGGTCTAGAAGACCTTCAAGTTTTTAATAAATTTGAATTTGTAGATTCTTTCTTTAAATAAATTATAATACACAATAGTGCTTCATGAGAACCAAAACACTTAAGAAAAATAAAATAAATGTCGTCACTTTAGGATGTAGTAAAAACGTCTACGACAGTGAAGTGTTAATGGGGCAACTCAAGGCAAGTGGCAAAGAAGTTGTTCATGAAGACGATGGTAATATTGTAGTAATCAATACCTGTGGTTTTATTAATAATGCCAAGGAAGAAAGCGTTAATACCATCCTAGACTACATGCAGAAAAAAGAGGATGGAGACGTCGATAAAGTCTATGTAACCGGATGTTTAAGCGAGCGTTATAAGCCAGACTTACAGAAAGAAATACCAAATGTTGATCAGTATTTTGGAACGACTGAATTGCCTCAACTCCTTAAAGCATTAGGAGCGGATTATAAGCATGAGCTGATCGGAGAGCGTTTGACCACTACACCAAAAAATTATGCCTATCTAAAAATTGCAGAAGGTTGTGATCGTCCCTGTAGTTTTTGTGCAATTCCACTTATGCGTGGAAAACATAAATCGACCCCCATTGAAAACTTAGTCATAGAAGCCGAGAAGTTGGCAGCTTCTGGCGTGAAAGAATTAGTTTTAATTGCACAAGATTTAACCTATTATGGGTTAGATTTATATAAAAAACGCAACCTTGCAACGCTTTTGGAAGCCCTAGTAAAGGTAGAAGGTATCGAATGGATTCGTTTACATTACGCCTTCCCAACAGGCTTTCCGATGGATGTTTTAGATGTGATGAAACGCGAACCAAAAATTTGTAATTACCTAGATATTCCATTACAACATATTTCTGATAAAATACTCAAAAGTATGCGTCGTGGAACAACCCAAGAAAAAACAACTAAACTTCTCAAACAATTTAGAGCTGCTGTTCCCGAAATGACCATCAGAACAACCTTAATTGTGGGGTACCCAGGAGAAACAGAAGAAGATTATCAAACTTTAAAAACTTGGGTAGAAGCCATGCGTTTTGAGCGTTTAGGATGTTTTACGTATTCACACGAAGAAAACACACATGCTTTTAATTTAGAGGATGATGTGCCAGAAGAGGTGAAGATGGCACGAGCTAATGAAATTATGGAAATTCAATCTCAAATTTCATGGGAATTGAATCAAGCTAAAATAGGAGAAACTTTTAAAGTTGTTATCGATCGTAAAGAAGGTGAATACTTTGTGGGTCGTACTGAATTTGATTCGCCTGACGTTGATAATGAGGTGCTTATTAAGGCTTCACAAACATATCTTAAAACGGGTGAGTTTGCCACTGTTAAAGTCACCGAAGCTGCCGATTTTGACTTGTATGCTGAAGTTGTATAATGCACTTTTCAAGTACAAAAGAAATAAAGTATCTTTACATCCATTAAGTGAATGCTATGCCAACAGATTGTATTTCTTTCCGTAACACTGCCTATGTATCGAAGCTAATCTGCGATTATGTAGAAAACCGCGCGGAACTGAAATCGCTCTATAATCGTTTTCCCACTATAGAGAACTTTAAAGCCCAGTTAGAAGCCAAACAATCCACTTTTAGTTCTGATAAAAGAGCAGTTTTAGTGAAGACTTTAACGGCACAATATAGCCAGTTTCAAACCACAGCATTGACGACTAAGGTTATTAAATCCCTTGAAAATAAGAATACCTTTACCGTAACTACAGGGCATCAATTAAACTTAATGGGTGGTCCATTATACTTTTTGTATAAAATTATTTCGACCATTAATTTAGCAAAAACGTTAAAAAGCACCTATCCACAACAAAATTTTGTTCCTGTTTTTTGGATGGCTACTGAGGATCATGATTTTGATGAAATAAATCATTTCAATTTTCAAAATAAACGCTTTCAATGGACACAAAATACTTCTGGAGCCGTCGGTCGATTATCGACTTCAAATCTTACAGAGTTTATAGAGGTGTTTTCTAAAGCTTTGGGTAATTCTAGTCATGCTTTAGAACTTAAAACATTGATCACAAATGCGTATACTACTACATACAAATTTGGCAGATGCCACACGTTTTTTGGTTCATACCTTATTTGGTTCAGATGGATTACTGTGTATTGATGGCGATGACAGTACCTTAAAGCGCTTATGTATCCCACACATCAAATCCGAGCTAACACATCAAAAGTCCTTTAACTATGTTAGTACAACTAATAAATGTCTTAAAGCTATTGATGATTCTTACAAACCACAAGTTAATCCACGTGAATTAAATTTATTTTATTTAAAAGATAATTTGAGAGAGCGTATCATTAAAAAAGAAGCTACTTTTTCAGTACTAAATACCAGCCTCTCTTGGGATTTATCTGGTATTTTGGAAGAACTGGATGCACACCCCGAGCGCTTTTCTCCAAATGTAATCCTACGTCCATTGTATCAAGAAACTATTTTGCCAAACCTATGTTATATTGGCGGTGGTGGTGAATTATCATATTGGCTGCAATTGAAATCTTATTTTGATTCTGAACAGCTACAGTTTCCGATTCTTTTACATCGAAATTCTGTGCTATTAATAAGTAAAAAACAGCAGCAAAAATTAGAAAAATTAAAACTGTCTGTTTCTGATATTCTTTTAGACAAACAGTCCTTAATGAATTCTCAGCTCAAAAAAATAGCAGCATTACCAATTGATTTTTCAATTCAAAAACAGCATTTAGCCCAACAGTTTAAGTATTTATATACTCTTGCTAATCAAACAGATAAGTCTTTTTTAGGTGCTGTTTCAGCACAAGAAAAAAAGCAAATAAAAGGGTTGAAGGTTTTAGAAAAGCGCCTTCAAAAAGCTGAAAAAAAAATGCATAAAGATTACCTCAACCGATTGGAAGCACTTCACTTAGCATTGTTTCCGAATGGGAGTCTGCAAGAGCGGTTCACGAATTTTTCAGAGTTTTATATGGACCACGGCGATGAGCTTATAAAACGCCTCAAATTAGAGCTCGATCCTCTAAATCAAAAATTTCATGTTTTAACCCTTTAAAAGTTTAAAAATATGCGGGTCAATTTAGTAATAAATATTACTTTTGACCATGCAACATGATAAGGTATTAATTCTCGACTTTGGATCTCAATATACTCAACTAATAGCGCGCCGTGTACGGGAGCTCAATATATATTGTGAGATTCACCCCTTTAATAAAATTCCAACCAATTTAGACGAATTCAAAGCCATTGTGCTTTCGGGCAGTCCGCAATCTGTAAGAGGCGATGATGCTTTGCACCCAGATTTATCAGAAATCCGAGGCCATAAGCCCATGTTAGCGGTGTGTTATGGTGCGCAGTATTTAGCCCATTTTTCGGGTGGAAAAGTTGCGCCATCAAACACAAGAGAATATGGCCGTGCTAATTTGTCTTTTGTAAAAGACAATGAGCCCTTTTTTCAAGGCGTTAGTTCAGGTAGCCAAGTTTGGATGAGTCATAGTGATACCATAAAACAATTGCCAACTAACGGCGTTTTATTGGCGAGCACTCACGACGTAGAAAATGCGGCTTATAAAATTGAAGGCGAAACCACTTATGCCATTCAATTTCATCCCGAAGTGTATCATTCTACTGATGGGAAAACTTTGCTTCACAATTTTTTAGTAACTATTGCTGGGCTTCAACAAGATTGGACTCCTGATTCGTTTGTTGAAGAGACTGTTGCAGATTTAAAATCTAAAATCCAAGATGATAAAGTAGTACTTGGATTGTCTGGAGGTGTAGATTCAACAGTTGCCGCAATATTATTACACAAAGCAATTGGGAAAAATCTGTATTGTATATTCGTGAATAATGGACTGTTAAGAAAAGATGAGTTCTCGAGTGTTTTAACCCAATATGAGGGAATGGGTCTTAATGTTAAAGGTGTTGATGCTTCGGCACGTTTTTTGGAAGCATTATCAGGTCTCGAAGATCCAGAACTCAAACGTAAAGCCATTGGACGTGTGTTTATTGAAGTTTTTGACGATGAAGCACAAATGATAAAAGATGTAAAATGGTTAGCGCAAGGTACAATCTACCCAGATGTCATAGAAAGTGTGTCAGCTACAGGTGGACCAAGTGCCACAATAAAAAGTCATCACAATGTTGGTGGATTACCTGATTTTATGAAATTAGATATTGTAGAACCGTTAAGAGCATTGTTTAAGGACGAAGTCAGACGTGTTGGGGCTTCTATGGGTATTGATCCCAAGTTATTAGGACGTCATCCTTTTCCTGGACCTGGGCTTGCTATACGTATCTTAGGCGATATAACTCCAGAAAAAGTTCGTATCTTACAAGAAGTAGATGCCATATTTATTAATGGTCTTAGAGATTGGGATTTATATGACAAAGTTTGGCAAGCAGGTGCTATGCTGCTCCCCGTAAATAGTGTAGGCGTTATGGGTGATGAACGTACCTATGAAAAATGTGTCGCTTTGAGAGCTGTAGAAAGCACCGATGGAATGACTGCTGATTGGGTAAACTTACCCTATGAATTTCTGCAAAAAACCTCAAATGAGATCATTAACAAAGTTAAAGGAGTAAACAGAGTGGTGTATGATATTAGTTCAAAACCACCTGCAACGATAGAGTGGGAGTAAAGGAGTAATCTTACTTCAGAAAACCAGTAATTTTGAGTATGAAAAAGTTTGTATTTGTTTTTGGAATTGTTGCTTTTAGTTATTTTGGCTATGCTCAAAATTTAAAAATGCACACTGTTCAAGCTGGAGAATCGGTTAAGACGATCGCTAGTTTTTATAAAATCACTGTAGCAGATATTTATGCTTTAAATCCAGATGCAAAATCTGATTTTTCTGTCGATATGGTTTTAATCATTCCCGAAGCTTTTTTGCACCAATCAAATTCTACAAGCACTACAAAAGAATTGGTTTCATACAAAGTTCATAGGGTAAGACGTAAAGAAACCTTGTTTAGTATTGCCCAAAAATACGATTTAACTGTCGAGGATATAAAAGCACATAACAAAGAGTTGTATTCTAAAAACTTACGCTCTGGGAACAAAATTTATATTCCTAAATTTAAATTGATCCCTAAGCCTTCAGTAAATATAATTCAGAAATATACCGTCTTGGCTAAAGAAGGTAAGTGGCGAATTGCATACAAATTTGGAATTTCGGTTCCAGAACTTGAAGCTCTAAATCCGAATATGGGACTTTATCCTCAAGCCGGCGAAATTTTGAATGTTCCAAATATTGCAGAGTCAGAAGAAAAAACTATCCAAGACAAGCAGTTTAGCTATTATACCGTTAAGGCCAAAGAAGGATTTTATAGACTCGAAAAAAAATTAGGGTTAACAAAAGTTCAATTGGAAGCTTTAAATCCTGAACTCGTCTCAACAAGGATTGAAATTGGGTATGGTTTTAAAGATTCCAAAGACGAGTGTTCAAAATATTGCTTCTGAATTTTTTCCAGCAGTTAATCTAGCCGATAGTTTAGTTAACTTTTCCACAAAAAATATAGCTCTTTTGTTACCGTTTAAAGCTAAAAGTATTGATTTTGATTCTCTTAAACTTTCTAAAGGAACAGCTTAAGAGAGATGGATATATTAATATTTCTACAGATTTTTATGCAGGTGTAGTTATGGCTATCGATTCTGCTAAACGTCTAGGAATTTCTACCAAATTAAACGTCTTTGACACGAACGCCAGTCCTTTAGATTTAAAGACTCACTTATTACAGACAGATTTGTCAAATTTTGATGCTATTTTAGGGCCAATCACCCCTCAAAATCTGGAGTTAACAGCCAAATATGCTAAAAAAGATAATGTTCCTGTAGTGTCACCTTTTGTGAAAACCAAGGCTGTACATTCCAATTTATTTCAGACGCTTCCTGATGAAAACTGGATGCGCACTAAAATGATTAATTATGTAAAATCAGATACCATACCGCACAACACATTAATTATTTATGATGCTAAGAACATAGCCACAGCAAAGTATTTAAAAGCGTCTCTTCCGGATGCTGCTTTATTGACTTCTGAAAAAAACGAGGATGGTAGCGAACAGTTTTACTTGATGTTGGACGCCGTTCAGCCCGTGCTTTTACCTGGACGCACAATTGTGTTTCTAGAGTCAAATAACGAAGGATTTGTCTCAAATGTAACAAGTATGCTAAATGCAATGAATGGTATCACTATTTTATTAGATGAGGAGGAAAATGAAACGGAAATAGATAGAGAGATTATTTTAATGACAACCTCGAAAAACAGAGCTTTTGATGGCGTAAATGTGTCCAATTATGATTTGTCAAATTTAAATTTCCAGTACCCTTCAGTTAATTTTAATTCTCAAATTTCTGAAGATTTTGAACAAAAATATATTACCCAATTTGGTACCTTTCCAAATAAATATGCCATCAGAGGATTTGATTTAACAATGGATATTTTATTACGATTATCTAAATACGGGACATTATATACACAGAATTTTAATTTTCAAACCGCTTATTTAGAAAATAAATTTCAATATTTTTCGCAACCTTATGGAGGATATAAAAATGAAGCAGGTTATATTCTTAAATACGAAGATTTACATATTATAAAAATTCAAGATTAAAAGGTTGTCAATGCCTCTAGGGTTTTGATTTGTGTTTTTGCATTTTTATTTTCAGGGTCTAACACTAAAACTTTTTTATACATATTTAAAGCCTTTAAGTGCTCTCCATTTAGTGCTAGTGCTTCTCCAAAACTATCATAGACATTGGGGTCATATTTAAATAAATAGGTATTTAGTTCAAAACAAAACAAAGCTTCTTTGATGCGATTACTCCGCAACAATACATAGCCTAAGGTATTTAATTCTTTGCTTTGGCGTGTCTTGCGTCTAAGGATTTTGTAATGCAAATTAAAATTTTCGTTTAGTGTATCTAAAGAGACTGTGTCAAATAATTCGAACAAATAATTAGCTCCTTCGTAGTTTGGTTTTGAAGGAAATCCTAAAGCAATTTGAGCAATATCTGTTATTAAATCATTTTTTGGCGACTCAACAATTCGTGCATATTCTATGTTGTCAGATTTAAATATAAATGCTGGTACACGATGAATTTGCTGTCCTTTTTCTTCTCCACCTGGGGAGGTCTTATAGCGTTCTTGTCATGTATAGAGACCAATAAATCGTAGTTGACTCCTCTTTAGTCCAAGTTCGTCCCACAATTTGACAAATTGAGGAACCCACTTTTTACTGTCCCCGCACCAAGTCCCTAAGTAGATATCTACAGTTGTTTTTTTTAACTTAGATTTTAGCTTTAATCGTTTATTTGGGAGTTTTAACGCAGAATAATTTTTTTTAAACCAACGGCTATATATACTGTCGTGTTCGAGATAGTCTAAATTAAATTCGCCACAAATATGGGTATCCCCTTTTGCGTTTTTGTAAAAATTAATGTCTTGAGAATAGGAGTAAGTGAAAACGGTACATAGTACCATAATGAGTATAGGTTTCATAGGTTTAGAATTTGGGATTCTACTCCAAATGTAGTAGAATTTAGGAAAAAAACAAATTTTTTATACTAAATACTATATCTGTAAATTGAATTTGAAACCTGATATATTTAATCGGATAAATAAATTTATTTCCACTTAATACTACAGCCAATACTCGGTTTTTGTGGGCGTGTATTTTCTTTGTTTTCCAGTAAGCATTGACTGGCATGCATCACATCATCGCCATCAACAGGAATACCATTTCCAGGTCTTGAATCGTCCAATTGCCCACGATATACGAGTTTTAAATTGGCGTCGAAAAGAAAAAAATCAGGTGTACATGTGGCGTCATATGCTTTGGCTACAGCTTGAGTTTCATCATACAAATAGGGAAAAGAATAATTTTGATTTGCCGCATGTATTCGCATTTGTTCTGGACCGTCCTGAGGGTAGCTTTCGGCATTATTACTAGAAATAGCTATCGTGCTAATTCCTTTGTTCTGTAGGGAATTTGCTAGCGATACTAGGGCGGTATTGATGTGAATTACAAACGGACAATGATTACAGATAAACATTACTAACGTCCCTTTAGCGCCTTTTAAATTGTTTAATGTTTTCGTAGAATTTGAAACAGAATCCCATAATTCAAAATGAGGCGCTTCAGTATCTAGAGGAAGCATGTTTGAAGGCGTAAGTGCCATTTTTTTTTGGTTTAGTCTTCTCAAATATATAAATATTTGAATCTTTTTATCAATCAAAAGCTCCAAAAGTTATATCTTCATAGCTAAATTTGGAACGAATACTTATGAACAAAACGATTACATTTGAAGATTTTTCTAAAATTGATCTTAGAGTAGGTACTATAATTGAGGTTAATGATTTTCCTAAAGCGCATAAACCAGCCTATCAATTAACTATTGATTTTGGAGATTTAGGTCTAAAAAAAACATCCGCTCAGATTACGACCTTATATACTAAAGCTCAATTACTAAACCGACAAGTTGTGGCCAATATCAATTTTGCTGAAAAACAAATTGCTAATTTTATGAGTCAGTGTTTGGTGGTTGGTGCTGTGGATAATTCAAAGGTTATTTTGCTATCACCAGAACAACAGGTCCCAAATGGGACGCCCATTCGTTAAACCTATTAGAATAAAAAAAACCGCTACTCATCGAAGTAGCGGAATTTATTTATAAGTGTTTGAGGTACAACTTAAATGTCATCAAAATTTACATCTGTGAAACTTCCTGTCGATGTTTCATCTTTTGAGTTATCTGACGGTTGGTCTTCCTTAACGTAATCTTTTTGATGACGTTCACTAATAACCTCTTGCCCTTTTTCATTAATAATGTAATCTGTCATTTCACCTAAAATGGCATTGAATTCAGTAAAATCTTCTTTGTACAGATAGATTTTATGTTTCTTGTAATGAAAAGATCCATCATCATTTGTAAACTTCTTACTTTCCGTTACAGTTAAATAATAATCTCCTGCCTTTGTGGCTCTGACATCGAAAAAATAGGTGCGTCGCCCTGCTCTTAAAACTTTTGAATAGATTTCTTCTTGTTCCATAACTTTATAGTGTCAATACGAACAAACTAATAGTAGCTGTTACGCTATTCAAAAGTCTAAAAAATAAATTAACACACCAACTATTTTTCAATTTTCTTTTCGAGAAATTTCTAATTTTTAAATTTAAAGAATCTAATTAGAGGATTCTCTCAATTGTTTTTGATAAAGTTCTTTGTAATATCCTTCAACACTAATGAGTGCATCGTGTGTGCCTTTTTGAGTGATGACTCCATCATTTAGAACAACAATTGAATCTGCATTTTTAGCAGATGAAATCCGATGACTAACAATAATTGTGGTTTTGTTTTTTGTCACCAATTCAATATTATTTAAAATTTGTTCTTCGGTCTCTGTATCCACAGCAGAAAGACAGTCATCTAAAAGAAGAATTTGAGGCTTTTTGATAAAAGCTCTAGCGATGGAAACGCGTTGTTTTTGACCTCCAGAAAGGGTGATGCCACGCTCTCCTAAAATAGTGTCATATCCTTTTTTAAAATTTAGAATATTCTCGTGAACAACGGCTTTTTTTGCGGCATCTATGACTTCGAGATCAGTTGCGTTTTGATTTCCAAATTTGATGTTATTTTTTAAAGTATCAGAGAATAAGAAAGGGTCTTGTGGGACAAATCCGATGTTTGAACGTAATGAATTTAGATTTAATGTTTTGATGGATTTTCTATCGATCTCAATAGTTCCGCGATCCACATCATATAGACGTCCGATGAGTTCTAAAATAGTTGATTTTCCAGAACCTGTATTTCCTATAATAGCTAGTGTTTTTCCTTTTTTAACTTCAAAACTTACGCCTTTTAAGGCTTCTATATTGGTGTCTTCGTAAGTAAAATAGACATCCTTGAAAACGATTTCACCTCCAATAGAGCTTGGTGTTTCATTAGGACTTTGAATTGAAGGCGATTCTTTCAAAAACTCATTAATTCGTTTCTGTGAGGCTTCTGCTTCTTGGACAAGCGAGGTGACCCAACCGATAGAAGCCACTGGCCAGGTGAGCATATTGACATAAATAATAAATTCTGCAATAGTTCCTAAATCTTGAATTTGACCATCCATATATTGTTGGCCTCCAATATATATTACTAAAAGATTACTAGCGCCGATCAATAATAGCATTAAAGGATAGAATACGGCTTGTATTTTAGATAACCCCAAACGTTTTTCGCGTTGAGCATTAGCCAAATTGCTAAATGTTTCTTCAGTTTGAGTCTCCAGGGCATAGGCTTTTGTAATCCAAATCCCACTAAAAAATTCTTGTGTTGATGATGAAAGTGTGGATAAATGTGCTTGAACTATTGTACTTTGTTTGTGGATCAGTTTACTTAAAAAGTATATAGAAATTGATAAAACAGGAAGTGGTAAAATTGTATAAAGGGTGAGTGACGGCGCTTTGTTATACATATAAAACAAGGCTACAATAAAAAGGGTTAATGTATTTATGGTATACATAACCGCGGGGCCAATATACATTCGTACTTTACTAACGTCTTCACTTATTCTACTCATTAAATCTCCAGTGCGATTTCGTTTATAAAAAGCAATCGAAAGGTGTTGATAGTGATTATAGATTTCATTTTTCAAGTCAAATTCAACATATCGTGATACATTTATAATGGTTTGACGCATTAAAAATGTGAATAGACCTGTAGCGATAGCGGCACCAATAATGTATAAAATATTTAAACTCATTTCATATCTAAACACTTCTGTATCTACAGGCGCTTTTATTTGATCAGATATCAAAGTGATAGATTTTCCAATAAGTTGTGGCGTGAATAATGCAAAAATCTTAGAAGCTATGGTGATAAGAATCCCCAAGATAATTCGAAACCGATATTTTATAAAATACTTATTTAAGAATTGAAGTTCTTTCATTGAAATAATTTGACCTTGTTGAGTCGACTATAAGTTATGTCGTAAAGATACTTGTTTTAAGGAACAAAGGCCATGTGTAAAAAAACATTTTTTTGGATTTTTAGAAGCAAAATAATACTATTTTTGTCACGCTATTATTTTGATAGCTCTAATTTTAATCCAATTAAATCAATACTTTTGATTTTAAATATATAAGTTCTTTATACCATGCTGAATAGAAGACATATCCGGACCAAAGTAATGCAAGTGATTTACGCTCTAAAACGATCAGAAGAGTTGAACTTGGCTTCTGAAGAAAAGTTTCTAAACTCGAGCATGGAGAGTATGTACGCATTGTATTTATTAATGCTTTCGCTTCTTGTTAAAGTACATGATAAAGCCAAGGATCAGCAAGAAAAATCGCAACAAAAACATTTACTCACAAATGAGGATTTAAATCCTAATATGAAGTTTATTCGTAATGCGTTATTGGTTCAGTTGTCTGAAAATCAATGTCTTAAAAATGCATTTGAAAAACATAAAATCACAAATTGGGAATTAGATAATGAGTATGTAGAAGTTATTTTTAGGTCTATACTTGAGAGTGATCTTTTCGCTCGGTATATGGCTGCTGAGTCGTCATCTTATAAAAAAGATCGCCAATTTATAGTAGAACTATTTAAAGATATTATTGCTCCGAACGAAAAATTATATAATTACTTAGAGGATAGGAATTTAACTTGGATTGATGATCTTCCGGTAGTAAATACAGCTCTAGTGAAACTTCTAAATAAATCGAAGGAAGATAATTTTGAAACGTATTTTACACCTCAACTCTTCAAAGACGATGAAGATAAAGCATTTGGATTGAGTCTTTTGAAAAACACAATTAAAAATTTGGAGCCTTACACGGCCGAGATTAGTTTAAAAACTAAAAATTGGGATAAAGATCGTATTGCAGATATTGATTTTGTATTACTCCAAATGGCGATATGCGAGTTTCATAATTTTCCTTCAATTCCGACCAAAGTTTCTATAAATGAGTATATCGAAATTGCCAAGGAGTATTCAACACCAAAGAGTAATGTTTTTATAAATGGTGTTTTAGACAAAATTGTTAAAGAGTATGATGAAAATAAGACCTTAAACAAAATCGGGCGAGGTTTAATGTAAATTTTTAATTATATTTATCCGCTCATTTATTTGAGGGCAAAACAAAATTATAACCTTAAAATAGTAATCATGAAAAAAATATTTTTAACTTTATCTGTGGCAAGTCTTGTTGCCTTTACGTCTTGTAAAAAAAATGTAGAAGCAAAAATCAATCAAGAAAACGTTACTAAAGCAGCTGAAAGAGATGCGCAGTCTTCTGATTTTCCAACCTTATCATTTGATAAAACAGAACACGATTTTGGTCAAATTATGAATGGTACGCCTGTTGAAACGGTTTTTGCGTATACAAACACTGGGCAATCGCCTTTAGTTGTTACAGATATCAAAAGTACCTGTGGGTGTACAGTACCTAAGGATTGGAGTAGAGAACCTTTAATGCCAGGAGCCTCATCCCAATTTACAGTTAAGTTTAACGGAAAAGGCGCAAATAAAGTGTCTAAAACAATTACGTTAACAACAAATACTGAAAGAGGAAATGAGCAAGTTAAGATTTCTGCTTTTATCACTCCTGATCCAAATGCACCGGTTAAAACTCAAGCAAAAACTTCATTGAACTAATAATAATCACTAATAATACAATACATCAATATGGAAGGTCTTAGTCAGTATACTCCCTTTATTTTAATGGCTGTCGTAGTCTATTTTTTTATGATCGCTCCTCAAATGAAGCGTGCCAAAAAAGAGAAAGCATTTGAAGCAGCACTAAAAAAAGGTAATAAAGTCATTACTAAGAGTGGTATGCACGGAAAGATTGCTGAATTAAATGATAAAGACAATTCATGTGTGATTGAAACTTTAGCAGGTAAGATTAAATTTGATCGTTCTGCTATTTCAATGGAAATGAGTCAAAAGCTCAATTCGCCACCTCCAGCGAAAAAATAATAGTAAAAAAAACCGCTTATTAGCGGTTTTTTTTATTTATAACGTTCTTGAGTGAGTTCTGCGATTTTACAAATAACTTCTGTTGCACTAAGTATGCTTTCTAATGGGACATATTCATAACGTCCATGAAAGTTATGACCTCCAGCAAAAATATTAGGACAAGGCAGTCCCATAAAACTTAATTGTGAGCCATCCGTACCGCCTCTAATGGGTTTGATTAGAGGTTTAATGTTTAGTGCTTTCATAGCCTCTTCTGCAATGTCCACAATATGCATTACAGGAACGACCTTTTCTTTCATGTTGTAATACTGATCCTTGAGTTCAATTTCAAAAATAGGACTTCCAAATTTGGTGTTTAAGGTTTCAACCAATGAAATAAGATGTTGCTTTCGAGCTTCAAATTTATTCCGATCATGATCTCTCACAATGTATTGTAAAACAGTATCCTCAACTTTACCTTCTATGTTGTGAAGGTGATAAAACCCTTCATAGCCTTCGGTTTGCTCAGGAGTTTCTCCTTTTGGTAGTGCCTCAATAAATTTAGAAGCATAATACATGGAATTGATCATTTTACCTTTTGCATAACCTGGGTGTACAATTTTGCCTTTAACTTTTATGATGGCAGCAGCGGCATTAAAATTTTCATATTCCAGTTCTCCAATTTGACTGCCATCCATGGTGTAAGCCCAATCAGCGCCAAATTTTTCAACATCAAATTTGTGGGCACCACGGCCAATCTCTTCATCAGGCGTAAAACCTACTTTAAGAGTCCCATGCTTTATTTCGGGATGTTGTATGAGGTATTCCATAGCACTAACAATTTCACAAACCCCTGCTTTGTCATCCGCTCCTAAAAGCGTTGTGCCATCTGTTGTGATTAGTGTTTGTCCTTTGTATAGCAATAAATCTTCAAAGTAATCCGGAGATAACACTATGTTTTCTTTTGCGTTTAAGACAATATCCGAACCCTCATAGTTTTCTACAATTTGTGGGTTCACATTTTTAGCTGTAAAATCTGGTGAAGTGTCAAAATGAGATACAAATCCGATAGTCGGTACAGTGTGTGAAACGTTTGAGGGCAGGGTCGCCATTATGTAGGCATTGTCATCGATAGAAACGTTTTGCATACCAATAGCTTTGAGTTCATCTGCAAGTTTGTTGGCTAAGTCCCATTGCTTTTCACTGCTTGGTGTTGAGTTGGAACTAGGATCGCTTTCCGTATCAATTTTTACGTAGCTTATAAATCGGTTTAGGATGTGCGTCTTATCTAACATATCGTTTTGTCTTTGGTCAAAAATAATTAACACATCTCTCAAACACAAGAGTTCGCTTACTTTCTTTTGTATTGTCTCTTTTTAGCGTATTTTTGTATCCAAATTTAGCTTCATGTATAAATCGATCATTCGTCCAATTCTTTTTAAATTTGACCCAGAAGCTGTCCATTATTTCACCTTTGACACCATTAAATTAGTATCTAAAATTCCAGGTGTTTCCTTTTTAATCAGATTATTTTTTCAAGTTAATCATCCTGCCTTAGAGCGTAAATTATTAGGACTTACATTTAAAAACCCAGTTGGTCTTGCGGCGGGTTTTGATAAAAATGCAGTGCTATATAATGAACTAGCAAACTTTGGATTTGGATTTATTGAAATAGGAACAGTTACACCAAAAGCACAGGAAGGCAATCCAAAAAAACGTTTATTTAGACTTCAGGACGACAAGGGGATTATCAATCGAATGGGCTTTAATAATGCGGGTTTAGAAGCCGCAATCGATCAATTAAAAACCAATAAAAAACAACTCATAATAGGAGGGAATATTGGTAAAAACACCCAAACTCCTGCGGAGGGATATACGGCAGATTATTTAGAGTGTTTTAAATCCTTACATCCGTATGTAGATTATTTTGTTTTAAATGTGAGTTGTCCCAATGTTGGAAGTCATGCGAAACTAAATGATAAAGATTATTTAGAGGAATTAATAAAAGCAGTCCAAACTCTAAATACCACTTTTGAAAAGTCTAAACCCATTCTTTTAAAAATTGCACCCGACCTAAACGATACCCAATTAGATGAAATTATTGAGCTAGTGTCGCTAACCAAATTAGATGGGGTCATCGCCTCAAATACTTCAATCTCCAGAACACATCTTAAAACAGCTACACCTACTTTAGAGGCAATTGGAAATGGAGGTGTAAGTGGCCAACCCATTAAAGAAAAAAGTACTCAAGTCATAAAATATTTAGCAGATAAAAGTAAAAAAGCATTCCCAATCATTGGAGTAGGAGGAATCCATTCTGCACAAGATGCTTTAGAAAAAATTGAGGCTGGTGCCGATTTAGTGCAAATCTACACGGGGTTCATATACGAAGGTCCATCCCTTGTTAAGCGTATTAATAAAGCACTTTTGGAGTCCACTCTTAAACATTAATCGGTTTGAATTTCGATATTCTAATCTCATTTGTAATCGCCACAGCAACCTTGGCAATTTCTCCGGGTCCAGACAATATTTTTGTTCTTATTCAAAGCATCACTTATGGTAAAAAACAGGGAATGGCCGTCGTCTTTGGTTTACTGTCGGGCTGCATAATCCATACGTCCTTTGTGGCTTTTGGGTTGTCTTCCTTAATTCAATCTAATGTAAAATTCCTTTTTATTCTAAAACTTTTGGGAGCTGGATATATGCTCTTTTTAGCATATCGTGTATTTAAATCTTCGAATATTATCGACACAAAAGCTAAAGCTACAGTAAAAAAATCGTTATTAGATTTGTTTAAACAAGGGTTTATTATGAATGTGATCAATCCAAAGGTTTCCATTTTTTTTATGGCCTTTTTTCCCGCATTCTTGTTTAGTAAAACTCAGTCCTTAGTCCTTCAGTTTTTTATTCTAGGATTTTTATTTATGGTCACCTCACTTCTAATATTTTCTATGCTAGTGTTTTTCTCAAGTTCGTTAGGAGCAGTACTAAAATCGAATCATCGTTATGGAGCAGTGCTAAATTGGACTCAAATTGTTGTTTTTTTAGGAATTGCAATTTTTATAGTATTAACCCCTTAAATTCAATCTAAAATTACAGTATGGAAAACATCAAACTTATATGGGATTTTAGAGGGCCCTCAAGCTCACAAACAGCAGCACATTTTAAGATCCATTTATTAGAATTCTTTGCCTCCGAAAAAATACGCTTCATAGATTCTGGAGTTGAGCCTGTGAATGAAGTGCACCACTATACCTTTGCTGTAATTGAAAAACACCATTTAGAAGTTATTAAATCTGCACTAAAACCCACTAGAGGTCAGCTCGTAAAAGCGAATTAATTGTGCTATTTGTATGTTTCTAAGAGTGCGTATTGTGCTTTAATCGCTTCTTTAAATTCAGTTTTCATGTTTGCCACAAGCTCAGCAACAGAGGGCGAATCATGGATGCTCGTGACCCCTTGTCCTGCGGACCATATGGTAGCCCAAGCTTTGGCTTCATTTTCTTGAGCTGTAAGTTCTTTTCCAAAGTCGATTTTCTTTTGCTGACTGAGCATTTCTTCTGTAATTCCCATGGCTTCCATGCTAGGCCGTAAGAAATTAGCAGCGACTCCAGAAATTGCAGCTGTATAAACGACATCGTTAGCGCCACTTGAAATAATCATATCCCGATAGTCTTTAGGTGCTTTACTTTCTTTAGTATTGATAAATCGAGTTCCCATGTATGCTACATCGGCACCCATTTGCATTGCCGAAGCGATGTCACGACCATTACTAATACATCCTGAAAGAATTACGGTTTTCTTAAAAAAGCTTTTAATTTCAGCAACTAACGGCATTGGGTTTAATGTTCCAGCATGCCCTCCAGCGCCTGCAGCAACCACAATTAGCCCATCTACATTAGCCTCTGCTGCTTTTTCGGCATGCCTTTTTTTGATAACGTCATGAAAAACTAAACCGCCATAACTGTGAATAGCATCTACCAATTGTGGTACAGCACCCAGAGATGTAATAATAATAGGGACTTGATGTTTGATACATACCGCAAGATCTGCCTGTACACGAGGGTTAGATTGATGTACGATTAAATTAACGCCATAAGGCGCAGGTTTTTTCCCTGTTTCTTTTTCAAAATCAGCTAGTGCTGTTTTTATTTCGATTAACCAATCTTCAAAACCAGCTGTTGTCCGCTGATTTAATGCTGGAAATGTGCCAACAATCCCATTCTTGCAGCACTCAATAACTAATTTTGGACCTGATATCAAAAACATAGGAGCTGCGATGGCAGGAATAGATAGTTCTTTTATAAAAGCGGGTTGACTCATGATGTTGATCGTTTTAAATTAAAAGGGATTAATTTTTAATTGCAATATACTATTTTGAATAGTAACTTTTAAATTAAATTTTAACAAGCTATGGGATTAGGTGTAAATTTTGTAGTTTGTAGCATATTGAATAGACAGTCAAAAGGTTAATATTTTTATAAACATTAAATAATTTTGTTTAATAAAAACTATATTTGATTAAACAAAACTCTAAATTCTTCAAAAATGAAATTAAAAGTCATTACATCTCTAGTACTCGTTTTTGGTTTTTTTGTTTTTTCTAGTTTCATTGAGAAACAAAAGGGACAAGAGTTCCAGGCTAAAGCGTATTATTTTTCAAAATCTAAAATGGATCTCGGTAAGTGGGGCGCTCGGCTCAGTGAGGCTCAAAAAAAGAATGTGGAGGCCCGAATGAAAAACAGGCTTGAAAAAAGTTATGTTCTATCTTTTAATAAGGAAGAATCGGTATTTATTGAGGAAGATCAATTAGACGCTATTTCTGGCGCAACTGATTCTTGGGGTAAAAATTTTGCACCTGGCAAACAATATAAAAACGTTAAAACAAACACCCAACTTCAAGAGCAAGAATTTTACGGCAAAAAGTTTTTAGTGAATGATGTTTTACAACCCATCGCATGGAGCCTAGAATCTGAAACCAAACAAATTGGAAACTATTCGTGTTTTAAAGCGACTGCTTCTATTCCAACAGATGACTTAACATGGTATTCATTTTCATGGGATAAGTTAAGAAGAACAACAGCGTCCGATTCTACCGCTGTTAAAGAGGTTAAGATGACACAAGTTGAGGCGTGGTATACACTTCAAATTCCAGTGCGTCATGGGCCATTAGAGTATTGGGGACTTCCAGGCTTAATCTTAGAAGTTAGTGCAGATAATACAACAATGCTTTGCTCTAAACTGGTGATTAACCCTGATGAAGTTATCGAAATAGAAGCACCTAGCAAAGGGAAAGAGGTTTCTAAAATTGAATATCGAGATATCATTACTGAAAAAATGAAAGAATTTCGTAATAATCGTAGAAGACGTTGATCATTTATTGCGATCTAATCTGAGTTTTTTTAGAAGAATGTTATTTATATTTTAATTATTGATAGTGATTACTGTTGATTTTTTAGAATTTCGAAAAAATCATATTTTTTTTCAAGTCAAATTACGCTTCACTTCAAATAGTTTTTATATTTACCCCATATTTATAGGACGATTTTTTTATCGTTGATAAGAATTATGATGGACCAACAGAATTTAAAAACCTTATTTACCTCAATGGCTACTCCTTATAGCCCTGGTTTTACTCGTCCCCGCATCTCACGTCGTCGCCCTTAGGGTGTTCTATTAGTTTCTGAACTTAGGTGTGTCCGGTTCATCCTTCAATTTTTTTTCAATTTTTTTTTAACTTAAATCTTAGATAATGACTATCATTATTGCAGATAAATCACATACAATTCACGCTCAAACAATTTGTGAAGCCATCGAAGCTGCTGCACAAGTTAGAGGCACTGGAATTGCAAAACGTTCCGTAGACTATATAATTTCCAAAATGGAAACGCACAATGCGGTCATTGCCTTAGAGGGCTCAACTTTTGCGGGTTTTTGCTACATAGAAACTTGGAGTCATGATAAATTCGTGGCCAATTCGGGTCTTATAGTACATCCTGATTTTAGAAATCAAGGCTTAGCTAAAAAAATCAAAAACGTAGTTTTTGAGCATTCAAGAGCAAAATATCCACTTGCAAAAATATTTAGCATTACTACCGGTCTTGCCGTAATGAAACTGAATACTGATTTAGGCTATAAACCCGTCACTTTTTCCGAGCTTACTGATGAACCTTCATTTTGGAAAGGCTGTCAAACCTGTAAAAATTATGATGTCTTACAACGCACTTCTCAAAGTATGTGTTTGTGCACGGGGATGTTATATGATCCAAATTCTAAATCAGAAACTGTTTCAGGAAAAGTGAAAGACAAAACATTCTTAAGACTAAAAAGTATCAAGCAAAGCTTGTTCCTTAAAAAACATAAAAAATGAAAAACTCAAAAAAATTAGTCATTGCCTATAGTGGTGGTTTAGATACCTCGTACTGTGCAGTGTCCTTATCAAAAGCTGGTTATGACGTTCACGCCGTGAGTGTGAATACAGGTGGATTTACGGATAGTGATATTCAAACTATTGAACAAAATGCTTATAAAATGGGTGTTTCAACCTATAAAAATATTCAAGCAGTTAGTACGTTTTATCAAAAAGTAGTGAAATATCTTATTTTTGGAAATGTACTAAAGAATAATACCTATCCACTATCGGTCAGTGCTGAGCGTATCGTTCAAGCCATAGAAATTATTGAATATGCAAAATCTATAGATGCACAATATATTGCCCATGGCAGCACAGGTGCAGGAAACGATCAAGTTCGTTTTGATATGATTTTTCAAACCCTCGCTCCTGAAATCGAAATTATCACACCAATTAGAGATCAAAAACTGACCCGCCAAGAAGAAATCGCTTATTTGAAATTAAATGGGGTTGATTTGGATTGGGAAAAAGCAAAATATTCAATCAATAAAGGTCTTTGGGGCACCAGTGTTGGGGGCGATGAAACGTTGACTTCTAATCTAGCGCTTCCGGAATCTGCTTATCCATCTCAGTTAGAATCAGAAACACCTCAAACTATAACACTTTCATTTACAAAAGGGGAGTTGACTGCGCTTGATGGTATTGAGCGTACTCCAGAGCTAAACATTCAAATGCTCGATCAAATTGCGTCAAAGTATGCAATAGGACGGGATGTTCATGTCGGAGATACTATTGTTGGCATAAAAGGTCGTGTTGGTTTTGAAGCCGCAGCAGCCTTGATTATTGTGAAGGCACATCATTTACTAGAGAAACATACGCTAACCAAATGGCAACTTCAACACAAGGATTATTTGTCTAATTTTTATGGTATGCATTTGCATGAAGGCCAGTATTTAGATCCTGTTATGCGCGATATGGAAGCCTTCTTAGCGAGCAGTCAACACAATGTATCAGGAACGGTGGAAATTGTCTTGAAACCCTATCATTTTTTAATTAATGGTATTACATCACCTCATGATTTAATGAATGCCAAGTTTGGAAGTTATGGTGAAGTCAACAGCGGTTGGACGGCTGAGGAAGCAAAAGGATTCATTAAAATTAATGGCAATCAAAATAGAATTCATCAACTCGTAAATTCAGAATTATGATACAAGCAGGAATTATAGGCGGCGCAGGCTACACTGCAGGAGAATTGATTCGATTATTACTCGTGCATTCTAAAGTTGAAATTAATTTTGTGTTTAGTACCTCAAGTGCTGGTAAAAAATTAAGTGCTATTCATCAAGACTTAGTAGGCTCAACCGCTCAAGTGTTTACAGACACCATCAACACAGATGTGGATATTTTATTTTTGTGTCTAGGTCATGGCAATTCAAAAGCATTTTTAGAGAAAAACACCTTTTCAAGCACGACAAAAATTATTGATTTATCAAATGATTTTAGACTTACTCAAGATGCCCTATTTCAAGACAAACACTTTGTATATGGGTTGCCTGAACTGAACAAAACTGCCATCCAATCGGCACAATACATTGCAAATCCGGGATGTTTTGCAACAGCGATCCAATTGGCAATTTTGCCTTTAGCCGCAAATGCTTTGGTGGAAGATGCCATTCATGTCAATGCTGTAACTGGTGCAACAGGAGCAGGGACTGCATTGTCGGCAACTACACATTTTACTTGGCGCGTTGATAATTTTTCCCATTACAAAGCTTTTAACCATCAACATTTGGGTGAGATTCATCAATCTGTAGATGCGCTTCAAGAGGGGTTAAAGAGTGCGATTCATTTTATTCCAAATCGTGGAAATTTCTCGAGAGGTATTTTTGCCACAGTCTACACCAAATACAACGGCACTTTAGAGGATGCTAAATCTCTTTTTGAAACCTACTATAAGGATGCAGAATTTACCATCATTTCAGAAAATAGCATCCATTTAAAGCAAGTCGTAAACACAAATAAATGCTTACTTCAATTAGAAGTGCATGATGGGAAACTACTCATCACTAGTGCGATTGACAATTTACTCAAAGGGGCTTCTGGTCAAGCTGTGCATAATATGAATTTAATGTATGGTTTTGAAGAACATTTGGGATTACAACTTAAAGCTAATTATTTTTAAATCTATACACATGAAAATAGCAATCATCGGCACAGGGAATTTAGGAAGTTCAATTGCTAAAGGACTTATTACAACAAATGCAATTACAACACTATACCTTACAAAAAGAAATGTACGTGGTTTAGCAGATTTTGAAGGCTACAAAAATGTCTTTCTAACGGCCGACAATACTGAAGCCATTAAAAAATCGGATATTATTATTTTAGCAGTTCAGCCTGCACATTTAGAAAAAATCTTAATTGATGCTCAACCTTTTCTAACCGAAAAACACGTTTTGATTTCTACGATTACTGGGTTTTCAATTTCAAGAATTGAAAGTCTAGTAGGCGCAGATCAGTTTATCATCCGCGCCATGCCAAATACTGCTATAGCCGTAGGAAAATCGATGACTTGTTTGTGTAGTAATGATAAAGGCAGTCAGCGCTTAGCTGTAGCAGAAGCTATATTTAACCGTTTAGGTACTACCATTTCAATTCCAGAACAACAAATGCAAGCGGCAACTGTAGTTTGTGCAAGTGGCGTGGCCTTTTGGATGCGTTTGATTCGAGCCACTACACAAGCGGCAATACAACTTGGTTTTGATGCTGAGGAAGCTCAAAACTTAGCCATGTATACTTGCGAAGGAGCTGCAAATCTATTGATCACTTCTGGAAATCACCCAGAACAAGAAATTGACAGAGTCACCACACCAAATGGCTGTACCATTGAAGGTCTCAATGAAATGGAACACAAAGGGTTAAGTTCATCACTGATACAAGGGATGGTAGCCTCATTTGATAAAATTAATAGTATTAAAACCCAATAAACATGAGTTTATTTGATGTATATCCACTTTTTGATGTCACTCCCGTAAAAGCAAAAGATGTTTTTGTGTATGACGATAAAGGCACTGAGTATTTAGACCTTTATGGGGGACATGCCGTAATTTCAATTGGGCATTCCCATCCTGCTTATGTCAAGGCACTAACCAATCAACTACAAAATATCGGGTTTTACAGTAATGCCGTACAAAATCCAATTCAAACCCAATTAGCTACGCAATTAGAACAACAATCTGGATGTAAAGATTATGCCTTGTTTATGTGTAGTTCTGGAGCTGAAGCCAATGAAAATGCCTTGAAATTGGCCTCTTTTCATACCAACAAAGCTACTGTTATTGCGTTTGATAACTCCTTTCATGGACGAACGTCAGCCTGTGTTGCAGCGACCGATAACCCAAAAATTGTAGCCCCTTTAAACGCGCAACAACAAGTGCGGTTTTTACCACTTGGTGACTTGGAGTTAGTGGAAAATATCTTAAAATCTGAACCTATTTGCGCCATAATTATTGAGTGTATACAAGGGGTTGGTGGTCTAGATGAAAGTACCACAGCATTTTATAAAGGCCTTGAAGCCCTCTGTCATAACTACAATACGGCTTTAATTGCCGATGAGGTGCAATCTGGTTTTGGGCGTACGGGTGATTTTTTTGCGTTTCAAAAACATGGGTTAACACCGCATATCATTTCAATGGCAAAGGGAATGGGTAATGGATTTCCTGTTGGAGGTATTTTGATCCATCCCTCAATAAAGGCGTCTTACGGATTATTAGGAACTACGTTTGGAGGCAATCATTTGGCAAGCACGGCGACTCTAGCAGTTTTGGATGTTTTAGACGCTGAGAATTTACTGCAAAATGCGAAAGATATGTCAGCTTATTTTATGAAGAAAGCGAAAGCAATTCCACAACTCAAACAGCTTAAAGGCCGCGGTTTGATGCTCGGATTAGAATTTGATTTTCCAGTGGCTGCTCTCAGAAAAAAGTTACTTTTTGATCACTTTTTATTTACAGGAAGTTCTAAAAACCCCAACTTGATTCGAATTTTACCGCCTCTAACAATTCAAACCACACATATCGACACCTTTTTTAATGCTTTAGCACAAGAATTATGAACCAGTACACAAAAATAAACGACCTTCCTTCTATTACTTTAGCAGTACAGGAAGCAATTGCTCTAAAATCGGACCCCTATAAACATAAACACTTAGGAGCACAAAAAACGTTGGTCATGTTGTTTTTTAATGCCAGTCTTCGCACCCGTTTAAGTACCGAAAAGGCCGCCAAAAATTTAGGAATGGATGTCATTGTATTGAATGTCACAGATGCTTGGCAATTAGAGTTTGAATCTGGAGTAGTTATGAACCTAGATAAATCTGAACATGTCAAAGAAGCAGCCCAAGTGATTTCGCAATATGCAGATATTTTAGCGGTTCGTGCTTTTCCTTCTCTTAAAGATAAGGCCAAAGATCTTTCGGAATGGATTATCAATAGTTTTCAGACTTATGCCACAGTCCCGATCGTGAATATGGAAAGCGCTACTGGGCATCCCCTTCAAGCTTTAGCTGACGCCATTACAATAGAAGAATTAAAAACAAAGAAAACCCCTAAAGTTGTACTTTCTTGGGCGCCACATCCTAAAGTGTTACCTCATGCGGTAGCCAATTCATTCATAGAAATGATGCAGTCTATTGATGTTGATTTTAGTATTACCCATCCCGAAGGTTATGAGTTAGCTGAAGACATTGTAAAAGACACCCCAGTAAATTATAATCAAGAAGACGCGCTTAAAGCTGCTGATTTTGTGTATGTCAAAAATTGGAGCAACTATAAAGCGTATGGAACAATTACCTCTCAAGATCCCAATTGGATGATGACCAAAGAAAAATTGGGTTCTGCCAAGTTTATGCACTGTTTGCCTGTGCGACGGAACGTGGTGGTCGAAGATGCGGTATTGGATAGTGATCAATCCGTGGTGATTGCACAGTCTAATAATAGAACTTATGCAGCTCAATTGGTGTTGAAAAAAATTCTTGAAAATGGATAAAAAGAATACACTCAAAATCATTAAAATAGGTGGAAACGTTATTGATGATCCCAAGGCACTGGCTGCGTTTCTAAGGGTGTTTTCATCTCTTGAAGGGCCAAAAGTTTTGGTGCATGGCGGAGGAAAATCTGCTACAGCTTTAGCCCAAAAAACAGGTTTGGAAGTGAAGATGGTAGAGGGCAGACGCATTACTGATGCGGCGACTTTAGAGCTGATTACGATGGTGTATGCGGGTAAAATCAACAAAACAATTATAGCACAATTACAAGCTTTACAGTGCAATGCCCTTGGGTTTACAGGTGCTGATGCCAATACTATCCGTTCTGAAAAACGCCCGGTCTCAACCCTAGATTATGGATTTGTAGGTGATGTCAAAAATGTAGAGACCTCTACTTTGGAAGTGCTATTAGAACATGGCATTTCTCCTGTGTTTTGTGCCATTACTCATGACACAAATGGGCAACTCTTAAACACCAATGCAGATACGATCGCTTCTGAATTAGCCATTGCATTTGCAGCTCAATTTGATGTGGAGTTGTACTATTGCTTTGAGAAAAAAGGCGTTTTAAAAGATGTTAATGACGACGATTCTGTCATTCAAAATATTACAAAATCATCCTATAAAAAATTATTAGAGGCCCAACTAATTTTTTCTGGGATGTTACCAAAATTAAACAACTGTTTCCATGCTTTGGACCATCAGGTTTCTAAAGTATGTATCGGTAAACCAGAAATGTTGCTTGATTCCAAAGCAATTTTCACAACACTTACCATGCAATGACCCTAGAAAATTTAACAGCATCAGCCATTCAATTATTAAAAGATTTAATTGAAATTCCTTCCTTTTCATCGGAAGAACATTTAACGGCTGCACGAATTGAGGCCTGGTTCACGAGTTATAAGATTCCGTTTCAGCGGTCTCAAAATAATATTTGGGCAACTAATGCCGATTTCGACCCCTCCAAACCAACTCTACTTTTAAATTCCCATCACGATACCGTGAAACCAAATAATGGGTACACAAAAGATCCGTTTAAAGCTCAAGTTGAAGATGGTAAATTATTTGGATTGGGAAGTAATGATGCTGGAGGATGTCTAGTGGCGTTGATGGCAACATTCACGCATTTTTATGCCCAGAAAAATTTAAATTATAATTTAGTTATCGTAGCATCGGCAGAAGAAGAGAGTAGTGGGGATGCTGGATTAAATAGTATGTTATC
>CALSPC010000005.1 GCA_943788135.1 uncultured Paracoccaceae bacterium | reverse complement strand
AATATAAGATAGTTTTTAAGTTCTACAAGGTTTATTTGAATATAATTTAGAAAGAGGAAGGTGTTTTTAGTTCAAACACAAAACCTGCATTTGGTGGTAATTCATAGGGTTTTGTAGCACAAAAATCTAACACAGACTCGATGTCTATTTTTGTGAATTTCAATCAAACTTATTATCATTTATATCATTAGCTTCGTAAATCAAGATTCAAATCAAACTTTTATAATTATATTTGGTAGATGCGACAGAACCTTAATATATCTTTTAAGTCCATGATGATTTTAAGAATACTATTAGTGGTTATACTAATGACTGGATGTAATAAAAAAGATCCGGCGGAAAACAATAACCCTTTAAACGGTACTTTCACCAGGAGTATTGATGTTAATGGTCAAGTTCGTGAATATTTGATTCACATACCAAATGCATACGATGGAACTCAATCAGTACCTATTATGTTAAACTTTCATGGTTGGAATATGTCCGCTAATGATCAAATGAATGTGAGTGATATGCGTGCTTTATCAGAATCTGAACAATTTATCCTTGTTTATCCGCAAGGATCTCTGTTCTTTGGTTCAACTCATTGGAATGTTGGTTCTTGGACAACGGGAAGTAGCTCTAATGATATAGGATTTATTGGCGATTTAATAATTGAAATCACTGATAATTATAATATTGACGAAAATCGAATTTATGCATGTGGTTATTCAAATGGAGGGTTTTTTAGTCAAGAATTAGCCTGTCAATTAAGTGATAAAATCGCTGCTATTGGAGCCGTTGCGTCAAATATGAGTGAAAGAACAAGGAATACATGTAACCCAACTCACCCTACTCCAATTATTACAATTAATGGTACCAATGATACTGTGGTTCAATACGATGGATCTGAACCAGAAGCGACAATATCGCACAGCGAAACGATAAGCTATTGGATAGACTTCAATAATACTGACACCTCAGCGGTTATAACCAATTTGCCAAATAGCAACGCTACAGACGGAAGTTCCGTAAATTTATTTCAATATTTCAATGGAGATAATAATGTTGAAATCGAACATTATAAAGTTATAAACGGAGGTCATGGTTGGCCAGGAGTGCTTGGGAATATGGATATTAACGCAAACTTTATTATTTGGAATTTTGTATCTCAATTTGATCTTAATGGCAAAATATAAGGTTCTGTCGCATCTAAATTATCAAAAAAACTTAAATTTTATATCTTTACTATAAAAAGACGTTCAAAGGTTACTGCTACCCCAAATCAATTATTCTACAAGGTTTATTAGAATATAATAAAAAACTTTAATTTATTCAAAATACCAAAACCAACTGAAAAGATTACATTTTAAATTTTAATGCAGTGTTCATTTCTTGTGGACTTTTCCCTGTAAACTTTCTAAAGTTATTGTAGAATGTTTTTTTTGATTTAAAGTGAGAATCACTAATTAAAGAATTTATAGTTTTATTTTGAAGGTAACCGTCTTGTATCAACTTTAAAATATGTATTACTTTACAGTAGTTGAAAAAAATCACTTTTAACTTTATTGTGGTGGTAGTTTGTTTTTGTTACACAAGATAAGCAAAAAGCAATAAAAAATTATTTTATTACAGTCTTAAAAGTCTCAGAACTATTCTTAAAAGATTTAAACTCTATCATATAATTATTGGGGTCTTTTATGAAGAAAGACAAATGTTCTCCAGTACTATCTTTCATAAAAATAGTTTTTACTGTTGCTCCAATATTTAATTGCAATAATCTACTATATAACTTACCAAACTCGTCAATATTTATAATAATTCCAAAATGAAAAGAAGGTAAAATGTGTTCTCCTAATCTGTAATTTTTAAACTCAAAATTAAACTCTCCAGATTTTGTAAATGTAATTTGATTACCAAATAAATTTATATCTATCCAACTATTGGTAATCCTACCTATATTGGTTTTTAATATTTCTGAATAAAACTCTCTTGTTTTTTTGATGTCCTTGCAAGGAAGCGATAAATGAAAATTTGCATTCATAATTATAATAGTTTTAAATCATCTAACCTAAAAACAATAAAATCTTCATCATCTAAATCATCAAAAATTTCTGTATAATAAATTTCGAAAGCTTTATTTTTAAAGTTATCGTTTTTTAAATTGTATTCTTCTAATATTTTTTTATCAATTTGTTCAAAATCAATAACGTCATCATTTTCTAACTGAAATGTTGCGTAACCATCTAAATAACCTATAAATAATCCTTTAGACGAAAAAGATTGTTTTGCGTTATAGTAATTCATTTTTATGTGTTTTAAAAGTTTTCGTCAAAATCTAATGCTCCTGTATCAAAAGAGTCTTCATCTTCAGAATAATCTTTCATAGTCTTTTCTAATTGATTACTAATTTTGACTAAATAAATGGTTTCATCAGTTCTAACTTCAACTGCGCTAATCGTCTCTTGTTTTGCATTCTGAAATTTAATAACATCATTATATACATACCCATCAGGGTATTTTTCAACTAATAAATCTAAAATGTCTGCTGTCAGTTTTGAATAATCAACAATAACTCGTTTCATAAGATTACATTTTTAATAAGTAAGCAAAAATTAGTGGTGCAACAATTGTTGCATCACTTTCTATGATAAATTTTGGTGTATCTATATCTAATTTTCCCCAAGTAATTTTTTCATTTGGGACAGCTCCTGAATACGAACCATAACTTGTAGTGGAATCAGAAATTTGACAGAAATAACTCCAGAAAGGTGTATCTTCTCTCTCCATATCTTGATATAGCATTGGTACTACACAAATTGGAAAATCTCCTGCAATTCCTCCTCCGATTTGGAAAAATCCAATTCCTTCATCAGAATTATCTGTATACCAATCTGCTAAAAAAGTCATATACTCTATTCCAGATTTCATTGTTGAAGCTTTTAATTCTCCTTTTAAAACATAAGAAGCAAAAATATTCCCCATAGTAGAATCTTCCCAACCTGGAACTACCATTGGTAAGTTTTTTTGTGCAGCTGCATACATCCAAGAATTTTTAATATCAATCTCATAATACTCTTCCAAAACTCCTGATAATAAAAGTTTATACATAAACTCGTGTGGAAAAAATCGTTCATTATTTTTTTCTGCATCTTTCCAAATTTTGAAAATATGTTTTTGTAATCTTCTAAAAGCTTCATCTTCTGGAATACAAGTATCTGTAACACGATTTAATCCTTTTAACAATAAATCCCATTCGTCTTGTGGAGTTAAATCTCTATAATTAGGCACGCGTTTATAATGTGAATGTGCTACTAAATTCATAATATCTTCTTCTAAATTTGCTCCTGTACACGAAATGATATGCACTTTATCTTGACGAATCATTTTAGCAAAAATCTTTCCTATTTCTGCTGTACTCATTGCACCTGCCAAAGAAACTAACATTTTAGAACCCTGTTCTAATTGCGTTTCATAACCTTTAGCAGCATCTACTAATTCTGCCGCATTAAAGTGCAAAAAATACTTTTCTATAAATTCTGAAATGGGTTGTCTATTTGTATTCATCATTATCTTTAAACTTTGAAAGTTGATTAAACTGAGAATTTGTATCTTCTGAATACTCTTCTTCATCTTCTATTTCAGAAGAAAATTTATAGCTTAACATTTTATAATACAATTTAGCTGCTAAAAAGTCAGATGATTTTTCTTGTGGATTTGGGCATAATTCAACAATATCAAAACCAACAACATTACGTTCTGTAAACACTTTCTTTAAAAATTCTAACGTTTCATAATAAAAAAGACCTCCAGGTTCTGGAGTTCCTGTACTTGGCATTATTGATGGGTCTAAAGCATCTAAATCAAAAGAGATAAAAACATTGCCTGTCAATTGGTCTATTACATCATCCATCCAATATTCATTGACAGCCATATCGTGTGCAAAAAAAACTTTGTCTTTATTCATAACAAGAGTTTCAGAAATATCCATACTTCTAATGCCAACTTGTACTAAATTGGTGTTTTGATTTGCCTCATACATGGCACAAGCATGATTACATGTAGAGCCTTCATATTCTTTTCGCAAATCTGCGTGAGCATCAATATGCAAAACACTTAGGTTATTAAAACATTCATCAAATGCACGAATAGTGCCAATTGAAATAGAATGTTCTCCTCCAAAAATGGTTACAAACTTATTTTTATTGATATATTTTTTTACTTCGAAATGCACAGCTTCTACCATTTTTTCTGGTGAAGAATTTTCTGAAATGTAACTTGTTAAATGAATTCCTTTTTTATATACTTCACTATCGGTTTCAATATCATATAGTTCCATATTTTCTGATGCCTTTAAAAATGCTTCTGGGCCTCTGTCTGCACCTTTTTGCCAAGTGCTTGTTTCATCATAAGGTACTCTTAACAATACTGTTTTTGCTGTTTCTAATTTTGAGTGTTCTTCTGGGATTCCTGCGTAAGTTCTATTTTTATTCATATCCTAAAATTGAGAGTAATTCCTCGCTTTTTTGCTCTTCTTTAAATAATTTAGTTGTGATTTCTCCTTTTTCGTTTTTATTAATCAAAATATGTTTTGGATGTGGAATTAAGCAATGTTGCAATCCTCCAAAACCACCAATACTTTCTTGGTAAGCTCCTGTATTAAAAAAACCTATATATAATGGTTTTTCTTTTTCATAAATAGGCAAATAAATTGCATTTACATGTTGTTCTGAATTGTAATAATCATCACTATCACAAGTTAATCCGCCTAACAAAACTCGTTCGTATTGTCTATTCCATTTGTTTACAGGAAGCATAATAAAACGTTTATTTATTGCCCAAGAATCTGGCAAGGTTGTTATAAAAGATGAGTTAATCATATTCCATCTTTCTCTATCATTTTGTTTCTTTTGATAGAGAACTTCATAAATAGCACCTCCAGATTCTCCAACAGTAAAGCTTCCGAATTCAGTAAAAATATCTGGCACATTTACATTAGATTCATCACAAGCAACTTTAATTTGGTTGATGATTTCTTCAATTATATATTGATAATCGTAATCAAAAGCTAACGAATTTTTTATAGGAAACCCACCACCAATATTTAAACTATTTAATGTTGGACATATTTTTTTAAGTTTGATGTAAACACTTATGCATTTTAGTAACTCGTTCCAATAATACGCATTGTCTTTAATACCAGTATTAATAAAAAAGTGCAGCATTTTTAACTCTACTTGAGGGTTGTCTGCTATTTCTCGTTCATAAAAAGAAACGATATTTTTATACCCAATTCCGAGACGAGAAGTATAAAACTCAAATTTTGGTTCTTCTTCAGAAGCAATTCGAATCCCTACTTTAAACTTACTTTTTGTTTCGTCTAAAATTAAGTTAAGTTCTTCATAATTATCAATTATTGGAATACAATTTGTATGTCCTGCATCGATTAAACTAACAATATTTGTAATATATTTTTCACGCTTAAAACCATTACATAAAACATAGGCATCATCTTTTAATTTGCCTTCTTTTTTAAGATTTTTAACGATATCTATGTCAAAAGCCGATGATGTTTCTAAATGAATATTGTTTTGTAACGCTTCTTCCAAAACATACTTAAAGTGTGAGCTTTTTGTACAATAAGAATAATGATAATTTCCTTTATAGTTGTACTTTTTAATGGCAGTATTAAACCAATCTTTTGCACGATTAATATTTTTTGAAATTTTAGGTAAATAAGTGAATTTTAATGGCGTACCATATTGTTTAACCAATTGATTCAAATCTATATTATGAAACAATAAGTTGCCATTTTGTGTTTGAAATTCTTCTTGAGGAAAATCAAACGTTTGTTCTATTAAGTCTTTGTATATAGTATTCATTTTAATTTCAATAAAAATTATAAATAAAAACCTAAACGCTATCTTATAGCAAGGTTTTTGACAACTCTAATTGAAATTGTAAACTAAACGCGTAGTTCTAAAAACACCCCTCGAAGTCTGAGGTTTTGTAATTGATTTAATTGTAGTAAAATGGAAGACAACCTAATTTTTCTGTTACATTTCTTAAATGCGATATAGTTTTCTTTCTTCCTTAAAAAACTATAACCAGAATAAGTGAAACTAAACATTTAACCTATCATAAGTAAATCAAATATAGACTTTTTTTTTAAAAAAAAGTTTTATTAAGGAAATACAGAATAAAATCTTTTAACAAAGTGTGATTCTGCCTTGAGGAATAACTTTACGCTGATTCTCTAATAAACAAAAAATTAATGACTTGTTAAAAAAAGCACACTTTAAGTTACAGCAGTTTTGTGTATATTTAGTTTTTAATATGAGACCATCTAAGTCTAAATTAGCATAATTATATCTTAAAAGATAATCTTCTTTGTGAGCATTAGCCCAATATTTATAATCATCAATTTTCACTCCTTCACTGTTTGTAATTGCGTTCCATTAACTCTTTTTTGAATAATATCGTACCATTCAGAGACAGATTTAATGTTATTGAAAAAGTGCTTATTACCTGTTAATATTTTCAATACATTCAGTAGAATCCAAATTTGATTTCAGTTATATTGCTTAGCTAATTAATAAATATTTAGGTTTTTAGTATTTAAGACGAACAAATGTCATGGCATCTTCTCTTAAGTCAATAGTAACCTTTCTTAGAAATCTATATATAACCCCTTTCCCGTTATCTTTTTATACCTCCCGAGCAACCTTTAAAGTAACTCTAAAAATCAAAAAACCCGTAAATCATTGTTTATAAATGAGTTACGGGATAATTTTGTGGTACCTCCAGGAATCGAAGTTGAGTTTATTTAAACTTTAATTCGTGCACCCATATTTTTACAAGGTTCTCTAAATAATTTCTCTAACACCAATCAATTTAAATCAATCTAAATGCCGCATACATACTGGGTTGATTTTAAATTTGGGGGTTGATTTTAAAAATAATTTTATTTATATTTTTAGAAACGAAAACATCAAAATCATTTAAGGCAATGAATAATAACTCTCATAATCGCATAAACCTATATCAAGTAGGTCAATACATAAATCGTAAGGATAATCGTTCGATCAAAAAGTGGCTAAGAGATCATCACATACCCATCCACAAAGACGGAAGGGAATATGTTTTTCGTTTACAAGTTGAACAAGAGGTCTGGAGACCATTTGCCGAAGACTTAGTAAATAAGTATCCTAATTCATGGCAACCACGTTTAGAATCAATCTATGGTGATCAGAGAGAACTACATCAGCTCCTCTACCATGATTGTTTGGAATTCGATACTGGATTTGTGCCTTACCAATTTAATCTGGACATTAGCTCTAATAAGGAGCACGAATCCATCTTTCAAGAACTTTATCAATAATGAAATTACCTAATAATTCACATTCGGGAATCAAAATCTACTGTAAAAAATGTAGACAAAACAACACGGGTTGTCGTCACAACGACCACCAGGTGTTCCGGATGTGTTTTATTGATCGAGTTACTGGTAAACACCGAAGTAAACTCCTAAAATCAAAAGTATACGCTGATGCTGTAGTTGAGGGTATTGAATTTAGAAGGAGAATAGAAAATGGTGTGGAGGAAACGGTTCCTGATCGAATGAAAATGAATATTGCTGAAGCACTCGTTTATTTTGATCAATATCTAAAGGGAGATACACAATATGCACATTTAAAAAAGGAGGTATCAGATAAACATCGTAAGGAGTTAATTAAGTATTGTACGCTTTTTGCTAAATCTTTGAAAAACAACCACAATCTCAGGAAGATGAAACCGGGGGATGTCAGAAATAATGATGTTTCTATTTTCTACAGACAATTGGAGATTAAATACCCTCACCCCAAAACCTTCAACAAGGTTTTAACGAGTATAACTTCTTTCTATAAGTTCTTGATCGAAATCGAAGAGTTAGACATCAAGAACCCTTTTAAAAATTGTATTAGAAAACAAGTGATTAAAGGTGATAATCTAATTTTAACAAAAGATGAGTTTCAGAGAATTATAGCAGCGGTAGAATCAAAGTCATCTTTTCAACACACAAGAACCAATGGAAGAAGAGATTACGTGTATGAAACTTGGATGGTTAATGCATTTAAACTCTTTCTCCTTGTTGGTGGACGTAGAGAGGAAGTACTCAGTCTAAAATGGAGTGATATTATCCAAGGCAATAACGGAGTGCTATTCTTTCAATTTAGAAACCTGAAGGTTGAACGATTAGGAAATAAAAATACTCCAAAGAAGTACTCCCCTATTAATGAAGATCTATTGAAACTTTTAAAAGAAATGGGATATGATAAAATGAAAGGTAAAAATGTCAAACTCATCGATCCTGAGAATACATATACAATTAATACTATCATGGAGAAAGTTTCTCGATCGTTCACCCATTTTAGAAAATCTGCAGGTATCGAAACTCCATTTACTCTAAAACATCTGAGAAAAACATACCTTACTTGGGTATTTCATACCATGGGAAGTGACACCAAATTATTGTCATCTCACACTTCAATGAAGGTATTAGAAAACCACTACATCAATCCACTTTTATTAAACGTTGAAGAAGAGAAATTAATGAAGGTTAAAGTCTTTGGATAGTTCGTATTTTATCTAACACAAGAGTCTAGCACGTATAACACAAATAGGATTATATATTTGTAACTACTTGAAAATGAGTTAATAAAATTAGTTGAAATTGGGTGGTGAGGAGTGTTATGAGCCCGACGAGCTACCTACTGCTCTATCCCGCGATATAGGATGACAAATATACAACCTTTTTGTAATTCTAAAAGAAAAAATGAAAATATATCTTATTGTTCAATGCTATTTGCTTCGAAAGAAGACAACGAATGATCTAAGATACTAATGTTGAACTGTACAGGATTACAACACACCTCGCAATCCTCAATATAATTTTGAGACGATTGAGAAAAATCAATTAAAATAGAAACGTCTTCCCAACAATGTGGGCATTGATAAAAATGTTCTTCCATTATCCTAGCTTTTCAATAGACGCTGTTAGCGTTTCCCATTCAGACATTAATTGATCGAGTTTGTCTTTTTTGGCTTGGTAACTCTCAAAAAAACCGGGCTTAGCCACCGTTTGATCGTAGTTCAGCTCCATATCAACATCTATAGCTTTAATGGCTTTTTCTAAAGTAGTAATAGATGCTTCTGCTTTACTCAGTCGGTTATTCAACGACTTAAGCTGCTTTTGTTCCTCATAGGTTTGTTTTGGTGCAGCCGCTTTTTGAGGCGTTTTAATTTGCGTTCGTTTTTCAACTTCACGTAAGTTCTCAACCTGGCGTTGTTCTAAATAAAAATCAATATCCCCCAAATACTGCTTGAGTTTTTGATCTTTAAATTCATAGACTGTAGAGGTCAAGCCCTGCAAGAAATCTCTATCGTGAGACACTAAAATAAGCGTGCCTTCAAATTGTTGAAGGGCGGTTTTTAGGACGTTTTTAGATTTTATATCCAAGTGGTTGGTGGGCTCATCCATGATCAGCACATTCAACGGCTGAAGCAATAATTTGGCTAATGCCAATCGATTACGCTCTCCTCCAGAAAGAACTTTTACATATTTTTCTGCAGCATCGCCTCTAAATAAAAATGACCCTAGAATATCACGGACTTTAGAACGATTGGTTTCATTAGCGGCATCAATCATCGTATCTAAAACCGTTTTATTTCCATTTAAATATTCCGCTTGATTTTGAGCAAAATAACCGATCTGGACATTGTGTCCCAACTTAATGTCTCCTTTGGCTTCTAAATCGCCCACTATAATTTTAGCAAGCGTCGATTTGCCCTGTCCATTTTGTCCTACAAAAGCAATTTTACTCCCTCGATCGACCATCAAATCGATGTGCTGAAGCACTTTCAAATCGCCATAGTTTTTTGAAACCTGTGAGGCTTCAACCACTACTTTACCAGGGGTTACGGATACCGGAAATTTGAGGGTCATCACACTATTATCATCCTCATCAACTTCGATACGTTCTATCTTATCCAGCTTTTTTATCAACGATTGCGCCATGGTGGCTTTAGAGGCTTTTGCTCTAAATTTCTCAATTAATTTCTCGGTTTGTTCAATCTGTTTTTGCTGATTTTTTTGAGATGCTAATTGTAATGTTTTTTGTTCTTCACGCAAAACAAGATATTTTGTGTACGCTTTTGGATAATCATATATTTTACCCAATACAATTTCAATCGTTCGGTTGGTCACATTATCCAAAAACATTTTATCATGCGACACAATAACCACCGCCCCAGAATAGTTGTTTAAAAACTGTTCTAACCAAATAATTGATTCAATATCCAAGTGGTTGGTAGGCTCATCCAATAACAAAATATCGTTGGGTTGAAGCAATAGTTTTGCCAATTCAACACGCATACGCCATCCCCCCGAAAAGGTGTCTGTTAGCTTATTAAAATCGTCGCGTTTAAAGCCTAAACCGATGAGGATTTTTTCCGTTTCGCCTTGATAATTGTAGCCGCCTAGGATTTCATATTGCTCCTGAACGTCATTTAGCCCTACCATCAAATCATGGTAACCTTGACTTTCATAATCTGTACGTTCTGCGAGCTGTGTATTGATGTCTTCGAGCTGAAGTTCTAAGGCTTTAATTTCAACAAAGGCTTGGTAGGCTTCTTCTAGAATGGTACGACCAACAACAAAATCAATGTCTTGTTTAAGAAATCCGATTTTAAGATCCTTTTTTTCTTGTGCAACTTGACCTTCTGTGTATTCTAATTCACCAGAAAGCAATTTTAACAGTGTAGATTTGCCTGCACCATTTTTTCCAATTAACCCTACACGATCACCGCCACGAAGTCGAAAAGATATATTTTCAAATAAATAATCGCCTTGAAATGATACGGATAACTTATGGATGTTTAACATTTAAAAATTGTAAAAAGGAATAATTATAAATAGTTTAGCACTTAGTAATTCGTTGCAAAAATAGGAAATTATGATATTAAAAAAAGGAAATAAGCTGTATAGTATTCTGACAGGTAAATGTCCCAAATGTCATCACGAGTTAATGTACAAAAACAGTAATGCTTACCAGCTTTCTGAAACCCTAGAAATGCACGAACGTTGTGCACACTGTCAAACAAAATACAAAATTGAACCTTCTTTTTTTTATGGCTCTATGTATGTGAGTTACGGTGTTGGAATTGCCTTTGCAGTAGCCGCTTTTATAATCACATTCATCATTTTTGAAAGTTCTTTAGTGCTTTCATTTATAGCCATTGTCTGTACACTTATTGGGTTTATGCCCATTATCATGCGACTTTCCCGAAATATATGGATCAATCTTTTTATGAGTTATGACGCCCAATTAGCTAAGAAAAAGCAGCCACAAAACGATTGATATCAATTTCTGCCGGTAATGGCGTGTCCTCTTCTATAGAATCATAAAGCGCTTTTGCCATTGCTGGAGCAACCAATACGCCACGCGTTCCCAAACCATTAAGAATATAGCTGTTTTTATGAACTGGATGTTGTCCAACTAAAGGACGGCGATCAACTACTGTGGGACGAATACCTGCACGTTGATCGATAACTTCAAATTCACATTCTATTAAGCGTTCCAATTTTTCTAGCAGTTCCGTTTTTGCATTTGAGGTTGGGGTATTGGTTTTATCAGTCCATTCATAGGTAGAGCCCACGAGATAATGGTCTTTTTCCATTGGTATTACAAAAATACTAGATTTCAAAATGGCTTCTAGCTTTAGTGTTGGCGCATGAATCGTAAGCAACTCACCTTTGGTGCCTTCTAAAGGGAGGTACTGAAAATATGGGTTTTTATGAACTCCAAAACCTTCTGTGAATACAATTTTTCGAGCGTTTACAGTGCGGTACTCAATACCGTTACTATTGTCATTTATGTCACTATATTCAACTGTTTCTTCTATGTATTGATTTGTTTTTGAAAGAAATTCACGATACGCTTCTATGAGCAACTGCGTATCAATTCGTCCTGTAAAATTCACGGCACCAAAACCAAAAGGAGCTTTGACTGCTGAATTGGTATTGGGAATTATTTCGGGGTTCAGGAAATTTGTAAGTACGGGTTTATCACAAGCTAAGAACCAATTGTTTTGTTCTTTAACCGAATTAAACACGCGATGTATAGGAAGTACATGATCGAGTTTAAGCCCTAAAAGCTGCTCTAATTCGACATACTTTGGGAGTGCTGACTCCAAGTGAGCAGCAGCATTCCAAGTTGCTGTAAAACGTTTTAAAACTACAGGATTATAAAGACCACTCGCCACCACAGACGCTTGCTGAGAACGGTTACTGATGACAATAAATGATTTGTTATGAAGACGTAACTGCTCGGCAAACATAATACTTGCCAATCCCGATCCTACAATAATATAATCATATTTCATTTTACAAAGGTATTAAAATACAAAACGCTTATCGATACGATAAGCGTTTTGTTGTAGTCTAAAATATAGCGCTTAGTAGCTCCACATATCTTGTTCTTTATTTCTAATTTTTTCTTTGATGCGTTCAGACTCCAAGAGTTGCATCAATGCATTATTGCTAATATAATCTCTAATATTTCTATCTTGATACACATTAGCCTCTTTATATATGGTACCAGAAAAACGTCTTGAATTAATTAAACGGTCAAAAGAAAATGGTTTTGACATGTTTTTACGGTTAAAGGCATAGGCTTTGCTAAGAACTGTTCTCGCTTCTGGGTAGAACACCCAAAACATTGGAGTATATTCTTTATCTGCTTCTCCAGGTGCCTCAACTCTATTTGATATAGAATCTTCTTCAACCGCTTCAACCGCTACTGTTTCTTCTTCAGGTTCATCATCATCATCATCATCAAAGAAAGCGCCGAAACCGCCATCATCGTCGGAATCTGCTGCACTTCCAGTGTCGTCATTAGTTTGTGCATATTTATCTTCTGCACTCACAGCTACCGGCCCAATTGCTATTGGTCGGTATTTAAGTTCTGTTGAAATTCTATCGAAGTACCACACCCCTTTGATAATGTATTTTCGTACATCGCTATATTCAAATTCTGCAGAATTAAAATCTGTATCGGGCATCACAGAAGCTGCAACAGCATTCCATTTTCTTTGGTAAGCATCTACTTTTTCATTGTCTTCCAACTCTAAAAACGCTGTAGATGATGGGTCATAAGTTACCCACTCTTCTTCTGGAAATTCATAACCAAGAGATTCTAAGTGCGCACGCCATGAGCCTGCTATATCAAAGTGTTCCAAACCTTCGGTGATACCATCAGCATCAACTCCAGTTTTTAAAACTTTATACATTTGGATATTATCAAATTCCTCCTCTGTTATTTCATCATCAGGCTTAAAAGTATCACTAAAATAAGCGGGGAACTCATAATTTTTTATGCCCTCTATTAGGTAATAAATTAGAGGTTTTCTGTCTTCGGTTACTGTACTTACGTCAATGGGATATAAATACGGAAAGTTGACACGTTCGTTCAAGTCAATAACTTCCCAAGTCGTAAAGGAAAATATAATATCTTCGTCGGATACTTTTGCGTAATCCAGAGGTTTAGACTCCGTATCTTCTTCAAGTCGTGACGCCGTTTCAATATTGTAAGACGATGTCGTATTTAGAAGATTAGCTTGAGAAAACCCGATGGATAAATTCAAAAGTAATACTAATAAAACAGAGGTTCTCATGTTTAATTTAATTTATGGTTATTGAGGGTCCCGATTGTTTTTGTCCAGCGGTAATCCCTGCATAATTAATTTTCTTGAAACTAACATCAAATCCTTTTGGTGCTTTTTTCAAAGCTGCTTTTGCTTTTGCACTTAAAGCATTGCCTGTACATTCAAATGATTTTGGTCCAATTTTTACAGTAAAAGATCTTACTTTTACCGTAGATTCAAGTCCGTAAGCTGGATCATAAATAGCACTCATTGATCCACTGATCATTGAACTTCTTGACATTGCGCCACCTTCTTTTCCGTTGAACAAAATGCTAGGCACTGGCGCTCTTCTGATCTGAAATGTTTCCGAATCTGAAAATATAGACTCATCAGGAAGTGTAGCAGTAATTTTCAATTCTAGCTCTTGTCCTTTTTGAGGTTTTATTGTGTAAAGTCCGTCGCCTTTGTTTACTACCCCAGGTCCTGATGCAGTTACTAAGTTTGCCGGAACTCCAGGTACTGATATCTTTACTAAGTTATCAAAGTTTCTAAATAAGGTGTTTCTACCCATCACTTGAACAGAAGCATCATTCGGCCTGGAAATTACTTCATAATTTGACATCACAGGAATGGTAATTGGCTCATCATCTCCTTCTATAAATGTAATTGCACCTGTAATATCTCTGGTTCCTACAGATCCTACTGGAAAATCCAGAACAATTTCGCCTTCAGAATTTAAAGACTCTACTGGATCTATCTCAGAACCATTGATTGAAATTGATTTGGGCTGGAGGTTTTCGGATTTTTTACCCAAAACAATTTTTCCTGAAAATTTAGACCCCGGAAAATAGGCTGCTTTGTCGGAGACCACATAGGCGTCAAAATTAGCAAGTGTAGCGTTTATTTTATATTGACCACCAATCATTGCAGATAACAGTTCTGCTTGAAAACCAAGAACATTGGCTTTCATTACGGTAAGCTTCGTATTGGTTGCTACTTCAGGAAATCCAAAGTAGTTATACTCAATCCATGTTGTTTTGGCTCCTGATCGGTTGATAACCTCCGTTTCTGTATCGAATATTTCAGTTACATCATTAATAAGGTTGACGTAATTTTCGTCACTTTTACCAACATTTAACGAATCTACAACTGCTATAAACTCTGTTTTAAAGGCTTTAATTTCATCTAAAAATTCTTGACCTTCAGGTTTTAATACGCCTTGACTTCCAATAAAAAATTTGTTATCAAAATAATCTGGCTTATCCATCACCTCATAATCATTAATTGGATCTTTAAGGCCCTTAACTTCTTTTTGAGGTGGGGTTTGTTGTAGATCACTTAGATAGGTTAGAAAACGTGTTGCAATTTCATGCACCCGATCTTTAGCTATCTTTTTTTCTTTCCAAATTTTACCTTCTTGTTGGTAATTACTTTCAATTGATGTTTCAAACGTAATAATCCGTTCTTGTAAAGAAATATTATTTTCTGTTACTTGCTCTGAAATCATTCCAAAAGCACTTAACACTTCTTTAGACATATTTAATGCTAACATTGATATAAATACTAAGTACATCAAGTTAATCATTTTTTGCCTTGGACTTTCTTTTGCTCCTCCCATTACTAATTAGTTTTTTTTAAAATTATTAAATACATTTTAGTTGTTTAAAAAACTAATTAATTTTTATTCATCGCTGATAACATGCCGCCATATACTCCATTTAATGAAGATAGATTGGAGGCTAAAGATTCCATTTGCTCTTTGAGTTTAGTAGCGTTCTCAATAGACTCTTGGTTTATTTCGGCCTGACGAGCTGCACTTTCTAGTTGAGCTTTGTAAAGGCTGTTAATTGATTCCATTTGAGCAGCTGCTTTTGCCATTTCCTCACTGTATTTTTGAGAAGCTCCCGAAGATCCGCCCATTTCTGCTGCAGTAGAATTTAAATTTCTAATACTGTCTCCTAAGCTAGTCACTAAGGCGCCATCTATTTTGGCCTCTTTCAATAAGCTATCTAATTTTTTGGTAAGCACTCCTTCAGGGGATTCATCTGCACCTTTTTTTGCTCTTGGGGTAGCTTTACCGCCCGCAAGTTCTGGATAGGCTTTAGTCCAGTCGAGTTCTTCTTCTGGAGTATCAAATGCAGAAAGGGCAAAGATTAAAGCTTCTGTTACAAGCCCTATGGTTAGTAACATACTTCCTGTTAAAGGCCCTAAATCTTTGTGAATGATTTTCATTAATGCCCCAATAATTACAACAGCTGCTCCTAGGCCATAAGCCATATTCATTACTTTTTTACTTATTTTGAATCCCATAATTTATATTTTTTTGTTGGTTAATTTTGATATTTTAATTTGTCGCTTGATTTGCAGTTATATCTGTACCTAGATAATCCTGAACAGTTCTAAAGCCGATATAACTTCTTTGCATTGTATCTATTTCGTAATCTCTTGAGCTGACTTGTAAGTAATAAGAGACATCTTTCCAAGAGCCTCCACGAACTACTTTTCGGTTATAATTCTCATCGCTTACATTTGGATTGATTGTTGACGAAAACTCATAAGAAGATGAATGGTAGGACGACATGGTCCATTCGGCAACATTACCAGACATATTGTAAAGGTTGAAGTCATTTGGTTCATAGGCGTCAGCTTCTACAGTATATAGTGCTTGATCGGCTACATAATTTCCTCTTAAAGGTTTAAAGTTGGCCATGAAACAACCGCGATCATTTTTGGTGTAAGGTCCTCCCCATGGAAAAGTAGCTCCAGAAAGTCCACCACGTGCCGCATATTCCCACTCTGCTTCTGATGGCAAACGAAAGGAGTTCACCGCTGCTTTACCTTTTGTTTTTTGATAACTATTTTTGTACAACGTACGCCATTGACAAAATGCTTTGGCTTGGTCCCAACTGACGCCAACCACAGGATAATTGCCATAAGCTTGGTGCCAAAAATAGTCATTGTGCATTGGTTCGTTATACGAATATTCAAAATCTCTAATCCATACTGTGGTATCTGGATATACTTTGATTGCCTCTTTTCTAATGACATCGGAACGAGATAAACTTTTATTATTTGCAGCTTTCTGAATATCCATAAATGAGTATTCAAATTCAAACTGATTTACATCCCACGTTCGTTGGCCATTGTACGATTCTTCAAGCGGAATATATAAATTATCCATGACCTCAGCATACAATTCGTCTGGATAGTCCTCGCGTTCAAATATAATATCAATATCATTATTAATCTTACGCTGTTCGTCTCCGTAAGTATCCATCATATATTTTTCGTAGGGGGTTAAATCTTCTTCGTCTGTAGATAAATATGCGTATTCGCCAATGCCCTCATCATCTGGAGTTTTACCCTCTAAATCTGCCATTTCAGCCAAATTTAATCTGATAATTGAATCGCGTACCCAATTCACAAACTGACGGTACTCGCTATTTGTTATTTCTGTTTCGTCCATGTAGAAAGAACGCACAGACACTGTTTTAGTAGGGGCATCTTGAATCCCCGCTAAGTCATCATCAGATTTCCCCATCACAAAAGCACCACCAGGCACTAAACTCATTCCGTAGGGCTTTTCAGGGTGCCATTTTTTCCCTTTTACACCAATCAATTCACCTTTGTCTTTTGACCCACAACTGGCCACAAAAGCAAATACTAATGTTAACAATACTATCTTTTTCATAAATAATTAATTCAAGGAATAAGCGCTCAAAAAACTTTAAGCTGTAAACTTATCTATATATTTCTTAAAAAACAACTTTTTCTTATTGATTTATACCTCAAAAAATGTTTAAAAATAATTATGTATTTTTAAAATTAATTTTTTTTGTATGCTTTATACCAACGCTCAGGAATTATTCCACTTGTAGCGCTCACATAATCTTCATATGTACACGCTAATAACGGATGTTGTTTTGATTTAGTATTTGAATATTCTAAAAAAGGAATTTCTATCCACCAACGCTCTGTTTTTTTACTCTTAAAAAATACTAATTCTTCTGATTCTACAAGAACGGTGAACTTCAAATAACTGTTTAAATCCTTGAAATCATCGTCTTTAACTCTACAATTTACGCCTTCAATAAAATACCACAAGACTTGAGCAACAAGCATTGCAGTTGCTTCATCATCCATGGAGGGGTTGTACTCATAAACGCCAAAGGAAGACACCTTATTACTGATTCCCGCATATCTTGAAATAGCACAAATTTCACGGCCAGTAAATCCATTTGGCGAGTATTTCTGTTTAGGACTTACTTCAGAAGATTTAACAGAATTTATATCTAAAGTTACCAAATCTGCATCTCTAAGTACAGGTTCAACCACACTTATATTAGGAATAATTGAGCCCAAACGAAAAGACTCAAAATATAGTTTCTCCATCAAATCAATCTCTTCCTGAGAATTAAAGTACGTTTGAAACCCAAGGGCTGTGTAATTAAATAAATTATAAGGCTGTTCCAAAATAATTTTTCCAAGATAGCTCTCATTTGTAATTGGCTTGCTAGAATCTCCTAAATCAAAACTTTTATCAACATTAACAATATTAATCATTGAACTGATTTTGTCATATGCTCGATAATTTGCATAGGTCAAGTCTTGACTTCCGCCAATTATAATTGGAATTATATTGTCTTTTATAAGATTCGATAAAACTTGAATCAGAGCAAAATACGTATCCTCAACGGTTTCTCCTTTTTGGATATCGCCAAGATCAGCAATATTATGAGTCCAATTTCCTGGAAAAAGTTTATAGAATGCTTTTCGAATTTCTGAAAGCTGAAAGTCTTGTCCAATATAGTCTACTGAATTTCTAGACTCTAAAACCCCAACAATTGCCATTTTTACACCCTTCAAATCCGGTTCAACTGTAGCAGTATGTATGCGGAGTGATTGCCCAATAACTTGACTGTGTTGCAGCTCTAGCTGCTCTACAAGTCGATCTTGAACGGGAGTAAGAAAGCTAAAGTCCATTGCTTATTTCTTTTTTGCTCGTGTTTTTTTCTTTGGCGCATTTTTAGCAATAATCTCTTTTACGTCTTCTAAAGTTAGCTTTGATGCATCTACTGTTTTAGGCAATTCAATCTTGGTTTTTCCTTGAATAATGTTATGGCGACCCCAACGTGCTTTTTCTACACGAATGCCATCGGCCTCCCAATCATGGATAAGTTTATCGATTTCTTTTTGAATTTTATCCTGGATCAAGGTTTCAATATCATTGTCGGAAAGGTTATCCCAATCATATTTTTTATTCACATTGATAAACATATTGTTCCATTTGATAAACGGACCAAAACGGCCTTTCCCTTTTTGAACTGGCAACCCTTCATACTCATATATTGGAGCATCAGCAGCTTCTTTTTCTTTTATGAGTTCGATAGCATCTTCCACCTCAACACGCATAGGATCTACGCCCTTAGGCAGTGAAATAAATTTATCACCAAATTTCACGTAGGGTCCAAAACGCCCATTGTTTACGATAAGGTCTTCACCTTTATAGGTTCCTAAATCTTTGGGAAGTTTAAACAGTTCTAAAGCTTCATCAAATGTGATGGCTGCTAATTGCATGTTTGGAGGCACGCTTGCAAATATTTGCTTTTCTTCTTCATCGGCCTTTCCGATTTGAACAATGGGTCCAAATTTTCCTAAACGTACACTTAATTGACGTCCAGATTTTGGATCTTTCCCTAAAATTCGTTCTCCAGATTCGCGTTCTGCATTTTGGCTTACGTCTTCAACCTGAGGGTGAAAATCTTTGTAAAATGACTTCATCATTTTTGTCCAATTTTCTTGTCCGCTCGCAATTAAATCAAAATCCGCTTCTACTTTGGCGGTAAAATTATAGTCTAAAATCGCTTCAAAATGATTCACTAAAAAATCTGTAACAATCATCCCGATATCTGTTGGTACTAATTTTCCTTTGTCAGAACCGAATTTTTCTGTTAGTTTTTTCCCTGTCAATTCGCCATTAGATAATGTCCATAAAGCATAGTGCCGTTCCATCCCTTCTACAGACCCTTTTTCAACATATTTCCTGTTTTGGATTGTTGAAATTGTAGGTGCATAGGTAGACGGTCTTCCAATTCCTAATTCTTCTAATTTTTTTACTAAAGAGGCTTCTGTAAAACGGTATGGTGGTCGTGAAAAACGTTCGGTTGCCGTAATGTAGTTATTACTTAAGGCTTCATTGAGTGTCATTGCGGGCAACATCCCTTCTTGTTCCAAATTTTCGTCGTCAGTACCTTCAAGATACACTTTTAGAAACCCATCAAATTTGATAACCTCACCATTTGCTGTGAATGTTTCGTTATGATTTGGCGTGCTTATTTTTACGTTAGTTCTTTCAAGTTGTGCATCGCTCATTTGAGAGGCAATAGCGCGCTTCCAAATAAGATCATAAAGACGGGCTTGATCGCGTTCAATATTTACCGAATGCGTCGAAAAATTCGTCGGACGAATTGCCTCATGCGCCTCTTGAGCGCCCTTTGCTTTCCCTTTAAAATTTCGAGGTTTGCTGTAGGTATCGCCGTAAGACGATGAAATTTCTTGAGCTGCGCTGTTACGGGCTTCTTGAGATAAATTTACACTATCGGTTCTCATGTATGTTATTAGCCCCGCTTCATAAAGGCGTTGCGCCATATTCATGGTTTTACTGACCGAAAAATATAATTTTCTTGACGCTTCTTGTTGTAATGTAGAGGTTGTAAATGGTGGTGCTGGTGATTTTTTTGCAGGTTTTTTTTCTAAGCTAGACACCGCAAATGCAGCATTAGTATTTTGATCTAAAAACGCTTTTGCAGCAGCTTCACTTTCAAATGCCTTCGGTAGTTTTGCCTTAAACACGTTTCCTTTTGCAGTTGTAAATTCAGCATCTATTCTAAAGGTGGCTTGCGATTGAAATTTTTGAATCTCGCGTTCACGCTCTACAATTAACCTAACAGAAACCGATTGGACACGTCCAGCTGAAAGTCCGCCTTTGACTTTTCGCCAGAGAACAGGCGATAATTCATACCCAACAATTCGATCCAAAACACGTCGCGCCTGCTGTGCATCTACTAAATTATAGTCTATTCCACGTGGATTTTTAACCGCTTTCTCTATCGCTGTTTTTGTAATTTCGTGAAAAACGATGCGTTTAGTTTTCGATTTATCTAATTTCAAAGTCTCTGCTAAATGCCAAGCAATTGCTTCTCCTTCCCTATCTTCATCACTTGCCAACCAAACAATTTCTGCTTTTTTGGCTGCAGCTTTTAGCTTACTAACCACTGTTTTTTTATCGGATGACACTTCATATTTTGGTTTAAAATCCCCAGAGACATCCACCCCTAATTCTTTGGAAGGTAGATCAGCAATGTGCCCAAAACTGGACTCAACTTTAAAGTCTTTACCGAGAAATTTTTCTATAGTTTTCGCCTTTGCAGGGGACTCAACAATCACTAAATTTTTAGCCATATCTTATTTTTAGAGAAGTACAAATGTATAGGATTTTTTTTATTTCATTCTTATATTTAACTGACAAAAGAAAAAACGACCGCAAAAGACAGTCGTTTTTTGTACCCATTTTTTAGAATTTAAAACTTAGGAATCAAGCTCTTGAAAAGCGGATTCTGGGGTTTCAAATCCAATCACTTTTTTATAAATTATATACTGAGGAAGGTATAGAAAAAAGCTAAAAAACAAGCTGCCTACTCCACAAGTAACCAATATTACAACGTATAGCAATATGCTATTTAGAATTAACGTTAAAAAAGTAAGTCCCCATTTTTTATGGCCAAGCGAAAATGCTAGCTTAATAATTTCAAGGTTAGATAAATGCGTATTATAAACAAAAAATGGAAGCATAAACAGCAGCGGAACTATAACGTAGATCAATGGAAACAAACAAAGAAGTGCCGCTAAAATAGTGATGCCCAAATAGGCTAACAAAAACACAATTGCTTTACCAACATAAGGCGCCTTAAAAAAATAGAAGAAGTCCGAGATTACAAACAATTCTCCATGATCCATTGCTTTAATAATCTTATAAAACCCTAAATATAAAAGCGATGACACCACACTCACAGCCACCATTAGTAGATAAATCCACACTAATGATGCGCCATATTCATCTACGAGCGCTTGACTTAGAGCCACAGAATCCATCACTCCATTTGATGAGTTTTCTAAGACCATATTAAAATAGGGCATATAAAACAAAATAATAAAGGGCAGCATAATTATAATTGACAACAGTTGGAGGAGAAATCCTTGAAGCCATACTTTTTTAAATAAATTTAGTGACGTATTAAACAAGTCTCCAAAATCTATTGGTTTTGAATTTTGAATTTTCGTTATTAGGTTTTGAAATGAACACATTCGATGATATTTATGGATATTTTATTCAAATAAAGCGGATTGTTTTGTGAAATCAAAATAAAAAATGAAAATCATGACACTTTGTCATAAAAAATAAATTTTTTGTATCTTTGCATGCTTATTGTCCTTCAATGGACATCGTAAAATTATGGAAAAAACAATTGATGAAACGGTACAAGGCTCTAAGCTAGCCCTTACACCAAAACTAGAAAACACCAAAAAACTGTTTATAGAAAGTTATGGCTGCGCCATGAACTTTAGCGACAGTGAAATTGTGGCGTCTATTCTTTCAAATGAAGGGTTTAATACAACTCAAATTTTGGAAGAAGCTGACCTTGTTTTAGTCAATACGTGTTCTATCCGTGACAAAGCGGAACAAACGGTTCGCAAACGGCTAGAAAAATATAACGCTGTTAAACGCGTCAATCCAAAAATGAAAGTAGGCGTTTTGGGCTGTATGGCTGAACGTCTTAAAAGTAAATTTTTAGAAGAAGAAAAAATTGTAGACCTCGTTGTAGGTCCTGATGCTTATAAAGATCTTCCAAATCTCATCGCTGAGGTTGAAGAGGGGCGCAGTGCCGTAAATGTTATTCTTTCTAAAGACGAAACTTATGGCGATATCTCTCCTGTTCGATTAAACACCAATGGCGTAACCGCTTTTGTCTCTATCACTAGGGGTTGTGATAATATGTGTACATTTTGTGTAGTGCCCTTCACTAGAGGTCGTGAACGCAGCAGAGAACCCCAAAGTATTCTTGAAGAAATTAATGATTTATGGCTCAAAGGCTACAAAGAAGTTACGCTTTTGGGACAAAACGTTGATAGTTATTTATGGTATGGTGGCGGACTCAAAAAAGACTTTAGTAAAGCAACAGAAATGGAAAAGGCAACCGCCATTGACTTTGCATTACTTTTGGATATGTGTGCAAAAGCACAGCCAAAAATGCGTATTCGATTTTCTACTTCGAACCCACAAGACATGGCCTTGGATGTGATTAAAATTATGGCTAAACATCAGAATATTTGTAATCATATTCACCTTCCAGTTCAGAGTGGAAGCAACCGTATTCTTAAAGAAATGAATCGCCAACACACCCGAGAAGAATATCTTACTTTAATACAAAATATTAAAGCCATTATTCCTGACTGCACCATTTCTCAAGATATGATTTGTGGCTTTCCAACAGAAACTGAAAACGATCATCAAGACACGCTGAGTTTGATGTCAGAAGTTAGCTTTAGTTTTGGCTATATGTATGCGTATTCCGAACGCCCTGGAACAATGGCAGAACGAAAACTCGATGACGATGTACCTTTTGAAACTAAAAAAAGACGTCTCGCTGAAGTAGTTGAACTCCAACGCGCACATAGCCTTTACAGAACAGAAGAATTTCTACATCAAACTGTTGAAGTACTAATTGAAAAAGAATCAAAAAAATCTGCCGAACAATGGTCTGGAAGAAGTGCACAAAACACGGTGGCTGTTTTTCCAAAGGAAGACTACAAAATAGGTGATTTTGTAAACGTAAAAATACATAAGTGCACAAGCGCGACTCTTATTGGAGAAGCGGTTGGTTTATCTGAAAATAATTAATTATGGAAACAGTTCAGTCTATAAAACAACGGTTTAGTATCATTGGGAACGATACCGGATTAAATCGCGCTATAGAAAAAGCCGTTCAAGTGGCACCTACAGACATTTCAGTGTTAGTAACAGGAGAAAGTGGTGTTGGAAAAGAAAGTATTCCTAAAATTATTCATCAGCTTTCGCACCGAAAACACGGCAAATATATTGCTGTCAATTGTGGTGCAATACCAGAAGGCACCATAGACAGTGAGCTTTTTGGACATGAAAAAGGCGCTTTCACCGGAGCGACCCAAAGCCGTTCAGGCTACTTTGAGGTTGCTAATGGTGGCACTATTTTTCTTGATGAAGTTGGCGAACTCCCCCTGACAACCCAAGTGCGATTATTGCGTGTTCTAGAAAATGGTGAGTTTATAAAAGTAGGATCAAGTACGGTTTTAAAAACCGATGTCAGAATTGTGGCTGCCACAAACGTGAACATGTTTGAAGCAATTGAAAAAGAAAAATTCCGAGAGGACTTATATTATAGATTAAGTACTATTGAGATTTTATTGCCCGCACTACGAGAGCGAAAAGACGATATTCACTTGTTATTTAGAAAATTTGCGAGTGATTTTGCTTTAAAATATAAAATGCCAACCATTAGACTGGATGATAATGCTGTTCAAGCACTCATTAATTACAGATGGAGTGGAAATGTAAGACAGCTTCGAAATGTTGCCGAACAAATCTCAGTGTTAGAGTCGTCAAGACTGATTGATGCTGTGACTCTAAAAACCTATTTACCAAATATGGAAGGTAATTTTCCTACGGTTCAAGAAAAAAACAAGAGTCAAAGTGATTTTAGCACCGAAAGAGAGATTTTATATAAGGTTCTATTTGATATGAAAAGTGATTTGAATGACCTCAAAAAACTAACCATGGAATTGATGCAAAACGACAATCCTAGTGATGTTCAAAAAAATAATGAGGGCTTAATTCAAAAAATTTATAAAAAAGAAGAGGTTTTGGAATCGGAAAAAGAACCTGAATTTCTATCACTTCCTGCCAAGCCTCAAAACGAAAATGCTGTCGAAATTGTAAAAGATACTGAAGAAAAATATACGTATATTGATGCCATTGAAGAAGAAGACGAAGAAGAAACGCTATCTCTACACGATAAAGAATTAGAACTTATTAAGAAATCACTTGAACGTCATAAAGGAAAGCGTAAATTAGCCGCAGATGAATTGGGAATTAGTGAACGTACTTTATACAGAAAAATAAAACAATATGACCTTTAACGTTTTAAAATACAGCTTAGCGATTAGCATTTTTATTTTAGTTGTGGGCTGCGGCCCCTACTCCTTTACAGGAATTTCTTTAAGTCCGAAAACAAAGACCTTTCAAGTGAATTATTTTCAAAATACAGCAGCACTTATTGAGCCAGGTATCGATCGTGATTTCACCTTAGCGCTTCAAGATTTGATTTTAAACCAAACCAACTTAGGGCTTGTTACCTCCAATGGAGACATCGTTTACGAAGGTGAAATTGTAGAGTACAGAATTTCGCCAACAACCGCCACTTCGAGCAATACAGCTGCACAAAACAGATTGACAATTGGCGTTAATGTGATTTTTACTGACAAGAATGATTCGGAAGCGGACTTTGAAAAACGGTTTTCATTTTTTTATGATTATGAAGGCAGTGCCCAACTTGTTGGCGCACAAAAAACAACAGCTATTGAAGAAATTTTTGATCGCATAACACAGGACGTAATTAATGCCTCATTAGCTAATTGGTAGTTCTATGAATACATCTAGTTTTACATATTTATTACACAATCCGTCAGCCTTAGACAAAGATAAGGTTAGTGAGATGTCCGCTATTATTGAAGAGTTTCCTTATTTTCAGTCGGCTAGAGCTATCTACTTAAAAGGGTTAAAAGATCTTGGTAGTTTCAAATACAATCAGGAATTAAAAACAACAGCGGCCTATACAACAGATCGAAGTGTGTTGTTTGATTTTATTACTTCTGAGGTATTTTTGCAAAATAATATCTCTACACATATCAAACAAAACTTTGAGTTGATAAACAGTATTACAGTTACAGAATTTCAAGACATTTCGTCTAATTCAGCTGCAAAAACAAACCTAAAATCAACTGTATTAGCAGAGCAGCCAGAATCAACATTGGAACTGGGAAAACCGTTAGAGTTTGATAAATCGGAACGGTTTTCGTTTTCGGAATGGCTTAATTTGACTCAGAAAAAACCCATTGATCGATCTGAGCCAGCTGTCGCCAATGCTGAATCTGACCGCAATGAAAAGTTTGCACTTATAGATGCCTTTATTGCAAACAAACCTAAACTCAAACCTCTTGACAAGGAGTCCAAACTTATCAATATGGCAGAAGAATCGGTCTTTGAGACCGAGGATTTAATGACCGAAACTTTGGCAAGAATCTATGTGGAGCAAAAAAACTACGATAATGCAATACAGTCTTACCGTATTTTAAGTTTGAAATATCCAGAAAAAAGTAGTTTATTTGCAGACCAAATTCAAGCAATAAAAGTATTACAAGAAAAAAATAAAATATAATGAGCACATTTTCAATATTTCTAGTTCTTATCGTCGTTGTAGCATTTCTACTCGTCGTAGTCGTTATGGTTCAAAATCCAAAAGGTGGAGGGTTATCATCTTCTTTTGGCGGCGGCGGAACACAACAAGTTGGTGGCGTAAAAAAAACATCAGACTTTTTGGACAAAAGCACTTGGGCATTAGCAACATTATTGCTAGCCTTAATCTTATTGTCTAATGTCGCTATTGCAGATCCTAACACTTCTCAAGAGTCTAAAGCACTTGACTTGAACACTACTCCAACAACAGCTCAACCCATCACAGTTCCTGTTGAAGACACTACAACTGAAGAGGCATCAACTCCAGAAACTTCAGGCGGAGAATAAAAAAAATGAACTTTTAAAATACATAAATGCCAACGCCAACACGTTGGCTTTTTTTGTTTCTGAAAGTTTGTCAGTTTAGAAGGGTTGGCATACTTTTAGAATATCGTAAAAACGAAATAAAATAACACTAAAAATTAATAGATATGGCTTTAAACATCAAACCATTAGCAGACAGAGTTCTTGTAGAACCTTCGCAAGCTGAGACAAAGACCGCCTCTGGTATTATAATTCCAGATAATGCGAAAGAGAAACCTCAAAAAGGAACTGTGGTTGCAGTAGGTAAAGGCACAAAAGATGAACCTACAACTGTAAAAGTTGGAGATGCAGTACTCTACGGAAAATATGCCGGTACTGAACTTAAACTAGAAGGAACAGATTATTTAATCATGCGAGAAAGTGATATTCTTGCAATTGTTTAATTTTAAAAACTAAAAAAAATGGCAAAAGATATAAAATTTGATATTGACGCACGTGATGGATTAAAGCGTGGAGTTGATGCATTAGCAAATGCAGTAAAAGTTACTTTAGGACCAAAAGGTCGTAATGTAATTATCAGTAAAAGTTTTGGAGCACCACAAGTTACTAAAGATGGGGTTTCTGTAGCTAAAGAAGTTGAGCTAGAAGACGCCTTAGAGAATATGGGAGCACAAATGGTAAAGGAAGTCGCTTCTAAAACTAATGACTTAGCTGGTGATGGTACAACGACTGCAACAGTATTGGCCCAAGCAATTGTGAAAGAAGGCTTGAGAAATGTAGCTGCCGGAGCTAATCCAATGGATTTGAAACGCGGCATAGATAAAGCGGTAAAATCGATTACTACGGATTTGGAGAAACAGGCTAAAAAAGTAGGAAACTCTTCCGAAAAAATTCAGCAAATCGCGTCTATTTCTGCGAATAATGATGATACAATTGGGGAACTTATTGCTTTAGCATTTGGTAAAGTTGGCAAAGAGGGTGTCATTACTGTAGAGGAAGCTAAAGGAATGGATACGTATGTAGATGTCGTAGAAGGCATGCAATTTGACAGAGGGTATTTGAGTCCTTATTTTGTGACTGATGCTGATAAAATGATTGCAGATTTAGAAAATCCATATATTTTATTGTTCGATAAAAAGATTTCTAATCTTCAGGAAGTTCTTCCAATTTTAGAACCTGTGGCACAATCTGGACGTCCACTTTTAATTATTGCCGAAGATGTTGATGGTCAAGCCTTAGCAACATTAGTAGTAAACAAGTTAAGAGGTGGTCTTAAAATTGCTGCTGTAAAAGCTCCTGGTTTTGGAGACCGTCGTAAAGCAATGCTTGAAGATATCGCGATCCTTACAGGTGGTACCGTGATATCAGAAGAACGTGGGTTCTCTCTAGAAAATGCAGACTTAAGCATGTTAGGAACTGCAGAAACCGTGACAATTGATAAAGACAATACTACCATTGTGAATGGATCCGGAAAAGCCAACGACATCAAAACGCGTGTGAATCAAATTAAAGCGCAGATTGAAACCACAACTAGTGATTATGATAAAGAAAAACTCCAAGAACGTTTAGCTAAATTAGCTGGCGGTGTTGCTGTTTTATATGTCGGAGCAGCCAGTGAGATTGAAATGAAAGAAAAGAAAGACCGTGTCGATGATGCACTTCATGCGACAAGAGCAGCTGTCGAAGAAGGCATTGTTGCTGGTGGTGGTGTAGCGCTTGTTAGAGCTCAAAAAACACTCGAAAAACTAACCGCTGTGGATTTGGATGAAGTTACTGGAATTCAGATTGTATCTAAAGCAATTGAAGCACCCTTACGTACTATTGTAGAAAATGCTGGTGGCGAAGGAAGTGTAGTGATCAATAAAGTTTTAGAAGGTAAAGGCGATTTTGGTTATGATGCCAAAAGCGATGCTTATGTAGATATGCTAAAAACTGGAATTATTGACCCTAAGAAAGTTACTCGTGTTGCTTTAGAAAATGCAGCTTCTGTAGCGGGTATGATTCTTACTACAGAATGTGCTTTAATTGATATTAAAGAAGATGCGCCTCCAATGCCTCCAATGGGCGGCGGCGGAATGCCTGGAATGATGTAATTCATTTCTATTTAATAAAAAAAAAGCTCCTGAAAATTCAGGAGCTTTTTTTTGTAGTGAACTACTTATGTTCTTCCACAACCTCATCTTCTCTATACTTGCAACAGGGATGAACACTATTGTAAGCGTCATCGGTTGCTTTGAGGGTTTTAGTGTCATGTCCAACAGCTGCGATATTTTTTTGTATGGTATCGAGCGCTGTTTTGTTTTCGTCAAAAATGAGCTTTAACTCATGTGTTCTTACATTCCAAACAGCGGATTTAACGCCTTTGGTTTTAAGGCTCGCTTTTTCAATTCTAGTTTTACACATCATGCAAACGCCGTCCACTTCAATGGATGCTTTAGCATTTTTGTTTTGACTGAAGCTCAAAGTACTTATTGAGATCATAATGAGTGATAAGAAAATTGATTTCATATGGGTTGTGTTTTTAGAGTTTATAACGTAAGCCTGTATAATAGGTACTTCCAAATATAGGGCCATATACAAATGTAGTATCAAAATTTGAACCAAACGGATTTTCTGGACTTATAATTGGATTTTTTTGCATGACATTTGTAAGGTTTTCTGCACCAATATAGAGTTCAAAAGCATCCGAAAATACTTTTGTAATTTGTCCATTTAAGGTTGTAAGCGTTGGAGAATAGGTTGGCAACTGAAAGGCTTCAGGACTTAAAGTAGTTGATGAAAAACGCTGTTTGCCAAACCAATTGAATGTGGCATCAAATTTCCATATTCCGCCTTTGTCCGTTTTAATGGTTTCAAATGATAAATTTGCAAATACACGGTGTTGAGACGTTAACGGTTTTTGGCGTTTCCCTGATTTGTACTGGGTTTGAACATCATAAAACTTATATGCTGTTTTAAGATCTAAACGTTCCAGAAGATTCCAACTGAACTCGGCTTGAAAACTAGTCGCGAAGCTAGAACCCTCGAGATTATAAAAACTGACTTCGAATGGGTTTTCATAATCTACAACCACTTGATTTTGAAAATCAGTGCGGTAAACGTCTAAAGTAAGGTCTGCTTTTCGGTCAAACAAATTGAAACCTTGTAAAAATGATACGCCATAGTTCCATGCAATTTCTGGCTCTAAACCATAAATGTTTCCGCCTGTACTTTGAATGTTAATCGCTCTTGACGTTGCAAAAATTTTTGGTTTTCAGAGAAAATATTTGCCGCACGTTTTCCACGTCCAAACGATACTCTAAATGCTGATTTCTCCCATGGTGTGTAACGTGCATGCACACGTGGAGTCACAAATGTTCCTAACAAATTATGATGATCGACCCGGATACCAGCTGTTAAATTAAGAGCTTCTAAATTATCAAAACTATACTCGAAAAAACCACCTATTGAGCGTTCTTGACGGTCAAAAAACCTCGAGTTCACAGTTTCTTTGTAAAGATCATACGTGGCGTTTAAGCCTGTTTTTATTTTATGTCTTGAGTCGCTAATAATAGAGTTATAGACTACATTTGAATATAGACTTTCATGGCGTATAGCGTAGTCGTTTAATCCAAAATAGGAGTCTTGAGTATGATTACTGTAAGACAGTTGTAGCCCTAAACTTTGATAGGGAATTTCAGGGTTGACGTAGCCGAATTTCCCTGACACTTCAAACCGTTTGGTATCAATTTCGCTTCCCCAAATAGTGTTTGATAATCGCTCTGTTTTGGGATCAAAATCAAGCTGACCTGATTGTTTTTCGTCGTTCAAATACCGCACATTCAAAAAGCTAATCAATCCTTTTTCAAGATTTGAATACTGCCAGCGGTTCATGATGTTTAGTTGTTTTGACAGCGGTACATCTAAAAAAGAATCCTTATTTCTGTCAAATTTTTGCGATCGGTTATTGGCATGCACATACAACCCTGTACTCCATTTGTCTGAAAGATCAGTATTGAAGTGAGTATTCAGTTCTGTACGTCCATTTAAAGAGCGATAGGCATTGACAAACACCCTACTATCTGTTGTTGGTTTTACCAGTTCTGCATTAATTTGACCTGCAATACTTTCAAAACCATTGACAACACTTCCAGCGCCTTTGGTAATTTGAATACTCTCTACCCAAGTTCCGGGAATAAAACTCAAACCATAGGCTTGAGAGGCACCACGGATTGAGGGTATATTTTCTGTAGCTATTAATATGTAAGGACTGGTGAGCCCAAGCATTTTAATTTGCTTTGTTCCAGAGATGGCATTTGTAAAATTGACGTCAATAGAGGGATTCGTTTCAAAGCTCTCGGACAAATTACAGCATGCCGCTTTCAACAATTCTTTACTACTAATAGTAGATATATTTTGGGAGGACAGGTATGACGTTGCAGTAGATTTTTTTCGCGCTGAGACGGTAACCTCACCCAAATCGTCTGTAGCTTCTAGCAGGTGATAAATCATTTTTGGGGTATTGACAGAAAGTGTATCGGTTTTAAATCCAACGTAACTAATTATTAATTTTTTGTAAGCAGATTTATAAGGCAACGTAAAGGTTCCGTCATCGGAAGTAATCGTTCCTATTGAAGTATTGAGCCAAAACACATTGGCGCCAGGCAGAGGGATCTGTTGCTTTTGAGTATTCCGTTCCATAATCATTCCTTTTAATTCAACTTGTGAAAACAGGAAAAATGGAAACACTAGAATAAGATATATTGTAGATTTCATTGCAATTTAATTTAAATTAATACTAAAAAAAGGGGGAAAGGGACAGGCATCATACACACTGATGAAGTCGTCTGAAGTATTAAATCAAATTAAGAATATTTGATAATCAATTTGATGATCCATTATCAAATCTGGTGGAGAATAATTGGGGGGATGACTTGCAACTGAATCTTCTAGGACAAGCCATTCTAGGCTGAATTTTGAAGGCAATTCAAAACTGTCTTGAATGGGCAAATCTTTCTTTAATGAAATAACTTTGAATTGATTTAAACCTTCAACAGAAACAACCTTATTTGTGCAGCAACTTTCCTTAGTAAACTGTAATTCCGAATCCATTTTTACAGCTGAATCACAACAGGATTTTGCTTTTGAAAAAACAGCAACATCAACAAGGTTGGAGCCACAAAAATGAGTCTCAACTTTAAATGAAAATGTTGACAACAGCACTAAAAATGCCAATAGCATTGAAAAAACTTTATGTACTACGTTTTTATACATGCATCAAATTTATTGAATTTTGTTTATACACACTACTGGTTACCACAAAATTAACATAAAATAATGCATTTTTTGAATGGCTTACATGGGATAAATAGTATTTTTACAAAAAATTATTTCACATGAATTTTGAGGCGCTAAAACCCAAAATAACAAACTTAATTTCAAATTCTAGTGCTCTAAATGAAACGCTACAGTCCATTTGTGACGTCTTAAAAACATCGATAGATTATTATGATTGGGTGGGGTTTTATTTTAGAGATGGCACTACAGAAACACTGAAGCTTGGTCCTTATGCTGGTGCTCCAACTGACCACACCACCATTCCGTTTGGAAAAGGGATTTGTGGACAAGTGGCCGTAAGTAATCAGAATTTTGTTGTGCCTGACGTTAGCGCTCAGGACAATTATATTTCATGCAATATAAATGTGAAATCTGAAATTGTTATTCCCCTTTTTGTAGACGGCAAAAATATTGGGCAAATTGATATTGATTCAAATACCCTCAATCCCTTTACCAAAGCAGACGAACGCTTTCTGGAATTTGTGTGTCAATCAATTGCCACACTGCTCTAGTTGTTGATAACTCCAAAAAACAGTTAAAAAAAACCTTTTTTTTGATCGAATTTGAATTCTATTTTGAGCGATAATTTCCTACTTTTGAGCTCTAACTCTTAGACTTCAAAATGAGCCAAAATAAAACAATCAAATCTGCCTTAATATCTGTATTTAGTAAAGAAGGTTTAGAGCCTATCGTAAAAAAACTAGACGAACAAGGCGTAGTAATCTACTCAACAGGTGGAACACAAAAATTCATTAACGACTTAGGAATTTCGGTTGTTCCTGCAGAAGAAATCACAGACTACCCTTCTATTCTTGGAGGACGTGTAAAGACATTACATCCAAAAATATTTGGTGGTATTTTGAATCGTCAAGACCATGCTCAAGACGTTGAAGAAATGGACTCCTTTTCAATCCCTCAAATCGATGCCGTTATAGTAGATCTTTATCCTTTTGAAAAAACAGTAGCTTCAGGCGCTAGTAACGCTGATATAATTGAAAAAATAGATATTGGTGGCATTTCATTAATTCGAGCTGCAGCCAAAAATTATAAAGACGTGATTTGCGTATCGTCTGTAGCCGATTATGCGGAATTCTTAGAGTTAATTTCTGATGACAACGGCAGTATTTCAATCGAAGATCGCAAACGTTTTGCTACCAAATCGTTCAATGTGTCGTCTCATTATGACAGTGCTATTTTTAATTATTTCAATAGCGATAACGAAGAGGTTGTTTTGAAAATTAGTGAAACTCAAGGGAATGTGCTCCGCTATGGAGAAAACCCACACCAAAAAGGTTATTTCTTTGGCGACTTTGAGGCCATGTTTACCAAACTCCACGGCAAAGAATTAAGCTATAATAATCTTTTAGACGTAGATGCTGCAGTGAATCTTATAAATGAATTTCATGGAGAAGCGCCTACATTTGCAATCTTAAAACACAACAATGCTTGTGGTGTTGCCCAACGAGAAACATTACACCAAGCTTATGTAGATGCTTTGGCAGGAGACCCTGTTTCAGCTTTTGGTGGTGTACTAATTTCAAATAGTGAAATTGATTTAGCTACAGCTCAAGAAATTCACACTTTATTTTGTGAAGTTGTTATTGCACCAGCTTTTAGCAATGAGGCAGAAGCGCTTTTGAAAGGCAAGAAGAATAGAATTTTATTGATTCAAAACACCATTGAATTACCCGAAACCATTGTAAGAAGTTGTTTGAACGGAGTACTTGTTCAAGATAAAAATATGCTCACCGATGATCGAGAAATTTTAGAAAATGCAACAACTTCAAGACCCGTTGATAGTGAAATTGAAGATTTATTGTTTGCCTCTAAAATATGTAAACACACAAAATCGAATACAATTGTTTTAGCCAAAAACAAACAATTATTTGCAAGTGGAACCGGACAAACAAGCCGTGTTGATGCCTTAAACCAAGCAATCCATAAAGCAAATTCTTTTAATTTCAAACTCAATGGCGCTGTAATGGCTAGTGATGCATTTTTTCCATTTCCAGACTGTGTCGAAATTGCAAAAAACGCCGGAATTACGGCGGTGATCCAACCGGGTGGTTCTATAAAAGACCAATTAAGTATAGACTACTGTAATGCCAACAATGTGGCTATGGTGTTTACAAAAACACGACATTTTAAGCACTAATTTATTTAACTAAAAGGCATTTCCAAACTACAATTTATTTTAGTACATTTACAAAACTGCATATTACTTTAATACTTTGATAAATTTTTTATAGCATATGGGATTTTTTGACTTCTTAACAGAGGAGATAGCCATCGATTTGGGCACTGCCAACACCTTAATCATTCACAATGACAAAGTTGTGATTGACAGTCCTTCTATTGTTGCTAGAGATCGAGTGTCAGGAAAAATTATTGCCGTAGGAAAAGAAGCCAACTTAATGCAAGGAAAAACGCATGAAAACATCAAAACAATTCGCCCGCTGAAAGATGGTGTAATTGCAGATTTTGATGCGTCAGAACAAATGATAAGTTTGTTTATTAAAAGTATTCCCGCACTAAAAAATAAATTATTTGCACCTTCTTTAAGAATGGTGATCTGTATCCCATCTGGAATTACAGAAGTTGAAATGCGTGCTGTAAAAGAATCTGCTGAACGTGTAAATGGCAAAGAAGTTTATTTGATCCACGAACCTATGGCTGCTGCTATTGGAATTGGAGTAGACATCATGCAACCTAAAGGAAATATGATTGTCGATATCGGGGGTGGAACTACCGAAATTGCAGTGATTGCTCTTGGTGGTATTGTATGTGACAAATCGGTAAAAGTCGCTGGAGATGTCTTCACAAACGACATCATTTATTATATGCGTACACAACACAATTTATATGTTGGAGACCGTAGTGCCGAGAAAATAAAAATCCAAATTGGAGCTGCAACTGAAGATTTAGAAATTCCGCCAGACGAAATGAATGTTCAGGGTAGAGATTTGTTAACAGGGAAACCAAAACAAGTTGAAATTACGCACCGTGAAATTTCTAAGGCTCTAGATAAATCCATACTTAGAATTGAAGACTCTGTAATGGAAACGCTTTCACAAACACCTCCTGAGCTAGCTGCTGACATTTATAATACTGGCATCTATCTTGCTGGTGGTGGTTCGATGTTAAGAGGATTAGACAAACGACTATCTCAAAAAACAGATTTACCCGTTTATATTGCGGAAGACCCACTGAGAGCAGTTGTTCGAGGAACTGGAATTGTACTTAAAAATATTGCAAAATATAAAAGTGTCTTGATAAAATAGATCCTAAGTAATGCAACAACTTTTTAATTTCTTCATTAAAAACAAAACATTCGTCTTGTTTTTATTGTTGTTTTCCTGTGGCCTTTCGCTCACAATACAATCTAATGAATATCAACGGAGTAAGTTTATTAATTCCGCCAATCAAATTTCGGGGAGTGTTTACGGTGCTTTTCATAGCCTGTCTCAATATTTTCATTTAAAAAAAGAAAATGAGATACTTCTAAAAGAAAATAGCCGTCTAAAAACACTTATGTTTAGTGAAGAAAAATGGAGATCTATTGATACCGTTTTGGAGAAAAAGTATGCCATACAACCAAGTTTAGTTTACAAAAACAGTTTCGCTTTACCCAATAATTATTTAACCCTAAACAAAGGCCAAAAGGACAGTATTAAAGAGGATTATGGAGTGATTACCTCCAATGGAATTGTTGGAATAATTGATGCCGTATCTTCCAACTACTCCAGAGTTTTGTCAATTTTAAATACGAATAGTCGAGTTAATGTAAAACTTAAAAAAACAAATTATTTTGGGATTTTAAGTTGGGATGGCAAATCTCCAGACGTCGTACAACTAAAAGACATTCAAGACCTTGTAAAACTAGCTGTCGGAGATACCATTGTGACCAGTGGATACTCCTCGACCTTTCCCCCAAACATCCCTGTTGGGAGCATCCTTTCCTATGCACTTAATGAGACCGAAGACCTTTATATAATTGAAGTTAAATTGTTTAACGACATGAAAAATTTGGAGCATGTTTATATCATTAAAAATACAGCTATAAATGAATTAAAAGCCTTAAATATTTTAGATGAATAATACTGTATTAAATACTGTTTTGCGATTTATAGGATTGGTGTTACTCCAAGTTATTATCTGTAGTAATATTAACTTTTTAGGATACCTTAATCCCTACATTTATATCATTTTTATATTTCTGTATCCCATCAGTAATAATCGGTTACTATTTATTTTTCTAAGTTTCTTATTGGGTTTGTCAGTTGATCTGTTTTTAGATTCTGGGGGGGTCCACGCAACTGCAAGTGTAGCGATCGCGTATGTGCGACCTCTTTTTTTAAAGTTTTCGTTTGGGGCTGCATATGAATACCAAGCCATAAAATTTAGCAATACGACTTTCAGTCAACGCCTAATTTACTTCATATCACTTATCGTTATTCATCATGCTCTTTTATTTTCTCTTGTTATATTTGATCAAAATGAAGCTCTACTAATTATAAAACAAACCTTTTATTCTAGTATTTTTACGCTTATCATTTGTTTACTACTTACATCATTATTTAGCAAAAAAGAACTATGAGAAAAGTATTGCTTTTTGGATTGGTCGTTCTGACAGGAATTAGCTTTATAGGACGTTTGTTTTATTTACAAATCTATACCGCTGACCCCTACAGCATTACGAATGACAATGCCATTCGAAAGGTATTTCATTATCCAAAACGCGGTTATATCTACGATCGAAACGACAGTCTTTTAGTGGCAAACCAACCGAGTTATGATGTGATGGTCATTCCGAGAGAAGTTGAACCTTTAGATACAATACTGTTTTGTAACCTATTAAAGATTGATAAAGCTAATTTTCTTAAATCGTTAAAGCGTGCTAAGAATTATTCTCCACGTCTTCCATCACCATTCTTACGCCACCTCTCCAAAGAAGACTATGCTTTTCTATCTGAAAAATTAAGAAAGTTCAAGGGGTTTTATATTCAAAAAAGATCCGTAAGAGATTATCAAACTTCCATTGGCGCCAATGTATTGGGATACATAGCTGAAGCCAACACTAAAGAAATTTCTAAGGATTCCTACTACCGTATTGGTGATTTGATTGGAAAACAAGGTGTCGAAATTTCGTATGAAAAAATACTAAGAGGCGTAAAAGGAGTAAAATACATCCAAAAAGATATTTATAATAGAGATATTGGTGCTTACAAAGAAGGCCTATTTGATACCCTACCGATACCAGGAAAAGACATTAAAATCACCATTGATTCTGAACTTCAAGCTTATGGAGAGTTGCTGATGCAAAACAAAATTGGAGGCATTGTGGCAATTGAACCCAGTTCGGGTGAAATCTTAAGTCTTGTTTCTGCTCCTTCATATAATCCAAATCTATTGGTGGGACGCCAACGCTCTAAAAACTACACCAAATTATATTTAGACACAATTCACAGACCGTTAATTGACAAAGGACTCACAAGAATGCATGTCCCAGGATCGCCTTTTAAATTGCTCGTAGCATTAACCGCTCTTCAAGAACAAGCAATTGATACCAAAACAAATATCATTTGTTCAGAAAAATACATCTATGGAAAAAAAAGACGCGTGATGCAATGCCATTGTGGAGGTGGATTTAGAAATCTAAACTCTGGCATAAGCTACTCTTGTAACTCCTACTTTGCCATGGCCTTTAGGACTACAATTGAAAACACTCCTGATGCTTCAAAAGCAATGGATAACTGGAGTGATCATATTAAAAGTTTTGGTTTAGGAAATTTTCTAGGAAATGATTTATCTGTTGGTAAAAAAGGAAATATTCCTGATGGAGATTACTACAATAAATGGTACCCAGATTTTCAATGGGGAGCTACAACCATCATTTCTAATGCGATTGGTCAAGGAGAAATTTTAGTAACTCCAATTCAATTAGCAAATATGACCGCTGCTATCGCTAATAAAGGCTACTATTACACCCCACACATCATCAAATCTATTGAGGATGAAGCTATAAACCCTAATTTTTTAACCCCCAAACAAACCTCCATAAATCCGGAGTATTTTGAGCCTGTTATTGAAGGCATGCACAATGTATACACCAAAGGAACTGCAAGCTTTCTAAAGGTTCCAGGAATAGAAATTTGTGGGAAGACTGGTACGGCAGAAAATTTTACGAAAATTGATGGAGTTCGACAACAACTTACGGATCATTCTATATTTGTAGCTTTTGCGCCTAAGGACGATCCTAAAATAGCGATTGCTATATTGGTTGAAAATGGGTATTATGGTTCCCGTTGGGCAGGTCGAATTGCCAGTCTGATGATCGAAAAGTACCTAAAAGGTGAGGTAACGTTAAAACGAATGGAACGCTTGGTAATTGAAAAAAGCTTGGAAGACGAGTATTTGAAGCCCTATAGCGGAAAACCCTTTGAAATTAATGACAAATGAATCTGAACCGCAGCAATAGTTTCCAACTCGATTGGGTGACTGTAATTATTTATACAGCACTCGATTGTATTTGGGTATTTTAACATTTTGTCTGCTTCATCGGTAGGGGAATTTACATCTTATTTTGACCTCACTAAACCCTATGGAAAACAACTTGTATTTATACTAAGTTCCTTAATTTTAATAGTTCTAATATTATCTGTTGATGCTAAATTTTACGAACGCTTTGCCAGTATTTTTTATCTAGGCTCCTTACTCACTTTAATAGGTTTATTTTTCGTTGGAAAACAAATAAATGGCGCCACATCATGGTATGATTTAGGCGGAATGACTTTACAACCCAGTGAATTCGCAAAATTTGCAACGGCGTTGGCATTGGCAAAATATATAAGTGATTTACAAACCAATATCAGGAATCAAAAAGATCAAATTAGAGCTGCTATTGTAGTTGGTTTACCTGCATTACTTATATTGTTACAAAATGATGCAGGAAGCACATTAGTGTTTTTAAGTCTCATTTTTGTGTTTTACAGAGAAGGTATTCCTCAATATTACGTGTTATTTGGCGTGTTTGTAGCCATATTAGGCATTGCAACTTTAAAATTTTCTGCAGCGATAGTATGTGTTGTGTTAGCAGTAATACTCATTATATATCAGCTTTTTTTTAAGAGGAAAAAGAAAAAGTTTATGGGCATATTGACCCTCTTAATATTTAGTATTGGTATAAGCTATAGCGTGCAGTGGGCCTTTAATAATGTACTTCAAACCCACCAACAAGATCGTATCGGTCTTTGGTTGCGATTAGAACAAAATCCTGAAAAACTTCAGGCCATGAAGCGCAACATTTCTTATAATCTAAACGAGTCTGAAAAAGCAATACGCTCCGGGGGCACTTTTGGAAAAGGGTTTATGGACGGAACACGAACCAAAGGTAAGTTTGTTCCAGAACAACATACCGATTATATATTTAGCACTGTGAGCGAGGAATGGGGATTTGTAGGAAGTAGCGCGGTTGTTGTTCTGTTTGTTTTATTAATTTTACGAATTTTGCACCGCGCCGAACAACAGAAATCTCAGTTTAGTAGAGTTTATGGTTATAGCGTTGCCAGTATAATTTTTATGCATTTTTTGATTAACATTGGAATGGTTATGGGATTAATTCCTACTATTGGAATTCCCCTACCCTTTTTTAGCTATGGAGGTTCAGGACTTTGGGCCTTTACAATACTTGTCTTTATTTTTCTAAAGCTAGATTCAAATCGTTTAAACGAATGGTAATCTATTTCTTAACGAGATCCAGTTTTTCGGCAAAATAATCACAAAAATCTTTCATCGTTGCGGTCATTTTCTCGTCTTGAGTTGCGCGCATATACGTATCACTCATTGTGACTAGTGTTTGATGAAAAAATAATTTCATCTCGTCAACGGGCATATCCTTTGTCCACAAATCAATTCGCAACGTTTCCTGTTTTTTTTGATCCCAGACCGAAAGCATCATGGCTTTTGCCTCTTCCTTTGTAACGCCTCCATCTTGAGCTGTCCAAAACAAATTTTCAGGTACTCGATTTTCATCTAATTCAACGGTCATTTCTATCTTTGAAGTATGAGTTTGTGCCATTATTTTTTTGGTTTAAATTTTGCGTTATTAAAAAGTTCTGAAGCTTCCATTTGAAGCATTTGATGTACTGGTGTGCTATTGTTATCCATATAGGATTTGACGATTTGCCATCCCATATATTGCCCGAGTCGTCCTGGTGACTCACTATCTAACTCTAAGTTAAAACGTGAAAATGGAGCCGGCAAAATAAAACGTGCTAACAGTTTTCGATCCGTTTCATACAACAATTCTTTTTCAACAAAATATTGCCATATATAAAACTCATTGTCTTCAGCCCACTGATATTGTGCTGGCAAATAACCAATTTTTTTATGGTTTTGCTTGAAAGGAATCCATAAATCTTTTAGATAGAGTTGCTTTCCACAATAGATCATTTCATCTAAAAATGTCGCTCGTTTGGGTTGGTAAATTAATTGTTCTGCATAAGCCGTTGCCAAATCAGGCACAATATGATCTTTATTTAAGTTCTGCTTAATATAGTCGTAAAAACTTGTATAAAACTCATGCTCCTCACCAAGATAAGTGTCTAAAGCAATGAGCACAATTGAATCTGTAACTATCACTTTATTTCGGTAATCTACATCTGATAAAACCGTAATAAGTCGAGGGGTTTTAAGTGTTTTATTATAGTATTTAAGATGCTTATAAAAGTTAACTATTTCGGATTCAGTACTGCCAAAATCCTCAAAAACACTATCCACTGCTTTGTTTTGAAGCTTTTGTATCGGATCACTAATTCGATTAATCCACACGGAATCTGAATATCGTTTAGAAAATAAAAAAGGATAGTTGTATTGCAATTCTGGAAGATCAGTAGCTGTTGAAGAAGCAAACATTTGATCGAACCTTTCGATATTTAAATCGATTTCTATTTGAGAAATTTCTTTCTCAATTTTAGAGGTGTTTTGACATGAAAACACACAGGCGATTAACAACAAAACAATTGTTTTTAAACCGATTAGTAACTGGAATTGTGTATGCTTTATTTTCAAAATATAATTTAAACTCAATCTTCTCAACAAAAGTAATTAATCTATATTTTATAATAGAATTCTGTCCAAAAAAATAAGTCGTTAATATTTAAGAGAAAAACTCCCTTGTTTTCTTAGCAAAGTTCCATCCAATTTAACAAACTCAATACGATACCAGTAGTCACTGGCAGGAAGTCGATATCCATTGTACAATCCACTCCAAGAATTATTTTTTAATGTCATAGATTTTAAAAGTTTCCCATACCGGTCAAATATATAAACCTGACCAGAAGTATAGTCAGTGGAAGAAATGCCTTTGATTTCCCAAGTATCATTATAGCCATCATTATTTGGTGTGAAAAATTTAGGAAAATAGAGTACTGGAATCGTAATTGAGACCTCTTCACATTGAAGTTCATCCCTTACGTACAGCGTGTAAAACCCTCCTGTTAGATTGTCAAAATAACCCTCATCTTGATAGCCTGCAACTAATAATCCATCTTCGTCAATCAATTTAAACTCATAATTGGCTGACCCTAAATTTGCCTCCAGAATAAAAATAGAATTATTTGAGCCCCCTTCTACAACTGTAATATCCGCCATTGAAAGTGTTGGTCCCTCAGAAGCAAAAACTTCAAAATTTTGTGTATTTGCACAACTTCCATCTAGATTCGTAACTGTAACGGAATAAAGTCCTATTTGACTTATAGAAATTTCGGGGAGCGTTGAACTATAAACCCCTAAATTTGGTAACAGCCAACTGTAGTTATAAGTATTTGACGGGTATTCTAAATCTAGCTCTAAATATTCTATTGAACCGTCACAGATTACAAGATCTTCTACAAAAAAATCTGTGTTATTATTCACAATAAAACTAATGTCTACAGAAGCATCTGCACAAAAAGCATTTGAGACTACTGCACGAATCGTGCTCGTAGTTGTAGAAAAAGTTGATGGAAATGGACTTGAAACAAGAAGACCATTTGAATCTGTTAATGGAGCACCGGAAGCATCAAAATAAGCAATTGACATTGTTGTTTGTCCGTCAAGAACAGTCGCTTCTAAGTTGGTCGTGTCAAACACAAAAACACCATCATTATCCGCATCACATTCTTCAAACGGCGCTACCGAAGTTGCCTTGGGGTTATTGATAAAATCCACTGTAAATGATTCTATATCAAAACAAGGGGTATTGAGGTTATCAATTCTACAGTAAATAAGTTGTGATGTAGTGGTGTTTGAAAGTGAAGTAATGGACCCCGTAGGGCTTAACGCATCGCTCATTGAGACATAATAACTAACCGAAAAATTTGTTGCAGATTGAGTTCCCAACAATAAATTATCAAATTCCAAGGGTAAATCAATTGTTAAGGAATTCGTACTACCTACACAATAGTATGGATTATTTGTAGGAAGCGCTATTATCGGTAACGGATTTACAATTAAATTGATATAGGATCCTACACCTACACAAGAATTATCTGAATTAGAGTCCACTCTAACCCAAATCAACTGATCTAGCCCTGTGCTGTTATCATACTTTGATATATCAAAAATTTTATTGGTTTCTGAAAGTGCTTCTGATTCTGTTTCGTAATAAGTAACTGTTAGTGATTGAGTTGGGGGAAAAAGGTTTAAAATGAGGGCTTCGGAATTACTAAAATCAAAGGTTGTTAAGCCATCAGATGAATCAAAACATTCTTTGTAACTGGGTATAGAAAATGTATTGGGTATTTGTGTTGTAGATACTAACAAGTTTAGCTCGGCAACTGAGGCACAACCAAAACCAGATTCTATTCTTACATACAGCTTATTTGGGTTAATCAAAGGATCTGTGGTTGTGTTTTCGTAACTAATAGAATTTGAAATAGCAGTAGATACTGCTCCTGATTCAGCATCAGCTTGCGAAAAATAAAAGGAAAACTGCTCGTTTTTGTAGTTAGAAGATATTAGTTGATTAGCTTCATTAAGATTAAAAAAAGTGATGCCATCCACATCTTGGTCACACTGAAATAACTGCACAGTTGATTGAACTACTGGCAAAGGGTTGACAATAAGTTCGACTTCATTTGTGTAAGTTGGTCCACAAACATAGTCCAAACGTTCCATTCTAGCTCGGAATTTAGTTCCACTAGTTGGCAGTTTAGTATTTAAAATTTTTAAGTTACTGGTGTCTTGCCCTTCAAAACTATTAGAAACTGCACTAACATCGGACCAACTTGAGCCTCCATCCAAACTTCGCTCCCATTGAATGCTATCAAATAAGCTTGAAGTCATTTCTAAAGACACCAAAATTGAGGTATTCTCAGATTCACAAACAGTAACTGGAGAGGCTATTTTAATTGGACTAATTTTAATATACTCTTGATAATCAAACATTCCGTCTGCATTAGTGTCTAAAGCAAAATTATAACCATCTCCACCAGTTACAAGCCCATTGTTATCAAAGGCCGTTCCGTCTAAAACTCCTAAAGTGGCTGTAAACCCTGCTTCGTCCGCATCAAAACAACCATCTGAATCAGAGTCCAATTGTATGAAGTCGGGAATCGTATTAGTGTCCGAGTCTATGGGACTCATGGTTTCTGTAAGATCTGATGCACCATTCGAGTTTGAATCTAAAAACCCTAAATCTATCTGACCATCATTATTTAGGTCTAAAGAATGTATCCCCACACCAGCTTCAAACAAGTCATAAAGTCCGTCATTATCACTATCTAAGTCTAAAAAATCCAGCACCAAATCTCCATCAAAATCTCCAGGATCAGTAGCAGAATCATGACGGCCATCAGAATTAATATCATTTAATTCAACCTCATCAATTTGACCATTTTGATTTTGGTCTAAGCTTGAGTTTCCATTTTCTATCACGTCAAAAACACCATCATTATCACTGTCTAAATCTAAAGCATCAAAAACCAAGTCACCGTCAGAGTCTATTGGTCTGCAGGTTTGAATTAGCTGAAAAGCCGCTGAATTGATTTGAGTTTCGGATATATTAATATATTTTATGCTGAAGCCACTGGCTTGATTGCTATGAAATGAAAATGAAACGTCATTAGGAGAAAGTATAGCTGAGTTTAATTTAAATCTAATTTCAAAAGCTGTAAATTCTTCAACATTATTATCATAAATGCCATCATAGTTAGTGTCTATCAAAAGTTGATTATCAGGATCAACAACTGTTAGTGTTTCGTCATAAGCAACACTAAAGACAAAAACCTCTTCATCATCAAATTGTGTGGCACCTAAACTACTTGCAGAATTAGATTGTTGTATAATAAAACTTGTTGCTTCATTAAAAGTAAGCTCATAGGTACTGAAACTTAATGAAGCGCTTGTTGTTGGGGCTGCTTGAAAAACCATGGTTTGGTCTGTATATCCAGTAAAAGTGGTGGCTAAATTATTAGCCGTACTGGCAACTGAATTGGCCGTAAAAAATGGTCCTGAGTTGTTTGAAAGATCAAAAGCTAGATCGCAATGAGATTCTTGTCTATTGGTGGTGCCATCGTTGTCATTATCGCTATCAATATTGTTATTAACGCCGTCATTATCAACATCCCCTGGGCAGCTACTCACGGGGATGTTGTCTGACAAAACGGTATCACAGTTCGTAATAATGCCTTGTAATTGATAAAAACCTGGTGTATTTGGAGTCCAAGTTTCAGCGTTAGCTCCTGGGATAGCTACACCATTATAAAACCATTGGTAGGAATCAAAAGTTTCTAAACTACTTATGTTAAGCTCAATGTTAGGAATGCAGAGCTCGGACACTACCGTAGTAAGCGCTTTTGGTGTAATCTCGGGCTTGAAAATGAACCCAGAATAAAACCCTCCTAAGGCAGCAGTGCCGTTAGCGCCATAATAAGATACATAAATTTGTTTGTCTGATGATACGCTTACATCACCGGTTAGACTTGTTATTAAATAGGTTTCGAAAGTAGAGTTTTTAACTTGTTGAGGACTAACAGTTATTGCGGCACCATTAACCAAAACAGAAGCCCCAATTTCTGTAACAATTGTTATTCCTCCTGAAAAAACGGCACTACCACTACCTGTATTTTGAATAAGTGGTATGTTATTTATTATTTTGGGAGTTTTACAGTTTAAAGGTGGTACAAAAAATAATTCTTGATTAGCCTCGTTAGCTGAGCCTCCAATCCCTTGATAGGCAAAGGCTGTTTTAGAGGTCCAAACATACATATTACCTCCTGGATTTGAACCAGAACTTGATTGCGTACTAAAATACGTCCCTGGAATACTAACATAATCGCCTGCAGACAAGGTCGCTAGTAAGGTTCCTGTTGTATCGTCACCATTTACATATACTGCAGTATTATCTAAATGCGCTACAATTAAAGGACGCTCTATATCATCATATCCATTGGCTCTTACAAATATATATTCGCTGTGTGTTTGCCCATCTATAAGGATTGTTTCATAGGGAACAATTTGGTCAATCCCAAAATCACGCCCGTTACCTGTCGAATTACTCCCATTTGAAGATCCACAATTGACTACTATAGGCTTAGAAGCGCTAACAAGCGCACCAACCAAGCCGTCTCTATTGGCAGGAACAACTCCGGGATTTAAGGCAATGATATAGGACTCTCCATAATTTAACACAACAGATAAAGGGGTGTTGTTTTCTACAACAATTCCTGAGGGTAAATCCGAAAAGTTAACCTGCGTATTATTTTCAGTAGCTATGACAGACACAAAATTTAAATAGTCTGTTGATGTCGAGGTAAATGTTTTTTGATTTGTGAAGGTTCCAATCCTGAAAGTTGTACCAAGACCAGACAAGCCTTTTGAAACTAAAGACCCTGCTTGAGTTTGACTTGATCCAGCAATTAAACGTACAGAAGCATAAACAGGTTTGTCTGCCTGAATGGAATAGCCTTTGTTTGAATATTTAGTCCCTGTAGTATTCACATCTGCAATAAAAGGGGTATTTGATCCTGATCCGATCAAAATTTCAATAGGGTTTGCATTTGAAGCCGAAAGAACAGAAACAGTTCCGCCAATTTCTGTGACGGTAACACTTACAGGGGTTTCACTAGGAGTTGATATATGTAAGTATTGATTTTGAGGCATTGCATTTGAGTTATCAGCAGCACTAATTGGTGGGATATAATGAGTCCGACTCAACTGAGCATAACTTAGCTGAATACTCAGTACTACTGCTAAAATATAAATATGCTTAGACCTCAACTGCTTTATAATAATCATTTACGAGCACGGACCGTAGTCTATAAGTGGTTAATTTTAAAGGACTCTAAGTTAGTAAATTAAAAATACCTAAATTGAAATTTTATTCATAATGTTTGATTTAGATAAAATAGCTTCCTCTTATATAGCAGTCAAAAATAAAAGCAATGATCTGAAAACTCATTACGGAGAATAACTAAAAGTCTATAGCGAAAATAAACTTAAATGGATGATATTAAATGCTTAAATCGATTCTATATTTATCAACGTTTTAATAAAAAATGCCCTTTTTTAGTAAGTATTTCACCTGTTGTTTTTACATATTCAACAAGAAACCAATAATCCGTAGACAATAGGGGCAATCCATTATAAAGACCATTCCAAGCATTTTGACTTGGCTTAAACCGCTCTAGAACTTTTCCGTAACGATCAAAAATAGTTACCACTGCCAAAGGGTCATTCCTTAAACATTTAATATTCCAAGTATCGTTGTAGCCATCATTATTTGGAGTGAAGAATTTTGGATATTCTAATATTGTAATGGAATCTTGAGGTTCGTTACTACAGCCCATAGCATCCCTGACCGAAACAATATGTTCATTGCATCCTCTTAAATTTTCAAATATTGGATTAGATTGCCATAGTCCTCCATTTAATCGGAATTCGTAAGTCCCACTTCCTCCTGTCGCTGTAGCCATTATAATTTGATTTGTATCAAAATCTTTAGAAAGATTCTTAACGCTAATCGCCAAAGAACTGATGGTATTGACATTGATGGTCATGGTCTCAGAAGTTGCACACTGATCGGGGTCGTTGGGTGTGAATGTATACTCTGTTGTCATGATATTATTTAGTGGTGGACTCCATGTGCCCGTAATGCCATTTAAAGACGTTGTGGGCAAGGGTGCTAAGGGATCCCCAGCACAAATAGCATCTATAGGCGCAAAATCTGGCGTGACTATAGGATTCACTACTATAGTTAGTGTTTGAGTGAGTTGCACACTGATCGGGATCGTTGGGTGTGAATGTATACTCTGTTGTTTTGGTATTATCTAGCGCTGGACTCCATGTCCCTGTAATCCCATTTAAAGACGTTGTGGGCAAGGGTGCTAATGGGTCACCTGCACAAATTGGATCTATAAGAGCAAAATCTGGCGTGACTATAGGATTCACCACGATAGTTAGTGTTTGAGTTGTTGTACAGGGATGAAAATTACCAGAAATGTTTAATCCAGGTGGTGGAAGCATCAAATCATCTGGAGTAAAGGTATACTCTGTTGTCATGGTATTATCTAGAGCGGGACTCCATGTCCCTGTAATACCATTTAACGACGTTGTGGGCAAGGGTGCTAAGGAATCTCCTGCACAAATAGGATCTACAGAATCAAAAGTAGGTACTATCCATTCATTTATAACAATTCTTAAATCTACTTCTTCTGCAGTCGGATGCAGCGTTAGATTTGGTGTGAAAGTATAGTCTGTTGTGGCTGTATTATTTATGACCGGTGGAATCCAAGTTCCTGAAATACCTTCTAAAGAACTTGGTGGCAGAGAAGGTGGGGCTTCCCCTACACAAAAAGGACCTATGGGATTCAACGTAGGCACTATAACATTATTCTGGTTTATTGAGGGCCTAAGGGTGTTGTTAATCTCCTTAAAGTCGTGGAATGCATAAGCTGTTAAAATTCCATAAACAATCAAGACATTTTTTAAGGTTGGGGCAAACATATTATTTTAAATTAACACATTATTTATTAAGAAAAACTTGTCAGTATAGGTTACAAGCCCTTTCTTTTACGATTAGTTACCTAATAGAAAAAAATGTTTAATTATCCGTTACTTTAAACTAAAAAACGGTGCTACAAATAATGCCCCAAAGACAGTCTGAGGGTAACAACCTCTATTAAAAAATTTACGTGAAGACTGAAAATAAAAATTAGTATTTATATTATTGACAGCAGTGGTAAAAAGACTAAGGCAAGTGCGCCCTATGTAGGTGTAACTTCTTTGAAAGGATTCAAAGAATAACAAAAAAAATGGTGATGACATGTTGAATTTGGGGTTAAACATAAATTGACCATAATAACAATAACTGTACTAATATATAAAAAAAAATAAAACTATTCGGTTTTTATAAATTATTAAGAATAGTTTACTTTTGTGTAGCGATCAAAAACAAAAGCAATGAAGACGGAAATAGTAATAGCTCATATTGTTGAATGGTTAAAAACTTATGCAGAAAATGCAAAAGTTAGCGGATTTGTTGTTGGAGTTTCTGGTGGGGTTGATTCTGCAGTAACCTCAACACTTTGTGCACTAACGGGATTGGAAGTGAGGTGTCTGGAAATGCCTATTCACCAAGCAGAAAGTCATGTTTCAAGAGCACAAGAACACATTGAACACCTCAAAAAAAGATTCCCAAACGTAAGCTCAACACGGGTAGATTTAACCCCTGTTTTTGAACGTTTTAAATCCGAAATTGATTTGGACGGCAGTACAACTACTGTTGATATGGCATTAGCTAATTCGAGAGCGCGTCTTCGAATGACTACGCTCTATTACTATGCAGGATTTTTAGGTCGATTAGTTGCAGGAACTGGAAATAAAGTGGAGGATTTTGGCGTTGGATTTTATACAAAATATGGGGATGGAGGCGTGGATCTCAGCCCAATTGCAGATTTATTAAAATCAGAAGTGTATGATTTAGGAACAGCTTTAGAAGTCCCTGAAAGCATCTTGACGGCTGCACCTAGCGATGGTTTGTTTGGCGATTCAAGAAGCGACGAAGATCAAATTGGGGCTTCATATCCTGAATTGGAATGGGCTATGAATGCCGTTGAAAAAGGGAAAACAGCTAACGATTTTGAAGGCAGAGAACGTACTGTTATTGAAATTTATTTACGCTATAATTCCGCAAACAAACACAAAATGAACCCTATTCCGGTTTGTGAAATTCCTGAAAATTTAAAATCCTAAACTCTAATGATACGAGTCCTCGTTGCAGATCATCAACCCATTGTAAGCTATGGGATTCGTATGTTATTTGAAAACTCAACTAACATTAAAATTGTAAATACTGCCAACTCTGCAAAACAACTTTTAGAGTATCTTAAAAAATCTAATATCGATATTGTTTTGATGACTATGGATCTCCCTGACATCAATGGCATTACAGTGCTTCGTACTATAAAAAAAGAATTTAATGAAATTGGCGTCATTATTTTTAGTGCACACCCCGAAGACATTTATGCGATCAGTGCAATCAAAGCAGGGGCTTCTGGCTATCTCTCAAAAACAGTAACCACGTCCACAATAAAAAGAGCCCTACTCAAAGTTCATAAAGGTGGTATCTATGTGAGTAACGAACTTGCAGAGACGCTTACATTCGAGAAAAACAGCCTGGGAACCATGAACCTTTACAAAAAATTATCTACACGTGAAGTTGAAGTTTTGAAGCTGATTTCATTAGGAAAACGAAACAAAGATATTGCAGATCAATTAAATATTAACGAAAAAACGGTGAGCACCTATAAATTACGTTTGATGAAAAAACTGAATGTCTCTAACCTTGTAGAATTAATTGATCACGGCCGACAGAAAAAATAAAAAAACTAAAGAACTCTACTCAGTTTTCTTGACAACAACATTTTTAAATTTGAGTAATTCAACACATCTTCCAAAAGCGCTCTATGGTCGACTTCATCTTGAGTATCTTGTTTGATTTCATCAACTTTTCGGTCAATTAAATAACATCGAAGTGTTAAGATTGTTTCGCTTACTAACTGCGCAATGCTCCCCTCTTTTTGTTTTGGAAAAATATTGTTTTTTTCCCAATTATGAAGATTATAGCGTTCTTCATTCATCAAAATATTAGTAACATCAGAGGCTAAAACAGGGTCTAAATGATTCACAAAGGACTCAATCACAAAATCTTCTGTCTGGTTTAAACTGTCAATAATCGTATAATAAAGTGTCTTGAAATTTGCATTGGTAAACTGCATTTCATCTTCTTGTAAATCCAGAAATATTTTTTCAAAAACTTTCACTTCGTGAATGACAGGCTCTAACTCAAGCGCCCCTTTCTCATTCTCTTTAAGTATTAAATCTTCAAACGCTTCTTTTCGATTGCCATATAACAATAATATTTCAATGATTTTTTGTTCTAATTCATATTGAATATCAACTTTTATGGGCGCTGCAGTCGATTTAACAACCTCAAATGCTTTTTGTTTTTGGTTATATAATTTATTGGCATCGTTTTGCGCTTTTTTACCTATTTGTGCTAATGTGCTAAAAAGCACATCTTCGCTAATGTCCATAATACGAGAACATTCTCGCACATAAATTTCACGCTGAATATTATCTGATACTTTTGAGATACTCGTCACCATATCTCGTATCAAATTGGCTTTTGCTACTGGATCATTTTGCGCCTCTTCCATAAGTAGAGATGCTTTATAAGCAATAAAATCCTTCGCATTTTCTTTCAGGTACGTTTGTAATTCTTCGAGGGTATTTTGTTTGGCAAAACTATCCGGATCTTCGCCTTCGGGAAAGGTGCAAATTTTCACATTCATGCCTTGCTCCAAAATCAAATCGATCCCGCGAAGTGCCGCCCTTATTCCCGCTGGATCACCATCAAATAGCACCGTAATATTTTTAGTTAGCCGATTAATTAATCGAATCTGATCAGGAGTTAATGCAGTTCCTGAAGAAGAAACCACATTTTTTACCCCTTTTTGATAAAACTGAATCACATCGGTATACCCTTCCACCAAATAACAATTATCTTCTTTAGCAATCGTTTGTTTGGCATAGTAAATCCCATACAACACTTTACTCTTATGATAAATCTCACTCTCTGGTGAGTTAAGATATTTGGCAGCTTTTTCGTTTTTAGCTAAAATTCGACCTCCAAAACCAAGCACACGTCCAGACATGCTATGAATGGGAAACATAACCCGCCCTTTGAAACGGTCAAACTGTTTGGTTTCTTTTACAATAGTCAAGCCCGTACTTTCTAGATATTTTAGCTTATAGCCTTTTTTGAGTGCCGTATCTGTCAATCCACTCCAAGCATCTGTTGAGTAACCCAACTGAAAATTTTTGATGGTCTCATCCGTAAACCCCCGTTCTTTAAAATAACTAAGCCCAATGGCTTTTCCAGGGTCTGTTTTAAGTAGTGTATTTTGATAATAGGTACGTGCAAATTCACTGACCAAATACATACTTTCACGCTCACCAGCAGCTTCTTTATCAGAGTCCGACTGTACCGTTTCCTCGATCTCAATATTATATTTTCGTGCTAAGTATTTGATGGCTTCTGGGTAGGTGAAATGCTCGTGCTCCATCAAAAATGAAACAGAAGTACCCCCCTTTCCTGTCGAAAAATCTTTCCAAATTTGCTTGACTGGAGACACCATAAAACTAGGGGTGCGTTCTTCACTAAAAGGACTTAAGCCTTTAAAATTACTCCCCGATTTTTTTAGTTGTACAAAATCCCCAATCACTTCCTCTACACGAGCAGTGTCAAATACTTGATCTATGGTGGATTTTGCTATCAAAATTTAAAATTAAATGAATGTTGTAAATGTACTATAAAAGTAACTCTTTTTGGCTACTTATTTCTTTCAATCACATAATTCACCATCAAAATTAGTGATTTCTTGTAAGGCGATTCTGGAAAGGGTTCTAGTAATTTTAAAGCCTGTTCTTGAAATGCTTTCATCTGAGAAACGGCATAGTCTAAACCGCCATTATTTTTCACAAAAGCGATTACTTCTTTCACGCGCTTGGAGTCTTTATTATGATTTTTGATTGAATTAATCAACCAACTTTTCTCTTTTTTAGAACAGTGATTCAACACATATATTAAGGGAAGTGTCATTTTTTGTTCTTTGATATCAATTCCTGTAGGTTTCCCAATTTGCTGCGTACCATAATCGAACAAATCATCTTTGATTTGAAAAGCCATCCCGATAAGCTCCCCAAACTTACGCATGGTTTCTACTTCTTTCGAAAGTGGTTTCACCGAAGCTGCACCCAAACTACAACAGGCCGCAATTAGCGTGGCTGTTTTTTGACGAATAATTTCGTAATAAACCGCCTCTGTAATGTCTAAATTTCTTGCTTTTTCTATTTGCAACAATTCCCCCTCGCTCATTTCACGAACGGCTACAGATATTATTTTTAAGAGATCAAAATCGTTATTATCAATACACAATAACAAGCCTTTAGACAGTAAAAAATCACCTACTAGAACTGCAATTTTATTTTTCCAAAGTGCATTTATAGAGAAAAAACCGCGACGACGATCGCTTTCATCCACAACATCGTCATGAACCAAAGTCGCCGTATGAATCAATTCTAGGACAGATGCCCCTCTGTAAGTGCGCTCGCTAACCTCTCCGTTCGAAATCATTTTAGCCGTTAAAAACACAAACATTGGTCGCATTTGTTTCCCTTTGCGATTGACAATGTAATGCGTAATACGGTTTAGAAGTGCCACACGACTAGACATGGATAATCGAAATTTCTTTTCGAAAAGCTCCATCTCATACGTGATTGGTTTTTTTATGATTTCAATTTTCTTCAAACAGTCCTAATTGAAATTCAAAATTACACATATAAAACGTATTCTTTCTTAGAGATACGTTAAATAAATTGATTCGCTGTTTTGAAATTTAAAAATGAGGTGTTAAATCAATTAAAAACGCGTTAAAACTTAAAATAGTTCAGATGCAATAGCTTTGATATTATCACTTTTTCCCATAGAATAGTAATGCAATACTGGCACCCCAAAGTCCAGTAACTCTTTAGATTGCTGAATCGCCCACTCCACGCCTACCTGACGAATTTGTGCGCTTGTATCACATTTATTTACCTCTTTTATGAGCGCTTGGGGCAGATCTATCTTAAAGACTTGTGGCAATAATTGCAAATGCTTTTGAATAGCTAAAGGCTTAATCCCTGGAATGATTGGAACGGTAATACCCATTTCTCGTGCCTTAGTCACAAATTCAATATAACGTTGATTGTCAAAAAACATTTGGGTAACTACATAATCGGCGCCTGCATCTACTTTTTGTTTTAAACGCAATAAATCTGAATGTAAAGACGGCGATTCAATATGTTTTTCGGGATAACCCGCAACTCCAATACAAAAATCTGGTTTGTTATCGACTTCGATCACATCATGAAGATAACTCCCTTTATTTAATGCATCAACCTGTTGAACCAATTCAGACGCATAATTATGTCCGCCTTTGGTTGGCTCAAAATATTTTTGATGTGACATGGTATCGCCACGAAGTGCCATCAGATTATCGATACCTAAATAATGACAGTCCACCAACAGGTATTCTGTTTCTTCTTTAGTAAATCCCCCACAAAGTACATGTGGAATAGTATCTACTTCATATTTGTGTTTGATGGCCGCACAAATCCCCAAAGTTCCTGGGCGCATTCTGGTTATTTTGCGATCAAATAATCCCTTTTTCTCAATATAAATATACTCCTCTCTAGATGTGGTCACATCAATAAAGGGCGGATTAAATTCTATCAACGGATCGATATTATTGTATAGCTCTTGAATATTTTTTCCTTTTTTAGGGGGAATAATTTCAAATGAAAATAACGTTTTTCCGTTGGCTTGTTTTAAATGATCTGTAACTTTCATAATGCGTTTTTTAGTTTGCTAAATTTGGATTTAACCATTTTTTTGCGGCTTCAATGCTTATCGCTCTTCGTTTTGAATAGTCAATTAATTGGTCTTCTTTGATTTTTCCTAAACCAAAATATTTAGCTTCAGCGTTTCCAAAATAATATCCACTAACACTAGCTGCGGGCCACATTGCCAGACTTTCGGTTAGCTCTACACCTATTTGTTCTTTGACCTCTAAAAGTTTCCAAATCGTTTGTTTTTCCAAATGGTCTGGACAAGCGGGATAGCCCGGTGCAGGGCGAATACCTTTATATATTTCTTTGATTAAATCGTTATTGGACAATGCTTCATCGGCAGCATACCCCCAGTGATTCACACGGACTTCCTTGTGTAAATATTCTGCAAAAGCCTCGGCCAATCGGTCTGCAAGTGCTTTGATCATAATAGAATTGTAATCATCATTATCGGCTTCAAAAGCTTCAGCAAGTGCTTTGGTTCCAAAGCCTGTACTCACACAAAAACAGCCCATATAATCGGTTTGACCTGTAGATTTGGGTGCGATAAAATCGGACAATGCGATGTTGGGAACTTCTGCGCGTTTTTTGAGTTGCTGACGCAAGGTTAAAAAAGTCTGCTGCGTGTTTCCGTTTGCATCATAAATTTCGATATCATCATCATTGACAGTGTTGGCTGGAAACAATCCGAAAATGGCTTTAGCTGCCAATAATTTCTCTGAAAAAATGCGTTGCAACAGCTCTTGAGCATCTTTAAAGAGTTCCGTTGCTTGAGACCCTACAATCGCATCTTCTAATATATTTGGATACTTTCCATGAAGATCCCAACTTCTAAAAAAGGGACTCCAATCGATAAATGCTTCCAGTTTTGTGATGTCAAAATCTTGAATCACTTGAATTCCTAATGTTTTGGGCTTTACAATGCTGGTTTGATCCCAGTTAATTTTATATTTTTTGGAGCGCGCTTCTTCAATAGAAATATATTCTTTTTGCTTTGTTCGGCTTAAAAACTGAGCTCTAAATTGATCATATGACGCTCTCAAATCGCTAAGATGTTGTTGATTATCTTTCTTGAGTAAATCGCCTACGACTGTCACAGCTCTCGAGGCATCATTGACGTGTATTACCGTATTGCTATAATGTGGAGCGATCTTCACTGCTGCATGGGCTTTAGAGGTTGTCGCACCACCAATCATTAATGGAATGCTGAGCTCCGTTTTTTCCATTTCTTTGGAGACATAAACCATCTCATCCAAGGATGGCGTGATTAGTCCGCTGAGCCCTATGATATCAACTTGCTCTTTAATGGCTGTTTCGATAATTTTTTCAGGGGGAACCATTACACCCAAATCTACAATCTCATAATTGTTACAGCCTAAAACTACACTTACAATATTTTTTCCAATATCGTGTACATCACCCTTAACGGTAGCCATTAAAATCTTGCCTGCATATTCGACTTTTCCGTCTTTTTCAGCCTCAATAAACGGCTGTAAATATGCTACGGCTCGTTTCATCACACGAGCCGATTTGACGACTTGTGGTAAAAACATTTTACCGCTTCCAAATAAATCGCCAACCACATTCATCCCAATCATTAAATTACCTTCGATAACCTCAATAGGTTTTTGGGCTAATAGACGTGCTTCTTCGACATCTTCCTCAATAAAGGCATCAATTCCCTTGACTAAACCATGGGTAATTCGTTCTTGTAAAGATCTGTTTCGCCATTCTAAAACAGCAACTTCTACATCGTTTTTTTGACCTTTTAAGGTTTCTGCCAAGTCCAAAAGACGTTCGGTTGCATCGTCTTTTCGATCAAATAAAACATCCTCGACACAAGTCAATAACTCTTTAGGAATTTCGTCATAAATCTCGAGCATTGTTGGATTAACAATTCCGATATTCATTCCGTTTTTTATGGCATGATACAAAAAAGCGGAGTTGATAGCCTCTCGGACAATAGTATTACCACGAAATGAAAATGAAACATTACTCACACCTCCAGAAACATTGGCATAAGGGAGGTTGGTACGAATCCATTTGGTGGCCTGAAAAAAGTCTAATGCATTTTTTCGGTGTTCGTCCATCCCAGTGGCAACTGGAAATATATTGGGATCAAAAATGATGTCTTGTGGTGGGAATTTAACCACCTCGACTAAGATATCATACGAGCGCTTACAAATCTCTATTCGGCGTTGATAAGTGTCCGCTTGCCCTGTTTCGTCAAATGCCATTACAATTACTGCGGCACCGTAACGAAGGATTAGTTTTGCTTGACGAATAAATTCTTGCTCCCCTTCTTTAAGACTTATTGAGTTCACTACACATTTACCTTGCACAACTTGTAGCCCAGCTTCAATGATATCCCATTTAGAACTATCAATCATAATAGGTACTCTAGAAATATCGGGTTCCGAAGCAATAAGATTCAAAAAGGTGGTCATTGCATGAACACCGTCCAGCATCCCTTCGTCCATATTGACGTCGATAATCTGTGCCCCTCCATCGACTTGATCTCTAGCAACAGAAAGAGCTTCTTCGTATTTTTCTTCTTTGATTAACCTCAAAAATTTTCTTGACCCTGTGACGTTAGTACGTTCGCCAACGTTTACAAAATTGGATTCTGGAGTTATAACCAAAGGCTCTAATCCAGAAAGGGTCAAGTATTTTTTACAGTCGCTCTCCATTATTAGTTCGCTTTTAATTGACGAGGTTCATAGTTTTCTGCTAATCCTGAAATGGCTTTAATATGTGCCGGATTTGTACCACAACACCCCCCAATGATATTAATCAAATTATCTTTGAAATAGGCGTCAATAAAGCCTGTCATTTCTTCTGGCGTTTCATCATATTCTCCAAAGGCATTTGGCAGCCCTGCATTGGGATGCGCCGAGGTATGAAAATTGGTGACATTCGAAAGGCGTTGTAAATAGGGTTTTAGCTGTTCGGCTCCTAGTGCACAATTAAATCCCACACTTAGAAGTTGAATATGAGATACTGAAGCTAAAAAGGCTTCTACAGTCTGTCCAGAAAGCGTGCGTCCTGAAGCATCGGTAATGGTCCCCGAAACCATGATCGGAATCGTTGAGTTTCGTTCTTCCTTTACTTGTTCAATCGCAAATAAAGCGGCTTTGGCATTTAAAGTATCAAATATCGTTTCTACCAACAATAAATCAACACCACCATCCATAAGGGCCTCTACTTGGAGCTTGTAGGCAAGTCGTAATTCATCAAAGGTTATGGCGCGATATTCAGGTCGGTTGACGTCAGGTGATAAACTTGCCGTTTTATTTGTTGGACCAATACTTCCCGCTACAAACCGTGGTTTGTGAGGTTGGGAAGACGTAAATTCATCGGCGATTCGCTTGGCTATTTTTGCAGATTCATAATTTAACTCATAGACCAAATTCTCCATATCGTAATCTGCCATGGCAATAGTGGTGCCTGAAAAGGTGTTTGTTTCCACGATATCTGCTCCGGCTTCAAAATATTTACGATGTATTTCGGCAATGGCCTCTGGTTGTGTTAAACTCAACAAATCATTATTTCCTTTTAAAGGCGTTGGATAATCTTTAAAACGCGCTCCTCTATAATCGTCTTCGGAAAAATCATAATCTTGAAGCATGGTACCCATAGCACCATCTAAAATCAGGATTCGTTTTTGTAGTTCGTTATAAATGTTTGACATTTTAAGTTGGTTCGTTTAAATTGGGTTATGCTAATGCTTTTACAACCGCTTTTGGGGCTTCTTTTCGACTGCCATCAAAGCCATCTATACCACTTACTGTGGTGTATTTTAAAACAAATCTTTTGCCTGGATTGAGTATTTTATAGGCCGCTTGACACATGAGTGTTGCTTCATGAAACCCACAAAGAATGAGTTTTAATTTCCCAGGATAGGTATTCACATCTCCGATTGCAAAAATTCCTGGGATGTTTGTTTGATAATCAAACGTATCGACTTTAATAGCATTTTTTTCGATTTCAAGACCCCAATTTCCAATAGGTCCTAGTTTTGGAGACAGTCCAAATAATGGAACAAAACAATCGGTTTCAATTATGGTGTCTTCGCCATCTTTAGTCACTACTACATGTTCAATTTTATCTTCTCCACCAATTTTAGTAACTACTGCAGGTGTGATGAGGTTAATTTTTCCAGCAGCTGTTAGCGCTTGTACTTTTTCTAAAGAATCCAAAGCGCCTCTAAATTCATTTCGGCGGTGAATCAAGGTCACCTCTTTGGCAACGTCCGTTAAAAAAATACTCCAATCTAAAGCAGAATCACCTCCTCCGGATATGACGACACGCTTATCACGGTACACTTCTGGGTCTTTGATGAAATAATTTAAGCCTTTATTTTCATAAAAATCAAGATTTTCAAGATCTGGTTTGCGAGGTTCAAAAGACCCTAACCCCCCTGCAATAGCGATAATTGGCGCGGCGTGTTTTGTGCCTTTATTAGTAGTGACAATAAAACTACCATCCTCGAGTTTTTCAATGGTATCTGCACGCTCTCCTAGCGTAAATCCTGGTTCAAATTGTTTGCCTTGTTCAACTAAGTTTTCGGTCAAATCCCCTGCTAATATTTCTGGGAACCCCGGAATATCATAAATCGGTTTTTTGGGGTAAAGTTCTGAACACTGCCCGCCTGCTTGTGGAAGTGCATCTATAATATGACATCTCATTTTTAGTAGTCCAGCTTCAAAAACGGTAAAAAGTCCCGTAGGTCCAGCGCCTATTATTAAAATATCTGTTTGAATCATTCTTTATTAATTTTTACTGATTAATCCTTTTGTAAATTCGTTTAGCGTTTGAACTTTCTGTTCAAAATCGCCTTTAATTGTTTTTCTAAATTCATTTAAATTTTGAACCAAATCATCCACATCTTCAGGGATGACATCTTCAAAAAATTGACGCAAACGTTTGGCTGTTGTTGGCGATTGTCCATTGGTTGAAATGGCTATTTTGACATGACCTTTGGTTACAATTCCGCCCATATAAAAATCACAGTAGGGTGGGTTGTCTGCGACATTAACCAAAATATGATGTGCTTTACAAGCGTTATAAACAGCAACATTTATGTCGGGAACATCTGTAGTCGCAATAACCAAGTGCTTCCCTTTCAAATAGGAATCCGTATAGGTATCGTAAATTAGTTCAACACCAAAAGATTGAGCTAAAGCTAATGTCCCTTCTCTAAACATTGGAGACACAATAGTCACTTTTGCATCTGGACTCGATTTTAACAAGAAGTGTAATTTCTCCTCCGCAACATTTCCTCCTCCAACAATAAGTACATGGAGAACGTTTGTTTTTAAAAAAATCGGATATAGATTGTTTCTAGATTCCATTCGTTTTAAGATAATGCGTACTGTTTTAGATTTTGTGAAATTGACTTCAGTGTCACGCGATTTTCAACAACAGCTCCAATCACTATTATTGCAGGAGCGCTTAATTGTTGTTCTGCTACAATAGCTTCGATAGTGTCAATGGTTCCATAACCTGATTTTTCTCTAGTAGTTGAGCCATTTTGAATGATTGCAACTGGTGCGTTTGCTTTTCCTGCTTGAGAAAATACATGGACTATTTCGTTTAATTTACCCATCCCCATCAATATGACAACTGTGGCTGTAGATTGGGCCGCTATTTTAATATCTTCAGACAGCTGATGCATTTTGGTTGTTCCTGTAATCACCCAAAAACTTTCGGACACATGGCGCATTGTTAATGGAATGCCTTGTCCTGCAGGTACGGCCAATGCAGACGATATGCCAGGGACAACATCAGTTTCTAGGTTGTTTTCATGCGCAAATTCCAGCTCTTCAGAGCCACGTCCAAATACAAAAGAATCTCCACCTTTAAGACGTACGACATGACCATAGCGCTGGGCTTTAGCAACAATTAAATCATTAATTTGTTCTTGTTGATAAGAATAACACCCCCGACGTTTCCCTACAAAAATCACTTCGGCACTACTAGAAGCATAATCTAAAAGTTCTGGATTGACTAGCGCATCATATAAAATAACATTCGCAGAGCGGATGGCATTTATCGCTTTTAGAGTGATCAGTTCAGGATCGCCTGGACCAGCCCCCACAACCGTCAATTTTGGGTTTGGCGTATGTTGCTTTATGGAATTAAGAGTCCAAATCATTTTTTCTAAATTCTTTTACGGTAGTTAAAAATTCGTTAGCTGTATTAATATAGTTTTTAGCAAACGAAGCCGATGGCGCATTGTTTCTAATCTGATAAATAAGCTCAGAAAAGGTAGAGCCAATAGATATTGAGTTTGTGGACACAAACACCTCATCAAATTGTTCAATAATAGAGGCTTGAGTATTTGTGGTATGATTTTTAGAGAGCAATAATGCTTTTGCCGAATTGACCATAGAGCTATATGCAAAATAGATGGCATTATTGTAAGCTTTATCTGCAAAATCGGTACGGGCATTCATGATTTTTTCTTCACTTTCTAAAAAGAGTGTAGAAATTAGATCGATGACAACCCCGGCACATTCCCCAATCCCGATGGCTTTTTGGTAGGGCTGTTTTGAACCCCAATCTATATAATCTTCAGCGGTCAAGTTAGTGCTATCTGCTAAGGGCTTCAAAAGGTTATAAAAGTAGTTCTCGCCTTGAGCAGCGTAATACTCATAAAATGTGTTGTCTTCTGAATTTTCTTGAAAATCATCAAGAATTAATCGTAATGATTGTGGCCCTCGCTTGCTAGGGATTTTAATCACCTTATCTGCAAAACGTCCGCTTCCATTTCCTGAGTTTCCTCCTCCTAACAAGACTTGTAATGCTGGTGCTACTAAATTGTCTTTGGTTTTTATAGACATGCCTTGGAAACCAATGTTTGCCATGTTGTGTTGTCCACAAGCGTTCATACAACCACTAATTTTTATAACTAAATCGTTGTTATTTAAATACTCCGGATATTCTGTTTTGATCACATTTTCAAGTTCACGAGCGATCCCTGTACTACTTGAAATTCCTAAATTACAGGTGTCTGTACCTGGGCAGGCTGTAATATCTACGGCTTTATTATATCCCAATTCCGTAAACCCTAATTTTTCTAGTTCTGTATAAATGAACGGCACCAAATCTTCACGTACAAAAGGAATTACAATATTTTGACGCAAAGTTAAACGCAATTCGCCAGCGGCATAGGTTTCAACTAAATCCGCCAAAGCTCGCGCTTTATCTGTGTAAAAATCCCCAAGTAAAACTTTAATCCCGATCGCTTTAAAACCGTCTTGTTTTTGTGGAATCAAATTGGTTGACTTCCATAATTCGTAAGTTTTTTGGTCTTTTATTTCAACTTTTGGCGCCTCAATCTCTACAGCTTTAGAGATCGGAAAGTCCTCATGATTTATGGGAACACTTTGGTGTTCAATCGCATTTTGCTCCTTTTCTATAAGTGCTTTAAATGCTTCAAGACCAATTGATTTTAAAAGAAATTTCATGCGTGCTTTGGAACGACTTTTGCGTTCGCCGTGGCGATCAAAAACACGCAATACACCTTCCATCAATGGGATAATTTGATCCGTTGGTAAAAAACTATAAAGTTCATCGGCATGACGTGGTTGCGATCCTAATCCACCACCAAGCATCACTTTAAACCCGCGAATATTGTTTTCGATTTTAGCTATAAAACCAAGATCGTGTATATAGGACAATCCTGTGTCTTCATCTGAAGACGAGAACGATACTTTAAATTTTCGTCCCATTTCTTGACAAATTGGATTTCTAAGGAAAAATTTAAATAGCGCATCTGCATAAGGAGAAACATCAAAAGGTTCATCGACATCAAAACCTGCTGTCTCAGAAGCGGTTACATTTCTGACCGTATTTCCACAGGCTTCTCTTAGTGTAACATTATCACGTTCCAGTTCTGCCCAAAGTTCTGGCGTACGGTCCAAATCAACATAATGAATTTGTATGTCTTGACGCGTTGTGATATGAAGACGTCCACGAGAATATTCGTCAGAAACTTCAGAAATACGTCGCAATTGATGACTGGATACTTTTCCATAAGGAAGCTTAATCCGAATCATCTGAACTCCTTGTTGGCGTTGTCCATAGACGCCCCTAGCTAAACGAAGACTTCTAAATTTTTCCTCGTCAATTTTTCCCTGTTTAAATTTCTCAATTTTGTCGGCTAATTCAATAATGTCTTTTTCAACAATTGGATTTTCTATTTCGGTTCTAAAACTTTGCATTTTTTGTGTTATTGAATGAATCCTGCGCCTGCAGTTGTATTTGTTTGCGGATCAATAATGATAAAAGAACCGTTGGTTCTATGATTTTTAAAAGCATCATAGAAGATTGGCTTGTTTAATTTAAAAGAAACGAGGGCGATATCGTTTAATTCTAATTGGTTAACGCCTTCAATAGTTCCAGAAAAATCAGTCTTAATATGATGATGAATCTTATCTACTTTAGCCAATACTTTATTGACCCCATGTTGAATCACATATTTATTCCCGACAGTTAACGACTCTTGATCCATCCATGCAATCTTTGCCGTGAATTGTTTATCTACTACTGGTGGGTTTTCTAACCTTGTAATCATGTCACCTCTACTGATGTTTATTTCATCATCCAAAGTAAGAGTAACCGATGAACGTCTTGAAGCTGTTTGCACTTCTTCATCATAAAAATAGATCGATTTTATTTTGGTTTTCTTTTTCGATGGCAAGACCATAACGGGATCACCAATACTGAGTTCTCCTCCATATACTTTGCCTGCATAGCCTCTAAAATCATGAAAGGCATCTGTTTTTGGACGAATGACACATTGTACGGGAAATCTTGGTGTGCCTACATTATAAATATCTTTAAAATCTATTGCTTCTAAATGTTCCAACAATGTTGTTCCAGAATACCATGGCATTGCTTCAGAAGTGTGAACAACATTATCCCCTTTTAGTGCGCTAACAGGTATGAATGTAATGCGTTGATCTTGATAATCACGCTCTTTTAATAACTGCTTAAAATCTGACTTTATAGTTTCGTAAGTGTCCTCAGAAAAATCAACTAAATCCATTTTATTAATGGCGACGATAACTTCTTTGACACGCAATAAATTGTTAATGAAAAAATGGCGTTTGGTTTGTTCAATCACGCCTTTTCTGGCATCAATAAGTATGATTGCTGCTTGCGATGTTGAGGCACCTGTAATCATATTTCTTGTGTACTCCACATGACCAGGAGTATCAGCGATAATATAACTTTTCTCAGCTGTTGAAAAATAAATATGAGCCACATCAATAGTGATGCCTTGCTCCCTTTCAGCAACCAGTCCATCTGTTGCTAGCGAAAAATCTAAGTAGTCATATCCTTTTTGCTTACTTGTTTTTTCAATTGCTTCAATTTTATCACTTGTTAGTGATTTAGTATCATAGAGCAGCCTCCCTATAAGTGTACTTTTGCCGTCATCGACACTTCCTGCTGTTGCTATTTTTAGAACTTCCATATACTAGTATAAACTCTTAATGAGTATTATTTTTTGATTAATTGTTTTTGAAATACGGTTAAAAATAACCTTGTTGTTTTCGTTTTTCCATGGCTGCTTCAGAGCGTTTATCGTCTATTCTTGCACCACGTTCCGATATTGTTGAGTCCCTAATTTCTTGTACTACAGAAGATATATCACTTGCAGAGGACAACACGGCAGCCGTACAACTCATGTCTCCCACAGTTCTGAATCGGATGAGACGTTCTTCAACAACTTCGTCTTCGTCTCTAAAAACTATTGCATCATCATTGGTCCAAATCATACCATCTCTAATAAATGTTTTTCGAAGATGTGCAAAATAGATCGAAGGAATTTCGATTTTTTCACGTTCAATATATGACCACACATCTAATTCTGTCCAATTTGAAATTGGAAATACTCGTACATTTTGACCTAATTCAATTTGACCATTAAGCATATCAAAAAGTTCTGGACGTTGGCTTTTTTCATCCCATTGTCCAAAATCGTCACGGACCGAAAACACCCGTTCCTTAGCTCTAGCTTTTTCTTCATCACGTCGTGCGCCGCCAATACAAGCATCAAACTTGAATTCATCAATAGCTTCAAGTAGTGTAGTGGTTTGTAAACCATTACGACTAGAGTAGCGTCCCGATTCTTCTTTAACTTTTCCTTGATCGATAGAATCTTGAACATTTCTAACAATTAATTCAAGGCCGAGTTTTTTTGCTAATCGGTCTCTAAATTCAATCGTCTCAGGAAAATTATGACCCGTATCTATATGAAGCAATGGAAAGGGAATTTTTGAAGGATAGAATGCTTTTTGAGCTAGTCTTACCAAAGTAATGGAGTCCTTTCCTCCAGAAAATAATAGCACAGGATTTTCAAATTGAGCGACTACTTCTCTAAAAATATAGATAGCTTCGTTTTCGAGTGGATTTATATGGGATGTATTTTTCATTTTATTTTTTTAGTTGTGTAAACCACATTCTCTATTATCTAACTGTTTGGTTGGATCAAAATAATTAAACTCGTTTGGCAACCCGTGAGTATTGAGGTAATCCTCTAAGTCTGCATCGGAGCAGTGGTAAAACGGACTCACTTTTAGAATGCCATCAGCACTTTGAGATACAATGTCTATACTGTTTCTAAAAGCAGTTTGGCCTTTTCTAAGGTTGGTAAACCACACATCAGGTTTGTGCGCTGTCATCGCTCTGTTAAAAGGTTCTAACTTGACTTGTTCCGTAAATAGTTGATGTTTTGGATCGTCCACTTGAGGAATACCTAGCACCACATCACGGTGTGCTGCAGTCTGTTTTGGAATATACAATTGAATGTTTAATGCTAACGACTCAATCAACTCTTCGGCATGTTTGTAAGTACTCGAAGTATTGTAGCCAGTGTCGCACCAAATGACTTTAATCTTAGAATCTACGGACGTTACAAGATGTAAAATAGCCGCTTCATAGGGTCTAAAATTGGTTGTTACAATTGGAGTTTGCGCGACATTAATCGCCCATTGCACAATTTCAATAGGCGTTTTCGTAGCAAGTTCTTTATTAATTTTTTCTATATTCATAATCAATAATTATCGACCCCAGTTAATTTTATTCCAAGCACGTTCATGAAAGTAATAAAGTACCATTTTGGTCACTAATTCTACAAATCCAATTGAGAATGCTAAGGTTAATGCTCCTGTTATGACCCAAGAAATTAGAATGGTATCTAGTGTTCCTATAAGTCTCCAACTGATGGTTTTTAAGAGACTTCTTTTGACGTTTTCCTCCGCTTTAGCGGGAGGTTTAGTTGTTTTTAATTTGGGTTTCAAAACTTTATCTATAATCACTTTAAAAAATTTATCTAATTCGTAGACTTTACTTAACCTAAGGCTTGTTTTAAGTCTTTAATAATATCTTTATGATGTTCTAATCCTACAGAAACTCTTATGAGTCCGTTTGTAATACTGGCTTCTAATCGATCCTCTTCCGATAGTTTACTATGAGTTGTCGAGGAGGGATGTGTAACAATTGTTCTCGAATCCCCTAAATTGGCAGAAAGCGAACAGAGTTTGATGTTATTTAAAAAAGTACGTCCGGCTTCAATACCGCCAACAATCTCAAAAGAAACCACATTGCCGCCTTTGCGCATTTGTTTTTTGGCCACAGCATACTGTGGATGTGACTTTAGAAAAGGATATTTTACAACACTTACTTTAGGATGTTTTTCTAAGAATTTAGCCACTTTTAAGGCATTCTTACAATGGCGATCTACACGAACTCCTAATGTTTCAAGACTTTTAGATAGCACCCAAGCATTAAATGGAGAAAGTGCGGGCCCTGTATTACGTGAAAATAAATAAATTTGATGCATCAATTCTGCATTTCCAACAGTAATTCCTCCTAAAACACGTCCTTGACCATCCATTAATTTTGTTGCAGAATGGATGACTAAATCGGCGCCAAATTTGATAGGGTTTTGCAAATATGGAGAGGCAAAGCAGTTGTCGATAATTAAAATTAAATTATGTTTTTTAGCGATGTGTCCTAAAGCTTCTAAATCCAAAATATCTACTGCGGGATTGGTTGGGCTTTCCGCATAAATAACCTTAGTATTGGGTTGGATTAAACTTTCGATAACATCCAATTGATCCACTTTAAAATAAGAGGTTTCAATATTCCAGTTCGGAAAAAATTTGGTAAATAATGAATGTGTAGATCCAAAAACAGATTGACAAGACACGATGTGATCTCCTGAATTTAACAAGGCTGCAAATGTCGAAAAAACTGCTGCCATTCCTGAGGCAAACGCATAGCCCGCTTCGGCTCCTTCCATAGTAACAACCTTATCAACAAGTTCTGTTGTATTTGGATTTGAAAACCGACTGTATATATTTTGATCGTTTTCTTCTGCAAAGGATGCCCGCATATGCTCGGCATCGTCAAACACAAAACTAGACGTTAAAAATAAAGGGGTAGAATGTTCTCCAAAAGGAGTTCTATCAAGTTGTTGGCGGATGGCATCAGTTTCAAAAAGTTTAGGGGGCTTTGTCATTTGAATTTATTTTTTTGAGTTCAATACACTTCTTGTGGTTTGAAAACAGTTTCTAATATGGCTTGAACTTGATCATATTCAATTAAAAAAGCATCATGCCCGTGAATGGATTGAATTTCCGATATGTAAATATTGTCTTTATGGGGTTTCAAATCCACATAGGTATCCCAATTTTCTTTGGCTTTAAAAAACAAATCAGAATTAATAGTAATGATATGAATATTGGATTTTATCTGCGAAGCTACTTCAACAAAACTTCCTCTTCCATTAGTAATATCTATCGTTTTTAGTACATGATTCATCATTTTATAAGCCGCCAACTGAAACCGTTCGTTAAGCACTTTTCCATGGTGATTTAGCCAGCTTTCTACGGCAAAAATATCTTGATCTTTTTGTAAAATGCGGTCAAATTTAGCTTTAAACGATTCCGGAGTTCGGTAGAGTGACATGGCATGCATACGCGCATCAACTAAAGGCTGAGATGAATTATTTAAAAGTTGTTCTTGGATGTGACAATTTGCAATGAGCCAATCCGTAGACTTCCAATCGGCTGCCACGGGAATAAGGTGTTCTATTAAGTTGGGTCTGAGTACTGCGAGTTCCCAAGCGAGACCTCCTCCAACAGAACCTCCTATGACGGCAAAAAGGCTATTGATTTTTAACTGTTCTAAGGCAATAGCAAAAATTTCAGCAATATCTCGGGCTACAAAATCTTTGTAGTTCTCAATCAAACCATTTGAACTTTGATCGAATCCATTTCCTGGAATATTAAATGCTACTATTGTAAAAATATTAGTATCTATAACTTTATTAGGACCCACAATTGGTGACCACCATCCATGATCTCCAGTGACATTAGAATTTCCTGTAAGCGCATGATTAATCATAACAATGGGCGCTTCGTGTAAAGGCTTACCAAAGACCTGGTAAGACAACTCTATAGAAGTTGTCTTACCAGATTTGGTGGTATAATCAAGATTAATCTTTTGTAAATTGCGCATTGGGGAGATCCTTAAATATTAGGCAAAAACAGTTTTAACAACTTTAAATGCTTCAGCTAAATCCGATTTCAAATCTTCAACATCTTCGAGTCCTACAGACAGACGTATTAAATCTTTGGTCACTCCAGTAGTAGCTTGTGCAGCATCATCTAACTGTTGATGTGTTGTACTTGCAGGATGAATAATTAGTGATTTTGTATCTCCAATATTGGCTAACAAAGAAAAGAGTTTAGTTGTATCTGCAATGGTTTTAGCTGCTTCAAAACCACCTTTAACTCCGAAAGTGACAATTCCACTTTGACCATTTGGCAAATATTTGTCAGCCAATGCTTTATAGGGGCTTGAGTCTAATCCTGGATAATTAACCCATTCGACATCCTCTTGTTTCTGTAGCCATTTCGCAAGCTCTAATGCATTTTGACTGTGCTTCTGAATTCTAAGCTCCAAAGTTTCTAAACCTTGGATAATTTGAAAGGCATTAAACGGACTCAAAGCTGCACCATAGTCTCTAAGACCTTCAATTCTTACTTTAGCAATAAAAGATGCTGCTCCAATGACCTCATTATAAACTAAACCATGATAACCTTGAGATGGCTCTGTAAATTCAGGGAATTTTCCACTTCCCCAATCAAAGGTACCTGCATCAATAATTGCACCACCTAAAGCTGTTCCATTTCCGTTAATATACTTTGTTAAGGACTGGATTACAATATTAGCGCCATGAGCAATTGGATTTAATAAATACGGAGTTGCCACAGTATTATCAACAATTAAAGGCACTTTATAGGCTTTGGCTTCTTTAGAAATCGCTTCAATATCTAGAACATCTAGTTTTGGATTTCCAAGAGATTCAATAAAGAATACTCTCGTATTTTCTTGAGCGGCTGCTTTGAAATTATCTGGATTAGAAGGGTCTACAAAAGTTGTTGTAATTCCATGTCTTGGAAGTGTAACGTTTAGTAGATTGTAGGTGCCACCATATAAACTGCTAGAGGCTACAATATGATCTCCAGCTCTAAGCAACGTTAGTAAACTTGTGGCAATAGCTGCTGTTCCAGATGCAGTGACTACGGCTGCGATACCCCCTTCTAGAGCAGCGAGTCGTTGCTCTAAGATATCGTTTGTTGGGTTATTTATACGTGTATAAATATTTCCTGGCTCTGCGAGTGCAAATAAATTAGCGGCATGATCCGAATTATTAAATACATACGCAGTAGATTGATAAATTGGAACGGCTCTTGTGCCTCCATTTTCTGACACATTGTGTCCGGCGTGCAACGCTTGGGTTGCGAATTTTTGAGTACTCATTTTTCTAGTTTTTTTGAGTTAATACATTAAATTAAACCAAAAGTCAAAATGCACTTTTTGAAAAGTGTACTTATTAGAAAAATGTTATAAAGAAACTCTAATTACAGGTCTGTAATTAGAGTTAGTTATCTATCTGATTTTTAGATTAAAAATCAAGTAGAATTTAGCACCTACTTTATATATAAAGGGTTGCTAAGGCTTCAACGGGTCTAATCCCTCCACCTTTCTTGATAACATCTCAGTAAGCTATTGAACTTTGTTGTTGCAAATATTCAATAATAAAATTATAATAACCAAATTTTTTTCGGTGAAATTTAATTATTTTTATTTAAAGATAAAAATTTTCGTCTAATAATGGATTCTACCGATTTATTTTCTATTTTACTCTCAAGCCACGATAATACATCTAAATATAAAAATGCACGCTTTTCATAAGGGTCATTTTCAAAGACTTTTAGCTTGGCATGTAACTGCTTAAATGCCATCTTTATGTCCTGTGGATAAATGTCTCCTAATAGTTTCAAAAACTTGATCATCTCTTTCTGAACCAAATATAAATCTTCCATTTTAATCAAAAAACGATAGGTACTTTTGATAAGAGATTCTAAATTATAATCCAATCCGGCTTCATAATGAGCGACAAGATTTAAAATTCTTGAAAAACACAACAAATCTTCTCGCATCTGAAGCGATTTGTTGCTAATAATTTTATTTAAATACGATATACATTTGTCATATTCTCCGATTCCAAAATATAAACTTGCTATTTTATAATAAAACACCATCACGTGATGTTCATCGATGCGTGATTTATGCTTTCGTAGGCCCTCAAGAGTTTCGGACACCAAAGGAAGTCCTTCTTTAAAAGTGCCTTCCATAAAATGTGAATTGAACTTATTGGTCCCAACAAACAAAAAGGTAAGACTTTCTACATTATCGTCTTTTGGAAACCAATCTTCGGTTGTAATAGCAATGAGATTACCAAGGGTTTTTTTAAACTTGTCATGTTGTTTTATAAAAAACAAGGCTTCTAAAAGGTATTGATTTCCGTTAAGAAAAAAAACAGGATTCAGTTTAATCATGGACTGGTTATCATGAAAAAGATCGACCCATTTTTTAGAGTACTTATAGCAAGCTAAAAAATCTTGAGTAAGAAAACTGTACCATAAATAGGACTTGTAAAGCCATAGCTTTTCTCTAAAACCCAATTCAGAGATCTTGTATGCAGGGAGGCGATCGTTAAAGTATGCGGTTACCTTTTCATGCTCCGAAGCCGCTTTGACATACCCTGTTTTAAGAAATAATCCATACAATTGAAGTGACAAATTAGACAATTTGCTCGCCAATACATTTTGTTGATTCAATGCTTTGGCTTGTACCGTTAACTCATCTGCTCTATTGCTTATACTGCGAGTGATGTATTGCGCCTCAATTACTTTTTCTAATTCGACAATCTCATTAGCAATATTTTTTTCTTCATTTACAATGGCTAAAGATTTGGCTTTATCCAATATTTTCAAGCTTTGGGTATATAACCCTTTATGGTATAAAATGGTAGCAAAATCGAGTTGCTCTCTAATTTGAATTCTTATATCTTGATGTGACGGATTGAGCCTTAAACTAATTAGTATCTGCTTATATAAATGTGCTTTTAGATTTGATAATTGTTGTTTTTTTACAAATCCATTTTTAAGTACTGCAGCTTCGTCATAGACCTTTAATTTCTGTAAGACATTAAAAAGTAATAAAAACTTGGAATCCTCATTCACACCCAAACGACCAACATAAAGTTTAAATTGTCTTTTTTCAGATTTCGACAACGACTTTATCAGCACAAATAAATTATCTTTTTGCTCTTTAGTCATAGTATAAATATTGACATAAAATATTGTATATTAGTGGTTTAATTCCCAAAAAGCAGTGTTATACATCGTAATACATATATAATAAACGTCTAATTTGAAAGATCCAAAATATAAATTCGTATTACAATACAAAAATATATTATCATAAATGTCTAACAAACACATCCAAATCTTTGACACAACGCTTCGTGACGGCGAGCAAGTTCCTGGCTGTAAGCTTAATACATCACAAAAAATAATAATCGCCAAACAACTCGATTTATTAGGTGTTGATATTATTGAAGCGGGGTTTCCTGTTTCTAGCCCAGGCGACTTTAAATCAGTCGAAGAAATTTCTAAAATTGTTAAAAACGCAACCGTTTGTGGCCTGACACGGTCGGTAGAAAATGATATCAAAGTTGCAGCTGAAGCACTTAAATATGCGAAAAAACCTCGAATCCATACAGGGATCGGAACTTCAGATTCTCATATTGTTCATAAATTCAAATCAAATAAAGACGCCATAATAGAACGTGCTGTAAGAGCCGTTAGCTATGCAAAATCTTTTGTAGAAGATGTTGAGTTTTATGCTGAAGATGCCGGAAGAACAGACAACGCCTATTTAGCTCGAGTTTGTGAGGCTGTTATTAAAGCGGGGGCTACTGTACTGAATATTCCAGATACTACAGGCTATTGTTTGCCACATGAATATGGCGCTAAAATTAAGTATCTAAAAGAAAATGTAAAAGGTATAGAAAAAGCTGTCATCTCCTGTCATTGTCATAATGATTTAGGACTTGCTACAGCCAACTCAATTGAGGGCGTCATTAACGGAGCTGGACAAATTGAATGTACCATAAATGGTATTGGTGAACGTGCTGGAAACACCGCTTTGGAAGAGGTTGTGATGATTCTAAAACAACATCCTTATCTAAATTTAGACACTAATATTGACACCACAATGCTCTATGGCATTAGTCAATTAGTTTCTGAAAGTATGGGAATTTATACCCAGCCAAATAAAGCTATTGTAGGGGCAAATGCATTTGCGCACAGCTCTGGAATACATCAAGATGGTGTGATCAAAAATCGAGAGACCTACGAAATTATTGATCCTAAAGACGTTGGAGTCACAGAGTCTGCTATCGTGCTTACTGCTCGAAGTGGTCGTGCTGCTTTAGCATACAGAGCAAAAAATGTTGGCTATGAACTCACAAAACTTGAATTAGATAGTGTTTATAAAAACTTTTTAGACTTTGCAGATACCAAAAAAGAAGTTGTTGATGAAGACATCCATCAAATTATAAAACTTAGTAAAATTTACAAATAGATCGAATACGCATTTATGAAAAAAACCTTATTTGATAAAGTTTGGGATGCCCACGTCGTGGACACGGTACAAGATGGCCCTCAAATTTTATATATAGACAAACACTTAATACACGAAGTAACAAGTCCGCAAGCATTTAATGAATTGCAGGATAGAGCTATTCCTGTGTTTAGACCAAATCAAATTGTTGCAACTGCCGATCACAACACACCGACTTTAGACCAACACCTTCCGGTCAAAGACGAATTGTCGAGAAAACAGCTTGCTCAGCTTTCTGAAAATTGTAGCAACAATAATATTACCCTTTACGAATTAGGGCATAAATATAATGGAATTGTACATGTTATGGCGCCTGAATTAGGCATCACTCAACCTGGAATGACCATGGTTTGTGGCGATAGTCATACCTCCACGCATGGTGCTTTTGGAACCATCGCTTTTGGGATTGGCACAAGTCAAGTGGCGCAAGTTTTTGCAAGTCAATGTTTATTGTTATCTAAACCAAAAAGCTTACGTGTCACGGTGAATGGAACACTCAAAAATGGCGTACTTCCTAAAGATGTCATTTTGTATATCATCTCTAAACTAGGAACAAACTCTGGAACGGGCTATTTTTGTGAATATGCTGGAGATGTTTTTGAAAACATGAGTATGGAAGGGCGAATGACCGTCTGTAACATGAGTATAGAAATGGGTGCTCGAGGCGGAATGATCGCTCCTGACAACACGACGTTTGCGTATGTTAAAGGTCGTGAATTTGCCCCAAAAGACGCCGATTTTGAGGCTAAAGTCGCGTACTGGAAAACACTACCAACAGATGAGGGCGCGAGCTTTGACAAAGAATATTTCTTTGATGCAGCCGACATAGAACCTATGGTTACTTACGGCACCAACCCAGGAATGGGTATTAAAATCTCAGAAACTATTCCTATTGACAACGATCCTTCTTTTAAGAAATCATTGCAGTACATGAATTTTGAAGCAGGAAAATCATTGATTGATACGCCTATAAATTTTGTGTTTATTGGAAGTTGTACCAATTCTAGAATTGAAGATTTTAGAGTTGCAGCCGACTATATCAAAGGCAAACGAAAAGCAACTAATGTAACAGCATGGTTGGTTCCAGGCAGTAAACAAGTGGAAACTCAAATCATTGAAGAAGGCTTAAAAGATATTTTTAATGCCGCAGGTTTTGAACTCAGACAACCTGGGTGTTCTGCATGTTTGGCCATGAATGACGATAAAATTCCACAAAACGAATATTGTGTTTCAACTTCTAACCGAAATTTTGAAGGCCGTCAAGGGCAAGGCTCTAGAACCATATTGGCAAGTCCATTAGTAGCTGCAGCAACTGCTGTTGAAGGAAAAATTATAGACATTACTAAACACTTAAATTAATGGAAAAATTTAGCACACTCACCTCTCAAGCCGTTCCATTAAATATTGCGAATGTAGATACGGATCAAATCATACCCGCACGTTTTTTAAAAGCAACGGACAAAAAAGGATTTGGCGACAATGTATTCAGGGATTGGCGTTTTGATAAACTCGGTAATCCAAATTCGGAATTTACCCTTAATAACCCTGTGTATTCTGGAAGTATTTTAATTGCAGGCGATAATTTTGGCTGTGGTTCAAGTCGTGAACATGCCGCATGGGCATTGGTAGGCTATGGATTTAAAGTTATTGTATCCAGTTTTTTTGCGGATATTTTTAAGGGAAATGCCTTAAACAATGGGCTGTTACCGGTTCAAGTATCGGAAGGCTTTTTAGAGCAATTGTTTGCCGCGATTGAAAGCGATGCAACGACGCAGTTTGAGGTTAATTTAGAAACGCAAACCATAAGCATAAAAGACACTGACCTCAATGAAGGTTTTGAGATTGATGCTTACAAAAAAACATGTATGATTAATGGCTATGATGACATTGATTATTTATTAAGTAAAAAAGAACTTATAGAAGCATTTGAGCTTCAAAAAAACTATTGATATGAATTTAAAAATCGCTGTATTATCAGGAGACGGTATTGGACCCGAAGTCACGGATCAGGCCGTGAAAGTACTAAAAGCAATTGCGGTCAATTTTGACCATAATTTTAAATTTACAGCTGCGCCGGTAGGGGCGATCGCTATTGACCAAGTTGGTGATCCGCTTCCAGAAAGCACACTTGATATTTGTAAAGCTAACGACACGATATTGTTTGGGGCCATTGGGCATCCAAAATACGACAATGATCCTTCGGCAAAAGTACGTCCAGAACAAGGACTACTTAAACTTCGAAAAGAATTAGGCTTATATGCCAATGTAAGACCTGTTAAAGCTTACGATACGCTACTAAACAAATCCCCTTTAAAGAAAGACAGAATTCAAGGGACTGATATCAGTATTTATAGAGAATTAACTGGTGGTATTTATTTTGGAGAAAAGAAACTTAGTGCCGATGGCAATACGGCTTCTGATTTGTGCAAATACTCCCGTTATGAGATCGAACGCATCGCACGTTTGGCTTTTGTAGCGGCAAAATCAAGACGTCAAAAAGTGACCTTAATAGACAAAGCAAATGTTTTAGAAACATCGCGTTTGTGGCGTAAAGTGGTTGGCGAAGTAGCCAAAGACTATCCAGAAATTGAGTTGGATTTCTTGTTTGTTGATAATGCGGCTATGCAAATGATTTTGAACCCCACACAGTTTGATGTCATCCTTACCGAAAACCTATTTGGTGATGTTATTAGCGATGAGGCAAGTGTAATTGGAGGCTCTATAGGATTGTTGGCTTCAGCGTCTGTTGGAGACAAACATTCTATGTTTGAACCCATCCATGGGTCCTATCCGCAAGCGGAAGGCAAAGGGATAGCAAATCCAATTGCGTCCATATTATCTGCAGCCATGCTTTTGGATCATTTTGAGCTTTTTAAAGAAGCTGAATTGATTCGAACTGCAGTTGAAAAATCATTGAAACTCCACATTACAACACCAGATTTGAATACAAAATTTGATAACATTACTACAAGTAAAGTCGGCGATTTTATCGAAGACTATATTAATAATCCAGGAGATTCCAATTTGAATTTTACAAATATGCATTTGGGACAGTCCACGATTATATAAGTTAACGTTTACCAAAAACGGTTGACGTCAATAACTGTTAAATTAAAAAACCTGTGAGTATTGCCTCACAGGTTTTTTTTGTGCAAAATTTTGAAAGGTTAAGGCTCTACTAATCCTGACTTAGATTATAAAAAAAGAGGCTCGCAATGCGAGCCACTTTTGTGTTTATTTATTCAAGATCAATTCTTGATGATTAATCGACTCTTGGTGAACCGCTTTAAACAGCTTGAGGATAAACTCTTCACTCAAGTTGTGTTGCTCACCTTCGAGGACCATTTTTCCTAAAATTTCATTCCAACGTTTGCTCTGTAAGACCGCAACATTTTCTTGTTTTTTAAGCGCTCCAATACCTTCGGCAGCTTTCATACGCTTTCCTAAAGTTTCGAGCAATTGATTGTCCATCACATCAATTTGTGCACGTAAGGTTTTTAGTTGATCATTATACGCCGCTTTTGGGGTTGATTCTTTTCTGATTTTCAAATCTTTCATAATTTGAATCAATGATTCTGGCGTCACTTGCTGTGCTGCATCACTCCAGGCATTATCAGGATCAAAATGTGTTTCGATCATGAGTCCATCAAAATTCAAATCCAAAGCAGTCTGAGATACATCAAAAATCATATCGCGTTTCCCTGTAATATGAGAAGGATCATTGATTAGTGGAAGATCTGGAAACTTCGTTTGAAGTTCAATCGCCATTTGCCACTCTGGTGTGTTTCTGTATTTTGTTTTCTCATACGAAGAAAACCCTCTATGAATCACGCCTAGGTTTTTGATATCTGCTGTGGCCAAACGCTCAATCGCTCCTAACCATAAGGCTAAATCTGGATTAACAGGGTTTTTTACAAGTACAATTTTGTCTGTTCCTTGTAGGGCATCTGCAATTTCTTGAACAATAAAAGGACTCACGGTAGAACGTGCGCCGATCCATAACAAATCAATGTCGTGTTCCAAAGCCAATTCTACATGGGCTCTGTTGGCCACTTCAGTCGCGGTTTTTAAACCGGTTTCTGCCTTTACTTTTTGTAGCCATTTTAGACCCAATGCACCAACGCCTTCAAAATTTCCTGGACGTGTTCTGGGTTTCCAAATTCCTGCACGGTAATAGCTTACATCAGTGTCTTTAAGCTCATGCGCAATTCGTAATACTTGTTCTTCAGTCTCGGCACTACAAGGGCCAGCAATTACCAAAGGGTGGTCTAGATTTAATTCATTTAACCAATTTCCTAGTTCTTTTTTGTTTTCCATTTTTTGTTATTATTAAGCAATTCCTTTTAATATTTGTTTGATGTGATTTGTGTTTTTCATTTCATTATATACTGCTTCAAAATCATCTTGTTCCATATAGGCTTTAAACTGATTTAAATTTTGAATGTATTCGTTCAGGGTTTCGATAACATTGGTTTTATTTTGTTCAAAAATTGGGGTCCACATGTCTGGCGAACTTTTGGCAAGTCGGACCGTAGATTCAAATCCACTGCCAGCCATATCAAAAATATCACGTTCGTTTTTTTCTTTGTCAATGACTGTTTTTCCTAACATAAAAGCGCTAATGTGCGACAAATGCGACACATAGGCAATGTGTTTGTCATGAGCTTTAGCAGCCATAAAACGTAGGTGCATTCCTAGTGTTTTAAAAAGTGTGAGCACCGCTTCACTCAGATGTGGCAAAGTACTATCGAGCTCACAAATGATGTTTGTTTTATTTTCAAACAAGCCTTTCATCGCCGCTGAAGGTCCAGAAAATTCAGTTCCTGCAATGGGATGTGTAGCTAGAAAATTGGCGCGTCGTGGATGCGAAGCAACGGCATTACAGATGCCCGCTTTAGTAGAACCCATATCTATAACCACTGTGTGATCGGCTATCAAATCTAAAACTTCAGGCAACACCCGAATAGCAGAATTTACAGGGATTGCCACTACGACAAGATCTGCCTTTTTCAATTGGTCAAATGCTCCAACTTGATCTATAATTCCCAGCTTTAAAGCGGTATTTAAATGCGCCTCATTTTGATCAATTCCAGAAATACTTACACCAGGGAGGTGCTGCTTTAAATCCAAAGCAAAACTTCCACCTATTAATCCGATACCTATGATTGTGACCTGTTTCATAAGACGCGTTGTATTGCAGATTCAATGTGTTCTTTTGGTGCACACAAGGAAAACCTAATGTAACCTTCGCCATTGCTACCAAAAATAGTTCCTGGTGCAACAAAAATGTGATGCTTTTGTAATATGTGATCTATAAATTCTTCCGAGCGAAGTCCCACTGGTAATTTGGCCCATACAAACATCCCTGAGGAATCCGTTTGAAACGTACACTTAAGTGCCGTGGCAAGTTTCCAAACCAGTTCTCGGCGTTCAGTGTATATAGTATTTAAGTCGTTAAACCAGTTTTTAGAGCTCGTTAAAGCCTCAATAGCTCCTTTTTGAATGCCGTAAAACATCCCTGAATCCATATTGCTTTTAACTTTAATCACATTACTTAAATGTTCAGCAGCACCTGTTAACATTCCTACTCTCCAACCCGCCATGTTAAAGGTTTTACTCAAAGAGTTCAACTCTAAACACACCGCTGCAGCGCCCTCAATATTAAAAATACTAAACGGTTGATCATTTAGAATGAAACTGTAGGGATTATCATTAATGAGAAGAATACTGTGTTTTTTAGCAAAATCAACCAACGCTTTTAACGTTTTTTTATCGCCTAAAGTTCCTGTTGGCATGTGTGGATAGTTGACCCACATAATTTTGACCTTAGACAAATCTAGTGCTTCTAAAGCGGCTAAATCGGGTTGCCAATTGGAAGCCGCATTTAAGTCATAAAATACTGGCGTTGCGCCTACTAATTTTGTTACAGACGTATATGTTGGATAGCCTGGATTTGGTATTAAAACGGCATCGCCTTCATTGAGATACGCCATTGAAATATGCATAATTCCTTCTTTACTTCCAATCAGTGGTAAAACTTGATTCTCAGAATTGAGTGTTATATTGTAGTGTGTTTGGTAAAAATTTGACATCGCCGAGCGCAGCTCTGGCAACCCTTGATAGCTTTGGTATTTATGGGCTGTGGCGTCACTCAGGCTAGCAGTAATTGCTGCAATAACGGCTTTTGGCGGCGCCAAATCTGGACTGCCAATTCCTAAATTAATAATAGGTGCCCCCGCAGCTTTCAATGCATTGACCTCTCTTAATTTTTTAGAAAAGTAGTATTCTTCAACGGTATGTAAACGACTGGCAGTAACCATTATTTTTTTGCGTTTTTATATTCCCCTAATATTTTAAATTCTTCGGCCATAATTTTCATAATAGCTTTCCCTTTTTCGTAATCAGAAAAGTCTTCAAAAGTGATGTCCACAAAAAAGGCGTATTTCCAGGGCGTATCAATTTTTGGCAGAGATTGGATTTTTGTTAAATTCAAATTGCAATCACTCATCACATTGAGCATAGCCGCTAAACTTCCACGTTTATGATCTAATAAAAATTTCACAGACGCTTTGTTGATTAGCGTTGCATCTTGTTTGATTTGCTGACGCTCCACAATGACAAATCGGGTTTCATTATGCTTAATGGTTTGAATGCTTTCTGCAAGAATATTCAGCTCAAAACGTTGAGCCGCTTGCAAACTCGCAATAGCTGCAATTCCTTTAAGCTGACCTTTTGCAATACGTTGGGCAACCTCAGCGGTATCTGTATCTTCTATAAGTTTTATATGAGGATACTGTTTAAAAAATTCTTTACACTGCAATAATGCCATTGGATGTGAAAACACTTCGTTTATATCTGCAATGGACTGTCCTTTGAGCGCCATTAAATTGTGTTGAATCTCTAAAAAACACTCCCCTGTAATGTGTAAATCCTGATCATCGATATGCGCATAATTTGGAATAATGGAGCCTGCAATTGAATTTTCTAACGCCATAACAGCCACGTCAGACTTTTTGGTTATAAGACTCTCTACCACCGCACTAAATGAAAGGTAGGGCTGCACCTCAACTGCTTCATCAAAATAGGTTTGAGAAACAATGTGATGGAACGATCCTTTAATTCCTTGTATGGCGATTTTTTTTGTCATAAAAAAAAATCCCGATGTTTACATCGAGACTTATATTTAAAATTTATTTTGATAAATTATACACACAGGGCCTCGATCTCTTTTCTAAAAAAGAAATAATAAAAGCTATAAAAGATATAATTTACTGTTGACATCATTATTAATTGGAGGCTAAAGTATATATTTTTTCTTCAAATTAAAATTAAAACCCTATTTTTTATAAATTAACTTGAAAAAATAAAGATAATTGAACAAAATGAGGCCTGAACTCATTAAACTCTATTTTAAACGCCTCTTTTTAGAGAATTAATTTAGGTGTTTATTGTAGTGATTTTACGGAATGTACTTAAAATGTGTAGTTTAATTTAATTAATCTAAGAACACTAATCGGCCAGAATAATACTCTTGAACATCGACAACAGGCGGTGTATGGATACTAATCACATTGCCAACACTTCTAATTTCACCTTCTAAAGATTGTAGCGGCTTTACTGTGATATCATGGCTACTTCTTTGAAATACGGTGACGTTTTGCGCACTTAATTCGGCACCATTAAATTGACATATTCCTGCATAAAACCCAATAATTAAGTTTTCTACACTCCCCTCAATAGTGAATTCCGATAAGTTATTGGCTACCACTCTGAGTGTTTGTGTGTTTACGGTCATTTTAAAATCTCCAATGCTTAAATAATCCGAATTATAATTCTCACAAAGAAGTGTGAGGTTTTCAAAATTCAAAGCCCCATCAGACGATGTCAAATATTGTGTGCTGCTTCTTATTTCTTTCAAAGTTGGCGTTGTTACACTTATTTTAGTAAGGCCATAATCTCTTACAAAATTACAACTGTTGCGATCTGTTAATTGAAGTTGATTTTCAACAACACTGACTTCAATTCCGCTGCGCAAATTTTGACCTGTTTGAATTTCAACGTTGTAGGCTTCTCCTTGCCTAATGACCAACTCAATGTCTCTATTAACCAATATTTTATCAAAAGGCTCAACGGTCAATTCATCTACTACAGAGGCGCCTGAAGTTTGAATACAGCCCCAACCCGCTTCATTATCGCAAGATAAAAGTACAATTACTAATAGCGTATAAACTAAGTATTTCATGTTATAATCGTATTCCAATTCCGAATTCAAGTGACTCTGCTGTGGCAAAATGAGACTTCACAGAGAATACCCCAAATAATTTTTCATTAAAATAATATTTTAAGCCGAGTCTATTGTAGATTCGACCTTCAAAATCATAGGGATAATAAAGGTAATATCCTGCTTGAGCAATAAAAGACCATTGATTTATAAATAATTCATACCCTAAAAATCCGCCGAGACGTTTAAAATCGGTATCAGGGTTTGATTGTTCTTCAGGGTAAGCTAAACTTCTAAAATTGATTTCTTCTTTTAGAGCATATGACAAGAACGCTTCGATGCCAAATTGAAGTCCGCTAAAAAAGTTTAGCTGTTTATCGGCATAAGCTGCAACTGTATAAAACGGATAGCGTTTGCTTCCTACGATATCTGTTTGGTGTAGGCCAGTTCTAAAAACAATATTATATTTTACGGCTTTCGAAACTACAGAAATTTCTAAAGGTTCCTCATAGCGGATTTCTTTAGCATCCAAATCATAGTTCAGACCAATATTGAGGGCAATTGTATTCACGCTTGTGTTGGGGGCACTAAAATTTCCATTAGAAGCGTGTGCTAAAACTAAACCTGATTGGATACCGATAGGCCCTAACAGATTTGGTTTTTTGTAGTTTATCATAAAATAGGGGCTGCCTAATAGTTTAGATCCAAATGCAACATTTTTGGGATTTGAGGTTTTATCATAGGGATTTGTTGCCACAACAATTCCTTGACCAACACGTAACATAAGGCGACGTTTGAGAAAGTAAAAATTAAAATGCCCGTAGAATCCAAGCGTGTTGCCAAGTACCTCATTTTTTAAATCTTGAAACATAAAAGAGGCTCCATAATCTGGATAATTATAGCGTTGTTCCCATTCTTTTTTTCCGTTAGTTCGATGGTTCCAACCAATGATAACTCCCTCGGGATGGCCTTGAACAAGGTGCAAAATATCAACATTATGAATCGGAATATTACCTTTAAAATAGTTAACATCTAAAAATGTAGTACTAGATTTGGTCTGCGAAGATCCCAGAAAAAAAGATGTTATAAACCCAAAAAAAAGTAAACGATACATTTTATTAATTTATGCGGTAAAAATAAACGAAATAAAGTATTCAGGGTAAACCATTAGAGATAAAGTTTTTTTATTAGTTCTATATTTATTAGATTTGCGCCATAATACGAGGACAAATTTGATCTGATTGCAACCTCATTAAAAAAAAGCTAAAGCAGTAAACCCTACTCCACAAGCTCTGCAATTCATTTTTGTTCTCATAAAAACTGTTTATGAGTTATTTATTTACATCTGAAAGTGTTTCAGAAGGCCATCCCGATAAAGTTGCTGACCAAATTAGTGATGCATTAATCGATAATTTTTTAGCTTTTGACCCCGATTCAAAAGTCGCTTGTGAAACGCTGGTCACAACTGGTCAAGTTATTCTAGCGGGCGAAGTTAAATCTAAAACGTATTTAGATGTACAAAAAATTGCACGCGATACCATAAACAAAATTGGTTATACCAAAGGAGAATATATGTTTGACGGGAATTCTTGTGGTGTACTTTCAGCAATTCACGAACAGTCCGAAGACATCAATCGAGGAGTTGACAGAGGAGCCGAAGAACAAGGCGCTGGCGACCAGGGAATGATGTTTGGATATGCCACAAATGAAACCGAAAACTATATGCCTTTGGCGCTCGATTTGTCGCACCGGATACTGATTGAACTTGCAGCCCTACGTCGTGAAGGCACAGATATTTCCTATATAAGACCCGACTCTAAAAGTCAGGTAACTATTGAATATGATGATGACAATACCCCCAAACGAATTGATGCGATTGTGATTTCTACACAACATGACGATTTTGATGAAGAGACTGCTATGTTAGCAACAATTCGAGAAGATTTAAAAACAAAATTAATACCAAGAGTAATCGCTAAATTGCCCACTCATATTCAGGGTTTATTTAATGACGAAATTACGTACCATATCAACCCAACTGGAAAATTTGTGATTGGAGGACCTCATGGCGATACAGGCCTTACGGGCCGAAAAATCATTGTGGATACCTATGGCGGAAAAGGCGCTCATGGTGGTGGCGCATTTTCTGGAAAAGACCCTAGTAAGGTAGATCGTAGTGCAGCCTATGCAACGCGTCACATTGCCAAAAACATGGTAGCAGCCGGGCTTTGTTCTGAAGTACTGGTTCAGGTAAGTTATGCTATTGGAGTTGCTGAGCCTATGGGTGTTTTTGTGGACACCTATGGGACAAGTCCTTTTAATTTAACCGATGGTGAAATCGCCGCTAAAATCGGAACTTTATTTGATTTACGACCAGCAGCAATTGAAAAACGTTTAAAACTCCGCAGTCCAATTTATAGCGAAACCGCTGCCTATGGTCATATGGGTCGTGAACCTAAAACAGTCACTAAAACATTTCATCAACCGAATGGTGAAAGCTTAACTTTGGATGTTGAATTGTTTACGTGGGAAAAACTAGATTATGTAGAGAGAATTAAAGGTGCTTTTGAAATCTAAAACTGAGTTAACTTAACATCCAAGCCCCAAGTACCACCAAAGCCATCGAGCTGACATAGTACCATTTAAAATGTTCTTTTAGTATAAGCACGGCAAGCACCATTGTAAGTATTGGTGTTGTTAAGCTAATAATACTAGTGATAAAAGGGTTGGTTTTTTCTAACCCATACATTCCGGCAATAACGGCAATAACTACAACAGGTGCCATCAACAGGATGTAATCCCATTTAAAAAATGGCAGGGCTGGCTGCTTCAAATAATACATTATAAATCCTGCAATAACCATAACCTCAACTTCTTGATGAATAGCAAGAAAAACAACGTTATATGTTTTTAAATTATACCACTGCATGATTCCTGAAACAGAAAAACAAAATGTCATCAACAGTAAATATCTATGGCTTGAAAACCGAATGGCTATAGAATTAATCCGTTGATTCCATAAGAACACACAAAAACCTAGGGCAACAAAAAGAATACCTAATACAAAATTTTGAGGAATAATATTTTCAACAAAATAGAGGTATGAAGCCGTGCCCATGCTGCCCACTAGACTATAATGAATGAAATTATTAAGGGTACTTTCTTTTAAAGCATAAATCATAAAGACTAAGCCCATAGCACCAATAATACATGTCAAGTTGACAAAAAGCATCTCGTTAAGAGAAGTGTAAATGGTAAAACTTTCCGGATATACAACAAAAACACTAAAACCTATTAAGCATGTGAGCATTGAACGCTTAACTATAACCTGTAAGGGTAAATAGTCTGCGACAACCCATTTCCACAATATGTTATTAAATGCAAAAAAAAATGATGATAAAATCAAATACTCCACGTCTTCTTAATTAATAATTTTTTAATAACGCTAAACTAAATTGCTTAAAACCTGTTTGTTTCACCAAAGACTGGTACTCTTTTTGGATCCCTAAAAGCACATCCGAATGGGCTGTTGTATGTTTTTCGAGTTGATATGCTGCAATACAATAAAACAATTTTAAATAATGATAATATGAATTGGAAGTGCTCACATTTAAATTAATTTGTTTTAAGCTGTAAAGCGCATCTTTATAATTCTGAGCTCTTAATTTCACAAGAACATGAGCAATCAAATAAACGTTGTAAGAGTTATATGGCCGCCATGCAGAGAGGTCAAAAAGCTCATTTTGATAGCGCTCAAAAATCGTCTCTAAAAACTCTATTTGTTTGGTAAATATAAGCGCTGGAAATATTTCTGTATAAAATAATAGCTTTTGATAGTGTTCTCCAGTTTTTAAAATCGTAGCCTGCAATTCGTCCAAAGGTCGGCTGTATTTAAAATGCTGTATCAACAACTGATACGCTAACAAACGCCCATGAAGCACAGAAAACATCTTAAGGTTTGAAACATCAGGACAGTAATCTTCAAAAGTTGATTTTCCAGCCAAAAAGAGGTGGTAATTTTTTATTAGATTGATAAAAATTATATGTCCGGGTTGAGTGTCATACGCAAGTCTGGCTGAATTTAAATAACCATAATACCCATTAAAATGTGTATAATCAACATGAAAATCTAAGATATGTGTTTTGAAAACATAAGCATCAGAAAGCAAAACTTCTAACTTTGCGTAATTACTTTTGGGCAGTGTTCTTAAGAGCCCTCCAACAGCATAAGCCAACTTACCAAGCTCTCTAGTTTGGGTTGTAATATCAAAGTGAATCTCTGGAGTTGAAAATATGATTTTCAATAAATCGATCCGATTTCTACGAATAAATACTTTTATAATCTGACTTAAAAACAAGACATAATCAGGGTGTGATTTTAGAGCGATTAGCTGCTGAATTTGAGATGCATCTATGGACTGCAGATTTTCAAAATCATTTACAAAAGTCCAATGAAACCAGTTTTGATCTTGGTTGATGAAACTTAAAAAGGCTGAGTAAGACGCATAACCCAAAAATTGCGAAAGGACTTCCAACGTTTGAAGCTGTGGTGCTCTTTGTGGTAAAAATTCGTAAAAACGTCGCAAGGTATTAAATCCAATTTTTAAGTTATTGTCTAAAATTATACTTTGATGAAGGTACCGCACATCGGCTTGACGTCGAATTTCAAAACCCAACTTATGATTAATTTCTTGCTTTAAATGCCCTATCACATACTCCATAAATTCAAAAATATAAAATTAATTCATATTATGGGCTAACTTTGGGCTAAAATTTAAATTAATTTAACTTAAATTTGCCATGTATTGTAATTGAAAAAATTTCAAAAACTTTATTTAGAAATTATTATAACGCAGAAAACAAAATAAATTGAAAACAACCCCAGTAAAATATTTAGTTAAAAAAGTTGTCAAAAATACTGATAGAGCAAGATTAGTGCAACAAACCATTGAAAATTATATTAATAAATCTAATTTGGGTTTTAGTGTACTACAAAAAATTTGGTTTGATAAATTGCAAGGTGACAAAGGCGTAATTAAAAAATGGACTGAAATTGACGAAAAAAATAAACAAAACTATAATATAGATAGTCCAATTATGCTTAATGATGGCGTAAAAATTGCAATTTGTAATCAGTGGCATAAAGAAAATTTATCCGTTTTCATCTCTCATGCGAAACTCTTAGGTTTTGAAATTAAAGTTAAAAGAGCGCACACGGAAAACATCACATAAATAATAAAACTATCATTAATATAAAATAGTGAATTGCTTGTTAATTTATAGTATTATTCCTCATAAGGGATTTAGTTTAAGTTAGTTAGTCAAAAAACCCGATCCACAGTCGGGTTTTTTTAATTTAAATAGCTTGGAGTTGATTATAACTCATAACGCACTCGAAAAGTTACATAACGCGGTTGAATGAAATATTCTGTCGCACTTACCGATATATTTGAGGTGCTGCTCTGATTTTGAGAACGCGTATCTAAAAGGTTTGTCGCTTTGATCTCGTATTCAAATTTGGCATCTTCATCTTTTCTATAAGTTAAAGACGCATTCCAAAATTCATAAGTATTAATCGTGCGGTCTTCATCGCTAAAATCGTTATAAGAAAAATCTGTTTTAAACGTAAATGCTTTTAAAATCAAGGCATCAATTTCAATAGAAGGACTTTTGGTAAAAAACTTCGTGGTAGTCGCCCCCAAATTATTATCCTGAATAGAATACCTGTAACTTAAATCGACGTTAGGCGCAGTTCTAAAGTTTGTTCGCAATTGTGCTCTGTAGGTCTGTGAAAAACGTTCATTCACAGATTGTCTGTTTTGAACGAACTGATTAAATTTTGAATAATTAAAATTCCCCCGAACAGAAGCGCGCAATTTACCAAAAGTCCGCTGAAAACGTCCGCTTGCCGTAAGGCTTTCATCTGCAAAACTAGAGTTAAATGGCGTTGACACGCGAATTACACTACCTGGAACAAACTCAGATACTGTTCTGATGTTGTCAATACTTTTGTTATAATTAATAGTTGCAAACACATTGGTATAGTTAAACATATTAAAACTGTAATAAAACAAACTCAAGTTGTGCGAAAGTGCGCTTTGCAAATCGGGTGAGCCCGAAAACAACGAATTATAATTGTTTAGCACCAAGCCACTCGCAAATTGTGATACATCTGTAAATTGTGTTTGCATGCGGTAACTAAAATTTAAAGTTTCGCTCTTTTTGATTTGAAAAATCACATTCATATCAGGTAAAAATCTGAAGAAGTTATCCGTAGTTTTTGCTCCAATCTGTGTATTTGAGATTCCATAGGCATGCGCAGATATACCTGGAGTAAAAGTGAATTTTCCTGATTTCAAACGGTAATGCAACCCTAAATATACATCGGAAAAATTATAAGCAATGTCGTTAGTTGCACTACCACCGACGATGCTAGGCGTTGGCCTCACTTCTGTTTGATTATCTAAAAACTGAAAAATATTTGAATCAAATTGTTGATGACTCAAAATTGTTCCTAGCGTCAGGTTGATATTACTTTTTTTATTGAGGATGTTCCAATAGTCTAGTTTCGCATCTACCTGATTGGACTGTACACGCTTGTCTTGACCAAAATTATAATCGACTTGAGCGCCATCTAAACCTAAACTGTTGGCGGTACCCTCGTAGTCGGCTTTATCCTCTAGGATAGCATTATAAAAAGGGTCCTCATCTTTGATAAGGTGTTGGGCTTCAAATGCAAAAATATTAGTTTCGTTCAATGTATAATAGTAGTTTAAACTGTGATTAAAACTAAACGGATTTATGTTTTCCAACTGATTTATATCTCCGTTTAAAGAGGACTTGAAGCGTTGATCTTGTCTACTTTTGGACAAATTACCAAGCGCTTCATACTCGAGCTGGTTGCTAGCGTTTGGCTGGTATTTAGTGGTTAGCTTTAGCATCCCTAAATCATTGTTTTGAGACGTATTACTCTCCGTATCCTCATCTGAAAACCCAGCAGGCGCGTCTGTGTATTGTACACTTCTATTTTCTTGCAGTTCATTTTTGCTGTTAGAGAAAATAGCAAAACCTCCAATATCTAACGTCTTTTTTGGAGACCAACTAAAATTTGCAGCACCAAATTTTGTGTTAATGTCTTTAGCACGGTTATTTTGAAGTAATAAGAACCCGATGTCATTATTTCCTAAACTCAAGCTCGTTCCACTTTTTTGACTAGGCGATCGGAAACCCCCAGAAAAATTAAAATAATCTCGTCGTGAAAACGCAACTTCTCCAATATTGTTGAGATCTCCAATAAAATTGACACTGTATTCTGGACTGTAATAAAACAACTTTGGCTGGGCTAAGTAGAGCGAATTTGCGTCCGAATCTCCCGCACCGACAGTAACATTTCCGAACCAGAAATTTTTCTTCCCGTCTTTTAATTTGATGTTTATCGCAACATTGTCTTGATTGTTCGTGACTCCACCCAATTGACTAACCTCAGAATAATTTTTTAAGACCTGAACTTTATCTACCGCACTAGAGGGTATATTTTTGGTTGCTAATTTGGTATCGCCATCAAAGAAATCTTTGCCTTCAACCATCAATTTATTGACAACCTTACCTTCTACCTCTACCTGACCATCATCGTTAATTTCAACTCCTGGGAGGTTTTCCAATACATCTTCGAGTTTTCGTTCTGTTCCCTTATTAAAAGAATCGGCATTATAGACCAAGGTATCTCCACTAATGGTAACGGGCATCTCATAGACCAACTCTACTTCGTCCAAAGAATTATCTTCAAAAAGTGTGAAATCTTTAGTGATGTTTTCTTCTTGAGTTTCGAGGTCTTCGTCTAGGGATTTCATACCAATATAACTGGCTTGAATGGAATATAGGGTGTTCTTTTTTAAATCCAAACGGAACCGGCCTTCATCGTTGGTGATGCCATAAGAATCTAATGATTTTGTGGCCTTATTAATCGCGATAACATTTGCTAACTCCAAGGGATTCCCTAAGCTGTCTTTTATAACGCCGTTTAGTCTTACTTGGGAAAACCCGGCCATGCCTATTGAAAGGACTATAATTGTGATAAAATTTTTCATAAACTATTGGTTAATTTGGATGTCTTTAATTTCGACGTTTGTTTCTCCGACCTCCGTACATAGAGCGCATTTCTTCCATTTTTTTCTTGACGGTTTCAGTATACTCCGATCGTGAAACTATAGTCCCTTTTTTAGGCGCTTCAATATCCACTTTCTCTTTTGGATTCATAATAATTTTAGAACACAAAATGGTGGTCTTATCAGTGTTCACTTCTAGGATTAGTCCTGGAAGGCCCCAAAAATCACCAGGCCCTTGACTTACAGGAATTTGAGGGGTGTACCATGCCGTAACTTCAATTTGTTTTGGGAGTTCTATGTCTTCAGAAACCGATGTTGCAGTAGCGTCTTTTTTAGCTTCAGTTTCTTTAGATTTTGGTTTTCGTCTCATACTACGCCAATCAAATTCATCTACTGTTTTGGTAGTTGTCGCTTTCATACAAAGGTATTGTCCAATTTGTTTAGTTTCTGCTTCTAATTTCCAATCTAATTTGGACAAGGAATCTGAAATCAAAAATTGTTTTCCAAAAAACTCTTGATCTTGCAAAAATTGTTGGGATTTGATATTTTTATATTGAGGCCCTGCTGAAAAACTATTGCCCCATTTCCCAAAACCACCTTGTGCTCCTGGTGCTTCCAAAACTTCTTCTTCTTTATAGTTGGAAGCTTCTCTATCAAAAGTCAAAATATAGGTTTTTTCAAACATGCTGCGCATGCGGTTTGCAATTTGTTTTTTTTGATCTTCACTCATTTTCCGACCTCCCCAACTATCCATATCTACTGATGTTTTGGAGAAATAATAAGCTTGACCCTGAAATTCTTGGGCGTAAGCTGCTGCTGAGAGCAACAACGCGATGCAGACCACCGAAAAATGATTTTTTACTAGATTCATACTTATAACTGTTAATTTAAGATCTATTTTTATCCGTACAAATTACGGATTGTTTAATACGAACTCGTTAAAATAAAATTAAAACTAATTTCTGATTTCAATTTTGAAACTACTACCCTCGCCATCATCGCGATCGTATTGCGATTCCATTTCCTTCATTTTTTTGATCATAATGGCATCAAACTCATTTTGAGTGACCGTTGTACCAGATGAGGGCTCTTTTATGACAACTTGTTTTGCAGGATTTAACAAAACTTTACTACATAAAATAGTTTGAGAATCGTAACTCAGTTCTAAAATAAGTCCTGGCAGGCCTTGAAACTCTTCAGGGCCGTTACTAACGGGGATTTGAGGCGTGTACCACGCTGTGACCGTTTGCGTCTTTTTAGTATCCTCATCAGAAAAAGTATCTGCATCTACTGCTCTTTCAAGAGTCGCTTTATAGCAGGTGTACTCTCCAATATTTTTGGTGTCGCCTTGTAGTTTCCAAGGCGTTGTTTTTAAAGAATCTTGAATCAAAAACATTTTTCCTAGCAGGTCCGATTGTTTAACAAAACGTTTTGATTTTATGTTTTTGTATAATTCGCCAGACCCTCCCATAGTCATAACTACCATCGTGTTCCCTAGAGAAGGAGGCGCTAAAGACTCCTCTTCTTTGTAAAGGGATTCCTCCTTATTAAATGTCAGGGTGTACGTTTTTTCAAACTGTTTTTTGAGCATTGCCATAAGTTCATCTTGCATACCACCAACTTGAGTACTATCAATTTTGATGTCTAGCTTGCGCTGAGTTTTATAAGTGGCTATCCCTTGAAATTCTTGGGCATGACTCTCTGAAATCACAGTTGTAATTGCGATTAAAAATATAGTTACTAGTCTTATCATTTTTATATTTTTTAAATTAGAACTGATGCAAATATGTAAAAAATAATATGTAGTTACAGTTAACGACTGTTAACGTGTGTTAAGCGATTAGTATTAATTGATTTTAAAATTTACTTTTGACTTATGAATGATGCACGTTACAAATGGTTGCTTTATGTTATTCTCATTGTGATCCTGAGCACAATTGGCATACAAGTCTATTGGAATTATAAAAATTATCAAATTAATAAGCAACAGCTTATCAATGATGTGCAAGTGAGCTTAGATAATGCCATAGATGCTTACTACACAAATCTTGCAGAGCATAGCGCTGTTGAAGGTTTTGCACTACACTCAAACTCTAAAAACAAGGAGTTCGACCTTCCCTTTGACCTTGACAGTATGTTCAATCAGCGGCCAAAAAATAATGCATTCAAACTGAACAAGAACCTAAGACGTTTGGCACGTAAGTCCGTACTTAATTATCACAAACAAAACGCTATAAATTTAGATTCAACTTATATAGAAAGTATTTATCTTGACTCAGATTCAATTGTTTCAGACTCTTTTCAATTCGGCGTTGAAGGGCTAAAAGTGTTTAATGTCGACACCTTTAATATGAAAGATATTACACTGCTAACCTCTAAAGTGTTTATTTCTATTACCCGGGATTCATTATCTCTTAAAAATATTGACAGTTTGTTGAAATCTGAATTGGCTCGTAAAAAACTCAATATTGATTATGGTTTAACATTTGAGAGTCGCGAGTTAGAGACTCAAAAACTTAAAAAAATCAACCCAAGCGATTTGACAACAAATTCCAAATCTCCTTTTTTGCCGAGGGGAAGTTCATTGTCTATTCATTTTTCTAACGAAACAAAAATCATTCTAAAACGAATTCTAACAGGGATATTAATCTCAACTTTATTGGTGCTTGTTGTCATTGGCTGTTTGTTTTATCTATTGCAAATTATAAGATCCCAAAAACAGCTGGCAGAAGTAAAAAATGATTTGATTAGCAATATCACTCATGAATTTAAAACACCTATTGCTACTATTAGTGTTGCTCTAGAAAGTCTTAAAAGTTTCAATGGTATTGACGACAAGAAAAAGACTAAAACCTATTTAGAGATGTCAAGTGAACACTTGACAAAATTAAATCTTATGGTTGAAAAACTTTTAGAAACCGCCTCTTTGGATAGCGGAAATTTGGAGCTTCACAAAACGCCTATTAATGGTGTTGAATTACTCCAAACAATTGTAGCTAAACATCAAATGCAGACTGAATCTGTAACTATTGATTTTAACCCTAAACAAACACTTTTAGATGTAACAGTTGATGTATTTCATTTTGAGAACGCAATTAACAATATTATTGATAATGCCATTAAATACGGCGGGAATCAAATTTGGATTGAAATTTCACAAAACTCATCTTCATTTACGATATCAATTTCTGATAGCGGAAATTCGCTTAACCACAATAACAAAGATCAAATTTTTGAGAAATTTTACCGCGTATCCAAAGGCAATACACATAATGTGAAAGGGTTTGGGATTGGGCTATACTACACCAAAAAAATTATAGAAAAACATAACGGCTCTATCCAACTGGACCTAAAAAAAACACATACTACTTTTAAACTGACACTTCCAAATGAAGCCTAAAATAACCCTACTTTTAGCCGAAGACGAGCCTTCACTTGGGCAAATAATTAAAGAAAGTTTGGAAACTCGAGGATTCGATGTTTTACTTTGCGAAAATGGCGAAAAAGCATTTGAAGTTTATAAAACAAAAAATCCGAAATTATTAATTCTAGATATAATGATGCCAAAAAAAGATGGCATTAGCTTGGCTAAAGACATTCGTTTAGAGAACGCTGAAATCCCTATTATTTTTTTAACTTCAAAATCCCAAACTCAAGATGTTGTTGAAGGCTTTCATAGTGGCGGAAATGATTATATAAAGAAACCTTTTAGCATGGAAGAACTTATTGTTCGCATAAATAATCTGCTGAAAAATACACTACTACAAGAACCACATAACAGTATTAAACTTGGTGCCTATGTTTTTGACTTCACAAAGCAAACCCTACAATTTAAAAATGAGCCGAGCACAACACTAACCCATCGAGAAGCACATTTATTATTTCATCTGATAAAAAACAAAAACAAAGTTCTTGAGCGTTCTTTGATTTTAAATAAACTTTGGGGGAACGATGATTACTTCAGTTCTCGAAGTATGGATGTATTTATAACCAAAATTCGAAAAAAATTAAATCAAGATCAAACGATACAAATTTTGAATGTACGCGGGTTTGGTTATAAATTAATCTATTAAATTAATTTGATTTTTGTACTTTTCAAGCACAAATGAAACGCACATTCTATTTAGTATTATTTTTTACGGCTTGGGGGTTTAGTCAAACCTCTTTAACCGCCAACTTGGTTGAATCAATTCCTTTGGAATGTAGCCGCTTTATTGGCGTGGATCAATTTGAGTCTATTTATTATCTAGAATCAAATATACTTTTTAAAAAAACCAAGAAAGAACTTCAAAATTATAGTGTCTTAGACAAAGGCAATTTGAGTTCGGTTTCTGTGTTTAATCCACTCAAACTAGCGCTGTTTTATAAAGATTTCAATAGCGTTACGCTGCTGGATAATCGCTTAGCAGATTTGATTAGCGTGGACTTTAACCACTTGACCCCATTACGGACTTTGTCCCACATCTCGTATGGGAATGATACGACCTTTTGGGTGTTTGATTCGAATACGCTTCAATTGGAATTATTTGACTACAACACCTCCAAAACTCGCGTTAAGACTGTACCGTTTCAAAATGAAATTCTCGCTTTGGATAGCGATTATAACACGTGTTGGGTACTTACAACTAAAGAATTACAATGTTATAATTACATGGGCAGTTTAATTTCGAAGCTGCCTCAAGAAGGGTTTACAGATTTAAAACTATGGAACGGCGTGCTGTTTCTACAAAAAGAAAACGCTATTTACTATAAATTAAAAAACACTGAAACCGTTTTGAGGCTAAACTTACCTAAAGTTTTAGTAAAACAGTTTTTTGTAACCAATCAAACCTTGTATATTTATGACGAAGAATTTCTTCACCACTACCAACTATTAAACAATTGATATTATGCATGTTGCAATTGCCGGAAATATCGGAGCAGGAAAAACAACCCTGACCCAATTACTAGCTAAACATTACAAATGGGAAGCTCAACTTGAAGATGTTGTAGAAAACCCTTACTTAGATGATTTTTACAACCAAATGGAACGTTGGAGTTTCAACCTCCAAGTGTATTTTTTAAATAGTAGATTCCGTCAGGTGTTACAAATTCGGGAAAGCGGAAAAGACATTATTCAGGACCGTACCATTTATGAAGATGCGAATATATTTGCGCCTAACTTACATGCAATGGGCTTAATGACCAACCGCGATTTTGAAAATTATTCGTCGCTTTTTGGGCTTATGGAATCTTTAGTTCAGAGCCCTGATCTTATCATTTACTTGAGAAGCTCAATCCCTAACCTTGTAGCTCAAATTCATAAACGTGGGCGTGATTATGAGAACTCTATTAGTATAGATTACCTAAGCCGTTTAAACGAACGCTATGAAGCTTGGATTCATGGCTACACTAAAGGAAAACTGCTAATCATTGACGTTGATGATTTAGATTTTGTAGAAAACGAAGAAGACCTTGGGTTTATCATCACTAAAATTGATGCTGAAATAAACGGTTTGTTTTAACTCAAATGCTATATATAAGTCATAAAAAATCCCGCAAAAGCGGGATTTTTTATGACTCAAATTTTTAATCTTTTCAGTACGATTAAATTAATTTTCGGTCGTCTCATTTAAAAGGGCTTCAACAGCTTCTTCAACGTCTTTCTCAGTTCCGGTGATTGATTTCTCTACCACAACTTCTGTCCCATTTACTACTGTAGTCTTTGAAATTGTTGCTTCAGCTAAATCTCCTGAATTATACACAACTGCTACATTCACATCTTGTGATGCATGCGCGGCTTCTAAAGAGTGCCCGCCTAAGATAGGTGCAATTACTAATCCGATAAGACATGTTAATTTGATAAGGATATTCATTGATGGTCCAGAAGTGTCTTTAAATGGATCACCAACAGTATCTCCTGTAACTGCTGCCTTGTGTGCTTCCGATCCTTTGTAGGTCATAACGCCGTTGATCTCTACACCAGCTTCAAAAGATTTCTTAGCATTATCCCAAGCACCACCTGCATTGTTTTGGAAAATAGCCCAAAGTACACCACTTACGGTAACTCCTGCCATATACCCCCCTAGCATTTCAGCTACTAACATATTGTTATCTTGATATGCTAACTTACCTACTAGAACTACCAATATTGGGAACCCAATTGTTAAGAGTCCTGGTAACATCATTTCTTTCAAAGAGGCTTTAGTTGAAATATCGACACATTTATCATATTCTGGTTTTCCAGTACCTTCCATAATTCCTGGAATATCTTTAAACTGTCTTACCACTTCATTAACCATTTCCATCGCTGCTTTACCAACGGCATTCATTGCTAATGCAGAAAAAACTACAGGCACCATTCCACCCACAAATAACATGGCTAAAACTGGCGCTTTAAAAATATTAATTCCATCGATGCCTGTAAACGTTACATAAGCTGCAAAAAGAGCCAATGACGTTAATGCTGCGGATGCGATTGCAAATCCTTTTCCAGTAGCAGCAGTTGTATTACCAACAGCATCTAGAATATCTGTACGTTCTCTTACAATTGGATCTTGCTCACTCATTTCAGCAATACCACCTGCGTTATCTGCAATTGGTCCAAAAGCATCAATTGCCAATTGCATCGCTGTGGTAGCCATCATTGCAGATGCTGCTAAAGCCACACCATAGAATCCAGCTAAAGCATAAGAGGCCCATATTGCAACTGCAAATAATAATACAGAAGAGAATGTAGAAATCATCCCAGTCGCTAAACCAGCAATAATATTTGTACCTGCTCCTGTACTTGATTGTTGTACGATTTTTAAGATGGGTTTAGACCCTAACCCTGTATAATATTCTGTAAATGCTGAGATTCCTGCGCCTACAACTAAACCTACTAAACAGGCATAAAATACTCGCATTGAAGAAATTTCTTGAAGACCTTCGCCAAAGAAATCCATTTGCATTGTTTCTGGTAACATCCAAGTCACTAATCCAAAACATGATGCAGCAACCAATGCTATAGATGCCCAGTTTCCTATATTTAAAGCTTTCTGTACGTCTGCTTCTTTTGCATCGTTAGAAGAAATTTTAACTAAAAATGTTCCTACAAGAGAAATAATAATTCCTACACCTGCAATTGACATTGGCAATAAGATTGGTCCAATACCACCAAAAGCATCTTGGATTGCTCCACCCATATCTTTAATAACATAGTTTCCTAATACCATAGCCGCTAATACTGTTGCAACGTAAGATCCAAACAGATCGGCTCCCATTCCTGCAACATCTCCAACGTTGTCACCAACATTGTCTGCAATTGTTGCTGGATTTCGTGGATCATCTTCTGGAATATCTGCTTGAACTTTTCCTGCTAAATCGGCACCAACATCGGCTGCTTTGGTGTAAATACCTCCACCAACTCGTGCAAATAAAGCAATAGATTCAGCACCTAAAGAAAATCCGGCTAGAGTTTCTAAAACTAAGGTCATGTCTGTTGTATTTGTCCAAACACCACCCATAAACATGTGATAAAATATAATAAAGAACGCGGTTAAGCCTAAAACTGCTAAACCTGCAACACCAAGACCCATCACGGTTCCACCACCAAAAGAAACTTTTAAGGCGTTTGGCAAACTTGTTTTTGCCGCTTGTGTGGTTCTTACGTTTGTTTTGGTTGCGATTTTCATCCCCATATTCCCTGCAAATGCTGAAAATACTGCACCAATAATAAAAGCGACCACAATAAGAATGTGTGTGGACTCTACTACAAATGATACGCCTGCTAAAACAACACTGGCAGCAACCACAAAAATGGCTAACAACCTGTACTCTGCGTTTAAGAATGCTAAAGCACCTTCGTAGATGTGGTCTGAAATTTCTTTCATTTTCCCATCTCCAGCATCTTGTTTCATTACCCAAGACTTTTTAACTAGCATGTATGCTAATCCTAATACTGCCATTGCAATTGGCATCCAAATCATCATTGATTCCATAGTGTAATTTTGTTTATTTTTACGGGCGTAAATGTAGTAAAATGTGAAGGAACTAAAAAGCCTATTTTAACATAATTATACAGCGCCCATTTTAGGGACCATGAGCACTCTAAAAAATACACCTAACCTAGAGCTTTTTACTTCTTAAAAGTCGGGAGACATCCCAAGTCGAACCCCAAAGTTAGGAGATGAATTATTTGGATTATTAAATTCTGAACGCCAGATACAATCTATCCGAAATAACCTCAAGTTTCCAAAACCAATGTTTTCTACTCCAAATCCATACTCATAGTAGAGTTCTTTTGGCGCATTATAAATAATTGAAGACCGATTGATGGCGGTATTGGAATCTGAAATATTTCCAAGTACGCCTCTAAAAGTCATCAAGCTTCTCAATTTTAGCTTTTTGACTATTGGTATTTTGTTTAAAATGTAGCCGTTGAAATGATGTTCAAAATGACCTACTAAAAATTGATCTACAACAAAATCATAATAATTCAGAAGTGAGAATGTATTGGCTACTAGGGAGTAGGTTTGATTTGCCGGAACTGGACTAAGCACCGATAATTGGGCATCGCCAAAAATTTTGCCTGTTTCAATTGTATTATTAAGTATCCCAAACTTTCCAAGTTTTAAGGGTTGATTATAAGAAAACAAGAGTTTTGAATATGTAGTCGAGCCTGCACCAATTTCTAATCCTTTTTGATAACTTAATAAAAATGAGGGATAGAGGTTTGTCCCTGGCTTTCGCTCAACACCATATCCAAATATATTGCGGTTGGGCGTAAATAACATATAAAGTTCTGCAGCGTTATCCACTAATTTAGACTGAACACTTTGTTGTGCTGGATCAAAATAATCTATTGAAAATTGTTCAGGAGAGGCCGATTTTATATGGCTATTTGCATAGTTTAATCCTACAAGAAAATTTCTAAAGATTTCTATATTGACATTCGCAGATACCTTTTTGACACGGGATAAAAAATAGTTATCACCTCTATTAAAAAGAGAGGTTGTACCAAATCCAGCAGAAGTATTTCCTAGACTTTGAATAATTCGACTTCCCAATTGTTCAGTATCATTTAAGTAGCTAAGCCCTACTGAAATCCTCGGTTTGTAGGTTAGCAAGTATTTTGCATCGACAAAATACTTAAATTGCTCATCATCAAATCCATAAGCTAGCCTGCCTTTGACTCTGAAGCGATCGTCTAAGGTTTTGAATGATCTAAAACCTGCAGACACCTTAAGACCCTCTACATCGTTAACGGCAAACGTACTCCATACAGATCCAAATTCAATATAATCTGAGATTTTGAAATACCCACTAGATAGGGTTCGTAATAGGCCTGTAATGTTTTTTATTTTTTTATTGCCCTTAAGGTTCTCAAGCACAGATTCTGTGTCGCTATTATCTATATTTTCGGGAAGATTGTCTGCCCAAAATTCATCACTTTTCTCAAACTGATCTTGCTTATACTTTACAACTTTAGCGTCATAAAACTCAGGCGATCGAATCGAGTCAAAAGCGTAGTCTGTAAAAGACTCGGTACGTTTTAAATACAGCCCTTTCTCTTTCTCACTTTTTGTCAATAACGTAAAATCGGCTTCATAGACATTATTTTCAGGCAAGAATACACTGTCATTTTCAATCGTAAACGTTTTTTCAAAATACAGATTACGTACAAGGTTTAAGTTGATTTTGGGATTGACACGCATGCTTACAGAGTTTATAGCGATAGATACTGTCGGTTACTACAAAGTTGCCTTCAAATACTAAATCTCCTTCTCTTCGCGGAAAAAAATAGATTCTGTATTTAGTTCTAGAATTTGACACAATACTGTCTTGTAATACATAATCATAGGATCCAAACCCCTCCGAAGATAAAGGGCTTACAAACGACTTATTTAAAAGCTGAATGCTGTTCCCATAGATATTCATTTTTTGGAAAATATTACTAATCTGATCAAATACAAATCCATCTTGCTGGATACCAACCTCTTTTTCTGCTTGAATCAGTTGCAGGGACTTATCTAAGGTATTATCGCCATAAACCGTTTCTAATTTTTCATTTAAATAAATCGGAACATAGAATTTTTTATTGCGTTTGTCTTGTTTAATAATTGAAATGACAGAGTCGTAATCTTCTTTGAGAAGTGTTTTTAAAAACGCTTGGTCCATATTATTAAGACCAACTTCAGTGGATGTGTATTTTTTGTAGGCGTACGTTTCTACGAGCTTAAGTCCGTTTTTTTTGCTATTTGCCCAAATCCCTTTCAATATTCTATAGGCAGGGTTTTCTTTCTTTTTTAGGCGTTTTTTTGGCCGGTTGACAATTAAGACCTCATCGAGCTCAAAACCAGTTTGCAACACAATTTCAAGTGCCCTAGTATTTTGATTTTTAAGTTTTAGCTCGGTTGTTTCAAATCCAACAAAAGACACAACTATTGAAGAATGATTGTTTTCTGATTGGAGTGTAAAACGACCATCTATATCAGAAATAACACCTTCAGAAGAGCCCTTGAAAAGAACATTTGCAAATGCAACTGGTTGCTTGTCTTGGTCATAGACAGTGCCACTAACTTTCGTTTGTGCTGAGCTAGGTATTGATAAAATCAACACTAAAAATAATAGATAGTATCTCATATTTTATACGTCATCCACAACTTAAAACACTATAGATTATACAAATTTTACTTGTATAAAACCTTTTTTACTGCCTTTACAACATCCTCATTATTGGGCAACCACTCTTTTAGTAAGACTGGTGAGTATGGTGCAGGAGTATCTGCTGTGTTGATTTTGATAATTGGGGCATCCAAGAAATCGAAAGCTTTCTCTTGAACTTGATATGTAATTTCTGTTGATACATTTCCAAATGGCCATGCTTCTTCAAGAATTACCAAACGGTTTGTTTTTTTAACAGACTCTAAAATTGTATTAATATCTAATGGTCGTACGGTTCTTAAGTCAATAATTTCACAAGAAATGCCCTCTTTAGCTAAGGTCTCGGCAGCAACATAAGCTTCTTTGATAATTTTACCAAAAGACACAATAGTCACGTCGGTTCCTTCGCGTTTGATCTCAGCTACGCCAATCGGAAGGATATATTCTCCTTCTGGAACTTCTCCTTTATCGCCGTACATTTGTTCACTTTCCATAAAAATAACGGGGTCGTCATCGCGGATAGCAGCTTTTAATAATCCTTTTGCATCGTATGGATTGGAAGGCACGATTACCTTAAGTCCTGGGCAATTTGCAAACCAGTTTTCAAAAGCTTGTGAATGTGTTGCTCCCAACTGACCTGCAGACCCTGTTGGACCTCTGAAAACAATTGGACACTTAAACTGCCCACCTGACATTTGTCTGATTTTGGCCGCATTATTTATAATTTGATCGATACCAACCAAAGAAAAGTTAAAGGTCATAAATTCAACAATGGGACGATTTCCAGTCATAGTTGACCCAACTGCAATCCCTGAAAATCCTAACTCAGCAATAGGTGTATCGATAACCCGCTTAGTGCCAAATTCATCTAACATTCCTTTTGAAGCTTTGTAAGCGCCATTATACTCGGCAACTTCTTCACCCATTAAATAAATGCTTTCATCGCGACGCATTTCTTCACTCATCGCTTCACATATTGCTTCTCTAAACTGAATTGTTTTCATTAATTGAATTTTATGAGGCACAAAAATAAGAATAATACTCAATTATAATTACAAGAATTCATTAAAATTTCCTATGCATGCATAGGAAATTTAAAGTTTTTTATTTACTTTCGTGCTCTACTTAAATCATAACGAACAAATGAAACTATTAGTCTGTATAAGTCATGTTCCTGACACGACTTCTAAAATAAATTTTACCGAAGGAGATACAAAGTTTGACACCAGCGGCGTACAGTTTGTGATTAATCCAAATGATGAATTTGGTCTGACACGAGCAATGTGGTTCAAAGAAAAACAAAACGCCACTGTAGATGTCATCAGTGTTGGCGGAGCAGAAACTGAGCCCACTCTTCGTAAAGCTCTTGCCATTGGCGCAGATGCAGCAATTCGTATCAATGCTGAAGCCACAGATGGCCATACGGTTGCCACCTATTTAGCTACCGCTGCAAAAGAAGGAGCCTATGACCTTATCATAGCTGGTCGTGAATCCATTGATTATAATGGGGGTATGGTGCCAGGGATGCTTGCTGCAATGATCGATGCCAACTTTGTAACAAATTGCATAAGCTTAGAGATCGACGGGACAACTGCTACTGCAGTCCGCGAAATTGATGGCGGTAAAGAAACCATCTCAACTGTTTTACCACTAGTAATTGGTGGACAAAAAGGATTGGTCGAAGAAAGCGACCTAAGAATTCCAAACATGAGAGGAATTATGATGGCGCGAAAAAAACCGCTTACTGTGGTAAATCCTACTGCAGAAGCCTCAAAAACACAAGCTGTAGCTTTCGAAAAACCAGCCCCTCGTGGCGCTGTCAAATTAGTGGATGCCGAAAACATCGATGAACTCATCAACCTTCTTCATAATGAAGCAAAAGTTATTTAATTAATTTTAAAATAAGAAACATGTCCGTTTTAGTATATATAGAATCCGAACAAGGAAAATTTAAAAAAGCAGCTTTTGAAGCCGCTTCTTATGGAAAGGCCGTAGCAGATGCTATGGGTTCCTCTTTAGTAGCATTGACCTTCAATACCGAAGATGCATCTGAGTTAGGTGCTTATGGCGTTGAAAAGGTGTTAAATACAAATTCTGTAGCAGACTTTAATGCAAAAATATATGCTGATATCATTAAACAAGCTGCAGAAAAGGAAGTCGCATCTGTTGTTGTTTTAAGTTCAAGTGCCGATAGTCGCTACATTGCGCCACTTTTGTCAGTTGGCTTAAAAGCTGGTTATGCATCAAACGTTGTTGCAGCGCCTTCGAGCTTAGAGCCTTTTGTTGTAAAACGCTCTGCTTTTACAAATAAAGCCTTTTGTAATACAGAAATCTCAACCGCTATAAAAATTGTTGGGGTCTCTAATAATTCATTTGGTTTAGTGGAAAACAAAACTACTGCACAACTAGAAAATTTTTCGCCAAGTATAGCCCCCTCTTCAACGAAAGTTACTTCTGTTGACAAAGCGAGTGACAAAGTAACTATTGCAGATGCAGATATAGTTGTTTCTGCAGGTCGTGGCTTAAAAGGCCCTGAAAACTGGGGTCTAATTGAAGACTTGGCAGACGTTCTTGGCGCGGCAACAGCTTGCTCTAAACCCGTCTCTGATTTAGGATGGAGACCACATAGCGAACATGTTGGTCAGACCGGAAAACCTGTCGCTACAAATTTATATATTGCCATTGGTATTTCTGGAGCTATTCAGCATTTAGCAGGAATCAATTCCTCCAAAATTAAAGTGGTCATTAATACCGACCCTGAGGCGCCTTTTTTCAAAGCTGCCGATTACGGAATCGTTGGTGATGCCTTTGACGTTGTCCCTGAATTAATTGAAAAACTAAAGGTTTTCAAAGCCCAAAATGCATAAATCACTTAACTTACAGCACGACTCAAAGTCGTGTTGGTTCGTGTTTAATCCTAAAAGTTATTTGTAAAGGGTTTGGTATTTTACGAATTTAAACTGTTCTTTGTGTTATAACTTATGAGTTTAGTTCGTCTCAACATAAAAGGTATTTCATACAGTCAAACGCAGAGCGGTGCATATGCTTTGATTTTGAGTGAGGTCGATGGGCAACGAAAACTTCCAATTGTCATTGGAGCTTTCGAGGCACAATCTATTGCTATCGCTTTAGAAAAAGACATTCAGCCCCCAAGACCTTTAACGCACGATCTCTTTAAGAATTTTTCGGACCGTTTTGATATTGTTGTAAAACAAGTCATCATTCACAAACTCGTTGATGGTGTTTTTTATGCCTCGATTATTTGTGAACGCGAGGGGGTTGAAGAAGTTGTCGATGCCAGAACTAGCGATGCTATTGCATTGGCATTACGATTTTCTGCACCCATTTTCACTTATAGAAATATCTTAGAAAAAGCTGGGATCATACTCAAGACCGATCCCAAAAAAGACGATAACACAGAACTGACAGAAGACGCCCTACTTTTTGAGGATTTAGACTTTGAAACTGAAGAAGCTGAACCTTCCAACGAAAAAAATCAACCCAAATCCATTGATGAATTACAAAAATTATTAAAAAAAGCAGTAGCAAATGAAGATTATGAAACTGCTGCTAAATTAAGGGACGAAATCTCTAAAAGATAACAACTGTTCACATGAAAAAAATAATGCTAATTATATTTGTCATATTTACAAATATTCAGTCGATTTTTGCGCAGGAATCAACTTCAGAAATCATATCAAGTCAAGGATTTACACTGAACAGCCTTCTAAGAGGTGTTTTAGGTATGGTTGTGTTAGTTCTCCTTTCTTACCTTTTAAGTGCTAACCGAAAAGCGATTAACTGGAGAACAGTAGGACTTGGCTTAAGCGCTCAAATTATTTTAGCGATAGGCGTACTGAAAGTTTCTTTTGTTCAATCCTTTTTTGAATGGGTAGGCAGTCTCTTCATTGCGGTATTAGACTTTACAATGGAAGGGACTAAGTTTCTGTTTGCTGCTTTCTCTACAGGTGAGATTGAGGCCCCTTTAGTGACTTTCGCCATATCAATTTTGCCAACAGTTATTTTCTTTTCTGCCTTAACATCAGTCTTATTTTATTTAGGCATAATTCAACGCGTCGTTAAAGGATTGGCGTGGCTATTAAGTAAACTACTACAAGTTTCTGGAGCAGAAAGTCTAAGTGTTGCAGGTAATATATTTTTAGGACAAACCGAATCGCCTTTAATGATTAAGGCTTATTTGGAAAAAATGAATCGATCTGAGATATTATTAGTTATGATTGGTGGTATGGCAACCGTTGCTGGTGGTGTTTTGGCTGCTTACATTGGATTTCTTGGTGGTGAAGATGAAGCGTTGCGATTGTTCTATGCAAAACATTTATTAACGGCTTCTGTCATGGCTGCACCAGGAGCAATTGTCATCTCAAAAATACTCTATCCTCAAGTTGAAACTATTGAAAATGAAATTCATATTTCAAATGAAAAAATTGGTTCAAATATTTTAGAATCTATTGCAAACGGAACTACAGAGGGCTTAAAGTTAGCGCTTAACATTGGTGCTATGCTCTTAGTTTTTTTGGCTTTTATTGCAATGATAAATGGGATGCTAGGCTGGATTGGTGACTTTACAACCTTAAACGATTGGGTCGCTTCTAACACTTCGTACAAACGATTTTCTCTAGAGTTTATTTTGGGATACGCCTTTGCGCCGCTTATGTGGTTGATTGGAATTGCTAAAGAAGATGTTGCGCTTATGGGGCAACTCCTAGGCATAAAACTTGCGGCAAGTGAATTTGTCGGCTACATTCAGTTAGCAGATTTGAAAAACCCTCTAAACCTATTACATTTAAAATATGAAAAATCTGTTATTATGGCGACATATATGCTTTGTGGATTTGCCAATTTTGCATCGATAGGAATTCAAATTGGAGGAATAGGGTCTTTAGCTCCTGGGCAACGAAAAACACTTTCTGAGTTTGGAATTAAAGCACTTATTGGAGGTACTATTGCTTCCCTTCTATCGGCGACGATCGCCGGTGCAATTATTGGCTAAATAGTTAATAACTTTTAAAATTATTACAAGCTTCAATTTCTTTAAGATTGAAGCTTTTTTTATTTTTAACTTTATAAAACCACACTAAAATGAAACAATATTTAGACCTTGTATCCCATGTGTTAGACAATGGAAATGAAAAAGGAGACCGTACCGGAACAGGCACTAAAAGTGTATTTGGACACCAAATGCGTTTCGATCTTAGTGAAGGTTTTCCGATGGTGACCACCAAAAAACTCCACCTCAAATCTATTATTTATGAATTGTTATGGTTTTTAAAAGGCGATACAAATACGGATTACCTCACCGAAAATGGCGTTAAAATATGGAATGCTTGGGCGGACGAAAACGGAGATCTTGGACCAGTTTACGGGCATCAATGGCGCAACTGGAACAGTGATGAAATTGACCAAATTTCAGAAGTTATTGAAACCTTAAAAACAAATCCTAACAGCCGCCGCATGTTAGTATCTGCTTGGAACCCATCTGTTCTGCCCGATACCTCAAAATCGTTTAGTGAAAATGTAGCCAACAATAAAGCCGCACTTCCACCGTGTCATGCCTTTTTTCAGTTTTATGTGAGTAACGGCAAGCTCTCTTGTCAGCTGTATCAACGTAGTGCCGATATCTTTCTAGGCGTTCCCTTTAATATTGCTTCTTACGCCCTATTAACTCTGATGATGGCGCAAGTTTGCGGCTATGAAGCTGGAGAGTTTATTCATACTTTTGGAGACGCGCATATATATAGTAATCATATTGAGCAAGTAGAAACACAACTCAGTAGAGATCCGCGACCACTACCAAAAATGACTTTAAATCCTGAGATAACAAATATTTTTGACTTCACATATGAAGACTTTACCCTAGAAGGCTATGACCCACACCCGCATATCAAAGGTGCTGTTGCGGTTTAATTTCATAAAAACCCTTACTTTTGTGCTCTAATTTATTCTATTGAAAACAACAAACGACCCTACAAATCTCACGCTTATTGTCGCCGTCTCTGAAAACAATGTGATTGGTAAAGACAATGACTTAATTTGGCATTTAAAAACAGATCTGAAACGGTTCAAAGCACTTACTTCTGGACATTGCATTATCATGGGACGAAAAACTTTTGAGAGTTTTCCGAAGCCCTTACCCAACAGAACACATATTGTTATTACAAGGCAGCACAATTATAAGGCTCCTGAAGGAGTCATCGTCGTGAACGCTCTAGAAGATGCGATTAAAAAGGCAAAACATGACAGCAAACCATTCATTATTGGTGGTGGCGAAATTTATAAACAAGCCCTAAACGTTGTAGATACAATCGAATTAACGAGAGTACACCACAACTTTGAAGGCGATACATTTTTTCCAATTCTAAGTGAAACTATTTGGGAAGAAACCACTAGAATATTTCATGAGAAAGATGATTTACATAAATTTGACTTTTCATTCATTACTTACAAAAGACATTAACACATACTTAAAAAAAATCATATGAAAGCCTACATATTTCCAGGACAAGGTGCTCAATTTACAGGGATGGGATTGCCACTCTACGAAAATTCAGCTGCAGCAAAATCACTTTTCGAACTCGCAAATTCTATTTTAGGATTTGACATTACATCCATCATGTTTGAAGGGAGTATTGACGACTTAAAAGAAACCAAGGTCACACAGCCGGCTATATTTTTACATTCTGTGATTTTGGCAAAAAGTTTAGGCGATTCCTTTCAACCGGATATGGTTGCAGGCCATTCGTTGGGTGAGTTTTCAGCTTTGGTTGCTAATGGTACACTTCGTTTTGAAGACGGTCTAAAACTTGTGTCTCAACGTGCACAGGCAATGCAAAAGGCTTGTGATTTAACAGAAGGAACAATGGCTGCCGTATTGGGTTTAGAAAATGAAATTGTGGAAGACGCATGTAAATCAATTGACGGAGTTGTTGTTGCTGCAAACTATAACTGCCCAGGACAATTAGTGATTTCTGGAGCAGTTGATGCCATTCATTTGGCTTGCGATGTACTCAAAGAAAAAGGCGCGCGTCGTGCACTTGTACTCCCTGTTGGAGGTGCTTTTCATTCACCCTTAATGGCTCCCGCTAAAGAAGAATTGGCAGCCGCTATAGAAAACACCACATTCCATTCACCAGGTTGTCCTATTTATCAAAATGTAACAGCAATGCCCGTTCTAAATGAATCAGAGATTAAAGCGAATTTAATTTCACAGCTCACTGCGCCTGTAAAATGGACCCAATCTGTTCAGCAAATGATTCAAGATGGAGCAACTGATTTTATTGAAGTTGGGCCCGGAAAAGTACTTCAAGGTTTAGTAAAAAAAATAAACAGAGATATGAATACATCTGCAGCAACTTTTGAAAACTAAACAGCATGAACATAAGATCTCTTTTAATACTTATTCTTGTTATATTTAATATTGGTTTAGACCAAATTTCAAAAGGAATTGTGCGCGAAACTGTAATTCCGGGCTCTAGAACTGAACTTTTAGGAAAACAACTGCAGTTGATGAATGTTGAAAATTCAGGTGCCTTTTTAAGTATGGGTAGCGATTCAAATCCGACAGTGAAGCTTATATTTTTATTAATCCTTCCGGTTATTGTTTTGGGTGTTATTTTATATTATGTTTTAACTAATACAACACTAGACCGCCTATCAATTGTTGGGTTTTCTTCTATAGCTGGCGGTGGAATTGCAAATCTTTATGATCGTTTTTTATATGGCTCGGTAACCGACTTTTTATTTATGGATTTTGGAGGCGTCTTTAGAACGGGGATTTTTAATGTCGCGGATTTATCAGTAACTACTGGGATGATTTTACTACTAATCTCCTCTTTTCTAAATCGTCCTAAAAAAACGGTAGAACCTTAGTTTTTATAAACAACACCTTCTTTCATTACAAAAGTGACACGCTCAAGTGTCGCAATATTTGTTGTAGGGTCGTCACTAGTTGCAACAATATCTGCCAAATACCCTGCTTTTAATTGCCCTAATTCATTTGACAACCCAAGTACCTTAGCGTTGGTAAGCGTAGCCGACTGAAGAGCTGCCATAGGAGGCATTCCAACCTCTACCATATAGCCAAATTCTTTAGCATTTAATCCGTGAGGAAATACCCCAGCATCTGTCCCAAACGCGATATTAACGCCGCGTTTATAGGCTTTTGCGAATGTGTTTTGAATTTTGGGACCAATCTCTAAGGCTTTAGGAACAATAATTTCAGGATAAAAGTCTTTAATTTTAGCATTATCAGCAACGGCTTTTCCAGCAGTAATTGTAGGCACCAAATAGGTCCCGTATTGTTTCATTAAATCCATGGTTTGTGTACTCATTTTAGTGCCATGTTCGATAGTAGTCACCCCGCCAATTATAGCGCGTTGCATGCCTTCATCGCCGTGCGCATGAGCTGCAATAATCATCCCATAGTCTTTAGCTGTTGCACAGATTGCTTGTACTTCTTCTAATGTAAATTGTGGGTTTTGTCCGTTTTTGGCAACACTAAGTACCCCACCAGTAGCCGTGATTTTGATATTATCCGCACCATTTTTATAGCGCTGTCTAACCGCTTTTCTGGCCTCATCAAGACCATTAATAACACCTTGCTCTGGACCTGGATCACCCATCAAAAGTTTTTTCATTCCATTGGTAGGATCGGCATGTCCTCCTGTTGTTGCAATTGCTTTTCCAGCTGTAAAAATACGTGGCCCAACTATGTGCCCCTGGTTTATCGCATTTCGAAGTGCTATGTTAACTCCTGAACCGCCTAAATCTCTTACTGTTGTAAATCCTGCCATTAGAGTCATACGTGCATAATTAACAGACTTAAAAGCTACATCTGCTTCATTGGCTGTAAATTGTTCCATGTATTTTTTTGGACTGTACTCACTCTCCATGTGAACATGTAAGTCTATGAGTCCTGGCATAACCGTGCTTGATTTTAAATCAATACTTGTATCGTCTGTGTTTGAAATATCGGTATAGCCATCTATAATAGAGGTTATTTTTTTTCCTGAAACCACAATGGTTTTCTGCGTTAAAATTTCACCGTTTTCTGTGTCAATAATTTTTCCACAATGCAAATGCACATCCTGTGCAACCATATTTATAGAAAATAGGGTTAATAAAATAAGAACACTCGATTTCATACTGTATTTATTTAGACAAAAAACCAATGACAGTTGTAGTGATAAAATCTATTTGATCATCGTCCAATTCGGTATGCATTGGCAATGAAATTACGGCATCGATTAATTTGTTAGTTACGCTGAAATCCGCATCATTATAGCGGTCATCTACATAAGCCTTTTGCTTGTGTAATGGAATTGGATAATAGACGCCACAAGGAATATCATGTGCCTGTAAATGGGCTACTAAGGCATCTCTATCTGCATTTTGAATTTTTAAAGTGTATTGGTGAAACACATGACAATCACAATTGTCGCAAATAGTTTCACAGCCGTTACCAGCTTTTGGGGTAATAATATTAGGATGATTTTTAAAAGCAGCGTTATATTTACGTGCGGCCGATTGACGAGCTTTATTATAGCTATCAAGCTTAGGAAGTTTGGCGTCTAAAACTGCTGCTTGGATAGAATCTAATCTTGAATTAACGCCTACGACATCGTGGTGATAGCGTTTATACATGCCATGATTTACAATACCTCTTATGGTATGTGCTAAGGCGTCGTCATTGGTGAATATTGCGCCACCATCGCCATAACAACCTAGATTTTTGGAAGGGAAAAAAGATGTAGAAGCAACATGCCCTATCGTTCCTGCTTTGGCTTTAGACCCGTTTTCTGATGTATATGTTGCCCCTATGGCTTGAGCATTATCCTCAATCACAAATAAATTATGCGCTTTTGCAAGTTCCATAATGGCATCCATATTGGCACACTGTCCAAATAGATGAACAGGAACAATTGCTTTTGTTTTTGGCGTAATGGCTTTTTTAATTGCCTCTATATCAATGTTAAATTTATCAGGATCTACATCAACCAAAACGGGTGTAAGTCCGAGTAATGCGATAACCTCAACAGTTGCAGCAAAAGTGAAATCGGCAGTAATCACTTCATCTCCTGGTTTTAGTCCTAATCCCATCATCGCTATTTGCAGCGCATCTGTTCCATTAGCACATGGAATGACGTGCTTCACGCCTAAATACGCTTCTAAATTGGATTGAAATTCTTTGACCTTGGGGCCATTAATAAATGAAGCCGTATCAATTACTTCTTGAATAGAAGAATTCACAACTTCTTTTATAGAAGCATATTGACCTTTGAGATCAACCATTTGAATTTTATTCATGTCTTTAAATTATGATTCTAAGCAATACATTTTGCAATACACAAAAATACAAAATTAGCATTGCTAAGTCTTAAAATTAATATAAAGAATGTATTTTAGCTACAAATAAAATCTATTGAGACTTTTTTACAACATCATCATTACGCTCGCTGCAGTATTCGTTCAGCTTTTTGGAGGCTTGAATAAAAAAATTCGACAGGGGCAAAAAGGGCGAAATAAAAGTCTTTCGATTTTAAAACAAATGGTGCATCCTTCAGATAAAGTGATTTGGCTGCATTGTCCATCTTTGGGCGAATATGAACAAGGTTTGCCCGTTTTTCAAGCGCTTAAAAACCACTATAAAGATTATAAGTTTGTAATGACTTTTTTCTCGCCTTCAGGCTATGAAATCCGAAAAAAGAACCCTATTGCAGATGTTGTTGTGTACCTCCCTTTAGATCAAAAAAGGGCAGTAAAATCCTTTTTAGATGTTGTACACCCTGAGCTTGTCGTATTTGTGAAATATGACCTCTGGCCAAATTATTTATTAGAATTGAACCATCGGAATATCCATACAGTTTTGGTTTCTGCTCTATTTAGACCTTCTCAACCTTATTTTAAAGTCTATGGGCGTTGGTTGAAAAACTTACTTTTTACATTTGACCATATTTTCACACAAGATATTACTTCAAAAGAGTTGCTGAACTCTATTGGTTTTTCTGCTGTCACAGTTTCTGGGGATACTCGATTTGATCGTGTAGGAAATCAATTAAAAGCAGATAATACTTTAGATTTTATTGCGGCGTTCAAAAACAACCAAACTTGTATTGTGGCAGGCAGTACCTGGCCAGAAGATGAGACGCTTTTAATCGACTACATCAATTCGTGTTCGGATGCTACTAAATTCATAATTGCTCCTCATAATATTAATTTGAATGAAATTCAATCGATGGTCAAAAAGTTGCAAAAACCGACAGTATGCTATTCAAACTATACAAATGAAACTTTAGCAGATAAATCCGTGTTTATCATAGACACTATTGGTTTATTAACCAAAATATATAGCTATGCTGACATTGCCTATATAGGAGGCGGAATGGGAACGACAGGGCTTCACAACACACTTGAAGCTGCTACTTTTGGACTCCCGATTGTTATTGGAAAAAACTATGAGAAATTCCCTGAAGCAAAAGCCATGTTGTCCAAAGGCGGTCTGTTTAGTATTTGTGATTTTGAGACTCTTGAGTCGACATTAAACATGCTTATCAATGCTCCAAAAAAACGGTCAGAATTTGGTCAAAAAAACAAGGCCTTTGTTGAAGAAAATAAAGGAGCTTCAGAGCTTGTTATGACAGTACTAAAACATAATTTCTGATAAAGTTTATTGATATACTCTAACGTAATCAATACTAAATTTTTCAGGAAAAATGGAATCGTCTACTTCAGGACCGCCAAAGCTACCACCAATTGCCAAATTTAGAATGAGGTAGAACGGCTTATTAAAAGGCCAGGTATTCTCATTTTTTATTTCTGGTGAAAATGTATAAACCAATGCATCATCGATATAGAATTGAATTTGTTTGGCATCCCACTTAGTTTTATACACATGAAAGCCGTCTTCAATAGTTTCTATATTCGTAATTTTTGTATTGATAGATTTCCCAAAACTATCTGGAGTGTGCAAAGTGGTGTGAATTTCTCCAGGAGTTTTTCCGACATATTCCATAATATCTATTTCACCACAAGCAGGCCATGTATTTTTGTCTATGTCATGACCTAACATCCAGATGGCGGGCCAAAGGCCTTTACCTTTTGGAAGTTGAGCTTTGACCTCAACAGTGCCGTATTTAAATTCGAACTTATCTTTGCTTGAGATGCGACCTGAATAGTAGTTATCACCCTGTTTAGTTGCAGAAATAACAAGTTGATCATTAACTGTAGATATATTTTTTTTAGAGTAAACTTGGCGTTCATTATTTCCCCAACCGCAAAGGTTTGGGCAGCCGTCTCCTAGCTCATAAGACCACTTGTTTAGATCTAACGAATCCTCACTAAATTCATCAGAAAACAAGAGGTTAGCATTTGAAGTGTTTTGAGGTTCCAAATATAAAACCACGACTAGTGTTAGTAATACTCTAATAACCATTTATAATGTAATTTTAGATTGTAGGGTTGTGTTTGAGTCACCGCCAACGAAGATTGAAAAATCTCCTGGCTCTACGATAAATTCTCCTTCATTATTATAAAATCCAAGCTCCTTTTCTGAAAGGGTGAATGTTATGTTTTTCCTTTCGTTTGGTTTTAGACTAACCAATTCAAATCCCTTTAATTCTCTTACAGGACGTGTAACACTTGCATAATGGTCTTTGATATAGAGTTGCACCACTTCTTTTCCTGCGAATTTTCCTGTATTTTTTAGGGTGACTGATACATTTACTTCTTTATCGGAAACCACTTTGGCTTGTAGGGCGCTGTATTCAAATGTCGTATAACTCAGTCCATAACCAAAAGTATATAAAGGGGTGTTTTCTACATCTTGATAGTGAGACCAAAATACAGTGTTAGGTATTGGTATTAAAGGGCGACCTGTATTCTTATAATTATAGTAAATCGGAACCTGTCCAACTGCTCTAGGAAAACTCATTGGTAATTTTCCACTAGGGTTGTAATCGCCATAGAGGACTTGTGCTATTGCATTTCCACTTTGCGTTCCTAATTGCCATGCTTCTACAATTGCGGGAAGGTGTTCTTGATGCCAGTTTAAGACTAAAGGTCTTCCGTTATTAAGAACTAAAACAATGTTTTTATTGACTTTATAAATAGCTTCTAATAAGTCTTGTTGAACACCTGGTAGGCCTAAATCAGTACGGCTTCTAGCCTCTCCACTTTGATAGCCAACTTCTCCTAATACCATGACAACCACATCAGCCGTTTTGGCTATAGCAATGGCTTGTGGAAATTCACTCCTATCAGTAGTATTTATTTTGAGTTCGTCAATAAACTTGGTTTGACCTAAACTCACATCTGCCCCTTTGGCATACGTAAGCTGGTTTCCAGTATAGGCTTGCATTCCCTCCAAAACTGATACCGCAGTATTATCTTTAGCCGCAATTCTCCAACTTCCAAGAGAACTTGTTTTGTCTGATGCTAAAGCACCAATTAGTGCGATTTTTTGGCCTTGTTTTTTTAGTGGCAATAGTTGATTTTCGTTTTTTAATAAGACAATCGATTTTTTAGCGATATCCAAAGAAGCCTCATGAAAGGCGTGTTGTCCGATGACTTCTTTTTCACGTTGCTCATCACAGTATTTGTAAGGATCATCAAAAAGTCCTAATTCAAATTTTACACGTAATATGCGTCTAGCGGCATCGTCAATATAGGCTTCTTTTACCTTACCTTCTCTAACTAAACCTGCCAATTCATTGACATACAAATACGATTCCATATCCATATCAGAGCCGGCGTTCGCTGCAATTTGCGCTGCATGTTTCCCGTCTTTAGCATGGCCATGTGCTACCATCTCTTCAATAGAGCCCCAATCGGAGACCACAAATCCATCAAATTGCCATTTATCTTTAAGAATAGTTCTCTGTAAGTATGTGTTCCCAGTGGCAGGAATTCCATTGAGTTCATTAAAGGCATTCATAAAGGTTCTAACCCCAGCTTCAATAGTGGCTTGAAAGGGTGGAAAAACTATATTATTTAAAGTGGATGTTCCTACATCTACAGTATTATATTCCCTACCCGATTCTGCAAAGCCATAGGCTGCAAAATGCTTGGCACAAGCTGCAATAGTATTATTCTGAGATAAGTCTGATCCTTGAAAGCCTTTTACTCTTGCAATTGCAATTTTAGACGCTAGATATGGATCTTCTCCCGCACCTTCCATCACACGTCCCCAGCGCGCATCACGTGAAATATCGACCATAGGGGCAAAAGTCCAGTTGATTCCTGCTGCGGCTGCTTCTTCTGCCGCTACTTCTGCAGATTTTTTAATGGCATCTAAGTCCCAACTCGCCGATTCTGCAAGCGGAATAGGGCTAAGTGTTTCATACCCATGAATCACATCGAAACCAATAATTAAGGGGATGCCTAAACGCGTTTCTTCGACGGCAATTTTTTGAATTTTACGAACATTTTTAACCCCTCTAAGATTGAGCATAGAGCCAACATAGCCTTTGCGTAGGTGTTCATATTTTTTAGCCGCATTTCCACTGCTTGGTGCTGGACCCGTAAGGTCCCAAAAACCACTATATTGATTCATCTGACCAATCTTTTCTTCAAGGGTCATTTGTTTTAATAAGGCATCAACTTTTTGTTCTATATGCTCAACTGATGTCAATGATAATAACTTCGTTTTTGATTTGTTTGCCTTAGAATTTTGGCAAGAACTTAATGCAATAAAACAGCACATAATTGGAACTAATAATTTTATTGTTTTCATTTTTATTGGGATAGGCATATGAAATTTGATATCGTAACAAAGTTAAGTATTAAAAAGAAGTTGACATAAAAATGCAGGAAACTGTTTGAGAAACTCTTATAAAATTAAACATCCCTCATAAAATGATATGAGGGATGTTAATTTATAAACTAAAAGGGTTTAAAATCCCTATTGTCTTGCCAATTTGAAAGACCAGTGTCCTCCACCTGCAACTTCAATGTCTAATTCTAGTGTAAGACCGTCTTCAGAAACTGCAGCGATATACGTAATTGAATCTGCTGCATCGGCCGGGCTAGCAATTTCTGCGCCGTTAATAACTTTAGCTAATCCTAAGTAAGCACCTGCACCATCAATTGTAATAGTTCCTGCGGCCTCATCATAGGTATAAGTCGCTGCCGCTGATCCATCATGTGGAGCTACTGGTGCACCACATTCTTCGCCTGCTGCTCCTTGCCAAGCTTCTACCCAAGTTTGATCGCCTTGTATATTTTGGAAAGATCCGTCTGCACCAAATACATACTCATCATCAAATAAACATGCTCTTGTTGCTACATCATCAGAGGTACTTGACCACCAAGATACATTGTTCAGTCCTGGACCAACACCAAGTGCTCCAGATTCTGGTGCTAATTTCCAAGTGCCTTCAACTCCAACAGGCACTACATCCTTTACAAGTTTGAAAGACCAGTGTCCTCCACCTGCAACTTCAATGTCTAATTCTAAAGAATTGCCATCCTCGGAAAGTGCTGCAATGTATGTAATTGAATCTGCTGCATCGGCCGGGCTAGCAATTTCTGCGCCGTTAATAACTTTAGCTAATCCTAAGTAAGCACCTGCACCATTAATTGTAATAGTTCCTGCGGCCTCATCATAGGTATAAGTCGCTGCCGCTGATCCATCATGTGGAGCTACTGGTGCACCACATTCTTCGCCTGCTGCTCCTTGCCAAGCTTCTACCCAAGTTTGATCGCCTTGTATATTTTGGAAAGATCCGTCTGCACCAAATACATACTCATCATCAAATAAACATGCTCTTGTTGCTACATCATCAGAGGTACTTGACCACCAAGATACATTGTTCAGTCCTGGACCAACACCAAGTGCTCCAGATTCTGGTGCTAATCGCCATGTACCATCAAGCGCTGAAGGCGCCGGAGGGGCATCTTTTACAAGATTGAAAGTCCAAAATCCTCCACCTGCAACTTCAATATCTAATTCTAGTGAAAGACCATCCTCAGAAAGTGTAGCAATATATGTAATTGAATCTGCTGCATCAGCCGGGCTAGCAATTTCTGCGCCGTTAATAACTTTAGCTAATCCTAAGTAAGCACCTGCACCTGTAATTGTAACAGAAGATCCATTGAATTCATAAGTAGCATCAGCTACGGATCCATCGTGTGGAGCAACTGGTGCACCACATTCTTCTCCTGCTGCACCTTGCCAAGCTTCTACCCAAGTTTGATCGCCTTGTATATTTTGGAAAGATCCGTCTGCACCAAATACATACTCATCATCAAATAAACAAGATCTTGTAGCAACATCGTCTGTAGTATTAGACCACCAAGATACATCGTCTTGAGCTGGACCTACTCCAAGTGCTCCAGATTCTGGTGCTAATCGCCATGTTCCTGTTAGGCCATCTCCAGTTGGAGCTGGTTCTACAATAGTTATAGTATGTTCTTTACTTATTGAAACGTCATTTTGTCCTGGGAAGGATGCCGTAACGGTTATTGTATAAGTAGCCGTTTCTTTTGGATAATCAAAACTTACCATTGGTCCACTAGTTTCAAATACATCTGTATCGTCATCGGCAGTTGAGCCAAAATCAATAGTGTATACTGTTCTGTTGTCACCTGGTACTGTTGTAGCAACTACTCCAACTTCATTTCCAGCTGCATTTAGAGTTGCGATAACAAAATCTAAACCTCCGATGTTGTTATTAATGACTTCATCTTCATTACAAGAGATCGTAGTGCTTAATAAAAGCACTAACAGCAAGTACATTCCGTTTTTTAATAATTTCATTTTTTCTTTTTTTTTGAGTTTATAATTTTTTAATATCCTTGGTTTTGTCCCCATCTTTCTACTGCATTGGCTAGTTCGAGCTCGATCAATGGAATTGGGAATACTTCATTTTTGTTGGCTGTAAATCCTGGGATTGCAGCCGCTGCTTTATTTGTTCTAACAAGGTCAAAGAAACGGTGTCCTTCTCCTGCTAATTCTTTACGTCTTTCTGCATAAATAGCTTCGAGCAGATCTCCTTCAGCTGAAGAGTAATCATGACTATTGTCTCCATAAGCTCTAAATCTTACTTGATTTAGATAGTCTTCGGCATTAGCACCACCACTTTGAGCATGTGCTTCTGCAGCCATTAATAATACATCTGCATAACGTATAGAACGGTAGTTGTTTGCATAATTTAAAGGATCAGATCCTGCTGTTTCATCTATTTTACGAGGGATGTATTTTTTATTGAACAAACCTGTGTCGTCTCTACCTTGAGAATAGGAGTCTTGTTCATCTCTTAAATCATAAAAGGTAACATCTCTTCTAGCATCATTGGCATCAAATAAGTCATACAATTCTTGTGATGGTAAGCAAAAGCCCCATCCAGTTACAAACTCCGAATTGTCATATGGAGATCTTGGCCCACAAAATTTAGGGAAATAACTTCCTTCACTACAAATAATACAATCCCATCCTGCTGGTTCTACTCCAGTATATTGAATTTCGAAAACAGATTCTGAACCATTTTCAGCACTACTTTCAAATAGGTTTTTGTAATCATCGCCTGTTTTTAGGCTATATGCTGGACTAGCAATAACGTCTGCAAAAGCAGATGCTGCGTCTGCGAATTTATCCGCATCAAAAGTTCCGTGGTATAAATAAACTTTACCTAACAACGCTTGTGCAGCTCCTTTGGTTGCTTTGTATATTTCGCTTTGTTCAGCTGGCAAACTAGGAATAGCTTCTTTTAGGTCTTCTTCAATTAGACTGTAGACCGCCGAAATACTTCCAACTCTGTTGATGTCATATTGTTCACCAATAATTACACGTTGATCAGCAATTCTACTAACTTCATCACGAGTTTCAACCTTTAAAGGAATATTTCCAAAATGTTTCGCTAATTCGAATGTGAAATAAGCTCTTAAAAAATACGCTTGCGCTATGATTTGTTCTTTGCCATTAAATTCGGTTTTGTCTTTAAATTCTAATACGTAATTAGCTCTGTTTAAACCTGCATACATCAAATTCCAAATGTCTCTTAATTGGTTGTTGTCTGAAGGTGTGTGAATCATTTGATTCACATTTTGTACAGTTGGCTGATCGAAGTTAAAAGAATCACCTCCCGCAGCGAAATCGTCAGAAGCGACAACACCTATTAGCACATTCCAAAAAGAGGACTGTAGCATATCGTAAGCACCGATTAAAGCACTTTCATACTCTTGTTCATTGTTAAAGTAGTCACTGGCATCAGGGCCGATAGGTTCTACTTCAATGTAATCATCACATGATGCGACAAGCACAAGTGAGAATATCATTACTGTTTTAAATATTTTTTTCATAATATAATTATTAAAAGTTTAAGTTAATACCTAATAGATATGAGCTGGCTACAGGATAGAAACCTTTATCAATACCGGAACCGATTGGAGCTCCGTTACTTGCAGAAGGATCATATCCTAAATAATCAGTGAGTGTATATAAATTATTTCCTGAGATATAAATTCTAAATTTATCTAAACCTAAGCTAGATAATGTTTTAGAATCAAATGAATACCCTATTTGAACATTTTGGATACGCAAGAAAGAGGCGTCTTCTACATAAAAATCAGAAAATAAATCTGTATTTACAGAAGCTCCTGCTACAGCTCTTGGCACTGTATTACTTGTTCCCGTACCTTGCCATCTGTTTAGCATATATGTTCCTCTGTTGGCGTATAAATCTTTACGCTCGTAATCTCTTACCATATCATTTCCTACAGAGGCAAATGCATTCGCACTGAAATCTATATTTTTGTAGGTAAACCCAATGTTAAAGCCCATAGTAATATCAGCTAAAGGATCTCCAAGATTTGTTCTATCATCTGGATCAATGTATCCGTTTCCGTTTGTGTCTACGAATTTTAAATCTCCTGGTGCTGCTGATGCGTGGTAAACCCCTTCTGGAGCACTTGCATTTAAAGCATCAATTTCAGATTGTGTTTGGTAAAGGCCATTTGTTTGGTAGCCGTAAAAATATCCCATTGGCATACCTGCTTGCATACGAGATGTTGTTTGACTAATACCAACTCCAAATTCACCGCCATTAACAATTCCGTTTCCACCTACATCAACAGATAATACTTCGTTTTCTAAAGTAGTGAAATTGAACCCAACATTAAATTTAAAGTCATCCGTAAGGATATTATTGTAGTTAATACTAAACTCAACCCCTTTATTTTCAACAGAACCTGCATTTACAATTGGTAAAGCAGAACCTGGTGCAGCTGCTCCTAATAACCCAGAACCATCTGGAGCAATTAATAGTTTTTCTGTTAATTTAGAATAAACATCGGCAGAGATAGATAATTTATTATTAAATAATGAGGTGTCAAAACCTATATTTTTAGATATCTGCTCTTCCCATTGAATGTTAGGATTTCCAATTAGGCCAATGGCAACACCATTAAGTAAATCTGAAATTCCCGTTGCATTTCCTGGGTCGTAAGTAGCTTCTCCTGTTAAAAGAGATGTAAATCCAAATAATCTAATTTTATCATTACCAATAACACCGTAACTCGCTCTTAGCTTCAAGTTATTTACCCAAGAACTATCTTTTAAGAAATTTTCTTCCGATATGTTCCATCCAACAGATCCTGAAGGAAAGAACCCATATTTATTATTAGGTCCAAAAGCAGAAGAACCATCTCTTCTCATGACAGCTGATACTAAATATTTTCCTTTAAAGTTATATTGAACTCTTGAAAATATTGATGACAAACGTTTCTCAAAAACATTGTTTCCAATGGCGATTTGAGAAGGCACAAAACGTGGATTGATAACTTCCATGTCCCATATAGATTGGTTTGGATTGTTAGCAGCTACTGTACTTGTTCCTTGATACCCATAAAATATACCTTCTTCGTGAGATAAAGAAGTTCCCAATAAAACCGTTAAGTTATGTTTGTCGTTAAAAGTATCTTGGTATGTAATATAATTATCCCAAATGTAATCATCATAATCGGCACCATGATCCACAACTTCGTTTCCAACGATGTTTCCAGATCGACTTGGTCCATAATTCACTTCTGGTCTAAAAATGTCGTCTCTTACATTGGCGTGATTCATTTGAAATTTAGAACTTACAGTGAACTTGTCAAGGAAGTTATAGTCTACACCAAAAGTTCCAGTAATTTTAGAAACACGAGTTGTATTGTAGTTGTTTTCTATTTGTGCTAAAGGGTTGATGATTTCTATCTGTCTGATGTCATTAACTAAAGAATAGTTACCGTCTTCGTCTCTAACCGATAAATTTGGATTGATATTGACAGCATTATACAATACTGCTCCAATACCACCTTCAGCTAAATTGTTTTTTTCTGAAGTAGTTGACAGTGCTGTAGCAGTAAGTTTCAAATTATCTAAAATATTGTATTGGTAGTTTAACCTAGCCGTAAGTCGATTAAAGTTAGATTTTCCAATACCTACAATACCATCTTGGTCTAAATAAGATACCCCAAAAGAGTACGCTGATTTTTCTGTACCTCCACTAGCACTCAAATTTACATTTGATATAATCGCAGATCTAAAAACCTCATCTTGCCAGTCTGTACCCGTTTGTGGATACACGAAAAACTCAGTGTCATCAGCTGCATCATTCACATATATAGCAAAATCTGTTGGATTTAATAAATCCAATTTGTTGCTTGTCTGTTGAATACCAGTGTATGAATCAAATTGAAACTTCAATTCAGCGTTTTTTCTTCCTGTTTTAGTTGTAATTAAGATTACACCGTTAGCAGCTTGAACTCCGTAAATACCAGCAGTTGCATCTTTTAACACGTTAATCGTTTTGATATCGCTAGGGTTCACTGCAGAAAGGTCACCAACTCTACTTCCATCAACTAATATTAAAGGTCGACTATCTCCATTTGTAGAAACTCCTCGAATTCTAATGTTAGAACCCGATCCAGGTGAACCGGAATTAGATGTCACATTTACACCAGCTACCTGACCTTGTAAAGCTTGTTCTACTCTTACAGGATTTAATTTCTCAATAGCTTTAGAGCCTAAAACCGTAACAGCTCCTGTAACCTCTTTTTTCTTTTGAGTTCCATATCCGATTACAACAATCTCTTCAAGAGATTCATTGTCTTCATTTAAAGAGACGTTCATATTAGCCGATGCAGGTAATTCTAGTGTTTCGAAACCTATATAGGTAAACACTAAAGTTGCATTCGGTTGTACGTTGTTGATGGTGAAATTTCCATCAAAATCTGACACAGCTCCAGAGCTTGTGTTTTTAACTATGATGTTGACTCCAATTAAGGGCAAGCCATCTGCGTTAGATTTTACAGTACCACTAACTGTTGTGTTTTGAGCAATTGCTGTAGAAGCAAAGGCCAAAGTCATCAGTGCGGCATAAAACATTTTTTTCATAAGTTTTGGTTTGTTATAGTTTTCGTAAATATAAACTAAGAAATCAAGTTTTTTGTTTAAAAAAACAAAACAAAAGTTATACAAAATGAAAAAAATATTGCTTTTTTTACTCAACAGGTTGAAAAATGATTTTTTAAAAATAAATCGAAAGTTAATAGCCTACAAAAAAGCGCAAATGTAGGGTGTTTGTATAGGTGGAAATAGGAAGCGTAGTGTTTGTTATATCTCTAAAATATAATTTGTAAGACTGGATTCGTGAGGTAAATCCATTTTTTTACGCAAACGATATCGTTTGACTTCTACACTTCGTGGAGAGATATTTAATAGAGGAGCGATCTCTTTTGAGGATAAATTTAAGCGCAAATAAGCGCACAAGCGAAGGTCATTAGGAGTGAGTACAGGATGTTTTTCTTTAATAAGTTTAAGGAAATCTTTGTCTGCATTATTAAAGGCTTCTTCAAACAATTTCCAGTCGTCTGTATTGTTTAAGTTTTTATCAATTATTTTAATCACTTTTTTAAGGTCCTGCTTATTGTCTTTTTCCTTTAACTCACTTTTAATACTATTTAAAAATTCGTTCTTTTTGATAAGACTCATGGTTGAGACTGCTAACTCTCGGTTCTTACTTTCAATGTCAAGTTCTAATTTTTCATTTTTTAACTGCATAAGCTTCTGAGCTGTTTCCAGCTCTTTTAATGCGAGTTGCTCTTGAGATTTCTGAACTAATTTTTCTTGTTGTTTTCTATAATAGCGCTTATAAACATTGTGAACTACAATCCACAATACAATAAAAAGAATCACATAAATAGTAATAAGTGCATTAGAAAGATACCAAGGTCGATTAATAATAAAAGAATAGGAGGCCGTATTTAGGGTGTGTGAATTTCCAACTTTCCCTTTGACCTTAAACTCATAGCTTCCAAAAGGCAAATTCTCAAAGACTTGCTGAGATTCGGATTGCCATTCAGACCAAGCATTAGAATAGCCTTCTAATTTATAGGAATATTTCTTACTTACAACATTATCGTAATGTGGAATGCTATAATCTATACGAATAGTGTTACTACTTGGGTCTAGACTTGCAACAGATTGAACATCTAATAAGCGCTTATCCTCATTTAGTTTACTAACTTCGATTGAGTTCAGTTTTAAAGTATGGAGATGATTCGGCTTAGGAGCCTCCGAATTAAAAATAAAATACCCATATGCAGACCCCAATAAATATTCGTCAGTGCCAATTTGTGTTAGGTTTTCAAAACCAGTAACCACCTTATTAATATTTGCCATCGCCACAGGGATCACTTCAACTTTTGGAGTTTTGGTAACACTCCCAGTACTAATAATTAAGATATTATCATCCGCAAAACACCACTTGAGACCATCAGAATCTTTAATATCCATAATGGTGGTCAAAATTGTAAACTCTTTTAGAACCTCATTAAATACTTCCGATTTCGTAAACTCTAAATTGGAAGGATTAAATTTATATACACCTTCGGATGAAGTATAGAAATAGCTTTTAGAGAATTTTAGAAAGTTGAACCCTTTACCCTTAGATATTGGAGTGATGTTTTTAACTTTAGTAACTGCAGTTAAATCTTTATTTAATGTCAATTCTTGTAACCCCCGTAATTCGTGGCTTACATATATATGGTTTCCAATCTGATGATAAAAACGACTTGATATATCAAATCCTTTGATTTTGTTGCGGTAACGCCATTTGCCTTGTGACTTTTCTAAAAGACTTAATCCATTGTAATTTCCTTGCAGAATAATAGACGGATTTGTACTTAAAGACTTAAAATCCCAAGTACCAGGTGAGTCTCCAATTATATATTGTAGTTTTTGGTTTTTGATAAGAAACGTCCCTCTGTCATGTCCACAAAAAAGCTGATTATCGAGAACTTTGAGGTTCCATACCTGACCATTAGTGCCCTTAACAAATGAAAAGTCTGAGTCAGCTTCTCTTCGTTTATAAAATAAACCTTGATTTGTTCCTAGGTATAAATACTCTTCAAAAACAACAGAAGTATAAACGGTTCCTATAGTTCCTTTTTTATCATTATAAACAACAAATTGTGAGGACAGGTTGACATGGCTTATTCCAATATCAAGTCCCAACCACAAATTGTTTTGATAATCTTCAAATACAGACAAGACTGTGTTATTACTTAAGCCCTTTTCAAAATTAAGATTATATTTAAGTTCTCCTTTGGCGGTTAAATGAAAAATTCCATTGGAGACTGTTCCTAAAACAATACTATTATCTTTTAGCTTGGCGGTACTGTAAATTGTCAGTAACTTTAAATCGATTTTTGAATCGATTTTCCATGGCGTTAGAGTGTTATCATCAAAAAAGTAAAACCCATTTGAAGCAGTCATAATCAGTAATTGATCATTAAGCTCAGTAATCCCAGCGAGTCTATTTGTCACCACTCTAGGATCCTTAGTAACAAGCTCTACATTTCCATTGATTATCTTATATATTCCCTTATTAGCCTTATTGAAAAATAAGACGCCATCCACTTCGTAAACATTTGAAATAACCGCTTCAGATTCAATAAAAGTGGTTTGTTTTGTGCTTTCATTAACTAAATATATTCTGGAAAGGGATTGAAAAATCATCCAATTATCTAATTTAATAATATCCCAAAACTGCTCATCTTCAGCTAGTTTAAGGTCAAATGATTGGACTAACGAGGTATACTCAAGAAAACCTTTTTTATTTCTTTTCCATACCCCAAAATCCATGTAACTTCCAGTGTATATTAAGTCATCTATAGCCTTAACAGATCTTACAATAGAATTATTTGGGACTGGATAAAGATTCCAATTCATCCCATCGAACTCCAATAATCCCGAATTATTAGCAAAATACATTTTCTGATCTGAGGTCTGCGAAATACTCCAGTTTTGGTTCTGGGCACTATAAGAGTCTGGACTATATGCCATTACAGGAGGATGCTCCTGAGCATAGACAGCCAAAGAAGTTAGCAAAACTAAAATATACTTAATAGTTCTCATATATAACACAAAGGCACAAGGTAATAAAAATTTAAAATTTGAGCTAATAAGGATATAGGATAGCGCAATAAAATTTTTGAGAACTATTAATATATGGCTTTAGGTCGAAAAAAATTATTTAATATTCAAAAAAGACACTAAATCTTCCTTTCTACGTTTTGCAACAGGCAATGTAAGATTTCCGACAAGCTCACAATTACTACCATCAGAATTATTAATGTTAATAATGTATTTTAAATTGATTAAGTACTTTTTATGGATTCTGAAAAAATAATTTGGCGCTAAAATTTTATCATATTCTCCAATATTTTTAGAGACAAAAAAGGTTGTTTGATCCATAAGATGAATAATGGTGTATCTTCCGTCTGATTCGAAATATAAAATGTCATCTATCTTAATAAAATCAATTTTTTTGGTTGAAGGAATCGCGATAAAATTATAATCAGAGGTTTTGGTCGCAATAGAAGTTTTTACCGATTCCAGCTGGGGTGTCGTTGTATATAATTTTTTTTTGATATTTTCTTCAATAGTGTTCACTGTTGTGATGAGGTCTTTTGGGTCAATTGGTTTTAGAAGGAAATCAATAGCATTAAACTTAAATGCCGTTACCGCGTACTCTTGAAATGCAGTAATAAAAACAACTGAAAAATCGTTATGTTGGACCCCTTCAAGAACATCAAAGCCCGTACCATCGTGCATTACAATATCTAAAAAAATAAGCTTTGGTCGTAGATCGTTTATTTTATTAATAGCATCTTCTACAGAAGTTGCAATCCCAATGATTTCAATGTTTGGGCAATATTTATCTAAATATATGTTTAGTAGTTCATTGTTTTTAACTTCATCATCGACGAGAATAGTACTGATTTTTGACATCATTAGGTAAAAAGTTAGAGCCTGAAAAATCACAAAAACTAATCCAATAGAAATTGAATGGTTATTTTGCAATATAATTCAAGTAGGTTATCTAACAAAAATACACAAAATATCACAATACTCCATTATAAACCTCTATAATTCAGTATAATTCGGCTAATTCGTTTGCTATTAAAAAGTAATTATGTAGATTTAAGTTTTGTATAAATATGCATTATTTAAATACATTTTGGAAATCCGCTTGGCTATTTACAGGCATTGCTTTATTG